>CAKTOF010000001.1 GCA_934589675.1 uncultured Oscillospiraceae bacterium
TGATCTTCGTGGCCTTGCCGTCGGCGACCTTCTGCATGGCCTCGAGCGCCTTGAGCTTGATGACCTGATCGTTCGGGTCGGCCTCGTTGAGCATCTTGAGGGAGTCGGCCAGCGCGCGCTGGACGGACACGATGGCCTCGGCCTCGCCCTGCGCCCGCAATATGGCGGCCTGCTTCTCGGCGTCGGCGCGCAATATGGCCGCCTGCTTTTCGCCCTCGGCGACGAGGATTGCCGACTGCTTCGTGCCCTCGGCCTGCAAAATGGCCTGCCGGCGCTCGCGCTCGGCCTTCATCTGCTTTTCCATGGACGCCTGAATGTCGGCCGGCGGCTGGATGTTCTTGACCTCGACGCGGTTGACCTTGATGCCCCACGGGTCGGTCGCCTCGTCCAGGATCACGCGCATTTTGCCGTTGATGACGTCGCGCGAGGTGAGCGTCTGGTCGAGCTCGAGGTCGCCGATGATGTTGCGCAGCGTCGTGGCCGTGAGCTTTTCAATGGCGCTCATCGGGTTTTCGACGCCGTAGGTGTAGAGCTTCGGATCGGTGATCTGGAAATAGAGCACCGTGTCGATCTGCATGGTGACGTTGTCCTTCGTGATGACCGGCTGCGGCGGATAGTCGAGCACCTGCTCCTTCAGGCTCACGCGCTTGGCGATGCGCTCAAAAAACGGCAGCTTAAAATGCAGGCCGACGCCCCAGACGGCGCTGAATGCGCCGAGGCGTTCGACGACGTACGCGCGCGACTGCTGGACGATGTAGATGTTGCGGACAAGGATGATGAGCACCAGCGCCGCAATGACTCCGAGAACAATGGCAGGTATCATGGGTTCTCCTCCTTACAGATTCAGAAAATCCGGGCTTCTGCGGGCTCCGGCGCTTTTTCCACGCGGAGCTTCACGCCGTCGATGGATCGGATGATGACGCGCGCGCCCGCCGGGATCGGCTCGTCGCCGACTGCGCGCGCCGTCCATTCGACGCCGCCGACCTTGACGGCGCCCGTCGCCTCAAGGTTGTCGATCGGCTCGGTGACGACGCCCTCGGCGCCGATGACGCGGTCGGCGTTCGTGCGCTCTTTTTTCGGCGTGATAAACCGGCGCACAAACGGCCGCAGGCACGCGAGCAGCGCAACGGACACCGCGAGGAACAGCACGGCCTGAAGCCAGTACGCCGCGCCGAGCGCCGCCGCCACGAGCGCGGCGAGCGCGCCGCCGGCAAACCAGATGGTCGCCAGCCCGACCGTCGCCGCCTCGATGATGAGGAACACGACCGCCGCGCAGCCCCAAAGCAAGAGATTCAGCAGCATTTGTCTCTCCCCTTTCCCTCCGGCCGCGCGGGAATCTCCGCCCGTGCAGCCTGTCGGCATTGCGTATGCCGCAGAGTTTGCGTCTATGTGTATTATACTATTACGTTAATTTTTTGTCAATATAATTTGCATCAAATCTTTCGAAAAAACCTGCGCATTGCTATTTCCCGCAATATCCTGTATAATGGTGTGTAATTTTGCAATGAGATGGTGCTTTTATGAAATTTACATGTTCGGTTCCCTGCCTGTTTGGGCTGGAAGGGCTGGTCAGCGACGAGCTGAGGCGGCTGAAGATGGAAAATGTCCGCGCGGAGAACGGCCGCGTGCTCTTTGACGGCGGCTGGGCGGAGGTCGCGCGCGCAAATCTGTGCCTGCGCATGGGCGAGCGCGTGCTCATCGTGCTCGGCGAGTTCCCCGCGCCGACGTTCGACGCGCTTTTTGAGGGCACGAAGGCCCTGCCTTGGGAGCAGTTCATCCCGAAAAACGGGATGTTCCCCATCCGCTGCCGCACGGTGAACTCCGCGCTGCACTCGATGCCGGACTGCCAGAAGATCGTCAAAAAGGCCATGAGCGTCCGTCTGGGCGGCCATTACCGTGTCGACTGGATGCCCGAGACGGGCGAGCTCTATCAGGTCCGCGTGTCCATTTTGAAGGACGTCGCCTCGCTCGCGCTCGACACAACAGGCGCAGGCCTGCACAAACGCGGCTGGCGCGCGCAGGGCAACGACGCCCCGCTGCGCGAGACGCTCGCCGCGGCCATCGTGAACCTCGCGCGCTACCGCGGACGCGACACGTTCCTTGACCCGTTCTGCGGCAGCGGCACGATCTGCATCGAGGCCGCCCTCGCCGCGGCCAACCGCGCTCCGGGCGCAAGCCGCGACTTCTCCGCCCGCCACTGGACGACGATGCCGCAGCAGCTGTGGAGCGAAGAGCTCGATGCCGCCAAGGCGCGCGAATTTCACGGCGACTATCACATTTTCGGCAGCGACATCGACCCGAAGAGCGTCGCCATCGCGCGCTCGAACGCGAAAAAGGCCGGCGTGGAGGAGTATATCACCTTCACGGAGGCCGACGCGCTCACGCGCGCGCTGCCCGAGGGCGGCGGTATTCTGGCCGCGAACCCGCCCTACGGCCAGCGCCTCGGCGAAATGCGCGACGCGCAGAAGCTCTATCAGGCCTTTGGCCGCCGCATGGCGCGCGAGGACGGCTGGAAGCAGTACATCCTCACAAGCGAGCCGGAATTTGAGCGCTACTACGGCCGCCGCGCCGCGAAAAAGCGCAAGCTCTACAACGGCATGATCCAGTGTAATCTCTATATGTATTTTTGACGGAGGCCGCGCCATGCACCACCTGTTCATTCTCAACCCCGCCGCCGGCAAGGCCGACCACACGGCCGCGCTGCGCGAGCGGATCGACCGCGCCTTCGCCGGGCAGGACTACGAGATCGCCGTCTCAAAGTGCAAGGGCGACTGCACAGCCCTCGCCCGCGCCGCAGCCGAAAAAGGCGAGCCTGTGCGCATCTACGCCTGCGGCGGCGACGGCACGCTCAACGAGGTCGTCTGCGGCGTCGTCGGATACCCGAACGCGGCCATCACGTCGCTCACGGCCGGCTCCGGCAACGACTTTGTGCGCATTTTCTCCGACACCGCGCCGTTTGCCGACCCCGCGAGCTTTTTAGACACCGACGAGGCCGCGTTCGACCTTATCACCTGCGGCGATGGCCATTACAGCCTCAACGTCTGCTCCATCGGCTTTGACGCGCGCATCGGCACGCAGATCGGCCGCTACAAGCGTCTGCCGCTCGTCACCGGCTCGGGCGCGTATGTCATCTCCATCCTCGTCAACCTCATCCGCGGCGTCCACCGCCCCTATACCATTGAGGTCAACGGCGAGACGATCCGGGGCGAGCAGAGCCTCATCTGCATCTGCAACGGCCGCTGGTACGGCGGCGGGTTCTACCCGTTCCCGGGCGCGGAGCCGGACGACGGGATGCTCGACGTGCTCATCGTGCGCGGCGTCTCCCGCCTGACGGTCGCGGCGGTCATCGGCAAGTACAAGGTCGGCCGATGGGCCGAGCTTCCGGACCTCATCCGCCACGTCCGCTGCCGCTCCATCCGCATCATCGGCGAGCGCGATGAGGACATCAACCTCGACGGCGAGCTCATCTACAGCCGCGACACCACATTTTCCGTCGCGGACGAAAAAATCCGCTTTTTCTACCCCAAGGGGCTGACATACGCCGCTCGCGCCGCTCAAAAACCGGAGATAGCAGCAGCAAATTGAAGAAAACTGAAGAAAATCACGCATTATGTTTTTCCTTTGCCTGTTTTTCCGGCGTTGTTCCGAAAAATCAGTGATTTTTCCAGTTGCGCATTTTCCGGCTGTGCTATATTATAATACACGTTAGCACTCCCGGTTTTTGAGTGCTAAACCGCATACAGCATGGTATACTATATGGCAGCGCATCTGCCATGGATTTATTTCAGGAGGTCGTAGTTATGAAACTCATCCCTTTGGCTGACAGAGTCATCATCAAGGCGGTCGAGATGCAGGAAAAGACCAAGTCCGGTATCATCCTGTCCACCGCGAACAAGGAAAAGCCCGAGGTTTTTGAAGTCGTCGCGGTCGGCCCCGGCGGCATGGTCGACGGTGTTGAGGTCGAAATGAACGTCGAGCCGGGCGACAAGGTCATCACCTCGAAGTACTCCGGCACGGAGGTCAAGGTCGACGACGAGTCCTACACCATCGTCCGTCAGGCCGACATTCTGGCTATCGTTGAATAATCACTGGAGGTTGCAGTATTATGGCTAAACAGATCATTTTTGGCGAGGAAGCGCGCAAGGCGCTCCAGTCCGGCATCGACCAGCTCGCCGATACCGTCAAAGTCACCCTCGGCCCGAAGGGCCGCAACGTCGTTCTCGGCAAGGCCTACGGCGCGCCGCTCATCACGAACGACGGCGTCACGATCGCCAAGGACGTCGAGCTTGAGAACGCGTTTGAGAACATGGGCGCGCAGCTTGTCCGCGAGGTCGCCACGAAGACGAATGATGTCGCCGGCGACGGCACGACGACCGCGACCCTGCTCGCGCAGGCCATCATCCGCGAGGGCTTGAAGAACGTCTCCGCCGGCGCAAACCCGATGGTCATGCGCAAGGGCATCGAGAAGGCAGTCACCGCGGCTGTCGAGGCCATCAAGGCCAACTCGCAGCTCGTCAACGGCAGCGAGGACATCGCCCGCGTCGGCACCGTCTCGTCCGGCGACGCCACCATCGGCAAGCTCATCGCCGAGGCCATGGAGAAGGTCAGCGCCAACGGCGTCATCACCATCGAAGAAAGCAAGACCGCCGAGACCGGCCTTGAGGTCGTCGAGGGCATGCAGTTCGACCGCGGCTACCTGTCGCCGTACATGGTCACGAACACCGAGAAGATGGTCGCCGAGCTCGACGATCCGTATATTCTCATCACCGATCAGAAGATCTCGTCCATTCAGGAGATCCTGCCGCTGCTCGAGCAGATCGTTCAGGCCGGCAAGAAGCTGCTCATCATCGCCGAGGACGTCGATGGCGACGCGCTGGCCACCCTGCTTGTCAACAAGCTGCGCGGCACGTTCACCGTCTGCTGCGTCAAGGCGCCGGGCTACGGCGACCGCCGCAAGGAGATGCTTCAGGACATCGCCATCCTGACCGGCGGCACCGTCATTGCCAAGGACTTCAACATGGACCTCAAGGACGCGACCGTCGCCCAGCTCGGCACGGCCCGTCAGGTCAAGGTCACGAAGGACAACACCGTCATCGTCGACGGCGCCGGCGCGGCTGAGGACATCGCCGCCCGCATCGCCGAGATCAAGGCGACCATCGAGGTCACCACGAGCGACTATGACACCGAGAAGCTCGAAGAGCGCCTTGCCAAGCTGTCCGGCGGCGTCGCGGTCATCCGCGTCGGCGCGCAGACCGAGACGGCCATGAAGGAGCAGAAGCTCCGCGTCGAGGACGCGCTCAACGCCACGAAGGCCGCCGTTGAGGAAGGCATCGTCGCCGGCGGCGGCACGGCCTACGTCAACGCCATCCCGGCCGTCAACGCCCTCGTCGAGACCCTCACGGGTGACGAGAAGACCGGCGCGCAGATCATCGCCAAGGCGCTTCAGGCTCCGATCCGCCAGATCGCCGAGAACGCCGGCGTCGACGGCAGCGTCGTCTTCGAGAAGATCAGCTCGTCCGGCAAGACCGGCTACGGCTATGACGCCTACACCGAGACCTTCTGTGACATGATCCCGTCCGGCATCGTCGATCCGACGAAGGTCACCCGCTCCGCGCTTGAGAACGCCGCGTCCGTCGCCTCGTGCGTGCTGACGACCGAGTCCCTCGTCGCCGACAAGCCCGACCCGGCCAAGGACGCCGCCATCGCTGCCGCAGCAGCCGGCGCCGGTGCCGGCGGCGGCATGTACTAAGCCGCGCGCTTTCCCAAAAAACAAAAAAGCCGTGCTCCGAACGGAGCACGGCTTTTTTTGCGCGCGGGTATTGTAGGGGCGGATATCATCCGCCCGCAAGGCCGATTGCGGCGCGCAGTAAATTTGAATGTCATTCAGCGGCCATGAAATGGCCGTGGCATCGTCCCCGAATGGGGGAATCTTTCCGATTACGCTAATCCGATTGTGTGCCAGCGAAAACGAAAAACGTGTCACCCTGAGCTTGCCGAAGGGTCTGCCCGATTGCGGTAGTCTTTCATCCACTTCCTGCGCTGGATATGAACGCGATCATACCGTAATCGGCAAGATCCTTCGACTCGCTGCGCTCGCTCAGGATGACAGGAATAAAGGGGCTTACGCTTCGCTCAGGATGTCATGTTGTTATTTGCCGCATTCCGCAATCGGCGCGTCATTTTATCACGCCCCCAACAATCCCTTTCCCCCACACAAAAATGAATTCTTCCTTGCAAAACCCGGCTATCTTTGCTAAACTGTCCAGGGTCCATGAAAGGAGACGGTCTGAATGAAAGCTCGCCTGAAGGAATTCGGGCTCATCACGCTCGGCACGCTGCTTGTTGCCATGGGCGTTTATTTTTTCAAATTTCCGAACAACTTTTCCACCGGCGGCGTGTCCGGCCTTTCAGTGCTGCTGGCAAAGATCCTGCCGTTTCCCGCCGCGACGATCAGCGCGGTCATCAACCTCATTTTCCTGCTGCTCGGCTTTCTCGTGCTCGGGCGCCGCTTCAGCGAGAAGACGATCTACTGCTCGCTGCTGTTCTCCGCGCTTTTGCAGGGCTTTGAATGGCTCTGGCCCATGCGCGCGCCGTTTACGGATCAGAAAATGCTCGAGCTCTTTTTCGCCGTGATCCTGCCGGCGCTCGGCTCGGCGCTGCTGTTCAACTTCGGCGCGAGCACAGGCGGCACGGACATCACGGCCATGATCCTCAAAAAATTCACAGGACTTGACATCGGCCGCGCGCTGCTCGTCGCGGACGTGTTCATCGCAGGTTCGACGCTCTTTATCTTCGACATTGAGACCGGCCTTTTCTGCCTGCTCGGCCTCATTCTCAAAAGCGCGCTCGTCGACTCGATCATTGAGTCGCTCAACCGCCGCAAGTGCGTCATGATTGTCACAGTTCATCCGGACGAGATCCAGCGGTATATCATCGACACGCTCCAGCGCTCAGCCACCGTCTGGGAGGCGACCGGCGCGTTCTCCGGCACGGAGCACACCGTGCTGCTCACGGCGCTCACGCGCTTTCAGGCCGTCGCGCTGCGGCAGTACGCCAAGAGCGTCGACTCCACTGCGTTCGTGCTCGTCACAAACTCCAGCGAGATCTTCGGCAAGGGCTTCCTGCGCGCCTGATCTACATACAAAAAGACGGGAAACGCTCCGGCGTTTCCCGTCTTCTTTATTGCGCCTGCATCGCGCGCTTCTGCGCCCATATCGCAAGGCCGAGCGCAAGCGCGGCCCATCCGGCCGTAACAGCGAGGTCGCGTCCGTTCCCCCGCGTCCATGCGCCATTTAAGACCGCGCGGCCGACGCGCACGGCCGGATAATACGGCAGCGCGCGGCAAACGCGTCCGAACGTCCCCATCTGCTCCAGCGGCATCCACGCGCCGGACAGGAAGCCGGACGCCGAGATCAGCACAGACGCCGCGCCCGGCGCGCCCTTGGGCGAGAGCAGGCTGCCGAACAGCACGCCGAAGCTCACCGCCATGAGCATGGCAGGCAGCAGCGATACGATCTGCAAAAGCCCGCGGGCAAACGGGATCCGGTCGCCCGTCGCCATCCCGAGCGCCCACGCGCACACAAGGCACACACACGCCTGCCCGGCCGCGATGGCAAGACCGGGCAGCAGATAGCCGAACGCAAAGTCCGCCTGCGTCATGGGCGTGCAGTAAAGCCGCGTCAAAAACGCGCTGTCCCGGTCGCCGGACACGAGCAGCGCCATGTACAGCATCGAAAACGAGAACGAAAAGACCGTTATGCCGCTTGTCAGCTGCGGCAGCGCGAACACGGGCGCCGCGCCGCCCGTGCTGACGTTTACGAGCCGGAACACGAGCAGCATCACGACCGGAAAGCCGAGGCAGAAGCAATAGCTGATCGGGTCGCGCAGGACCTCATGCGCGCAGCGCCGCGCAAACGCCGTGCTCCGCATCACGCCGCGCCCCCTTCCTGCGCCAGCGCGACGAATGCGTCCTCGAGCGTCGCCGTGCCGGTCTGCTCCATCAGCTCCGGCGCCGCGCCGCACGCGCGCAGGCGCCCTGCCGCCATAATTCCGATGCGGCTGGCGAGCGCCTCCGCCTCCTCCATCGAGTGCGTCGTGAGCACGATGGTCATGTGGCGCAGCGCGCCGCGGATCAGCTCCCACAGCGCGCGGCGGGCGAGCACGTCGAGCCCGACGGTCGGCTCATCGAGGAACAGCACCTTCGGCCGGCCGGCCATGGCCATGGCGATCGACAGCCGCCGCTGCCACCCGCCGGACAGCTTGCCCGCGCGCTTTTCCGCGACCTCGGACAGGCCGAATTCTCCGATCAGCGCGTCCGCACTGCGCGCGGCCTCGCCCTTTCCCTGCCCGTAAAGGCGTGCCATGAGCGTGACATTTTCGCGCACGGTCAGCTTCTTCGCCACGGCCGTCTCCTGCGGGCAGATGCCCACGGCGCACTTGACCAGCGGCAGCTGCGTGCGGATCGAATGGCCGCAGATGCGCGCATCGCCGCCGTCCGGCGCCGTCAGGCCGGTCAGCATCCGGATCGTCGTTGTCTTGCCCGCGCCGTTGACGCCGAGCAGCGCAAACAGCTCGCCCTCATGCACCGTGAGCGTCAGGCCGTCCGCGACATTGCGCCCGTCGTAGGTCTTTGTCAGGCCGGATACCTCAATTGCTTCCATTTGGTTCGCCTCCCTGACCCAAAATGCCGCGGAACACCTGCGTCAGCTGCTCGCTCGTCAGGATGGCAAGGCCGCTTTCCTCGTCGCCGATGAGCATCAGCTCGTCGCCTGCGCGGATGCCGAAGATCTCGCGCGCCTGCTTTGGGATGACGATCTGCCCGCGCTCGCCGACCTTGACGAGGCCAAACACATGCTTTCCCTTTGGCCCTTCCATATTTGATCGCTCCATTCATATTTGATATGATTTATCATACCGCGCACACAGCAAAAAGTCAAGCACGCCGCACCTCGGCCCTGCATAGCATGGCAAAAAACCGAAAGGCGGCGTGCTTATTTATGCCCTACTTATTTCTAAGCCCCTCCACGCAGGAGCGCAACCTCTATGTCACGGGCGGCAGCGAGGAATACTGGATGAACCGCCTGGCCGACGAGGTGCAGCCGTACCTTCGCGCGTCCGGCGTGAACGTCACGCGCAACGACCCCGCCGGGACGGCCGTCACAGCCATCCGGCTGTCCAACCGCGGAAATTATGACTTCCACCTTGCCCTGCACTCCAACGCCGCGCCCGAGGGGCGCTACGGCACGGCGCGCGGCTCCATCGCCTTCTACTATCCCGGAAGCTCCGGCGGCCTTGCCATGGCGAACATCCTCGTCGATAACCTCCGGCCGATCTATCCCCTTCCCGACCTCGTCCGCGCCGAGCCGTCCACGACGATCGGCGAGCTGCGCCAGACGCGCGCGCCGGCTGTGCTTTTGGAGCTTGCGTATCATGACAACGAGTCCGATGCAAACTGGATCACCGAAAATCTGCCCGAGATCGCGCGCGCCATCGCGCTTTCTGTGACGGAGTATTTCGGCCTGCCGTTTCTGTCCCCGGGTGAAGAGCGCGAGGCGACGGTCACGGTCTCGAGCGGGACGCTCAACCTGCGCGGCGCGCCGTCGCTCAATGCGCCCGTGCTGGCCAACCTGCCAAGCGGCGCGTCCGTCACCGTGCTCAACGAGTACGGCGACTGGCTCGTCGTGGACTACCGCGGCACGGTCGGCTACGCCAGCAGCGTGTTCATTTCCTAGCGGCCTGCGCGCGCACGTCGCTCTCCACCCAGCCCATCGGGCGGCCGCAGACCGGGCAGATGCGCCACGGCTCCACCGCCTCGAGCGTGTGCCCGCAGTTTAAGCAGCGCCACACGACCGGCGCGTCGCGCCGGTAGAGCGACCCGTCCGAGAGCATCCGCTTTGCCGCCTCAAATACGGCAAGATGCTCGCCCTCAATGGCCGCGATCTGCCGCCAGAGCTGCGCTGCGTCTGCAAAGCCCTCGGCCGCGGCCGTCTCGGCGAACGCCGGATAGGCCGACGCGTGCTCGTCGCGCTCGCCCTCGGCCGCGAAGGCAAAATTCTGCTCCGTGCTGCCGAACGAAAACGGATATCCGGCGTCGAGCGCGATGCTTCCGATCTGCGCGCCGCCGTTTTTCGTCAGCTCGCACCAGAATGCCCACGCGTGCGCGCGCTCATTGTCCGCCGTCTGCTCGAACAGGCGCGCCAGATATTCCTGCTGCTCGCGCCGGGCCTGCGCGGCGTAGAATTCATAGCGGTTTCGCGCCTGAGACTCCCCTGCGAAGCTGCGCGCGAGGCAGGCTGCCGTTTTTGTTTTCAAAAAGTCCATTGCTGCGCCTCCTTTTTTCATAGTATCATCCAGGAGGCGCGCCGCTATGCAAAGAAAGTCCGGCGCAGCGGCTGCACCGGACGAAAACTTGGATTTACAGCGATTTTAAGTACGCCAGCAGCTCAGAAAAGCCGCCCTGCGGGCCGTTGTGCGTCAGGCCGCGGCGAATGGCGCAGTCCGTTACAAAAAACTGCGAAAGGCCGACCTCCTTCGTCGGCACCATGTCCTCGCCGATGTCGTTGCCGATCATCAGGCAGCGCGCAGCATCCAGCGAAAGCCGCGACAGGATCGCGCGGTAATAGTCCGGATTCGGCTTACAGAAGCTGGAATTGTCATACGTCGTGACAAAGTCAAACTCCTCCGGCGTCAGGCCGACCCACTTTAAGCGCGTGCGCACGGCGCACGGCGGGAAGATCGGATTCGTCGCCAGAATGACGCGCCCGGCCTTCTCCCGCGCGAGCCGGACGGCCTCGCGCGCGTGCGGATTGGGCTGCGTGAAGCGCCTCGCGCCGTCAAATTCGCGCGAATAGAAGTCGTTGAACATCTGCTCGTCCTCCGGCCGCGCCGCGCCGTAGATCCCGGCGAACGCGCGCCAGAACGCGGCCTCGTTCGTCTCGCTCCCGTCGTTTTTCACCATGACCTCCACGCCGCGCCAGATCGCCGCATAGAGTCCTTCCGCCTCAAAGCCCAGCGGCGCGGCCTTCTGCGCGAGCAGGGCGAAATACCCCTCGACAAATTCCTTCGTCTCCATCGGCAGCAGCGTGCCGTCCAAATCAAACAAAATCGCGTCCAGCATTGCGGTTCCTCACATCGTTTTTTCTTCAGTATACACGATTTGAACAAAAACGTCCAATCCATTTTGTGCAAAAAACGACCGGCTCCGTGCGGAACCGGTCGTTTTTCCATCGTTCAGAGGGATTAAATCTGCATCGCAGCCGCATACGCGGAGCGGTTGCACTCGCGCACGGAGCCGATCTCGCGGCAGTCGCCGATGTAGTAGATCTCCGGGGCAAGGCCCGCGAAGACCATGGACTCATCCTGCTTCGGGCGCATGCCGCCGAGGGCGACGACGCTGTCGCAGTCGATGGTCTTTTCCTCCTCGCCCACACGGTAGACGACGCGGCCGGGCTCGACGGCCGTCGTCGACGCGCCGGTGATGAAGTGGAAGTTCTCCATGCCCTCCCACTTTTCCTGCATGATCTCGTGGTAGTGGATGGGCGTCGCGTCCGGCGCAAGGCGGTCCTGCCGCGTGAGGATCGTGACGTCGTGGCCGTTTTCGCACAGGTAGAACGCCGTCTCGACGCCCGACTCCGAGCCGCCGATGACAACGACGTTTTTGCCGAGCTTATCCGCATTGCCGAACACGTTCATGACGTTCCAGCAGTCGTCAGCGCCCGGAATGGACGGCGTCTTCGGCTCGGCGCCGACGGCGACGATGATGGCGTCATAATTGCCGTCGCCGATATTCTCCGGCGTGGCCTCCGTGCCCATGAGCACGCGGACGCCGGTCTTGTGCAGCTGCTCGATGAGGAAGTCGCGGTAGTTCCGCAGCGGCCATTTGAACGAGGCGAAGTCCGTGTGATAGAGCTGGCCGCCGAGCGCTCTCGACTTTTCATAGAGCGTGACGGCGTGGCCGCGCTCGGCGCAGCAGATGGCCGCGCGCATGCCCGCCGGGCCGCCGCCGATGACGGCGACGCTTTTTTTCTTCGTGACCGGGCGCACGAAATGGTCGAGCTTGTGGGCGATGCCAAGGCGCGGGTTGACCGTGCAGATGCTCAGCCACTTGCCCTCGAGGCTCGGCACATGGCACTTGTTGCAGCGCACGCACGGGTAGACGTCCTCGCCGCGGCCCTCGACGATCTTCTCAAAATAGTCCGGGTCGACGAAGAACGCGCGCGCCGCGCCGATGAGGTCGGCCTTGCCGGAGGCGAGGATCTCCTCGGCGTCCGCGACGTCCTGGAAGCCGCCGATCGGCTCGCAGAGGATCTTCGTCCCGCTGGCCTTGACGGCGGCGGAGTCGGCGACGGTCGCGTACTTGTGCGGCTCGGAGTTGAAGCCGACCGGGTGGGCAATGCCGCCGTCGTGCGCGCGGAACTGGAAGATGTCCACAACGTCCTCGACCATTTTCGCCAGCTCGCAGATCTCCTCGATCGTGTTGCCGCCGGGCTCGGAGCCCGTGATCTGCACCTCGATGGGGAAATTTCTGCCGCAGGCGGCCTTGATGGCCGTCGCAAGCTCGAGCAGGAAGCGGCCGCGGCCGCGGATGTCGCCGCCGTACTCATCCGTGCGCAGGTTCGTGAGCGGCGAGATCCAGCGGGCGAAGAAGTTGCCGCGATAGGCAAAGTGCAGCGTGCACATGTCAAAGCCCATGCGCTGGTAGAACTTCACGCGCGCGACCGTCTCGTCGATGACCTGCCGGATCTCCTCGTGCGTACACTCCGTGACGCCCTGACCGCCGGACTTTTTGAGCAGCATGAAAAACGGATTCTGCTGCGAGACCATGCCCTCCGGCTGCGCGACCGTGCTCACGTCGTGCCCGTTCGGGCCGACGAACGGCATCATGGCGATGGAGATGCGCGAATTATAGTAGTGGACCTGATCGGCCATCTGGCACAGATAGTTCTCCATGGAAGGGTCGTCCGCGTCGTACATCGGGAAGCGGCGGCCGTCCTCGTTGAAGGAATTGCGCTGATCCTTGTTCGTCCAGTCGGCGAATGTGACGATGGCCGCGCCATTTTTAGCCATGTCGACCATATGCTGAATGACCTGCTCGGACGGGAACGTCTCCGGGCCCTGCAGGAAGTGCGGCAGGGCGTTGCCGGACACGAAACGGTCCTTGAGCACGATGTCGCCGACCTTGACCGGCGAAAGGAGGTGCGGGTATCTGGGCTTCATTGGGTTCCATCCTCTCCATATGTTAGATGGATCGATTATACAAAGCGTACAAACCAAATGCAAGCACTTTCCTGAAAACCGGAGATATTGCACGAAATAGTGAGCATTTGAAAGCTCGCAAAAAAAGAGCCCATATGCAAACTGCATACGGGCTCTCAATTTTCAAACAGCCTCGCAGAGTTTGCGCCCGCAGGCGCAAACAATCTGAAATCATTTTTTCCGGGGGCGTGTACCTCGGAAAAAATACCGCTCAGCCCGCAAGTGTGCGCGCCTTTGGCGCGTGCGCGCAGTCGGGCTGCGATCCTGTCGAAACGAGAGCCCAGCGAAGCGGGTCTCGTTTCGGGCTTCAGCCGCCGAGGTAGGCCTTCCGGACGCGGTCGTCCTCCAAAAGCTCATGCGCGTCGCCGCTCATGGCGATCGTGCCGGTCTCGAGGACGTAGGCGCGGTCGGCCACGGACAGGGCCATCTGCGCGTTCTGCTCAACGAGCAGGATCGTCGTGCCGGCCTCGTGGAGCTGGCGGATGATGTCGAAGATCTGCTCCACGAGCAGCGGCGCGAGGCCCATGGACGGCTCGTCGAGCATGAGCAGCTTCGGGTTCGACATCAGCGCGCGGCCCATGGCGAGCATCTGCTGCTCGCCGCCGGAGAGCGTGCCGGCGATCTGGCGGCAGCGCTCCTTCAGGCGCGGGAACTGCTCATACACGCGCGCAAGGCCGGGCTCGACCGTCGAGCCGTTCTGCGTATACGCGCCCATTTCAAGGTTCTCCTGCACCGTCATCTGCAAAAACACGCGGCGGCCTTCCGGCACAAGCGCGAGGCCGCGCGCGACGGTCTTGTACGCGGGCACGCTGCCGAGCGTCTGGCCGCAGAACTCAATGGAGCCGGTCTTCGAGCGCAGCAGGCCGGCGATGGTGTTGAGGATCGTGGACTTGCCGGCGCCGTTCGCGCCGATGAGCGTGACGATCTCGCCGTCGTTTACCTCAAAGCTGACGTCCTTGACCGCGTGGATGGCGCCGTAATAGACGTTGATATCCGATACGTTCAGCATACCGCTCAGCCCTCCTTTTTCTTGCCGAGGTACGCCTCGATGACGGCCGGATCGCGCTGGATCTCCTCGGCCGTGCCCTTGGCGATGACGCGGCCGAAGTTCAGCACGCAGATGCCCTCGCAGATGCCCATGACCAGATTCATGTCATGCTCGATGAGCATGACGGCGATGTGGAACGTGTCGCGGATCTTCACGATGTTCTCCATCAGCTCGGCCGTCTCGGACGGGTTCATGCCGGCGGCCGGCTCGTCGAGCAGCAGCAGCTTCGGCTCCGTGGCCAGCGCGCGGACGATCTCAAGCCGGCGCTGCGCGCCGTAGGGCAGGCTGCCCGCGGGCGCGTCGGCGAGGCTCTCCATGTCGAAAATGCGCAGCAGCTCCAGCGCGCGGGCGTGCGCGGCCTTCTCCTGCCGCCAGTACGGCGGCAGACGCAGCACGCCGGAGAGCGTGGAGTAGCGCATCTGGTTGTGCAGGCCGATCTTGACGTTGTCCTCAACGGACAGGTTCGAGAACAGGCGGATGTTCTGGAATGTGCGGGCGATGCCCATGCGGTTGATGTGCGAGGTGTCATAGCTGGCCGTGTCGACGCCGTCGAGCAGGATGGTGCCGTGCGTCGGCTTATAGACCTTTGTGAGCAGATTGAACACCGTCGTCTTTCCGGCGCCGTTCGGGCCGATGAGGCCGGCGATCTCCGTCCGGCCGATGGTGAGGTTGAAGTCCTCGACGGCGTGCAGGCCGCCGAAGTCGATGCCCAGATGCGTACACTCGAGCACGGGGATGTCATTTAAGTCGCGCTCGGGGATGATGCCGCGGCTGGGGACGGGGACCATCTTCCCCTTCTCAAACGTCTGCTTAGACATGGGCGTTGTCCTCCTTCCGCTTCGGGATCAGCCGGCCAAAGAGCGCCTTGGCGCGCGGGTTGTTCGTCACGAGCATGACGACGATGAGCGCGATGGCGTACACGAGCATGCGGTAGTCGCCCACGCTGCGCAGCAGCTCCGGCAGGATGTACAGCAGCGTCGCCGCAATGATGGAGCCCCACATATTGCCCAGCCCGCCGAGCACGACGAACACGAGCACGAGGATCGACGTGTTGAAGTTGAATTTCGAGGCGACGAGGTTGGAGTAATTCTGGCCGTAGAGCGCGCCGGCCGCGCCGGCGAGCGCCGCGGAGATGACGAACGCGATCATCTTATACTTTGTGATCTGGATGCCGACGCTCTCGGCCGCGATGCGGTTGTCGCGGATGGCCATGACCGCGCGGCCCGTGCGGCTGCGCACGAGGTTGAGAATAATAAACAGCGTGACGAGGATGAGCACGAAGCCGGCCGTAAACGAGGCGATGGTGTGCGTGCCCGTTGCGCCCTGCGCGCCCTTGATGATGGCGAAGCCGTCGTCGAGCAGGCCGAGGTCGCTGATGCTCTTCGTGCCGGACAGGTTGAAGGCGATGTGCAGGCCGTTGCTGTCATAGCCGACGATGAGGCATGTGACAAGCTCCTTGATGATTTCGCCGAAGGCGAGCGTCACGATGGCCAGATAGTCTCCGTTGAGGCGCAGGACGGGGATGCCGATGAGGAAGCCCGCCACGGCCGCGACGATGGCGCCGATGAGCATGGTGACGGCGAGGCGCACCCCGTCGTTCGGGATGGCCGCCTGCAGGCTCATGGCCGCGATGACGCCCGAAAACGCGCCGACGCTCATGAAGCCCGCGTGGCCGAGGCTCAGCTCGCCGAGGATGCCGACGGTCAGGTTGAGCGAGAGCGCCATGACGATGTAGCAGCAGATCGGCACCAGCAGACCCTGCAGCGAGTTCGACAGCACGCCCTGCGAGTTGAGCACGGAAACCACGATGAACGCCGCGATGACGCCGAGGTAGGTGGCAAAGTCGACCTTTGTCGTCTTTTTGAGTTGACCGAGTCTTGTCATAGCCGCCACCTCAGACTTTCTCCGGCACGTAGCGGCCGAGCAGGCCGGCCGGGCGCACCAGAAGCACGATGATGAGCACCGCGAACACGATGGAGTTTGCAAGCTGCGTGGAGATGTACGCCTTGGCAAGCGCCTCGATGATGCCGATGAGAATGCCGCCGAGGAACGCGCCCGGGATGGAGCCGATGCCGCCGAACACGGCCGCGGTGAACGCCTTGATGCCGGGCATGGAGCCGGTCGTCGGCAGCAGCGACGGGCTGTACGAGCACAGCAGCACGCCGGCGATGGCCGCCAGCGCCGAGCCGATGGCAAACGTCATGGAGATCGTGCGGTTGACGTTGATGCCCATCAGCTCCGCCGCGCCCTTGTCCTCCGAGCAGGCGCGCATGGCCTTGCCCATCTTGCTGCGGCTGGTGAAGAGCGTCAGGCCGATCATGATGACGACGCACGCGGCGACGGTCAGGATCGAGACATATTTGATAGAGAGCGCGCCGCCCGCGAGCGACAGGCTGCCTGTGATGATCGGCGTGTAGTTCTTGGCCGAGGCGCCCCAGATGAGCAGCGCCGCGTTCTGCAGGAAGTAGCTCACGCCGATGGCCGTGATGAGCACGGCGAGCGACGGAGCCGCGCGCAGCGGCTTGTACGCCAGACCCTCAATGAGAATGCCGAGGATCGTGCAGGCGACCATCGCGACGAGCACGGAAGCCCAGCCGGGCAGGCCGAGCTCCGCGACGGCGATGAACGAGACATAGCCGCCGATCATAATGACGTCGCCGTGGGCGAAGTTGAGCATCTTGGCGATGCCGTAGACCATGGTATAGCCGAGCGCTATGATCGCATACACGCTGCCGAGGCTGATACCACTGATCAGGTAGGACAGAAATTCCATGGATCATCCACCTCTCTTTTCGCTTGCTATGGCAGAAACGGGCGCGCCGGAGCGCAAAAAACCGGTGCGTCCGTTTCTGCCATAGAAATACAGGGCGGCTGCCGGGAAAAGTCCCGGCAGCCCACCTTGTGTTTTCAGGGAATGGAGCATTCCGTTTTTTACGGGGTCACATACACTCCGTCGCGGATGACGACCGCCATCGGAGCCTTGGAGACGGCGCCGGAGGCGTCCCACGTCATGCCCGTGCCGGTCAGGCCGTCAACGGAGATCTCCGGCATGACAGCGACAATGGCCTCGCAGATGTCCTGCGCGCTCATGTCCGGCGTGCAGCCGGCCTTCTCGAGGGCAGCCTTGATGGCGTAGACGTCGTCGTAGCCGTCAGCGGCGAACTGGTTCGGGGTCTCGCCGAAGCGGGAGGTATACTCGGCGACGAAGTTCTTCGTCAGGTCATCCTGCGCATCGGCGGAGAACGGCGTGAGCAGGTAGATGCCCTCGGCCAGAGACGGGTCAAAGCCCTCCATGGTCAGGATGCCGTCCATGCCGTCGACGCCGAAGAACGTCGGCTCATAGCCCATGGCGTTGGCCTGGTTGAGGATGACGGAGGCCGGCTGGTAGTAGATCGGCAGGAACACGAGATCCGCGCCCGCGGACTGCGCAGCCGTCAGCTGGACGGAGAAGTCCGTCTGGGTGTCGGCCGTGAACGTGCCCTGATAGACGACCTCGACGCCCTTGGTCTCGGCCTCGGAGACGAACGTGTCGCGGATGCCCTGCGAGTAGGCGTCGTCGTTGCGGTAGATGACGGCGACCTTCGCGCCGGCGAAGTTCTCGGAGATGTAGTCGGCCGAGCCGATGCCCTGGTTCGGGTCGGTGAAGCAGACCTGGAACATGTTGTCCTTGCCGTCAATGACGTCCGGCGAGGAGGCGGACGGGGTCATGGCAAAGACGCGGTCCTCATAGACCTTCGAGGAGACGGCGATGGCCGAGCCGGTCGTGACCGGGCCGACGAGCACCTGCATGCCCCAGTCCTTGAGGTTGTTGTAGGCGTTGATGCCCTTCTCGCCGTCGGCCTCGTCGTCCTGCGCGTTCAGCTCGAACTGGATGCCGCCGAGGGCGTTGATCTCGTCAACGGCGATCTGCGCGCCGTTCATGGCGGCGTTGCCGTAGATGGCGGCGTCGCCGGTCAGCGGGCCGATGCCGCCGAGCTTGAAGGCGCCGGTCGAATCGCCGGTGGAAGCGTCGCCGGTGGAAGCGTCGCCGCTGTCCGAGCCGGTGTCGGCGGTGTCGGTCGAGTCGGTCTTGTCGGAATTGCCGCCGGTCGCGGCAGAGCCGCCGTTGTCGTTCGAGCCCTTATCGCTCGAGCAGGCGGCCAGCGCAAAGACCATGCACAGCGCAAGCAGCAGAGCAAGCAGTCTTTTCACTTTGTTCATTGTGAGTTCCTCCTTTTGATTTACAGCGCAAAAGCATGAGCCTGTCAAGAACCCGTGCTTTACTTTGATGGAGTACATCATAAAGCATCGCACAGGCGATTGCAAGCGTTTGACGAAGAATCTCGCAATTCAACAAAAAATATAACGCCGCACGCGCCGTTTCACAACATATTCCCAGTGATTTTACCGAAAAACCGAAAAATTTAAGGTCATTTTTGAAATGCCCACTATGCGGTCTTGCAAATCAGCCCGATATCTGCCTGCAAAACACAGAGAAAATGCGCTTTCGCACCTTAAAAACCGGTGCCGGCCGAAAAAATTGCTGCAAACCGAAAAAATTGCGGTCTTCTGCCCGATCAGTAGGAAAACGTCTCGGAAAACGTCCCGTACGGCTCCGGCGGGAGCGGCTCGGCCGGGGCGTGCGAATCAAATGCGTAGCTGTAGCAGAACGTCGTCGGGCCGTCCGGCATCGGCATACCGCCCGGACGGACGTCCTCGCCGGCCGCGGCGCGGGCGCGGTAGCCGTCGATCATCTCCTGCGTCGTGCCGCGCGGCATGGGCGCGTCGCTGTCAAGCGGATTCTCGTCGAAATCCGTCCGCCACAGGTCGCACACATGCAGGTGCCAGATCTTCCACTGGCCGCCGATCTTGATGAAGTCCACCGCGTACTTGCCGGAGTCCCACGTCGCGCTCCTCCCGCTCTCGGCGTCCGGGTCATCGCGCATGAGGATCGCGCCCGTGCTCATCCACATGGCCTTGGCCGTCTGGCCGTCGCCCGCAATCTCGATGACAGGCGTCGTAATCTGGTGCAGCTCCAGAAGGCCCGCCTCGACCTGTCCCGTTCCGTGCGTGAAGCGCTCGGTCATGGCGTCAAAAAACTCGACGGACTTCTCCGGCCCGAACACGCCGAGCGGCCCGTACTCGCTGTGGGCATCCGGCAGCTCGGACGCGAAAAGCTCGCGGCCGATGACGTCCATTTTGCCCGCGGTGTGCAGGTACTGGTATCTGCCCATGAGGTTGGCGATGGCGATATAGTCGCTCTGCCGCTGCACCTCGCGCTCAAGCGCCTCGAGGCGCGAAATCATGCTGGTGTCCATGCTGTGCATCCTCCCGTTTTTTCATTTGGCGTAGCATTGCTCCCATTATACCAGCAAACCGCTTCGCGCTGCAAGTATTTGGCCGCTTCACGCAAAAAAATCCCCGCACGGCCGCAGCCGCGCGGGGAGCCCGCTTTAGCAATAGAAGCAGTACATGCCGTACCGGCAGAACACCTGGGCCAGGCACAGGCCGAGGCAGAGCCGGCCCGCGATATTGTCCGCGGCGCAGTAATTTGCGCCGGACGAGAAGCCCGTGTGGGCGGAGCCGCCGCTCTCAATGAGCTGCAGAAGTTCAGAAAACGCGGCGTTGTCCGGCTCCATGGCGCAGGCGCGGCGCGCATGGTCGAGCGCCGTCATGCGGCTGCCGGCGCCGTAATTTGCCTCGGCACTCCAATAGTACCACTCGGCCGTGCGGCGCGCCTGCTGCATTTCTGAGAGCAGATGCAGCGCGCTCTCATACTCCCGCGCGAGCACAAAGTGCTCCACCGTCGAAAACTCCGGCGACGCGCGAAACTCCGCGCTCTCATACCCGCCGGCGCCGCCGAAGCCCCAGAAGTCCGCAAACGGGTCGTAGTAGCCGCCGCCCTGCCCGCCGTAGCCGCTCTGGCTCTGGCCGTAGCCGGGGTTCGGGCCGTAGCTTTGCTGCTCGGGCTGTGGATTTTTGATCTGCTCGTAGGCGGCGTTGACCTCGTTCATCTTCCGCGCAGCCTCCTCGTCGCCGGGGTTGAGGTCGGGGTGGTACTGCTTTGCAAGGCGCCGGTAGGCCGTCTTGATCTCCTCGTCGCTCGCATCGGGGCTGACGCCGAGCACGCTGTATGGGTCTTTCATTCCGGAACCTTGCCCTTCTGCCGCGCCGCGGCGTATTTCTGCCAGACGCCGGTATCCAGAATGCCGCGCAGAAGCGCGTAATCCTGCACAAGCGGCAGCTTTTCAAATTCCGTCTTTGCCTCCGCGAGCAGCATGGACAGCGCCGCCTTCGGCGTTTGACGCAGCGCAGAGTCCGCCGGTGCGAGCAAAACAGGGTTGTACCGGCCGCGCTTTTCGTCGCCCGGCAGGTCGAGCACGGCGTCCATCATATAAATGAATCGCCCGAGCGCCGCGCCGAGCCGGCTGAGGATGCCGGCCCAGAGGTCGTCCCGCGGCGAAAACAGCGCGGCCATCAGCGCGCCGAAGCAGTTTGCCGCCTCGTCGGCCGAGCCGCCGCGGCGCTCGATCTGCCCAAGGCGCGCCATGCACTCCTCCATGGCCTGACACTGGCGCGGATAATCTTCCCGCACGCGCGCGTAGCTTTTTCGCATCCGCCGCGCGAGCAGCAGCTGCGGCAGGCTCCGCTCGTCGCGCCAGTCGTCCATGCATTTGTGATACGCTAAGGCGAGGTTCATGTCCGCGCCGTAGTCCGTCCACTCGCTGCGCCAGCATTCATGCGCCTTCAGCGGGTGCGCGGCGCAGCGAAGATCACGGTGCGTCTCCTCCGGCTCGTAGAGCGACGTGAGCAGCAGCACGAGAAACGTCATGTCGTATGTCAGCGTCAGATGGCTGCGGTGGCGGCGGTAGAGCGCGCGGCACAGGCCGCAGTAGCAGCCGCGGTAGCGCGCAAGCTGCGCCCCGTCCAGCGCGGCCGGGTCGGCCATCACATAGCCGAACACGCCTTACCGGTCTCCCTCGTCGACGGAGTTGAAGCTCGCGTCGACATAGCCCTCATCACCTGGCTTTTCCTCCGGCTGCGCGTCCGGATGAATGCCCGCGTCCGCCATGGCGCGCTCAAGTGCGTCGCACGCGGCGATGATCTCGGCGTTGTCCTTGCCGCGCATGGCTTTTTTCAGCTGCTTTTCCGCCGTCTCGACCGGCGCGCGGCGCGATTTCTCGACGCTGCGGAGCCCCGTCTGCGCGCTATAGAGCAGCGTCTCGGCGCGGTTTCGCGCCTCGGCCTCGGCCTTCAATCGCGCGTCGTCGGCCGCGTATTGCTGCGCCTCGCGCACAGCGCGGTCGATGTCCGCCTGCGAGAGGTTCGACGAGGCCGTGATCGTGATCTCCTGCGATTTTCCCGTGCCGAGGTCGCGCGCGGAGACATTGACGATGCCGTTGGTGTCGATGCTGAACGTGACCTCGATCTGCGGCACGCCGCGCATGGCCCGGCGGATGCCGGTCAGGCGGAATTTGCCGAGCGTCTTGTTCTGCGAGGCCATCTGGCGCTCGCCCTGCAAAACGTGCACCTCGACGCTCGTCTGGAAGTTCGACGCCGTCGTGAACACCTGACTTTTTTTGATCGGGATGGTCGTGTTGCGGTCGATGATGCGCGTACACACGCCGCCGACCGTCTCGATGCCGAGCGAAAGCGGCGTGACGTCGAGCAGCAGCAGCCCCTTCACGTCACCCGAGAGGACGCCGCCCTGCAAGCACGCGCCCATGGCGACGCACTCGTCCGGGTTGATGCCGCGGAACAGCTCTTTCCCCGTGAACGCGCGCACGGCGTCCTGCACGGCCGGGATGCGCGTCGAGCCGCCGACGAGCAGGATCTTGGAAAGCTCGGCCGCCGTGAGGCCCGCGTCGTCCATGGCCTGGCGCACGGGGCCCATCGTCGCCTGCACGAGGTGGCTCGTGAGCTCGTTGAACTTTGCGCGCGTGAGCGTGAGATCCATATGCAGCGGCCCGCTTTTTCCCGCCGTGAGGTACGGCAGGTTCACATTCGTGCTCGTGACGCCGGACAGCTCGATCTTTGCCTTCTCGGCCGCCTCGCGCACGCGGCCCATGGCCGCCGCGTCGCGCCGGAGGTCGACGCGCGTCTCTTTTTTGAACTCCGAGACGAGATAGTCCGCGATGCACGCGTCAAAGTCGTCGCCGCCCAAATGGTTGTTGCCCGCCGTAGCCAGAACCTCGATGACGCCGGAGTTGATGTCGAGCACCGACACGTCGAACGTGCCGCCGCCGAGGTCGTAGACCATGATTCTCTGCGCCTGCTCCTTGTCCACGCCGTAGGCCAGCGCGGCGGCCGTCGGCTCGTTGATGATGCGGCGGACATTGAGCCCCGCGATCGTGCCGGCGTCCTTCGTCGCCTGCCGCTGCGCGTCCGTGAAATAGGCCGGGACGGTGATGACCGCGTCCGTCACAGATCCGCCGAGATAGCTCTCCGCATCCGTCTTGAGCTTGGAGAGGATCATGGCCGAAATCTCCTGCGGCGAGAAGCTGCGGCCGTCGATCTTCACTTTATAGTCCGAGCCCATCTCGCGCTTGATGGACGAGACGGTGCGCTCGGGATTGGCGACGGCCTGACGCTTGGCCATCTCGCCGACCATGCGCTCGCCGGTCTTTGCAAACGCGACGACGGACGGCGTCGTGCGGCCGCCCTCGGCGTTTGGGATGACGGTCGGCTCGCCGCCCTCGAGCACGGCAACGCAGCTGTTCGTCGTGCCGAGGTCGATTCCGATGATGTTGGGCATGAGGTATCTTCCTTTCAGGCCGGATGCGGCCTGTTTTGTTTCGAAACTTACTATAGCAGGTTCTGCCCAAATCGCAACGGTTTGACCCGGAATGTTCACAGATTGTTTCCATTTTGACGCATTTTTTGAACAGGCCTTGCATTTTTCGCGGTTTTCGGTTAATGTATGAGCCGGTCATTCTTTTCTTTCATAGTTTGCACCGTTTTGACCCGGTTTTAACACCGGAGTTTACGATAGAAAGAGGCGCCTGCTCCCATGCCTGACTCCAACCCCAATTCCGTGCCGCGCTGGCGCGCGCGCATTGCCCATGCACTTTCCTACCCGGCCGTGCGATGCCTCGTCGTGGCCGGCCTTCTGAACCTGCTCATCGAGATCCTGAACCAGCGCTCGCTCGCCGTCGCGCTCACGCGGCTTGTGACGGAGCCTGCGCTCATGATCTACAATTTCTCGCTCATTTTGCTGACGCTCTCGCTCTCGTGCCTGTTCCGGCGGCAGATCTTTGCGATGACGCTGCTCTCGGTGCCGTGGCTCACGGTCTCCATTTCGAATTTTGTTCTGCAGTGCTTCCGCAACACGCCGCTCTCCGCCGTCGACTTCAAGCTCTTTTTCTCCGTCATCTATATTATGGACGTCTATCTGACCGTCTGGCAGATGATCCTGATCCTCGCCGCCATCGCGGCCGCCATCGCGCTGCTCGTGCTGCTGTGCATCAAGACCGGCCGGCAGGAGCGGCACTGGAGGTCGTCCATCGCGCTCATCGCCGCGTGCGCCGTCATGGTCGGCGGCGGCACGCCGCTGCTGCTGCACGCGGATGTGCTGTCCAATTCCTACAGCAACCTCACAAAAGCCTACCGTGACTATGGTCTGCCATACTGCTTCCTCGTCAGCGTCATCGACCACGGCATCGACGAGCCGGAGGAATACTCCGAGGAGACGGTCGAGGGCGTGCTGGGCGAGATCTCCGCGCCCGAGACGCCGGACGAGCCCGAGGCGCCCGCCCCGCAGCCCGAGCCTGAGCCGGAGCCGGAGCCGGAAAAGCTCGAGCCGAACGTCATCTTTTTGCAGCTTGAATCGTTTATCGACGTCAATCACCTGAAAGACCTGACGTATTCCGAGGATCCGAATCCGTACTATGCGCAGCTCAAGCGCGACTATCCCTCGGGTCTTCTCACCGTCCCGACGTATGGCGCGGGCACGGTCAACACGGAGTTTGAGGTGCTCACGGGCATGAGCCTTGACTACTTCGGCGCGGGCGAGTACCCGTATATCACCGTTCTGCGCGACCAGACGTGCGAGTCCATGGCCTATGACCTTCGCGCGTGCGGCTACACCGCCACGGCCATCCACGACAATACCGCCACGTTCTATGACCGCAACCTCGTCTTTGCCAACCTCGGCTTTGACCGGTTTGTGTCGCAGGAGTATATGTACGGCCTCGAGTACACCTCCGTCGGCTGGCCGAAGGACAAATGCCTGACGGGCGAGATCCTCCGCGCGCTGGACGCGTCCGATGCGCGCGACTTTATCTACGCCATCTCCGTCCAGCCGCACGGCAAGTACCCGACGGATCTGGAGGCCGAGCGTACCGAGCCCATCCAGATCACGTCCGGCTTCGAGGAGGGACAGGAGGCGCTTCAGGCGTCGTACACCTACTATGTCAACCAGGTCAAGGAGGTCGACGATTTCCTGCGCGAGCTGACCGCGGCGCTGGACGCCTATGCCGAGCCGACCGTGCTCGTGCTCTACGGCGACCATCTGCCGAACTTCGAGCTGACGGAGGACTCCGTCGCAACGGGCGACCTGTTCGCGACGGAGTACGTCATCTGGAGCAACTACGACCTGCACGCCGCCGACCGCGACCTTGGCGCCTACCAACTCTCCGCCTATGTCATGGGGCTCATCGGCAACGACACGGGCATCATGACGCGCCTGCACCAGACGTGCATGGGCAAGGAGAGCTACCAGAAGGACCTCGAGATGCTCGAATACGACATGCTTTTCGGCGATATGAGCGTCTGGGGCGGCGAAAACCCGTATGAACCGACGGCTCTTCAGATGGGCTACGGCGACATCCGCCTTGTGCGCGCGGCGCACATCGAAGACGGCGTGTTCGTCTCCGGCTACGGCTTCAACGAGTCGAGCGCCGTGTTCTACGACGGCGCAAAGCAGAAGACCGTCCTCATCAACCGCAACACGCTCCATTTGCCGGGCAGCGAGCCTGAGCCGGGGACGGTCATTACCGTCTGCCAGCTGGCAAGCGACGGGACGGTGCTGTCGACCACGAACGAGTGGATCGTACCCGAGGGCTTCCTCGACCAGAAAACGCCGCACGGCATCCCGCAGACCGACGACCCCGAGCCCGGCGCGTCCGGCAGCAGCGCCGGCGCCGAGCCGGGATCCGGTCCCGAAGAATAAGCGCAAAAAATCCCCGCCGGCGAAGCCGGCGGGGATTTTTGCCATAAACCTCGTAGAGTTTCGCCGCCGCAGCGGCGAAATAAGATCAGAATCATTTTTTCCGGGGGGACCGTAGCCTCCTATCCTTATTCTCGCCCGCAGGCGATTTCAGTGAGGGCGTGTACCTCGGAAAAAATACGCTACGCCCTGCAAGTGTGGAATTGGGGACGCCCGCGGCGTCCCCAATTATGCGCGCAGTCAGGGCGCACTCTCTTTCAAACGGGAGCCCAGCGAAGCGGGTTCCGTTTGAGATGCGAATCCGCTGCGCTCGGAGGCGTCGCGGATCTGCATGGCGGTGTAGAGATCAAAATACCGCCCGCGCTGAGCCATGAGCTCGTCGTGGCTGCCGCGCTCTAATATGCCGCCCTCGCCGACGAGCAGGATGAGGTCGGCGCTGCGGATCGTGGACAGGCGGTGCGCGATGATAAACGACGTCCGGCCGGTCAGCACGCGGTCGATGGCG
The DNA here is from genome assembly GCA_934589675.1 of uncultured Oscillospiraceae bacterium. GTDB lineage: Bacteria > Bacillota > Clostridia > Oscillospirales > Oscillospiraceae > CAKTOF01. The sequence goes on from CAKTOF010000001.1 coordinate 25,954, forward strand.
TCCTGGATGAGGTGCTCGGTCTCGGTGTCGATGGAGCTTGTCGCCTCGTCGAGGATAAAAAGCGGCGGGTCGGCCACGACGGCGCGCGCGAACGAGACCAGCTGCTTTTCGCCGGTGGACAGGCGGTCGCCGCCCTCGCCGACGTCTGTGTCATAGCCGCGCTCGAGCTTTTGCGCGACGCGGTCGGCCGAGACGAGCCTTGCCGCGCGCTCGATCTGCTCGTCCGTCGCGTCAAGCCTGCCGTAGCGGATGTTCTCGCGCAGCGTGCCGGAGAACAGGTGCGGCGTCTGCTGGACGTAGCCGAGGTTCGAGTGGAGGTAATTGAGGCTCCGTTCGCGCACGTCGACGCCGTCGATGCGCACGCTCCCGCGCGTCGGCTCGAAAAAGCGGCAGACGAGGTTCACCATCGTCGACTTGCCCGCGCCCGTCTCGCCGACGAGCGCGACCGTCGTGCCCGCCGGCACGCGAAGGCAGATGTCGCGCAGGACATAGTCGTCCTCGTCCGCGTCCGGATAGCGGAACCAGACGTGGTCAAACTCCACCTCGCCGCGCATGGACGGATACGTCTCCGGCTTCGGATTGAACACATCGCCGAATTTCTCCTTGACAGCGTCCGTGTCGTCCTGCGTGCACGGCTCGTCGAGCAGCGCGCCGACGCGCTCTAAATTCACCTGAACGCTCATGACCTCGGCCAGCATACCCGCGATCTGCGCGAGCGGGTCTAAGATCATCAGGCCGTAGGAGATAAACGCCGAGAGCACGCCGAAATCCAGCGCGCCGCGCAGCACCATCGCGCCCGAGCGCCACAGCACAAGCGCCACGGCCGTCGAGCCTAAAAAGCTGATGATGGGCAGATACAGCGCCGTGAGCCGCGCCGAGCGCAGCGACGCGCGGTACATCTGGCCGGTGATCTCGTCGAAATCGGCGCAGTTTTTCTCCTCGATGACAAGCGTTTTCGACGTTTTCGCGCCCGCGATGTTCTCGTTGAACGAGCCGGTGATGCGGGAGTTGGCCGCGCGCATCCCTGCGTTCGCGCGCAGCAGCTTCGGCTGGAAAATGATCGTGACGATCACGACGACCGGCACGATGCAAAGCACGGTCAGCGCCATTTTCACATTGAGCAGGAACATGGCGATCAGAATGCCGACAAGATAGAAAAGGCTCCAGAACAGATTGATGACGCCCCACGAGATCATGCCGCAGAGCCTGCTCGTGTCGCTCATGACGCGCGCCAGGATATACCCGACGCTCGTCTGGTTATAAAATGAGAGCGGCAGCTTCTGGAGATGGACGAAGCAGTCGCGCTTCATGGCCCGGCCGGTGTTCATCTCCGTGATCATGCACTGGCGCGAGTAGACGACCGTCGTCGTGGCCTGCACGATGATGGCCGTGAGGTACACCAGCACGAACGCGGCAAGGCCGCGCGTCGTTTTCTGCTCGACGAAGTGGTTGACGGCATAGCTTGTAAAAAGCGGGATGGACGCGTCGACGGCCGCGGAGACGATCATCAGCGCAATGGAGATGAGCATGGGCCGCCGCACAAGCTTCAGATACGGGACAAGGCGCTTCCAGACGCTCAGGTTGAGCCTGTTCGACGTCTTTTCCGTGGAAAAATCACGCATTCTCCCCGCCTCCTTCCACATGTGCGCCGCGCTGCATGTCATACACGCGGCGGTAGAGCCCGCCGCGCGCGACCAGCTCGTCGTGCGTGCCCGATTCGCTGATGCAGCCGTCCTCGAGCACGAGGATCTGGTCGGCCTGCATGAGCGTATTGATGCGGTGCGAGATCATGATGACCGTCGAGGTATCCGTGTTCTCGCGCAGCGCCTCGCGGATCTGCGCGTCGGTCTCCATGTCGACGGCGCTCGTCGAGTCGTCGAACACCATGATCGGGCAGTGCATCATCAGCGTGCGCGCGATGGCGATGCGCTGCTTCTGCCCGCCCGAGAGCGTGACGCCGCGCTCGCCGACGACGGTATCGTAGCCGTCGCGGAACGACGTGATGCTCTCGTCGACGGCCGCGATGGACGCGGCGCGGCGAGCGTCGTCGAGCGTGGCCGCCGCCGAGGCGGCCGTGATGTTCTCATAGATCGTCTCAGAGAACAAGAACGGCTCCTGCAGGACAAGGCCGACGTTGCGGCGGAGGTAGCTCCGGTCGATCTTCCGGATGTCGACGCCGCCGATCGTGATGCGCCCGGCGCCGTCGGGCAGGTCGTACAGGCGGTTGAGCAGGTAGGTGAGCGTCGACTTGCCCGAGCCCGTCGCGCCGAGGATGCCGACGGTCTGGCCGGCATGGATCGTAAACGACACGTCGTGCAGGACCTCCTGCCCGCCGTAGGAAAAGCGCACATGGTCAAAGACGATGTCGCCGTTTAGATCCGGCTTTTTGTCGTCCGGCGACGGGCGCTCGGGCTCGGCGTCCAGAATCTCGCACAGGCGCTCGGCCGAGACGGTCGACTTCGTAAATTCCGACAGCGTCCGCCCGAGCGAGCGCACGGGGCCGGCAAGCGTCTGCGTGTAGCTGATAAACGCGAGCAGCTCGCCGAGCGTCATGCGCCCGTTCGCCGCGAGATACGCGCCGACGCAGATGACGCACAGCATCTGAAGGCAGCTGGCCGCATCGCCCACGCCCCAGAACAGGCCGAGCGTGTAGCCCATGTCGATCCACTTGTCGGAAAACGCGCTGTTCTTTTTGTCAAATTCGTCAAGCTCATAGCGCTCGCGCCCAAACGCGCGCACGACGCGCACGCCCGTCAGATTCTCCTGCACCTTGACCGTCAGCTCGCCCTCGGCCTCGTCGGCGATGCGGAAGAGCCGGTGGATGCGCGTGTGGAAGAACAGCGAATAGCCGACGATGATCGGGATGAACAGCAGGCAGACGGCGGCGAGCGTCGTGTTCATGGAGAACATGAGTACAACGGCGATGGTCAGCAGAATGGCCGTCCGCACGACCTCGATGCACTGCGCGGAAATAAAGTTGCGGATGATCTCAACGTCCGATGTGCAGCGCTGGATCATGTCGCCCGTCTGATTTTCCGTATGCCAGGAAAACGGCAGATACTGGATGTGCCGGAACAGCGTCCGGCGCAGCGAGCGGATGAGCCCCTCCGTTCCCTTGGCGATGGACACGCGCGAAAAGTGATTCATGAGCGCCGAGAGCGCCGCGCAGACCGCCACGCCGAGCGCGCAGTAAAATAGATGCGACCTGAGCGCGCCGCGCCCGCCGAGCGCGTCGATGACGCGCGATGCGATGCCCGGCAGCTGCGATGTTTCATCGCCCACGACGGAGTCGACCGTAAAGCGGATGATCTGCGGCGTCAGAAAGCTCAGCACGATGCTCAAGCCCGCCGTAATGACGGCAAGGGCAAACATCCCGCGCACGCCCTTTGAAAATGTGCCCAGCATCTCAAACACCCGATGCTTTTTCATGGCGCGCCCTCCTTTCCTTCCACAATTATTATAATGTGCAAATCATGTACACGCATAGACGGTTTTAATTTTGCCACAAAACCCGCCGCCGCGCAAGCCCTCACAGCCAAAAAAGCCCGGATGTCTGCCGCGGGCAGACATCCGGGCGGCCGGACGCCTCTTATAGGGGCGGGCAGGCGCATTCGTAATCGCTTTCCCTCGACGGTTATTGCAGGATTGGCCCGCGCCCCAACCGCCGCACGCCTGCTCTTACCACGAAGGGAGGGGTGCCGGGGAGGGGCGGCTTTGTGAAAAGCCCCTCCCCGGCTCGCGTTTTCTTGGGTACTTCTTTTGGCGAGGCAAACGAAGTACCCCGCCGGAAACACAAACAGACCGATTGCAGCGGTAGGTAACCTTCGCCCCTACGAGACAATACCATTCAACCAGCCCTTGTACAAAATCCGCCCCCACAACCCCTCAGTCGCCGTTCCGGCGACAGCTCCCCTTACACAGGGGAGCCTTTGGGCGCGTGCCATAACCGGCCGAAAAAAATCCCGCCCGGCGGCGCCGGACGGGAAATTTTTCAGCTGATGCAGGTATACATCGCGTACGGCGGACGCGGGTCGCCCGTCGTCGTGAGGAAGTAGTCCTCGATGATCTCGGCCATGAAGATCTTGGCCTTGGTGATGTCGCGCTTGCTCGGGCGGATGCCGCTGTCATAGTGCCAGAACGTGGAGCCCGGCTTGCCGATGCCCAGCGGGTCGTTGCCCTCGAGCATGGAGAAGTCGTCCTCGATGCCCATGTATTTTTTGATGATGTGGAGCTTCTCCTCCGGCATTTTGGCGAACTCCTCCGCCTCCGGATCGCGGCCGAAGCGCTGGATGAGCGCCATGGCGTCGGCGATGTTGATGTTCAGCTCCTTGGCGATGCCGTCGACGGCCTCGTGGCGGATCTCCTTGCCGGGGCAGGCGAACTTGCCGACGGTGCGCACGCCGTTGACGCGCAGCAGCTCCTCCATGACCTCAAGCGAGCCGTAGCACTCCGGGGGGCCGACGCCCGAGCCGCCGTAGGTCGCGTAGACGACGCCGTAGATCGTGGGCAGCTGATCGCCCTTCGCGCCGGGAGTGCCGGTCGCAACGGACGGAGCCACGATGCCGGGGATGCCGGAATGGGCATTGAGGCGGCCCATCGGGTTCTTCTCCGGGTCGAGCGGCTCACCGTTCTTCGGCGGCTCCATGGCCTTGCCCATGATGGTGCGGTTGCCCTGAAGGCCGAGCAGCTGGTAGACCTCCTTGTAGGGAAGACCTGCGACGATCAGCGAGCCGAGGACGACGATGTCATAATCCCAGAAATAGACCGGGTCGTTCGACCAGTCCTTTCCGGCGACGAGCTTCTCGCAGCGGGTCTCAAAGCCATACTCCTCCAGCACTTCGGCAAAGGCGCGGCCGACCTGCTCGGTGTTGCCCGTCAGGCTGCCGTAGAGCACGACTGCTTTCCGTTTTTTCATGGTATCGCTCCTTTCTGTTTGCTCAATTCGATGATCTCAGTATAACAATTACAGCGCTAAATATCAAGATGCCTGCTTATACCGGTTTCTGAAGATGCTTCTCCCGCTGTGATGCGTTTTTCTAATGCAGGCGTTGCAACGGCCGCAAAAATCCGCTATGATAACCATACTGCATTTTCTGTCGAAGGGAGGCGCGTGCATGAGGCGGCGTGTGTTTTTGCTGCTTGCGCTTTCGCTCCTGCTCCTGCCGCGCGCGGCCGCGGCGGACGCTCTTGCGGAGGAATACAGCTTTGCGGCAAGCAGCTTAGATGAGATCATGGCGCAGTTCATGGCCGAAAACGGCCTGAACGAGGGCAATTTCTCCGTGGCCTACTACGCCACCGGCGACCATGCAGAGTACCGCTTCGCGGACGACACCTACCGCGTCGCGGGCAGCCTTTTCAAGCTGCCGCTCAATATGTACTACTACGATCTCGAGCGCACCGGCGCCATTTCCAAAAACCTCACCATCGGCGGCTGGAGCCTTTCCACGCTCCACCGCGAGACGATCGTAAATTCCAACAACGACATGGCCATCGCCATGCTCTATCACCTCGGCTCGTTCCGGCAGTACCGCGAGCTCATGACGCGCTTCTGCGATCAGGACTACCCCGCCGCCTACTATGCCGACAACAACATCAACGCCGGCTATATGCTCGCCGTCTTAAGGCAGCTCTACGAAAATCAGGACGACTACGCCGAGCTCATCGGCTATATGAAGCAGGGCGCGCCGGGACAGTACTTCCAGCATTATGTGGACGAATATGACGTCGCGCACAAGTACGGCTATTTTGAAGGTGCGGTCAACGACTGCGCCATCATCTTTACGCCCGAGCCGTTCCTGCTGACGGCGCTCACGCAGGACGTTGCCTATGCCGAGATCGTCCTCGGCCGCCTTGCCGAGCTTCTGACCGCCTACACCGTCTACCAGACCGAGTCCCGCGCACCCGAGCCCGAGCCTGAGCCGGAGCAAGAACCGCACGCCATCACCGTCGTCGAGCTGCCCGAACCGCCCGAGCCGCCCAAGCCGCCGGAAGATACGGACGCCGCCGCGCCCGACCCCGCAGCGCAACCCGAGGCCGCTCCCGAAGCCGCGACGCAGCCCGAAGATGCGCAGCAGTCCGCCGCGCCGTGGATCGCCGTCGCCGCTGTCGCCGCGCTGGCGCTCATCGTGATCGCGCTCCGCGCGAAAAAGCGCGTCCGCACATAACAAAACCGCCGCAGCTTGGCAGCTGCGGCGGCTTTGTAATTTGACGTCTATTCTACGCCTCCGGCGTGCCCGGCTTCTTCTGGCGGCGGGCCAGAACGCCGAACAGCGCGAGCGAGGCTGCGATCATGGCCGCGAGCACCGCGACCGTGATCCAGAAGCGCGGCGCATGCAGATCGGTCACAGCGTCGCCCATGAACGTAAAGAGCACGACAAGCGGCGCAAAGCCCACGGCGCAGCCGAAGATATACGGCCAGAAGTGCAGCCGCACCGCGCCCATGTAAAAGCTCACGATGTCGCTCGGCAGAAACAGCATCCAGCGCGAGATGAGCGAGAACAGGAAGTCGCTCTCCCCGCGCATCCGGCGAAGCAGCGCGAGCTTTTCGTTTTTTGCCGCAACGCGCTCGGCCGCGTCCGCGCCGAGCCTCCGGCCGAGCAGATACGGCACCGTCACGGACACGATCGTGCCCGCCATTCCGACAGCCAGCGCCAGCGGCACCGGGAACATGATCGCGCCGACGAGGTACAAAATGCCGATGTACACGACGATGCACACGCTCTTGAGCGCATAGAGCAGCATGAGAAACAAAATGGCAAGTCCCATGCTGTGCGGCGTGTAGCTGAGCACGGAGTCGACCGTGATGACATCGCGGAACGCGATGGCCACGCCGATGATGGCCGCCCACGTCAGCCCCACGGCGAGGTGCATGGCGTGGAAGCGGTGCTGCGGCTGCCCGGGCGCGGCCGTGCAGAGCAGGCCGAAATAAAACCGCAGGTACATGATGAGCACGAACAGCATCAGCGCCGTGCACGCGGCAATAACGCCGTCCGCCGCCCACATCGGGATATTCGGAAACAGCACCAGCACAGCCATGGACGCCTCGAGCCACACCGTGCCGAGCTTGCCGTACCACTTCGCGCCGTTGACCGTGCCCGTCTTTTTGAGCACGATGCCGCCCATGACGGCCATGACAAGCTCCTTGATCGCAAAGAGCACGGTGAGCGCGATGAGGTAGCGGTAGCGCGTGCACAGGCTGATCATCAGCGCGCCCTGCGTCAGCTTGTCCGCCACGGGGTCGAGCACCTTGCCGACGTCCGAGACCATGTTGAATTTCCGCGCGACGCGCCCGTCAAGCACGTCCGTCAGCGCCGAGACGGCCAGCACGGCGATGGCCGCCCAGTAGCTGTGCCGGGCGCAGTAAAAGTAGAGATAGAGCGGGATGAGCAGCAGCCGGAACGCGCTCATGGCGTTCGGAATGGTCAGGATCTGCTCCCGCGTCAGTCGTTTTTTCGTCATGGAGGCTTCCTCTCCCCGGCCGCGGCCGGGCTTGCATATTCTCGTGAATATTCAGTATACCACAGTCCGCGTAAAAATTCAATGCATCCCGCCGCGCTGGATATTTGCCGCGCGGTGTGCTATAATGCGCAAAGATTTCCGCCGCCGCGCGCGGCAAAAATACTTTGAGAGGTACCCCATGAACGATAAAGAGATCGCGGAGCTGCGCCGCCGGCTCCGCCCGGAGAAAAACGGCATCACGCACGTGCGCGGGTGCTATGTCAACGAAAGCCGCGAGGTGCTGTCTGTGTTCGACCAGCCGCTCGCGCTCATGGAAGAGGAGGAGGCGGAGAAATTCCTGACGATCTTCCGCCGCGCCCTGTCCGGCACGCTGGGCAAGAACCTGCTGGACATCCCGTTCGCCACGCGCCAGGTCGGCACGAGCGAGGAGCACAAGCTGCTCATGGCGCTGCGCGACACGGCGCTCTCCGACGCCGACGCAGCCGAGACGCTTTTCCGCCGCATCATCGACGCGCTGAGCTTTGAGGGCAACTACGTCGTGCTTTTATGCTACGACGCCTACGACGTCCCCTACCGCGCGAAGGACGGCGCGCAGCTGAGCGACTCGTCCGAGACCGTCTTCCCGCACATCCTCTGCGCCGTCTGCCCCGTGAAGATGACGAAGGCCGCGCTGCACTACGACGCGGACAACCGCGAGTTCCACAAAAACCACATCGACTGGATCGTCAGCGCGCCGGAGCTCGGCTTCCTCTTCCCCGCGTTTGACGACCGCGCGACGAACCTGTACGGCGCCCTCTATTACACGCGCTCGGCCAAGGATAACCACCCCGAGCTCATCTCCGCGCTCTTCGGCGCTGAGGCGCCGCTCCCGGCCGAGACGCAGCGCGGCACGTTCTGCGCCATGCTCTCCGGCGCGATGGAGGACGGGTGCAGCCTCCAGGTCGTCAAGGCCGTCCACGCGCAGCTTTCGGACATGATCGCCGAGCACAAGGCCAACAAGGTGACCGACCCGCTCACGCTGAGCAAGCGCGAGGTGCGCGCAGTGCTTGAAACGTGCGGCGTCAAGAGCGAGGCCCGCGAGAAATTCTCGCAGGAGTACGACGCCGAATTCGGTGCGGACGCCGAGCTCAGTCCGCGCAATCTTGTAAATCCCGGCCAGATGGAGGTCCGCACGCCCGACGTCGTCATCCGCGTCAACCCCGACCGCGCCGACCTCATCGAAACGCGCGTCATCGGCGGCGAAAAGTACATCCTCATCCACGCCGACGACGCCGTCGAGGTCAACGGCGTGAACATCGAGATTTCCGGCTCATAAGAAAGAAGCTGCCGCTTTCAAGGCGCAAAAAGGACGCCCTCGCGCAGGCATCATGAACGCAGGGTGGGATGACCCCATCCCGCCGCCTGCTGCGCGCGGCCGGATTCCCGACGCGCCAAAGCCTCCCCTGTGCAAGGGGAGGCTTTGGCGCGTGCTCCTATTTTGCCGCATTCCACAACCCACACCGCACAAAAGCCGCCCCAGAGATCCCTCCGGGGCGGCTTTCTGCTCAGATCTTAACCCAGCGTCAGCGTGACGGCGTTCGGGCCCTTGTAGGTCGTGCCGTCCTTCATGACGAAGGTGCAGTTTTTCATGGTGTCGATGTCCTCAAACGGACTGACGTCGAAGGCGACGATGTCGGCGAGCTTGCCGGCCTCGATCGTGCCGACGCGGTCGCCCCACTGCATCATCTCCGCCGCGTTGCGCGTGGCCGAGAGCAGCGTCTGCTCGACCGGGACGCCCGACTCGACCATCAGGCGGAACTCGTCGGCCTGCTCGCCGTGGCGGGAGCCCGGCGTGCCGCAGTCGGTGCCGAAGGCGAGCTTGACGCCCTTGCGGTAGGCCATGCCGATGGCCTTCTTGTGCAGCTCGGAGGCAAAGCGCTCTTTTTCGAGCACATGCGCCGGGAGCTCATCGGCCAGCGAGAGCGTCTTGAGGCCGGAGACGAGCGTCGGGACGAGGTAGGTGCCGGCCTCGGCCATCATGTCGGCCGTCGGCTCGTCGAGCAAAATGGCGTGCTCGATGGACGTGATGCCGGCGCGGACGGCGTTCTGGATGCCCTCAACGCCGTGGGCGTGGGCGCTCGTGATGGCGCCGTAGGAGCGGGCGGTGTCGCACGCGGCCTTGCACTCGTCATACGTCATGACGCACGCGCCGAGCGAGTTGCCGTTGGACAAAACGCCGATGGTGACCATGAGCTTGACCTGATCGCAGCCCTTGCCGAGCGTGTCGCGCGCGGCGGCGCGGACCTCCTCGGGGCCGTTGCAGGTGTAGGCGCCGGCCGTGTAGGTGTTCTGCATGGCGCCGGTGACGATCATGGCGCCGGAGATGCAAAGGCGCGGGCCGTGGATCTTGCCGGCGTTGATGTAGTTGCGGAGCGAAATGTCCGTGCCGAAGTTGCCGCAGCCGCAGTCGCGCAGCGACGTGAAGCCCGCGAGCAGGTCGCGCTGCGCGCGGAGCATGGCGTCGAGCAGGATCTCGCCGTGCTGCTGGTTCGGGAACGGCGCGAAGCCGTTGACGAGGCCGTCAAAGTAGACGTGGACGTGCGTGTCGATGAGACCCGCCATGACGAACTTGCCGGTCAGGTCGGTGACCTCGCAGCCGGTCTTGTCGACAGCAGCCGCCGGGGCGACCTCGACGATCTTGTTGCCGTCGACGACGATGGCCATGTCCTTGCGGACGGTCGTGCTGACGGAGTCAAAAAGCTCGCCGCACAAAATAACTTTCTTCATTGCTTGACCTCACTTTCCTTGTTCAGCCTGAAACTGGCGCGCCTTCAGGCAGGCGACGCAGTGCTGTCCGCCGACGTTTTCAAGCGTCGGGCTCGTATGGGCGCACTCGTCGTCGGCATACGGGCAGCGCGTGTGGAAATGGCAGCCCTCGGGCGGATGGATGGGGCTGGGGACGTCGCCCTGGAGGATGATGCGGCTGCTCTTGACGTCGACGTCCGGGATCGGGATGGCGCTCATAAGCGCCTTCGTATACGGGTGCAGCGGAGACTCGAAGATCTCCTCCTTCGTGCCGTACTCCACGATGCGGCCAAGGTACATGACCGCGACCTTCGTGCACAGATAGCGCACGACGGACAGATCGTGGGAGATGAACAGATAGGAGATGTTGCGGCTCTGCTGGAGCGACTTCATCAGGTTCAGCACCTGCGAGCGGATGGACACGTCGAGCGCGGAGACCGGCTCGTCGCAGACGATGAACTTCGGATTTAAGATCATCGCGCGGGCAATGACGGCGCGCTGGCGCTGGCCGCCGGAGAGCTCGTGCGGATACTTTTCCGCCTGCTGCGGGCCGAGGCCGACGATGCTGAGAAGCTCCTGCGCCGCCTCCGTGCGCTGGGCGGGCGTGCCGATCTTGTGCACGTCGAGCGGGGCGCGGACAGAGGCGAGCAGCGTCTGCTTCGGGTTGAGCGAGGCGTAAGGATCCTGGAAGATGAGCTGCGCGTTCTTGCGGAACTCGCGGAAGCCCTCTTTGTCCTTCTTCGTGACGACGCGGCCCTCATAGCGCACCTCGCCGCTCGTGGCGGGGTTGAGCATCAGGATGGCGCGGCCGAGCGTGGACTTGCCGCAGCCGGACTCGCCGACGAGGCCGAGCGTCTCGTTCGCCTCGATCTTCAGGCTGACGCGGTCAACCGCGACGAGCTCGGAGCGCTTGGTGGTAAACGCCTTCTCCTTGACGGAGAACACCTTGCGCAGGTCTACAGTTTCGATCAGCGGCGTATCAGCCATCGCTTTTCCCTCCTTCCGCGAACAGCCAGCAGCGAACAAAGCGGTCGTCCAGCTTCACAAGCGGCGGCTTGTCTTTCTCGCAGCGCTCTGTTTTTTCCGAGCAGCGCGTGCAGAAGCGGCAGCCCTCGGGCATTTCGGCAAGCGTCGGGACGGTGCCGGGGATGGTGAACAGGACGTCCGTGTCCTCGTCCATGCGCGGGATGGAGCGCAGAAGGCCGTTCGTATACGGGTGCATCGGCTTGCGGAAAATGGCCTCGACGCTGCCGTACTCAACCTCCTCGCCGGCGTACATGACGAGCACATCGTCGGCCATGTCGGAGATGACGCCCATGTCATGCGTGATGAGGATGAGCGCCATGCCGAACTCCTTCTGCAGCTCGGCGATGAGTTCGAGGATCTGCGCCTGAATGGTGACGTCCAGCGCGGTCGTCGGCTCGTCGGCGATGAGGAGCTTGGCGTTGACCGAAAGCGCCATGGCGATCATGACGCGCTGGCGCATACCGCCGGAGAGCTGGTGCGGATAGTCGCGGATGCGCTTGTCCGGCTGCGGGATGCCGACCTTCGTGAGCATCTCGAGCGCGATGGCATACGCCTCTTTTTTCGTCATTTTGCGGTGCGCGCGGATCATCTCGGCCATCTGGTCGCCGATGCGGTAGACCGGGTTGAGCGCCGTCATGGGATCCTGGAAGATCATCGCCATGTCGTTGCCGCGGATGTCGCACATTTCCTTCTCCGTCGCGCTGACAATGTCCTTGCCGTCGAAGTCGATGGAGCCGTTTGCGATGCGGGTCGTGCCGGCCGGGTGCAGGCGCATGAGCGTCGTCGCGGTGACGGACTTGCCGCAGCCGGACTCGCCGACGATGCCGAGCACTTTGCCGTTGTCCACGGTGAAGCTGACGTGCTGGACGGCCGTCAGCTCCCCTTTTCCGATTTTGAAGTTGACCTGAAGGTCCTTCACTTCCAAAAGATGTGTACTCATATTGCTCGCCTCACTTCGCAGACTTAGGGTCCATCGCGGCGCGCAGGCCCTCGCCGAGCAGGTTGATGGCGACGACCGTCACGATGATGCACAGCCCGGGCGGGATCCAGATCCACGGCCGCATGGTGAACACCGTGAGGTTCTGCGCGGCGTAGATGATGTTGCCCCACGACGCCTGCGGCGCCTGAATGCCGGCGCCGAGGAAGCTCAGCGAGGACTCGGTCAGGATGGCCTGCGACATGCGAAACGGCATCGCCATAAGCAGCGGCGTGATGGAGTTGGGCAGGATGTCGCGCATGATGATGCGGAAGTTCTTCATGCCCATGATGCGCGACGCCTCAACGTATTCCTGATTGCGCGTGGCGATGACGTTGCCGTAGAGCAGCTTTGCGATGCCCGGCCAGCCGAGCACGCCGATGACGCCGATGACCGTCAGCATGGACGGGCCGACGACGGCCACGAGGACAAGCGCGAGGATCGTCGTCGGGAACGACATGAAGATGTCGGCAAGGCGCATGACAATGGCCTCGCACGCGCCGCGGAAATAGCCCGCGAGCAGGCCGAGCACGCTGCCGAGCAGCACGCTGATGGCCATGGCGCTGATGCCGATGAACAGCGACGTCCGGCCGCCGTAGAGCAGGCGGGACAGGCAGTCGCGGCCGAGCGTGTCCGTGCCGAGGATGTGCGCCGCGTTCGGCGCAGCGTTGAAGCCGCCCGCACCGGCCTGATTCGGGTCGATGGGATAGACGCTCGGCCCGATGAAGAAGATGAGCAGTTCGATCACAAGGATGACAAGGCCGATCATGGCCGCCTTGTTGTGCTTGAAGCGATAGCCGAAGCCCTTGGTCTTTTTGGTCTTTTCCTTTGCCACTTGTGCCTCAGCCTCCCTTCACTTCGATGCCGGTGCGCGGATCGAGCTTCGCGTAGACGAGGTCGAGCACCAGGTTGCAGATGAGCACGCCTGCCGCGATGACGACGGTCACGCCCATGATGGCGTTATAGTCGCGCGCCGTGATGGACAGCACCATCAGGCTGCCGATGCCGGGCCACGAGAAGACCTGCTCGGTCACGACCGCGCCGCCCAGCAGGAACGGGACGGTCAGCGAGACCATCGTAACGACCGGGATGAGCGCGTTGCGCAGCACATGCTTGATGACGACGATGCGGTTTTTCAGGCCCTTCGAGCGCGCCGTCTTGACATAGTCGTTGTTGATGACCTCAAGCATGCTGCCCTTCGTCTGCTTGATGAAGTCGCCGCACATACCGAAGCTCAGGACAAACACCGGCATGATCATATGCCGCACGAGCTGGCCGAACGTATGCGCGCCGTTCGGCTCGTACATGCCCGTCGCCGGCAGCCAGCCGAGCTTGGCCGCGAAGAAATACACGAGGATGAGCGACAGGAAGAAGCCGGGGATCGACGTGCCGAGGAACGAGAGCACCGATGAGAACGTATCCCATCCCGAGCTCTGCTTCACGGCTGACATGACGCCCAATGGAATGCTGATGAGCAAACAGACGATGAGGCTTGTCACCGTCAGCAGCAGCGACGCGCCGAGGCGCTCTTTGATGATGCCGAAGACCGGCGTGTTCGTGCGCGTGGATTGGCCAAGGTCGCCCTGAACAAAGTCGGCCAGCCAGATGCCGTAGCGCACGACGATCGGCTTGTCAAGGCCGAGCGATTCCTTCAGCTGCTGGTAGCCCTCCTCCGAGAGGCTCACGGAGCTTGCCAGCACATCCGCCGGGCTGCCCGGCGCCAGGTTGGAAAGCACGAATACCAGCGCCGTGATCCCGATGAACGTCGGGATGGCGAGCAGGATCCGCTTGAGGATGTATTTGATCATTTTGATGCATCACCTAACCATAATCGGTATACTGCGGCGTCAGGCAGCACCCGGGACGGTCCGCGAGCGACCGCCCTCGGGTTGCCCCGGGTGCAGCTCGGCGTTGTCGGTATGTGCCGTCAATTCCGCAGACGGGCAAAAGCGAAAGGGGGTCCGCCCTCGCCGTGGAAGGCAAAGACGAACCCCCGTTTCCTACAGAATCTGCACCCTTTGGTGCGGAGATCTTACTTGCTGACGACCCAGTCGTAGCAGGCAGTCGTCTCGATGGAGGAGACGTTGCTCAGCCAGTCGCTCATGATGTAGTAGCTGTAGTAGTGGAACAGCGGGACGAACGGCTGCTCCTCGTCGATGAGATCCTGGAACTCGTCGGCGATCTTGGTCATCTCGGCCGGATCGGTGCACAGGGAAGCCTGATCGCGGAGCTCAAGATACTTCGCGTCGTCGATGTGGCCGACGTTGAGGCCGAACATGTTCGTGCTGCAGATCCAGGTCGGGTTGCCGCCGGAGGTGTAGTTGACGATGCCCATGTCGTAGGTGCCGTCGGTCAGGCCGGCGAGCGTCGTGGCGGTGTCGAGCGTGATGAGCTCAACGTTGATGCCGACCTCGGCAAGACCCTGCTGGACAACGGCGCCGATCTGCTCGCCGCGGCCGGCGGAGATGGCAAACGACAGCGTGGAGCCGTCATAGTTCGACTTGGCGAGGTACTCCTTCGCGGCGTCGACATCGCGGCCGGCCCAGGTGTTGTCGCAGTACTCGCTGTTCTGGCGGACCGGCGTGTTCGTGGCGTCGGCGTCGCCGGAGTACATGGCCTCGACGAGCATATCCTTGTCGATGGCGAGGTTCACAGCGTGGCGGAAGTTGGAGTCAAAGCGCTCGTTGTTGATGGCAAGCGCGCTGAAGCTGGAGACGTTGTCCATTTTGTCGGCGCGCAGGCCCTCGACCCCGACGAGCGGAGCCATGGTCTCCTGCGTGAAGCCCATGTAGTAGAGGTTGATCTCACCGGACAGGTAGGCCGAAGCGGCGGCATCCTGGCTGACGACACGGAAGATGAGGCGGTCAAACTGGATGTTGCCGACCGGGTAATCCTTGACGGCGTCGAGCGTGATCTCAGTCGCGCCGGCATCCTGGCTGACAAACTTGCACGGGCCGGAGCCGATCGGGTTCTGCCAGTAGCTCCACTCGAGCGGGTTGGACATATCCTCGTTCTCGAGGATGTGCTTCGGGTAGACGTACCACAGGAAGCCGTAGTTGTAGATGAAGCTGTCGACGGTCATCGGCTGCTTGAGGTGGACGACGAGGGTAAACTCGTCCGGGGTCTCGATGCCGAGCTCAGAGCCGGCCTCGAGCAGGCCCGCGTCGTTCGTGCCCTCGATGCAGGGGAACTTGTCCTGCGTGACGAAGTTCGAGCCGGCCTCACTGGTCATGAGCTCGATGCTCCAGCGCCAGTCAGCGGACGTGACCTGAACGCCGTCATGGAAGTAGGAGTTCTCGCGCAGGTGGAACGTGATGGTCTTCATGTCGTCGGAGAGCTCCCAGGACTCGGCAGCGCGCGGCTCGGCCTCGCCGGCCTCATTCAGGCGGGCAAGACGATCGTAGATCTTCTCGCTGACCTCGAGGTGATAGGCGGAAGCCGGCTGCGGAGCGATGAGCTGGTTCCAGGTGCTCGGGATGCCGATGACGATGACGGTCTCGTCGTCGCCGGTCGCGGCATCGCTGTCGGTGTCGCCGCCGGTGGGCTCAGCAGCGCCGTCCGGGGTGCCGGTCGTGTCCGACGGGGTGGTCGTGTCCGGCTGATCCTTGGTGGCCGAATCGTCGCCGCCGCACGCCGCGAAGAGCGTCAGGCACATTGCAAGAACGAGCAGCAATGCAAGCGTTTTCTTCAGGTTTTTCATAATCACATCTCCTTTTATACTCGCTCAGCTCGCCGATCCGACGGGTTGAGTTGGGAAACCGGAATTCGATGTATGCAATCCGGTTTCATTTGATAAAATTATACATCACTTTTTGCAAATTGCAACTACTAACTTCACATTCGCTGTATTTATGTCAAATTACATAAATAAAGTGCGATTTTTGGGCAGGATTTCCGAAATCTGCTCAGTGGTTTTTCAGATACTGGTCAAACCAGATAAGAATCTCTTGCATCCGGCTGATGCGGTTATCCGGCTTTCCGGAGCGGGAGAGCTCGTGATTCTCCCCGTGGAAGACAATCATCTTGGTTTTGCATCCACTCATGGACAGTGCCGTATACATCGCCATTCCCTCGGGCAGCGGGCAGCGGAAATCACAATCGGAATGGAGGAAAAGCGTCGGGGTCTTGCAATTATGCGCAAACGCGAGCGGCGAATGCGCCCAGAGCGCGGACGCGTCCGTGCGCGTCGTGTCGTCCTGCTCATAGACCGTGAAGTTCGGGCCGATGTCGGACAGGTGCTCCTGCGTGACCCAGCTGGCGATGGAGCGCTGCGACACGGCCGCCGCGAAGCGGTCCGTGTGGCCGATGATCCAGTTGGTCATATAGCCGCCGTACGAGCCGCCGCACACGCCGACGCGCCCGGCGTCGATGCCGTCAAAGCGCGCGAGCACCGTGTCCGTGAAGGCCATGATATCCTCGTAGTCGCGCTCGCCGTAGTGGCCGCAGATGTTCATAAACTTCAGTCCGCGCCCATCGCTGCCGCGCGGGTTGCAGAACAGGACAAAGTAGCCCGCGGCGGCCCAGACCTGCATCTCGTGGTGGAACACGTCGGAGAAGATCGTCTTCGGCCCGCCGTGGATGAACAGGATGGCCGGGTACTTCTTCCCTTCCTCATAGCCGACGGGCTTCATGACCCAGCCGCGGATCTCGGTGCCGTCGTCTTTCGTGTTGAACGTCACAAGCTCCGGCTTGGAGAGCGTGTACTCCGCGAGCACCTCGTCGTTGAAGTGCGTGACCTGCTCGCCGTCGAGGTAGAGCTCGCACAGCCCGCCGCCGTACATGCCGCACAGCAGCGTGTGCTCAGGCGTCAGGTCGAATGCCGACAGGCCGCCGTCCGGCGACAGGCGCTCTTCGACGCGGCCGCTGCGGTCGATGGAGCACAGGTAGCTGTAATCTTCAATGCTCGTGGCGAAGTAGAACTTGTCGCCGAGCAGCATGCTGCCCTTTCCGCCGCCGAGCTTGGCGTCCGTCGTGACGGACAGGAAGCTCACAAGGCGCTCATACGGCGCCAGCAGCCTGATACTTCCCGTCGTGAGATCCATCGTATAGAATTCGTCGATGTGATCCATATGCTCCGGGTGATCGGTGTAGCCGAGCAGCAGCTCGTTGTCATCCCAGAAGCTTAAGAATGCGGTGCTCGTCGTGTCGTCCGGCAGGAGCGTGCGCGTTTCTCCCGTGGCGTAGTCGTACAGGTAGACGCCCGGCCACGTCGGACGCAGGCCGCCGGCCCAGTGCATGCCTTTATAAATGATCTTCGTCCCGCGCACGGAATAGGGCTTGGCGCCGTCGCGCGGATCCATGGCCGTGAATTCCGGCTCCGTGATGGCCGTCAGGCGGCCGGTCGGGCGGTCGTAAATGAACATCCGGTCGCGCAGGCCGCTTGTGTACGACGCGCCGTTCTCCCAGAACGGCGTATCCGTCAGGACGTGGTAGGGCGGGTTGCGGTAGGCGTCATACGCCGCGGCGCGCTCTGCCTTCGGCAGCTTGGCGAAGTCCGGGCGGTTGAGGTCGCAGCGGGCGTAGATGAGATAGGTGTCCTTCGTCAGCGGATGGACGTCCGCGCGCGTAAGCGGCAGGTCGAACGCCGGGCTGACGGCGCCCGTGGCCGGGTCAAGCTCATAAAGGCTCGTCAGCTCCTCGCCGTCGGCGACGCGCGCGCGCTTGGATGCGTCGCGGGAAAGCGGCAGGAGAATCCTGCCCTCCGGCGTCCAGGCAAAGCCCGCAACGTCGCCCTCGTGCGTCAGCCGGCGCACATCGTGCGTCGCAACATCTAATAAGTAGAGGTTGCAGTCATAGCCACCCAGATCGCCGCGCACGTCGCGCACAAGAAACGCCGCGCTCTTCCCGTCCGGGGAAAACATGGGCGAGCTTAAATAGCGAAAGCGGCGGAAGGATTCAATGCCGATCTTTTTCAACGCTCTGCCTCCCCGCTTACAGCGCCGGCTTGAGCTTGGAGGCTGCGCCGTCATTTTTGTAGACATGGCCGTTTCTCATGACGAACTTGCAGTCCTGCATCAGGCGGATGTCCTTGAGCGGGTCGCCCGCGAAGGCGGCGATGTCGGCGCACTTGCCGGCCTCGATCGTGCCGATCTCGCTCTCGAGCCTGAGCAGGCGGGCGTTCGTGGCCGTCGCGGCGTAGAGGATGTCCGCCTCCGGCATTCCGTTGCGGTGCATAAGCTCCATCTCGAAGGCCTGCTTGCCGTGCTTGGTGAGCGTCGCGCCCGTGTCGGCGCCGAAGCCGATCGTCAGGCCGCTCTTCATGAGCCACGGCAGGTGCGAGGCATGGATCTCATAGCGGCGGCGCGTCGCGGCGGCCATCTCCGGCGTGCGGTGCAGGACGTCCTCGGCGTGCTCGGCGCAGAAGTAGTACGGGCAGAACGTCGGGATGAGCGCCGTGCCGTTGCGGATCATCCACTCGAGGCTCTCCTCATCGATCTCGTTGCCGTGCTCGATCGTCGTCGGGCCAGCCTCGGCGGCCTTGCGGATGGTGAGCTTGTCGGTGGCGTGGATGGCGATGATCTTGTTCGTGTCGCGCGCGACCTCGACGAGCGCCTTCATCTCCTCAAGCGTCACATGGCCGATGCCGAGGTGCTTGAGCTGGTCGACGCCGCTGGCGACGGCCTTGCGGGCCGCGCGGCGGGCCTCGTCCGGGCCGTCGAAGATCCACGCGCCGTCCTCATAGAGGTTCGCCGCCGCCGTCGTCACGAGGAACGGGCCGCTGGCGACCATGCGCGGGCCGTCGATCTTGCCGGCGCGGATGGCGTCGCGGATGGCGAGCGCGTCGCCCGTGCGGCAGCCGCCGCAGTCGCGGATGGTCGTGAAGCCCGCGAGCAGGTCGCGCTGCGCGCGGAAAATGCCCTCGATGGTGCTCGCGCCGTGCGTGGTGTAGAGCATCTCGTTGAACGGGTCGACCTGGCCGTCCATGACGACGTGGGCGTGCATGTCGATGAGGCCCGGCGTGACGAACTTGTCTGACAGGTCGATGACCTCGACGTCCGTGCCCGTGAAGCTGGCCCACGGCATGACCTCGGCGATCTTCTCGCCGTCGACGACGACGGCCATGTCCTTTTTGACCGTCTTGTCCTGCGCGCTGAAGAGCGTGCCGCATCTGAGTACCTTTTTCATTGGTGGTTCCTCCTTCTCTAAGTCGCGGTTATTTCATTATGTAAAATTAGAATTCAAATAGTGGCTTGATTATATCACTGCCCAAAAATCTTGTCAAGCGACGCGCCGCATCCGTGCCTGTGTCTTCCCGCTTTGGATATAAAATCGCATGCTTTTTCAAGCTTTTCTTGACAATCGCTCCAAAATGCTGTACCGTGTTATTAATTTAGGCAAGTAAACCAATTTCATTGTGTAAAAGTGGGTTTGTAAGGATGGAAGAAAAACTTTCTAAGCTGAACCAGTCGGTCGAAAAGACCATGAAGCTCGTGGACATCATGGCCGACTCCGCCAGCGCCATGCGCTTGCAGGACATCGCGGAGAAGTCCAGCATCCCGCCGAGCACCGTGCTGCGGATGCTCAATACGCTGCTCGCCATGGGCTATGTCAATCAGGATTCAGAGACGCTCAAGTACTCTCTGTCGCTGAAGTTCGCCTACATCGGCGCACGGGCAAAGGCGCAGAGCAGCATCCTGCATCTGGCGCACCCGTTCCTGCGCGCTCTGGCCGACAAGACGGGCGAATGCACCTGCTTTGCCGAGGAGCAAAGCCACGAGGTCGTCTATCTCGACGTCGTCGCCGAGGCGGCGAACAACATCCTGACCGTCACGCAGCGCATCGGCAAGCGCGCGCCGCTCTACTGCACCGGCATCGGCAAGCTGTTCCTCACGCAGTACACCGACGCGGAGCTCGACGAATACTGCCGCACGACGGAGTTCACGCAGTTTACCGCCGCAACGCTCACAACGCCGGAGGCGCTGCGCGCCGAGCTTGCGCGCATCCGCGCGCAGGGCTATGCCATGGACAATGAGGAGTGCGACATCGGCACGCGCTGCGTCGCCGCTCCCGTGCGCGACTACACCGGCCGCATCATCGCCGGCATCAGCGTCACTGCCCCGTCGCTCCGCCTGACGCCCGAGCGCTCGGCGCAGTTTCTGCCGCTCATCTTCCAGACCGTCGACGCTCTGTCCCGGAAGCTCGCCTATCAGGGCCACGAGGTCTGAGGCCGCCCCGCCATACCAAAAACGCCCCGGCCGTCCATGTGGACGGCCGGGGCGAACTTCTGTTGCTCAGGTCTCGATACAGAACACCTGCTGCGGGGTCTTGTTGAGCAGGACGGCACCGTTTTGGGTGACGCGGAAGTTGTCGCACGCGTTGGCAAAGTCCGTGCCGCGGTCGAGCTCGGGGTGGATGGCGACGAAGCAGTCCTCGAGGATCGGCAGCTCGTCACCGCCGCAGAACGCGGGGCACTCCATCATGTCATAGCCCTGGCCGTGGCCGATGAAGCGGGCGTTCTCGGCAAGGCCGTGGCGCGTGACAAAGGCGTTGAACACCTCGTTGAGCTCGCGGCCGCAGGTGCCGGGCTTCATGGCGTCGGCGACGGCGTGCTGGCAGTCGCGCGCGATCTTGTAAAGATCGAGCAGGCTGTCAGACGGCTTCGACAGGCAGAACGTGCGTGAGAGCTCGCCGTAGATGCCGCCGGGCGCGGCGACCTCGATCATGACGCTGACCGTATCGCCCTTTTCGATGCGGCGGTTTTCGCAGAAGTGCTTTGTGAACATGACGCGCGAGCCGGCCGGGCCGCTGGCCACGGCGAGGTTGCCGATGGCGTCGCAGCTGAGGTTGAGCGCCATGCGCTCGATGTCCGAGCGGACCTCCTGCTCGAGGCGGCCCGGACGGATGAGCGCCGGGACGGCGGCCATGAGCTGGTCATGGACGGAGATGGTCTTGCCGATGAGCTCCCACTCCTCGGCGCTCTTGACGCTCTTGATGAGGTGGAACTGGTTGGAGAAATCGACAAACTCCGCCTCCGGCAGCGCGCGCTCGAGATACGCGCCGAACGAGTAGCTGATGAGCTGGCGGTCGACAAAGCCGATGCGCTTGTAGCCCTTCTCGCGGATCTCGGCGACGAACGTCTCGCCGAGCAGGTCGTCCGTGAACGTAAACGGCAGGCAGTAGGGCTTTGTAAGGATCTTGTCGCAGCCCCGCTCCCACTCCGGGTGGATGGGCGCGCCGAGCTCCGGGCCGTGCGTCACGACGAACAGGCCGCCCTGCTTCGGCAGCAGGATGGCCGTCGTATACGGGTCGGTCTGCTGGTCGATGAAGTAGCGGATGTTCGCGTCGAAGATTGGGCTGAAGCTCTGGAGGATTATGCAGTCGAGCTCGCTGTCGGCCATGGCCTTTCTCGTCGCCTCGATGCGGCGGGTCAGCTCAGCATTGGAGATGGGGTATTTGTAGCGGGGGCTGATCATGCTCAGTTCAGGCATTGCGTATTTCCTTTCTCATTACAGGCGGGCGACGCCGGAGGCGCGGGCGGCCTCGGCGACGGCTTTGGCGACGGCGCCGGCCACACGCGGGTCGAACGCCTTCGGGATGATATAGTCGGCGGAGAGCTCCTCCGGCGTGATGAGGTCGGCCAGCGCTTCGGCGGCGGCGAGCTTCATCTCCTCGTTGATGTCGCGCGCGCGGACGTCAAACGTGCCGCGGAACACGCCCGGGAAGGCGAGGACGTTGTTGATCTGGTTCGGATAGTCGCTGCGGCCCGTGGCCACGACGGCTGCGCCGCCGGCCTTCGCCTCGTCCGGGAAGATCTCCGGCGTCGGGTTGGCGCAGGCGAAGATAACGACGTCGCGGTTCATGGTTTTGACCATGTCCGTCGTCAGGACGCCCGGGGCGGAGACGCCGATGAACACGTCAGCGCCGGCGACGATGTCGGCCAGCTTGCCCTCTTTCTTTTCGAGGTTCGTCTTCTGGGCGATCTCTTCCTTGATCGGATTCATGCCGTTCGGGCGGCCGGCGTAGACGGCGCCCGTGCGGTCGCACAGCGTGATGTGCGCAAAGCCGGCCGAGAGCAGCAGACGGCAGATGGAGATGGCCGCGGCGCCCGCGCCGTTGATGACGACGCGCACGTCCTCCTTCTTCTTGCCGACGACGCGCAGCGCGTTCGTAAGACCCGCCAGCGTGATGATGGCGGTGCCGTGCTGGTCGTCGTGGAAGATCGGGATGTCGCAGCACTCTTTGAGCTTGCGCTCGATCTCAAAGCAGCGCGGCGCGGCGATGTCCTCGAGGTTCACGCCGCCAAACGAGCCGGCGATGAGCGAGATGGTGTGCACGATCTCGTCAACGTCCTTGCTGCGGATGCAAAGCGGGAAGGCGTCGACGTTGCCGAACGCCTTGAACAGCACGCATTTGCCCTCCATGACCGGCATACCGGCCTCCGGGCCGATGTCGCCGAGGCCGAGGACGGCCGTGCCGTCCGTCGCGACAAGGCACATGTTCCAGCGGCGGGTCAGCTCGTAGGACTTTTCAATGTCCTTCTGGATCTCCAGACACGGCTGGGCGACGCCCGGCGTGTAGGCAAGCGACAGGTCGTGCGCGTCCTTGACCGAGACGGTCGGGACGACCTCGATCTTGCCCTTTTTCTCATAGTGCATCGCCAGACTCTCTTCTGCGATCGTCATGGTCTTTGTCCTCCTTTTAAATAGTGAAACTCAATTTTAACGCTTTGGATTCATTATAATTCAGCTTCGCCGCGCCGTCAAGAGCTTTGCTTTTCAGCATCCTGCTCAATGCGCCTGCTCCGCGGCCTGCGCGGGGTGGTTGCGCCCCTCGCCGGTCGAGCAGCGCAAAAGTGGGATGCTCATCCGTGCGCTTCTTTCCGGATTTTTTGCGGTTTTTACATATTATAATCAGGATCGCGCCGCCGGTCAATGCGCGCTTTTGCGCTGACAATTCTGAAAAAAATTACCCTGTATTGCTTTTCGCATTTCGGTGAAACTATGACTGCGGTACCCAATCAAACATTTTTGCAAGGAGATGGAACAGCATGAAAAGCAACAACAACGCAGTCGTGCCTGAGGCCCGCGAGGCTCTCGACAAGTTCAAGATGGAGGCCGCCTCCGAGGTCGGCGTCAACCTCAAGCAGGGCTACAACGGCAACCTGACCTCCCGCGAAGCCGGCTCCGTCGGCGGCCAGATGGTCAAGAAGATGGTTGAGGCCTACGAGCGCGGCATGAAGTAAGGCTTCTCCGCCGGAAACCGGCTGTCCCGGATCGGGGCAGCCGGTTTTTTCGCTGCGGGTCGCCCGTCCGCCCTTTTTCGCGATTCATCTACCATCTTTTCGCGTTGTGTGTTATACTGTCAGCAAACTGATCGTCCGCCGCGGCGCGGAGGAGGGGGCGCTTATGCAGACGCGGAAGGAATGGAAGGCCGCTGCGAAAAAGTCGCTGCGGCAGCATTACTGGCTGTTTGTCGCCATCTGTCTGGCCGCCGCGATTCTGGGCGCGGAGTACGCCCCGTCGTTTTTTGCCATCAGCTCGCGCGCGGCCGAGACGTTTTCGCAGCACGGCGTCACGCTCGGCCTTTCGCCGCGCAGCGGCGACGGGCTCATCGACGTCGTACACAGCATCCTCTCGCAGAATCTAAGCGAGGGTGCAGTCAGATCGCAGCAGCTGCTCGACGAATACACCGGCAGCCATCAGACGGGCGTCCTCGCCCGCAGCAAGGGCGTCCTTGCAAACCTCATCAACGACATCACCTCCGGCAGCATCCTCGTGCGCGCGGCCGAGGCGGTGAACTCCGTGTTCCACTCCACGCGCGCGGCGGCCATCGCGCTGACCGTGTGTGCGTTCGCGCTGCTCGCGCTCTTTTGGATGTGCGTGCAGAAGGTGTTCCGCGTCGTCCTGTGCCGGCTGTTTTTAGAGGGCCGGACGTATGCCGAGCTTCCCGTGCACCGGCTGACCTTCCTGCACGACGTCGGCCGCTGGTGGCACGCGTCAGTGTGCATGGCGTATCTCGCCGTGCTCCAGACGCTCTGGGCGCTGACGATCGTCGGCGGCGTCATCAAGCGGTACTCTTATTACCTGGTTCCCTGCATCGTCGCGGAAAATCCGTCCATCGGCGCGCGCGAGGCCGTCCGGCTCTCGCGGCGCATGATGGACGGCCACAAGAAAGAGTGCTTTTGCATGGAGCTGTCGCTGCTGGGGTACTACGCGCTGGGCATCGTGACATTCGGCCTTGCCGACGTGCTGTTCACAAATCCATACCGCAGCTGCATCATCTGCGAGTATCATGCCCGCCTGCGCGCGGACGCGAAGGCCGCCGCCATGCCCTGCAGCGAAAAGCTAAATGACGTCTGCCTGTTCGCCCCGGCAGACGCGTCCGCGCTGGAGAAGGCGTATGCCGACGTCTCCGCCGTCCCGGCCGCGCCCGAGGTGCAGCTGCGCGGCGTGCGCAAATTCTTCGCCGAGTATCTCGGCGTCGCGCTCTTTGACGACGTCACAGAGCGCGCCTGGCAGGCGCGCGAGGAGGCCGAGCTTCGCGCCGAGCGCAGCGCCGCCGCGCGCGAGGGGCGCGCGTACCCGTCGAGGCTCTCCCCGCTCTGGCGGCCGAAGCGCCAGCCGCATCTGGAAAAAGTGCACTATGTCCGCCACTATTCGCTCGGGTCGCTCATTGTGATGTTTTTCCTGTTCTCGTTCATCGGCTACAGCTGGGAGGTGCTGCTGCATCTGCTGCGCAGCGGCACATTTGTCAACCGCGGCACGCTGCGCGGGCCGTGGCTGCCCATCTACGGCAGCGGCGGCGTCCTCATCCTGCTCGTCTTAAACCGCCTGCGCACAAAGCCCGTCGCGGAGTTTTTCTCCATCATCGGCCTGTGCGGCGCTGTGGAGTATTTCACGTCGTTCTATCTGGAGCTGCGCTATGGTATGACATGGTGGAACTACTCCGGCTATTTTCTCAACTTAAACGGCCGCATCTGCGCCGAGGGACTGCTCGTCTTCGCCCTCGGCGGCATGGCCGTCGTGTACCTCATCGCGCCGCGTGTGGACAACTGCATCCGCCGCCTGCCCCACCGCGTCACGCGCGACGTCTGCCTTGTCCTGCTCGTCCTGTTCGTGTCCGACTGCGTCTATTCCTCCGGCCGCCCAAACACCGGCGCCGGCATCTCCAAGCCCGCGGCGCACGACACGGACATCATCGCCGCAGCGGCCCCTGCGCCGTAGCACTGGCGCAAAATAAGCCCGAGCCGGGAAGCCGGCTCGGGCTTGTTAATTTAATTTATCGCTCGTAGATAAACTCAAGGTCATACAAGCTGACCGTGTCGCCGTCGTGGATGCCGAGCTGTTCGAGTTTGTCGAACAGGCCGGATTTGCGGAGCTGGCGGTCGAAGTACATGCGCGACTCTGCGTCGTCGAAGTTGATGTCGTTGACGAGCTGCTGGAGCCACGCGCCGGAGATGGACCAGACGTCGTCGAAGCGTTCGATCTGCAGATCGTCCGCGTCGCCCGCCTCGGCGAGCGGCTTGACGTAGTCCGGCTCGAACGTGATAATGGGCGGCAGATTGTTCAGCTCGCCCGCGATGTGGCGCACGAGCTCGCGCGTGCCCTGCGTCGTGGCGGCGGAGATCTCAAAAAGCTCATACCCGCGCGCGGCGACGGCCGCTTTGAGCCGCTCTAAATTGTCGCTGTCCGGCGGAAGCAGGTCGAGCTTGTTCGCGGCGACGATGACGGGGCGCTTGGCCAGCTCAGGACTGTACTGCGCAAGCTCCTGCGTGATCGTCTCAAAGTCCTCGACCGGGTCGCGGCCCTCGCTGCCCGAGGCGTCCACGACGTGGACGAGCAGGCGGCAGCGGTCGATGTGGCGCAGAAAATCGTGGCCGAGACCAGCGCCCTCGCTCGCCCCCTCAATGATGCCGGGGATGTCGGCCATGACGAACGAGACGCCCTCGTCGACGTAGATGACGCCGAGGTTGGGGAAGAGCGTCGTGAAGTGGTAGTTCGCGATCTTCGGGTGCGCGTTGCTCGTCACGGACAGCAGCGTGCTCTTTCCGACGTTCGGGAAGCCCACAAGGCCGACGTCGGCCAGGAGCTTGAGCTCGAGCACCACGTCGTGCGCCTCGCCCGGCAGGCCGGACTTGGCAAAGCGCGGCACCTGACGCGTCGGCGTGGCGAAATGCTGGTTGCCCCAGCCGCCGCGGCCGCCGCGGCAGAGCGTAAAATCCTCGCCGCCGGACATGTCGGCGATGATCTGGTTCGTCTCGGCGTCGCGCACGACCGTGCCGCGCGGGACATGGATAACAAGGTTCTCGCCCGATTTGCCCTTGCAGCGGCCGCCGCGGCCGTCCGCGCCGCTTTGCGCGGTATACTTGCGCTTGTAGCGGAAGTCGAGCAGCGTGGACATATGGTCGTCCACGCGCAGGACGATGTCGCCGCCGCGGCCGCCGTCGCCGCCGTCCGGGCCGCCCGCCGCGACATACTTTTCGCGGTGGAACGCCACCGCGCCGTTGCCGCCGGCGCCTGCGCGCACCGAGATGCGCACCTTATCGACAAAATTGGACATGGCTGCCTCGCTTTCTGACAGAACACCCCGAACATAACGAGTATGTTCGGGGTGTTTCGTGCAAATTACTGCTCGATCTCGTAGACAGAGACCTTCTTGCGGTCCTTGCCCATCCGCTCGAAGCGGACCGTGCCGTCGACCGTGGCAAACAGCGTATCGTCGCTGCCGATGCCGACGTTCGTGCCGGGATGGATGTGCGTGCCTCTCTGGCGAACCAGAATGTTGCCGGCCAGAACGAACTGACCGTCGGCACGCTTGACACCAAGGCGCTTGGACTCAGAATCGCGGCCGTTCTTGGTCGAGCCGCCGCCCTTTTTATGTGCCATGGAACTTACACCTCCAGTTGTGTTGAAGTCATCCGCGAAAAATTACGCGGTGATGGAATCGATCTGAACTTTCGTATACGGCTGACGATGGCCCTGGTGGGACTTGGAGTCCTTCTTCGGGCGGTACTTGAAGACGACGACCTTCTTGCCCTTGCCGTTCTTGACGACGGTGGCCTTGACGGACGCGCCCGCGACAGCCGGGGTACCGAACTTGGACGAAGCGCCGTCGACGATGGCCAGAACCTGGTCAAACGTGACCGTCTCGCCGGCTTCCGCCGCGAGCTTCTCGATGAAGATGACGTCGCCTTCCTTGACGGTGTACTGCTTGCCGCCGGTCAGGATAACTGCCTGCATACTGTTGCACCTACTTTCCGTGTAGACTCGCTCTTCGGGCGCGGGCGCTTGTCCCGTCTTGGAAGCCCTTACAATGCGGCACGTAAGATTATAGCAGTCCGGGCGGCCGATGTCAAATAGTATTTGACCAAAAAATCAGGCTTTGCTATACTGTAAGACAGATTTTGGCGAGAGGATGGACTCCGTTGCGAAAATTCCGGCTCCTTGCGGCCATCGCGGCCGTTTTTCTGCTGTCCGGCTGCACAGAGCGCACGGCGGACGCCACATTTTTTGCCATGGACACCGTCATGAGCGTCCGCGTCTGGGGCGCGGACGCATCGGACGCGTGCGCCGCCGTGCAGCAGACCGTGCAGGCGCTCGAGCGCGAGCTGTCCGTCACGGAGGAGGACAGCGTGCTCGCCCGCCTCAATGCCGCCGGCTCCGGCACGCTGCCGGATGACGCGCTGACGCTTCTTCACAGCGCGCTTGACCTGTCCGAGCGCACCGGCGGCGCGCTCGACCCGACGCTCTATCCCGTCGTGCGCCTGTGGGGCTTCACGACGGGCGACTACCGCGTTCCCGCGGACGACGAGATCGCCCGCGCGCGCTCGCGCGTGGGCGCGGAGCACGTTTTGATCGACGGCGATACCGTCACGCTCACGGGCGGCGCCATGCTCGATTTCGGCGCCGTGGCCAAGGGCTTCGCGGCGCAGGAATGCGCCGACTCGCTCTCCGCAGCCGGCGTCACAGCCGCGCTGCTGAGCTTCGGCGGCAACGTCCAGACCGTCGGCAGCAAGCCGGACGGCACGGCGTGGCACATCGGCATTGCCGACCCCGCCGGCAGCGGAACGGCGGCGACGCTCAGCCTCACCGGCAGCTATGCCGTCGTCACGAGCGGCGGCTACCAGCGCTATTTTGAAGAAAACGGCGTGCGCTACTGCCATATTTTCGACCCTGCGTCCGGCGCGCCCGCGCAGAGCGGCCTTGCGTCCGTCACGATCGTCGCGCGCGACGGGCTTCTGGCCGACGGGCTGTCCACCGCGCTCTACGTCATGGGTCTTGACGCGGCGGCCGAGTTCTGGCGGGATTCCGACGACTTCGAGGCCGTCTTCATCACGGACGACGGCGGGATCTTCTGCACAGCCGGTCTGTTCGGCTGCATTGAGGCAGACGGCGCGGAGGTGATCGAGCGGTGAAAACGCGCACATGGGTCCTGCTCTTCGCGCTGCTCGCAGCCGTGTGCCTCGGCGCAAGTGCGCTCCTCCGCCTGTCCGGCCGGGATGCCCGGACGGCCGAGCTGCTCGTGGACGGAGAAGTGTACAAGACCGTCGACCTGACGCACGATCAGGTCATCGAGGTGCGCACGGCCTTCGGCGAAAATACCGTGACCGTCAAGGGCGGCGAGATCTCCGTCACGGCCGCCTCGTGCCCGGACAAGGTCTGCGCAGCGCACGGCCCCGCCCGCGCGGGCGACCCGGCCGTGTGCCTTCCGAACCGGCTCGTCGTCCGCATCGTGACGGACGAAGCCGGCACGGACGCGGTCACAGGATAAAAAAGCGCCGCCCGGTTCGCACCGGGCGGCATTTTTTTAGGCTTCGTTGATGATCAGCCCGTGCTTTTTCCAAAGGCCGCTGAAATAATAGACGCCGCCGACGAGCATCGGAGCATAGCCCGCGATGGCGTTGCCGTACCAGAAGCCCGCGATGCCGAGGTCAAGCACGACGCCGAGCAGGTACGATAGCCCCACGCGCGCCGCGACAGAGTCGATCAGCCCCATGACGAGCGAGAGCGACGCGAAGCCCTGCCCGTTGATGAGCGCGATGAACGGCGCGCGCGCAGCGAAGCCGAAGAAGATGAGTACGGCGATGGGCGCATACGACGGCGCCATGGCCAGCACGTCCGGGTCGGTGTTGAACAGGCCGAACACCGCCTCCGGTGCGGCGAGCATAATGGCTGAGAGCACGGCGCAGAACGCGCAGCCCACCACGGCGATGACGGCCATGATGCGGCTGACGCGCTCGGGCTTGCCCGCGCCGAAGTTCTGGCCTGCCATGGACGAGCCGGCCGTATTGAGCGACGTCGTGACGACGCTTGCAATATGGCCGAGCTTATTGCCGACGCCCGTAACGGCCGAGGCCGTGACGCCGTAGGCGTTGATGAACGAGTTGACGAACATCTGCGAAATGCAGATCGCGCTGTACTGCAGGCACATCGGCAGCCCCAGCCGGATGAGCACCCGCACGGCCTCGCCGTCCGGCCGGAAGCTCGCGGGGCGGAAATCGAAGCCGAAGCTCTCGCGGCGGCAGTAGAGATAAATAACAGAGCCGACAAACGAGACAGCCTGCCCGATCACTGTGGCAAGCGCCGCGCCGCGCGCGCCCATTTTCAGCCCCGCGACGAACACGAGGTCTAAAATCAGGTTTGTAACGGCCGCGATGGCGATGAACACGAACGGCCGCCGCGAGTCGCCCATGCCGCGCAGAACGGCGCTGACGATGTTGTATCCGAAGATAAAAAACGTGCCGGCAAAGCAGACGATGGTGTAGTCATACGCCTGCCCGTACGCCGCGTCCGGCGTGTTGAGCGCGCGCAGCAGCGGGTGCGCCAGCGCGCACGCGGCGGCCATGACGGCAAACGACGCGCCCAGAATGCACGAGAACATCGTGCCGATCGTCCGGCGGACGGCGTCCCGGTCGCCGCGGCCGACGTACTGCGAAATGAGGATCTGCCCAGCGGACGTGAAGCCCATGCCGATGAACGTCGTGAGCTGGAGCGCCTCGCCGCCGATGGCGACGGCCGAAAGCCCCGCCGCGCCGACAAATCGGCCGACAATGACCATATCGACGAGATTATAGAGCGTCTGCAAAAGATTCGACAGCATAAACGGCAGCGCGAAAATGAGCAGCTGCCGCGTCACACTTCCGCTCGTCAGGTCGCGGATCATGGATTTTTCCCGCAAGTAAAACCACCTTCCCTCTGCTTGCCTTTTATCATAGCACGCCGCCGAACAATTCGCAAACCATAAAAAGCGGCCGCCCGGTACAGCCGGGCGGCCGGGTGCGGGATCAATTCAGGAAGTCCTTGAGCTTTTTCGAGCGGGACGGGTGGCGCAGCTTGCGCAGCGCCTTGGCCTCGATCTGGCGGATGCGCTCGCGCGTGACGTTGAACTCGCGGCCGACCTCCTCGAGCGTGCGCGCGCGGCCGTCCTCCAGGCCGAAGCGCAGGCGGAGCACCTTCTCCTCGCGCGGGGTGAGCGTGGCAAGGACGTCGGTCAGCTGCTCGCGCAGCAGGTTGTACGACGCCGCCTCCGACGGCTCGGACGCGTCCTCGTCCTGAATGAAGTCGCCGAGGTGGCTGTCTTCTTCCTCGCCGATGGGCGTCTCGAGCGAGACGGGCTCCTGCGCGATCTTCATGATCTCCTCGACCTTTTCCGTGGGGATGTTCATCTCGCGCGCGATCTCCTCGGTGCTCGGGTCATGGCCAAGCTCCTGCAGGAGCGAGCGCGACGTGCGCACGACCTTGTTGATCGTCTCGACCATGTGCACGGGGATGCGGATGGTGCGCGCCTGATCGGCGATGGCGCGCGTGATGGCCTGCCGGATCCACCATGTGGCATACGTCGAGAATTTGTAGCCCTTGGTATAGTCGAACTTCTCAACGGCCTTGATGAGACCGAGGTTGCCCTCCTGAATGAGGTCGAGGAACAGCATCCCGCGGCCGACGTAGCGCTTGGCGATGGACACGACAAGGCGCAGATTGGCCTCGGCGAGGCGCGCGCGGGCCTTCTCGTCGCCGTCCGCCATGCGCTTGGCAAGCTCGATCTCCTCGTCGGCCGTGAGCAGCGGCACCTTGCCGATCTCCTTGAGGTACATCCGGACGGGGTCGTCGACGCTCAGGGTGTCCATGAGCGCCTCGGGGTCGACCAGCTCCTCCTCCTCGATCTGCTTGATCTCGGCGTCGGCCGGCTCGGCGTTTTCGTCGAGGTTCACGCCCTGCAGTACCTCGAGGATGTCCTCCACGTCGATCTCAACGCCGGCCGATTCCAGCGCGTTGTAGAACTGCTCCGTCTGATCCGGGTCGGCGTTCACGGCGTCGAGCGTGTCGATGACGAGCCGGCTGGGCAGCTTCCCGTCCTTCTTGCCCTGTGCAAGAAGCTCATCGAGCGTCCGGACGTGCTTGTCCGCCGGTGCGGCAGCTTCGGGCGCGGCCTGCTCCGGCGCGGGAGCCGGTTCGGGCGCGGGCGCCGCCTCCGGCGCGGCTGCGGGGGCGCCTGTCTCGAGCTCGGGCAGCTCGGCCTTGTCCGCAATGACCTCGTCCGCGGGGTTTTGTTTCATCGTCGCCATGGCTCATCCTCCGTATCCTTTGGTTTGTTTGAGTTGTTCCCACATCTGCTTGACGTCTTTGTCCTTTTTAGACTGCGAAAGGCCGCTCTCCTGCAGGATCGTGGCCACATAATCATCCAATTCGTCCTCCGACACGACCGTGTCGCGCTGCGCCACGGCCGTCAGGTGCGCCAGCTCATCCGGCGTAAAGTCCGCCTCGAGCAGCGACAGCGACGGCGTGAGCCCCTGATCGTGCAGGTTGTTCAGCGCCGCATACGCCCGGCCGAGCAGCGCGGACGAAAACTGCTCCGGCGCGAGCGCGCCGAGCTTGTCGAAAAGCGCCGGCTCCGTCAGCACAAGGCGCAGCACGCCCTCCTCGGCCAGCGCCGAGCGCACGTTTTCATAGTGGAGCGACCGCGCCCTCGGCTGCATTGCGTCCACGGGCGCGAGGTCCTGCTTTTCCTGTTTTTTCCTGGCGGCCTCCACGCGGCGGCGGTAGGCGTTTTTGATCTCCTGCCCCATCGCCTCCGGCGTGATGCCGGCCTGCTCGGCTGCGCGCGCGCCGTAGAGGTCGCGCTCGATGGCGCTCGGCAGCGTGGCGAGGTACCGCGCGGCCTGCTTGCCGAATTCGGCCTTCTGGTCGTCGAGCGACAGGTCGAACTTCGAGGCGATGGTGCGCAGCTGATACTCCACGGGATTCTCCGTCCTGTCGAGCAGCAGGCGGAAGCGGTCGGCGCCGAATTTTTTTAAGAATTCGTCCGGATCCTTCGCGCCGCTCATGCGCAGCACGCGCACCTGCACGCCGCTCTGCTCGAGCAGCGAGATGGCGCGCTGCGTCGCGTTCTGGCCAGCCGCGTCGGCGTCATAGGTGATGACGACCTCGCGCGTGTACTTGGCCAGAAGCGTCACATGGTCCTCCGTCAGCGACGTGCCGAGCGAGGCCACGGCGCAGTCAAAGCCGTACTGGTGGAGCGTGATGGCGTCCATGTAGCCCTCGGTGAGGATGAGCCGCCCCTGCTTGCTCTTTTTGGCGATGTTGAGCGCGAAGAGATTCTTGCGCTTGTTGAAAATGATCGTCTCGGGCGAGTTGAGATACTTCGGCTCGCCCGCGCCTAAAATGCGGCCGCCGAAGCCGATGATGTTGCCGCGCACGTCGATGATCGGGAACATGACGCGGCCGCGGAAGCGGTCGTAGATCGTGCCCTTTTCGCGGCTGGCCACGGCGAGGCCGGCGTCGAGAAGCTCCTGCTTGTCATAGCCCTTTTTCGCCATGGCGTCGATGAGGCCGCTCCACCCGTCCGGCGCAAAGCCGAGGCCGAAGCGCGTGCGGATGGCCTGCGGCACGGCGCGGCCGCCCAGGTATTCCCGCCCGGGCGCTCCGAGGCGCTCGTCTTGCAGGCAGGCGTGGAAATAGCGCGCCGCGTCGCGGCAGAGCGCCCACAGGCGCTCTTTTCTTTTATATGTAGATTCGTAGCCGTCATCCGTCGGAACTTCCATCCCTGCGCGCTTTGCGAGAAATCGGACGGCGTCGGGAAAGTCGAGGTTTTCCTGCTCCATGACAAAGCGGATGACGCCGCCGCCCTTGTGGCAGCCGAAGCAGTAGAAGATGCCCTTGTCCGGCGCGACGGAGAAGGACGGCGTTTTCTCTGAGTGGAACGGGCACAGGCCGAACAGGTTCGACCCGCGCCGCGTCAGCGAGACGTACTGCCCCACGACGTCGTCAATGGGACTGCGCGCGATGAGCTCGTCTAAAAATGCGGGTGAAAATGCCATGCCGGTGCCTCCTTTCCCTGATTTTCCGGGCTCTTAATCCCGCAGCTGCCAGGCAGTCGGGATGAAGATCTCGCTGAATTTGTAGATGGCGTATTTGTCCGTCATGCCCGCGATGTAGTCCACGACGGCGCGGGCCGTGCCGTCAATTTCCGCGATGCGGCGGTACTCCGCGCTCATGGCCTCGGGGTGGGCGTAGTAGTATTCGTAGAGGCGCTTGACGATCTCCTTCGCCTTGCCCTCCTCGCCCTTGGCGACGGGGTTGCGGTAGACCTTTTCAAACATAAAATCGCGCAGGTCGGCCATGACCGACTTGATCTCCGGCGTCATGGCAAGCTCCGCAGAGCCTGCCGAGGCCGCGATCAGATCCGTGACGAGCGTGTTGATGCGCTGCTTGTGGTTGCCGCCGAGGACGGCGGAGATGCGCTCCGGGATGTCGCGGTCGGACAGGATGCCGGCGCGCATGGCGTCGTCGATGTCGTGGTTGATGTAGGCGATGCGGTCGGCGTAGCGGATGATCTGACCCTCGAGCGTCTCGGGGATGCGCGGGCCGGTGTGGCCGACGATGCCCATGCGCACCTCGTAGGTGAGATTCAGCCCCTCGCCGCCCTTTTCCAGCGTATCGACCACGCGCAGCGACTGCTCGTTGTGGTGAAAATCGCCGTAGATCTCGCGCAGGGCATATTCGCCTGCGTGGCCAAACGGCGTGTGGCCGAGGTCGTGGCCGAATGCGGCGGCCTCCGTCAGGTCCTCGTTGAGGCGCAGCGCGCGGGCGATGGTGCGCGCGATGCGCGCGACCTCGAGCGTGTGCGTCATGCGCGTGCGGTAATGGTCGCCCTCCGGCTGCAAAAAGACCTGCGTCTTGTGCATCAGCCGCCGGAAGGATTTCGAGTGCAGAATGCGGTCCGTGTCGCGCTGGTAGCACGTTCGGACCGTACAGGGCGCATCCGGCCGGGCACGGCCGCGCGATTGGCGCGCGTGGGCGGCATAGGGCGCAAGGCGGTCAAATTCCTCCTGCTCGAGCTGTTCTCGGATGTCCATTGCCGGTCGCCTCCTTTTTTGAGCCTCTACCTATTCAATACGCAGGTAAATCGAAAAATCCTGTTTTTCGCAAAAATTATTTTTCCAGCGGCACGGCGCGGTATTCCTCCGGGCCGAGCACGGGCGCGAGCGTGCCGGATGACAGATCCGTCAGCCGGCGGAGGACGCCCTCGGTCTGCTCCTTTGGGAACAGGCACCGCAGGCAGACATCCGCGCCATACTCCACGTCCGCAACGATGCCGCCGAAGGCGGCCGTCTCCTGCCGGACGCGCTCGAAGAGATTGTACGGGCACGGGATGTCCATGGCCTGCCAGATGCGCTTGACGGAGATGCCGGCCGCGTCGACGCCGAGCTTGGCCGACTTCGCATACGCGCGCACGAGCCCGCCCGCGCCGAGCAGCGTCCCGCCGAAATAGCGCGTGACGACGCACAGGACGTTCTCGAGCTTTTCCCGCCGGAGCACCTCGAGCACGGGCATCCCGGCCGTGCCGCCGGGCTCGCCGTCGTCGGAGTAGCGCGTCGGGCCGTCGTGGATGATGTAGGCGTAGACGTTGTGCGTCGCGTCCCAGTGCTGCTTGCGGATGCGCTCGAGCTCGGCAAGGGCGTGGGCTTCATCCTCGCACAGGAAGATACGGCCGATGAAGCGCGAGCGCTTTTCGACAAATTCCGCCTCGCCCGCGCCGGTCGGAACGTAGAATTCCTCCATGCTCAGCCCTCCTGCACATACTCGCGCAGGCGGCCGTATACGGCGTCGTCGCAGATGGCCTCGACGGCGATGCCGCCCTCTGAATACTCGCTGGACAGGACCTGCGCCGTCTGGTGCAGCCGGTCGAGCTGGCCGGCCATGGCATACGGCAGCAGGAATTTCGCATGGTGCAGCCCGCGGCCGAGCTCCTGCTCGACGAGCTTGCGCAGCTCGTCGATGCCCGTGCCGTCTTTGGCCGAGATGGCCACGCGCGTGCGGCCGCGCGGGATGTCCGCGTCCGTGACGAGGTCGCACTTGTTGTACGCCTCGATGACCGGCACGCCGGGCTTTGCCAGCTGCGCGATGAGACGGTCGACGACGGCGATGTGGTCGGCACGCTCGGGGTCGGCCGCGTCGATGACGTGGATGAGAAGGTCGGCGTATTCAAGCTCTTCAAGCGTGGCCTTGAACGCCTCGACGAGGTGGTGCGGCAGCTTGGCGATGAAGCCGACGGTATCGGAGAGGAGCGCCTGACAGGTGTCGGACACGGCCAGCTGGCGCGTCGTGGTGTCAAGCGTGTCGAAAAGGCGGTTGTTGGCCGGGATCCCGGCGTCCGTCAGCAGGTTCAGAAGCGTCGATTTTCCCGCGTTCGTATAGCCGACGAGCGCGACGACGGGCACGGAGTTTTTCATGCGGCGGTCGCGCTGCACCGCGCGGATGCGGCGCACCTCGGCAAGCTCGGCCTCCAGGCGCGTGATGCGCTGGCGGATGAGGCGGCGGTCGGTCTCAAGCTGCGTCTCGCCGGGGCCGCGCGAGCCGATGGCGCCCTCCTGACGCTCAAGGTGGGTCCACATGCCGGCAAGGCGCGGCAGCAGGTATTTGTACTGCGCCAGCTCGACCTGCAGCTTGCCCTCGCGCGTCTTGGCGCGCTGGGCGAAAATGTCCAAAATGAGCGCGCTGCGGTCGAGCACCGTGACCTCCGTCAGCTTTTCCAGCGCACGGTTCTGCGACGGGGTGAGGTCGTTGTCGAACACGACGAGATTCGCGCCCGTATGGGCGATGAGCGCGCGGAGCTCCTCGACCTTGCCCTCGCCGATGAAGCTGTGCGGATCGGGCGCGCGGCGGTTTTGCAGGATGCGGCCGCAGCATGTGCCGCCGGCCGTCTCCAGCAGGGCCTCGAGCTCGTCGAGCGTCTGCTCCGTCGCGGTCTCCTCCTTCGTGAACACGTCGGCGCTCAGCCCAACGAGCACGGCCCGTTCAATTTTCACAGGGGCGACGTCCATGGATACGCCCTCCTTACTCAATTCTAGTTTGCATTTCGATCAAGTTCCTATTCGATCCCGGCCATCTGTAGACGCCACACCGTCCATATACAAAGGGCAATGCGGTTTTTCCGGCCGTGCCGGAAAAACTCCGAAGGACCCGCCGGCGAGAGAAAATTGGTGCTGGCAAGGAAGCGGCCCGCAGGCGGGCTGTCGCCCGTCAAGGGCCAATGACGCAGCCAGCGCCGATTTTATCCGTCGGCGGGCGCGTTGACATTTGTATATGGACGGTGAATATAGAAAAAGCCCGCACCGATCGCGGTGCGGGCTTTGCATCTTACTTCAGGCCGTACTTCTTGTTGAAGCGCTCGACCTTGCCGCCGGTGTCAACCAGCTTCTGCTTGCCGGTGAAGAAGGGGTGGCACTTCGAGCAGATCTCAACCTTGATGTCCTTCACGGTCGAACCGGTCTCGATGACATTGCCGCAGGCACAGCGGATGGTGGTCTGCTGGTAGTTGGGATGGATACCCTCTTTCATTTCTTTCACCTCTTCCTTGCGTTTCGTAAAAGCGCCAAAGGCGCATTGTCAATTCATTCGCCATAGCATCATAGCATAGCGCAGCACGATTTGCAAGTGTTTTTTCTAATTTCCTGTTTTCCTATCTGTCTTTATAGTACACGCGGATCCCCGCCGCCGCGCCGCATTCGGGCGCGGCTTCGGAAAACAGGCCGTACAGGTCAGCCGCGCGGCGCTCGAGCTCACAGTACTCCGCGTCCGGCGGGGCGTCGCCGGCGTTGATGAGCCTGACGCGCCCTTCTTCCCGCGCGCGGCGGAGCACGGCGCGGCCCAAGTCGTCGAACGCGAGCGCGCGGACGTAGGGCGCGGGCGAAAAGAGCGTTTTTTCGTCGATGCCGAGGTAGGCGCACAGCAAAAGGCGCTGCAGCCGCGTGCGCGCATAGCGGCGCGAGAGTGAGCGGCTTATGATCTCCTCGACGCTTTGCGCGCTGCGGGCGTTTTTCATGACCTTGCTCCAGAGTCCCTCCGAGCCGAACGGGACGGCCTCCCACTCCGCACCCGTCATCGCGCGAAGGCGCGCGAGCATGGCCCGCTCGCCGAAGCGCAGGTCGTGCGCGGCCGCGCCGGAAAAGCACGCGGCTGCCTCCGGCGGGACGAGCTCCGCGATGGGCTCGCCGCGCGAGATGGCCGCGCGCACGGCCGTGGCCGACGGCTCGGCCGGGTCGTCCCCGCCGTGATAGTCGCCCGCGCGGGCCAGCGCGAGCGGCCGGACGGCGCTATTTAAGCTTTGCAGCGCCTTGCAGTACTCGACCGCGAGGATGTTGTTCGGCTTCCGTAAAAGCGCGCCGCGCCCCGTCATCGCCTGCACGGCCCGCTCGCGCGCCGCGGCGAACGGCAGCCCGCGTGAAAGCTCCTCGCGCAGCAGCGCCGAGAACCGCTCCGAGCGCAGCGCCGCAGCCAGACTCCACAGCGCGTCCGCCTCGCCGCACTCGCAGCCGAACGAAAGAGCATCCACCGCGCCGAGCGCGTCGATGATGCCCACCGCGCCCGCGCCGAAGCCCTCGGCCGAGCGCAGGCAGTCCGTCACCGGCAGCTCGAGCACGAGGCTCGCGCCGCACGCTATAGCCGCTCTCGCCCGCACGGCGCGGTCAAAGATCGCCGGCGCGCCGCGCTGGACGAAGTTGCCGCTCATGACGCACACAACGGCCGCGTCCTGCCCCAGCGCCTCGCGCGTGAGCCGGAGCTGGCGCAGGTGGCCGTTGTGAAACGGGTTGTATTCGCACACGATTGCCGCTGTTGCCATAAATCCCGCCCCTTGAAAACTGAATTTTTTGTAGAATACCAGTTGTCCTTTTGGGAAAACTATACTAGAATAGAAACAGCGTATGTATCGTACCACATTTTCGGAATGAAAACAAATCAATTAGGAGTGACAACTAACATGAACGTTCTGGTTATCAACGCCGGCAGCTCGTCTCTGAAGTACCAGCTGATGGATCCGGATACCAACACCGTCTACGCCAAGGGCCTCTGCGAGCGCATCGGCATCGACGGCCGCCTGACCCACAAGATCCCGTCGCGCGGCTACAATGAGACGTTTGACATCGCCATGCCGACGCATGCCGAGGCCAT
The DNA here is from genome assembly GCA_934589675.1 of uncultured Oscillospiraceae bacterium. Taxonomy (GTDB): domain Bacteria; phylum Bacillota; class Clostridia; order Oscillospirales; family Oscillospiraceae; genus CAKTOF01. The sequence continues at coordinate 64,585 of CAKTOF010000001.1, forward strand.
TCAGGCCGTCCTCGACGCGCTGCTCGACGGCGAGCACGGCGTCATCAAATCCGTCTCCGAGATCGACGCCGTCGGCCACCGCGTCGTCCACGGCGGCGAGGCCTTTGCCGCCTCCGTCAAGATCGACGACGCCGTCATGAAGGCCATCGAGGAGTGCAACCCGCTCGCCCCGCTGCACAACCCGGCCAACATCATCGGCATCCAGGCCTGCCAGAAGGTCATGCCGGGCGTCCCGATGGTCGCCGTGTTCGATACCGCCTTCCATCAGACCATGCCGCCCGTCGCGTACACCTACGCCCTGCCGAAGGAGTACTACGAGAAGGACAAGGTCCGCCGCTACGGCTTCCACGGCACGTCCCACCGCTATGTCACCGAGCGCGCCGCCGCCATGCTCGGCCGCCCGATCGAAGAGCTCAAGCTCATCTCCTGCCACCTCGGCAACGGCTCGTCCGTCACGGCCGTCAAGGGCGGCAAGTCCGTCGACACCTCCATGGGCTTCACGCCGCTGGCCGGCCTGCCGATGGGCACCCGCTCCGGCGACCTTGACGCCGGCATCCTCGAGTACCTCATGGGCCGCTACGACATGAACATCACCGAGATGGTCAACATCCTCAACAAGAAGTCCGGCGTTCTCGGCGTCTCCGGCGTCTCGTCCGACTTCCGCGACCTCGACGACGCCGCCGCGAAGGGCAACGACCACGCCGAGCTGGCCGTCGAGATGTTCGAGTACGACGTCAAGAAGTACATCGGCGCGTACGCGGCCGCCATGGGCGGCGTGGACGCCATCATCTTCACCGCCGGCATCGGCGAGAACTCCGCCGACATGCGCGTGCACATGGTCGAGGGTCTCGAGTTCATGGGCGTGAAGATCGACGTCGAGAAGAACAACTGCCGCGGCAAGGAGATCGACGTCTCCGCCGAGGGCAGCAAGGTTCACGTTCTCGTCATCCCGACGGACGAAGAACTGATGATCGCGAAAGACACAGCAGCGCTCGTCTGAGCTTCGCTCTCAAACGGGACCCGCTCCGCTGGGCTCCCGTTTGAAGGGGCTGCACCCTGCCGCGCGCACAATTTGGGCGCAAGCGCCCAAATTCCACACTTGCAGGGCGTAACGTATTTTTTCCGAGGTACACGCCCCCGGAAAAAATGATTTCGAATTGATTTCGCCGCTGCGGCGGCGAAACTCTACGAGGTCATGTAAAAATGAAGCCTCCGCAGCTCTAGCTGCGGAGGCTTTTTGCAATTCTATTTGTCTTATCTTGCAGTTTTGGCCATAAAGTGGTACGATATAAGAAAACGGAAGGCGGTGGGGCACATGACGCGCAGGCGGAAGCTGCATCTCGGCGCGAACGGGCGCGCGATCCTGATGTTCGAGCTGCTGTACAAGGCCGCGTCGCTCGCCGTGCTCACGCCGCTCTTCTACGGGCTGACCGCGCTGGCGCTGCGCGCATACGGAACGAGCTACCTGTCCGCGGCGAACTTCATGCCGTTCCTGCGCGCGCCGGCCACGATCGCCCTCGCGCTTGTTCTCGCCGCCGCAGCGGCGTTCCACGTCGCCTACGATCTTTCCGCGGTGCTCTACGGACTCGACTGCTCCCACCGCGGCGTGAAAACGAACCTGTACGATCTTGCGCGCACGGGGCTTCGCCGCACCGGCCGTCTGCTCCGGCGCGGCGCGCCGCTGCTGCTGCTCTATCTGGTGCTCATCCTCCCGCTGCTCAGCTTCGGCACAACGGCAGGGCTCGGCAGCGCGCTGAGCCTTCCGGACATCTCCGGCTGGCTGCTCGGGCGGCACAGGGCGCTGCGCCTTGCCGTGAAGCTGCTGCGCGTGCCGCAGTATCTCGGCGGGCTGTTTTGTGTCTACGCGCTGCACTTTGCCTGCCTGACCGGCACAGGCGTGCGCGGGAGCCTGCGCGGCAGCTTCCGCCTTGTCCGGCGCCACCCGCTGGTCACCGCCGCCGCCATCGCGGCGTGGAACTGCGTGTATCTGGCGCTCTATACGCTCGCAGGCGCGCTCGGCATCGCGGCCGCGCGCCTCGTGTGCGGCATGTTTTTGAAGGTCGAGCTTCTTTACGCCGTCGTGCTGTCGTTCTCCGTGACGTTCCTCGTCGTGCTGACGGTGCTGTTTCTGTGCATGACGATCCCGGCGTCGCTCGCCGTCATCAGCGGGCTTTTCTACCACTTCATCCGCGCCGACGGCATGCCGCCGCTGCCGGACGCCGCCCCGCCGCGGCAGATCGCGCCGGAGAAGAGAAAGCGCGCGCGCCGCGCGCTTGCGCTCGCAGGCGCCGTCAGCGTGCTCGCCTGCTGCGTCTATGTCAACGCCGTGCGCACGGGCGCGATCGGCCTGTCGCCCGGCGTGAGCGTCACGGCGCACCGCGGCGACTCGCTGCACTACCCGGAAAACACGCTCTATGCCTTTCAGGGCGCCGTCGAGCTCGGCGCGGACTGCATCGAGCTCGACGTCCAGCAGACGCGCGACGGCGTGCTCGTCGTCCAGCACGACGCCTCCATGCGCCGCACAACAGGGCTGAAAAAGAACATCTGGGAGCTGGACTACGCCGACATCCGCGACCTCGACTGCGGCAGCTGGTTCGGAGCGGAATTCTCCGACGCGCGCATCCCGACGCTCGAAGCGGCCATCGAATTTGCCAAGGACGCCGACGTCCGGCTGAACATCGAGCTCAAGCCGACGGGTCACGAGACAGACTTCGCCGCGTCCGTCGCCGCGCTCATCCGCGACATGGACTTCACGGACCGCTGCATCGTGACGAGCATGTCCTACGACACGCTGACGGAGCTCAAGGCGGCCGATCCCGACCTCACGACGGCCTATGTGATGTCCGTCGCCTACGGCCGCGTCACGGATCTTGTCAGCGCGGATGAATTTTCCGTCCGCTCGAGCTTTGTCACGCGGCCGCTCGCCTGGCGCGTCCACTCGCAGGGCAAGCTGCTGCACGTCTGGACGGTCAATACCGAGGGCGCGATCGAGAAAATGCTCGACCTCGGCGCGGACGACCTCATCACGGACAACGTGCTGCTCGCGCAGGAGCTTGTGGCCGAGCAGCGCTCCGGCAGCCTCATCCGCAGCTACGTCGCCCGCATCACCGGCCGGGACGAAGCGGCTCCGAGTGCGTAATTTTTACTTGACATCAGCGGATTTTTCCGTATGATAGTGACAGTTATAATATGAATCCGGCGGACAAGCCGGGGCGGAGGAATCTATCATGCTGGAAAAAATCATTGCGTATCTGGCCGAGCAGTTGGACATCGACCCCGAAACGCTGAGCGCCGAAACAACATTTGAGAGCCTGGATCTCGACTCGCTCGACCTTGTCGAGATGGTCGTGGAGCTCGAGGCCGAGACGGGCATCGAGCTGCCGGAGCTGGAGGCCAAGGACATCGAGACGCTGGGCGATCTGGCCCGCATCATCGAGCCGAAATTATAAGACGAAGCGCAGGGCCGGGCATTCGGCCCTGCATTTTTTCACAAAACTGTTGTCAAACGGCCTGCTTTCGTGTACAATATACTTTGCCTGTCGCAGCCTTCGGCCCGCGGCAAGGCCGCACTAGTCGGGGAGTCAGCGGTGCCCTGTCGCCTGCAATCCGCTGCAGCAGGGATGAATCCCCGTCCGAGGGCGTACGTTGTGTCGTCTGACCCGCGTAAGCGGCGATGAGGAATCGGTCTTGCGCAACGGGGACCCGTGAACCATGTCAGGCGGGGAACCGAGCAGCATTAAGCGGAAATTCTCGTGTGCCGCGAGGTAGCCGCTTCCGAGCTGGCTGCGCGGGTAACGGATGTAGCGTGCGTTCAGAGGCGGGTGTGCGGTCTTGCCGTGGGCCGAAGTGCTATCCGGCGGCATTTCGTCGGGAGGTGGCAATGGAATGTATCAGGCGCTCTATCGCAAATACCGTCCGCAGACGTTCGACGAGGTCGTCGGCCAGCAGGCCGTCACACAGACGCTCAAAAATCAGTTTCTGGCCGACCGGCTGAGCCACGCATATCTTTTCACCGGCTCGCGCGGCACGGGCAAGACGTCGTGCGCGCGCATTCTGGCCAAGGTCGTCAACTGCGAAAACCCGCAGGGCGGCAACCCCTGCAACGCCTGCGCCGCCTGCCGGAGCATCGACGCAGGCTCCTGCATGGACGTGCTTGAGATCGACGCGGCATCGAATAACGGCGTCGACAACGTCCGCTCGCTGCGTGACGAGGCCATCTACCCGCCGGCGGAGGTCAAAAAACGCGTTTATATCATCGACGAGGTGCATATGCTCTCCGGCGCGGCGTTCAACGCCCTGCTCAAGACGATCGAGGAGCCGCCGGCGCACCTTCTGTTCATTCTGGCCACGACGGAGCTGCACAAGGTCCCGGCCACGATCCTCTCACGCTGCCAGCGCTTTTCGTTCCGCCGGCTGACGCAGGAGGACATCGGCGCGCGGCTCAACTTTGTGGCATATCAGGAGCACATCGACATTGACTCCGGCGCGCTTCGTCTGCTCGCCCGTCTGGGCGACGGCGCGATGCGCGACGGCCTCAGTCTGCTCGACCAGTGCGCCGCCGCGGCCACGGGGCCTGTGACGGAGCAGACCGTCGCGGGCGTGCTCGGCCTGGCGGGTACGCAGAAAACGGCCGAGCTCATGGGCTGCATCGCAGACCGCGACGCCGCGGGCGCGCTTTCCATCTTCACATCGCTTTACGCCGGCGGCAAGGACATCAGCGCGATGGCGGACGAATTGTCCTCGCTCGCGCGCGACCTGCTCATGCTCAAGACCGCGCCCGAGGGCGGGCTCGGCCTGCTCTCCGGCGTGAGCACGGAGGGCGAGGCAAAGGCGCTTCTTCCGCGCTTTACGGGCGCGGAGCTGCTGCGCATCGTCTCGCTTCTGCAGCAGACAACGGGCGGCTTTGCCCGCTCTGTCAACCGGCGCATCGACTTTGAGCTGTGCCTGATGCAGCTGTGCTCGCCCGCTCTGTCAAATGATCCTGCGTCGCTCTCGGCACGCATCAGCCGCGTGGAGGACGCGATCAAATCCGGGCGCATCACGGCCGCGCCGCAGGGCCCCGCGCCGTCCGGCGACGACGATCCGCCGCCCTGGGACGACGCCGACGCCCCGCCCGACCCGAACGAGATGCCCGCTCCCGCGCCGAAAAAGAGCGCGCCGCCGGAGCAGCCCGAGACGGACGCGATGTGGCCGGAGCTTGTATCGCGCGTCAAGGAGACAGCCGGGCCGGAGCTTGCGCTCTACGGTGGCACGCTGACCGGCGCGGTGCAGGGCGACATTCTGACGCTCACCGTCGCCTCCGCGCTCATGCAGCAGCAGCTCGAGCGGGATAAGCTCCCCGCGCTCTTCGCCGAAACGGCGTCGGCCATGCTCGGCCGGCCCGTGCGCGCGCAGGTGCGGGTGCGCGGCGCGAAAACGGACGGCGACCCGTTTGACGATCTTGTAAGCCGGGGCGGAAAGTATTCCGGCCTCGTTGACATCCAATAAAAAATACTACGTTCAGGAGTGATCTTACCATGGCAAAAGGCGGTTTCCGCGGCGGCCCGATGGGCGGCGGCATGAACATGAACATGATCAAGCAGGCGCAGAAAATGCAGCAGGATATGCTCAAGATGCAGGAGGAGATGGAGACGAAGCTCTACTCCGCCACGGCCGGCGGCGGCGTTGTCGAGGCGCAGGTCAACGGCAAGCACGAGCTCAAAACGCTCACCATCGACCCCGAGGCCGTCGATCCGGACGACGTCGAGATGCTGCAGGATCTCATCCTCGCGGCCGTGAACGAGGCCATGCGCTCGGCCGAGGCCGACGCTGCCGCGTCCATGAGCAAGCTCACGGGCGGCCTCAATCTGGGCGGCCTGCTGTAATGAACGCATTTCCCGCCGCGCTCGAGCGTCTGGCCGAGCAGTTCGCGCGCCTGCCCGGCATCGGCAGCAAGACGGCGCAGCGCCTTGCGTTTTTCGTCCTCGGCCTGCCCGAGGAGCAGGCGCAGGCGTTTGCCGACGCCATCGTGGACGCCAAGCGCACCGTCAAGACGTGCCCGGTCTGCCAGAACCTGACCGACCAGGCGCTGTGCCCCATCTGCGCAGACGACCGGCGCGACCATTCGACCATCTGCGTCGTGGCCGAGCCGCGCGACGTCATCGCCATGGAGCGCGCGCGCGAGTACCGCGGCGTATACCATGTGCTCCACGGCGTCATCTCGCCGCTTGGGCATGTCGGCCCGGACGATCTGCGCATCCGCGAGCTGCTCTCCCGCGTGCAGGAGGGCGGCGTGCGCGAGGTCATCATGGCCACGAACCCGGACACCGAGGGCGAGGCCACGGCCATGTACCTCTCGCGCCTTCTGCGCCCGCTGGACGTCAGGGTCACGCGGCTGGCCTACGGCATCCCCGTCGGCAGCCAGCTTGAGTATGCCGACGAGGTCACGCTTCTGCGCGCGCTTGAGGGGCGGCAGGAGTTTTAGTCTGCCCGCAGCGCCGGCCGTCGCGGTCGGCGCCGCTTTTTCACAAGGAGATTTTATCTATGGAACGCATTGAAGTCCGTCTGTACCGGGAGTCCGACCTTCCGGATATGGTGCGCATCTGGAACGAGGTCGTCTGCGACGGCATCGCCTACCCGCAGGAGGCGGAGCTGACGGAGCAGTCCGGCCGCGAATTCTTCGCGCAGCAGTCGGCCGCCGCCGTCGCTGTACAGGACGGCGAGGTGCTCGGTCTGTACATTCTTCACCCGAACAACGTCGGCCGCTGCGGCCACATCGCAAACGCGAGCTACGCCGTATCCGGCGGCGCCCGCGGCAAGCACATCGGCGAAAAGCTCGTGCTCGACAGCGTCGCGCGCCTTTCTTCCTGCGGCTTCCGCGGATTGCAGTTCAACGCCGTCGTCGCAACGAACGTCCACGCGCGCCATCTCTACGAGCGCTGCGGCTTCCGCCTCGTCGGCACCATCCCCGGCGGCTTCCGCATGGACGACCGCTACGAGGACATCTGCATCTATTACATCGACGCGAAATAAAATCCCCGCTGCGGGCAGGGATTCAGGGCGCAGCAAAAACATTTTTTCTGTCGGAAGCCGCCTCGCAGAGTTCCGCCGCCCGCAGGCGGCGGAAAAATTCGGGATTGTTTTTTCCGAGGGCGTGTACCTCGGAAAAAACACAGCTCAGCCCGCAAGTGTGCGAGCGCAGCGAGTGCGCGCAGCCGCGCTGCATTCCCCCGCTTGACGAACGTGTTCGGCAAGCGATAAAAAATCACCGGCCGCGGCCGGTGATTTTTTTATCCAAGCAGCAGATGCAGCGCCAGCCCTGCCGCGCCGCAGCAGGCCATGACGAGGATCGGGCTCAATTTCCATTTGCGCAGAACGAAAAACGCACCGGCAAACAGTGCAAGGCCGATCCAGTCGGCATTTGCAGGCGCGACGGCCTGCCCGCCGAAAACAGCGGTCTGAAAAATGGACAGCCCCGCCGCGGCAATGAGCGCGACGACGGCCGGACGCAGCGCCGAGAGCACGCTTTGCAGCGCGTCGACCGTCTTGTACCTGTAATAGACGAACGCCAGCAGCGACGCGATGAAGCACGACGGCAGGATGCACCCGAACGTCGCGGCCAGCGCGCCCGGAATGCCCGCGATCCGGACGCCGACGAACGTGGCGGAATTGACCGTGATGGGGCCGGGCGTCATCTCCGCGATGGTAATAAGATCCGTGAACTGGCTCATCGTCAGCCAGCCGTACCCCTCGACGACCTGACTTCGAATGAGCGGCATGGCCGCATAGCCGCCGCCGATGCTGAACAGCCCGACCTGGACGAAGCTCCAGAATAATTGCAGATAGATCACATCTGCACGCCCCCTCTCTTCCGGCGCCAGAGCTCAAGCAGGACGCCCACCGCAATGGTCGCAAGAATGATATAGATCACGTTGACATGGAACACGGCCGTCGCGACAAACGCCGCGCCCATGATGACCCACAAAACGCCGCGCCTGAGCTTGCGCACATTGGCGATGAGGCCGCACACAACGTCGAAGATCACGGCCGCGACGCCCGCCTGCATCCCGCGCAGCACAAGCGCGACATAGCGGTTCGACGCGAACGCCTCGTAGCCGTAAGAAATGGCCGTCAGAATGACCATGGGCGGCAGGATCGTCCCGAGCACGGCCACCAGCATCCCCGCAAAGCCCGCCACGCGCCAGCCGACCAGGATCGCCGCGTTGACCGCGATGGCGCCCGGCGACGACTGCGCGAGCGCCGTGAGGTCGAGCATCTCCGCCTCGTCGATCCAATGCAGCTGGTCGACAAATTTCCGCTTCATAAATGTCACGATCACAAAGCCGCCGCCAAATGTGAACGCGCTGATGTACAGCGTGCTCACAAACAGCTTCCAGAGCGTGCGGCCCCGGCTCTCTGCCATAAAATCACCTCTCCTTTTTGAACAAGAATCATAATACCACTTGCGCGCCCATTTGTAAAACGTTATAATCTTATCGGTTCCATACCAAACTTGATATGCTGGAGGGCGCCATGACCATCCGTCACCTGCGCATTTTTGTGCGCGTATATCAGCTGCAAAGCATCACGCAGGCCGCCGAGGCGCTCCACCTGACGCAGCCGGCGGTCAGCCGCGCGATCGCGGAGCTGGAGAGCTGCTACAGCCTGCGCCTTTTTGAGCGCATGAACCACCGGCTCTACCGCACCGCCGCATCCGACGAGTTCTACGCCTCGGCGCTGCACATCGTCGACTCGTTCGACCGGCTCGAGCGGGGCGCGCGGGGGCTGGAGTCGGCGGGAACGCTCCGCGTCGGCGCAAGTCTGACGCTCGGCAGCTTTTTCCTGCCGGACGTGCTGCGGAGCTTTCAGGCCGCGCACCCGGACGTCAGCGTGCGTGTAACGGTGTCGAACACCGCCTTTCTTGCGCAGGCGCTGCGGGACGACGCGCTCGATCTGGCCGTCATCGAGGGCGCGGTGAACGAGCCGCACCTTCGCGCGGAGCTGCTGCGGCACGACCGGATGCAGCTCATCGTCCCGCCCGGGCACGCGCTTTTGCGCAAGCGGCGCATCCTGCTTTCCGACGTGCTCGCCTGCCCGCTGCTGCTGCGCGAGAGCGGCAGCGCCGGGCGCGCGTTTTTAGACGGCGTGTTCGCCTCGCGCGGCGCGGCCGTGCAGCCGGCGTGGGAGAGCGCGAGCACGCAGGCGCTCATCCGCGCCGTCGCGGCCGGCCTCGGCGTATCCATCCTGCCAGAGCAGCTCGTATCCGACGCCATCGAAAGCGGCACGGTCGCTGCGGCAGCCATCGCGGACGTGTCGCTCATGCGTGAGAACTTCATCCTCTACCACCGCGAGAAGTACTTCACACGCGCCGCCCGCGCGCTCATCGCCGCATTTCATGCGGCCGCGGAATAAAAAGCCGCCCGGCAGAGCCTCCTCTGCCGGGCGGTCATCGTTTGTAAGCTCAGTCGCGGTTTTCCGCGAGGAAGAACAGCGCCATCGTGCCCGGACCGGAGTGCGATCCGATGACGGGGCCGATGGGGAAGATCTTCACGTCCGCAGCGTGCAGGCGGCTTTTCACCTGTTCGGCGACGTACTCCGCCTCATCGGCGCAGTCGCCGTGCGAGATGAACACGGTCTGGCCCGCGGGATCGACGGCCGTCTTTTCCATGTGGTCGACGAGCGCATTCAGCGACGCCTTGCGGCCGCGCGTCTTGCCGACGTTGATGAGATGGCCCTCGTCATCGACGTGGAGCACCGGCTTGATGCCGAGCACCGTGCCGACAACGGCTGTCGTTGCCGAAACTCTTCCGCCGCGCTTGAGAAAGTGCAGATCCTCGACCGTGAACCAGTGCGCGAGGTGCAGCTTGTTATTCTCTAACCAGTCGCGCACCTCCTCGATGGACGCGCCGGCGTTTTTGCGCGTGGCCGCGTGGTAGACGAGCAGTCCCTCGCCGGAGGACGCGCACAGCGAGTCGACCACGAGCACCTTGCGCTCCGGATAGCGTTCCGTCAGCTCCTCGGCCGCCATGGTCGCCGCCTGATGCGTCGAGCTCAGCCCGGACGAGAACGCGATCACCAGCACATCCTGCCCATTGTTCAGGTGCGGCTCAATGGCCTCCGTCCAGTCGCTCGGGTTGATGGCCGACGTTGTGGCCATCGCGCCGCCGCGCAGGCGGGCATAGAACTCGCCCGTCGCAAGCTCACGGCCGTCGAGCCAGTTTTCGTGCGTTTCATCTTCGATCGTAAACTTCATCGGAACATAGGCAACGCCCAGTTCGCGGGCAAACTCCTCGGACAGATCGCAGCAGGAATCCGTCAGAATGACATACTCTCCCATGTGAGCATCCTCCTTCTCGCATCTCAGGCTGCGGCCATTTTACCACATCTGTTCCGTCTTGTAAATAGATTTGGTTTTCGATATTACATTTGCCGGTCATTTATCTGATATTTCAGTCCGTTCCCATCGAAAAAATCTCCTTGCATTCCCGCCGCCGCAGTCCTATAATAAGCGGAAACAGCAAAAGGAGGGGTCGCCATGACCGCACTGCTGCTTCGAACATTCCTGCGCGGGCGCGACCCGTCTGATCCCGCCGCGCGCGCCCGCTGCGGCAAGCTGGCCGGTGCCGTCGGCATCGCGTGCAACGTGCTTTTGTGCATTGCAAAGCTCATCGTCGGCACGCTCTCAGGCAGCATTTCCATCTCGGCCGACGCCGTGAACAACCTGTCCGACGCGTCGAGCTCCGTCGTGACGCTGCTCGGCTTCAAGCTGGCTGAAAAGCCGGCCGACCGCGACCACCCATACGGCCACGCGCGCATGGAGTACATCTCCGGCCTCGCCGTCGCGGCGCTGATCCTGGTCATCGGCGCCGAGCTTGCCCGGTCGTCGTTTGACCGCATTTTGCACCCGCAGCCCATTTCGTTTTCGCCGGCGCTCGTTGCTGTGCTGCTGCTCTCCATCGGCGTAAAGCTGTGGATGATGGCATTCAACCGGTCGCTCGGGAAGGCGATCGGCTCGGAAACGCTGCTCGCCACGGCGGCCGACAGCCGCAACGACGTCATCACAACGGCCGCCGTCCTCGCTGCGTGCGTGTTCTGCCGCTTCACCGACCTGATGATCGACGGCTACGCCGGCCTCGCCGTGGCTGTGTTCATCCTCATCTCCGGCGTCGGCATTGCGCGCGACACGATCAACCCGCTGCTCGGCACGAAGCCCGACCCGGACCTCATGCGCGCCATCACAGCGGAGATCCTCGCGCACGACAAGATCCTCGGCGTGCACGACCTCATGCTCCACGACTACGGCCCCGGCCGCCGCTTCGGCAGCGTCCACGTCGAGATGGACTGCCGCGAGGATCCGCTGCTGTGCCACGAGATCATTGACGGCATCGAGCGGGAGTTCCGCGACGAGCACAATCTCGAGCTCGTCATCCACTACGACCCCATCGTCACCGACGACGCCGAGCTGACGCGCCTGCGCTCATTCGTGCAGCAGACGTGCGAGGCCATCGACCCGCGGCTGTCCATCCACGATTTCCGCATCGTGCGCGGCTATGAGCGCACGAATCTCATCTTCGACCTCGTCGTGCCGTTCGATCTGCAAAAAGACCGCAACCGCATCGGCTGGGAGCTGGAGACGCGCATCCGCGAGCAGGATGCGCGCTACAACCCCGTCATCACCTTCGACGAGGACGCGTTCAATCCGTAAAAAGCCGCCGCGCCCGTATTCGGAGCTGCGGCAGATTGCGCCCCGCCTGCCTCCGGCAGGCGGGTTTTTGCTGTGGAAAAGCTCCATGCGCCGGCATTTGCACATTTTCGCGGCGCGGTGTTCCCGCATGGAGCTTTACGCCTCGGCAAGGCCGAGCGTCAGGATTCCCAGATTGCTCTCGTAAATTTCGCCGAGCTGCGCAATCGGCAGCGGGTTTTCGCCCTCGCCGCACTCGACGGTGTAGCCGGGGCGGTCAAACTCCTGAATGAAATAGTCCTTGTATCCCGCGTAGCCGGACTCGTAGGGCGTATCCTCGAGTGCGTAGCCGCTCACGGCGGAAAATTTCCGCCCGATCTGCTCGCCGCGCGGCGGCTCGATGCCGGCAAAGCGCCAGTAGATGACGCGCCCCTGCGTGTGGTATGAGAGCGTGAGATCCGGCTGCACGGCCTGCGTGTAGGCGTAGAGCGCCGCGGACTCCGGCTCCGAGAGCGCGGCCGGGCCGACAAAATCGCGCGGGCCGGGGCGCGTGTAGCCCTGCTCGAATTTGATCTGCCGCGCCTGCTCCCACCCGGCCGGGTACTGCAGGTTGAGGTCGACGCCCGCCAGATTTGCCTTCCACCCGTCCGGAAACGGGATGTCGGGGTAGCTCTCCGCGAGCTTTTCGGCCGCGGCCGTCTCCGCCTTCGTCGCCGCGCCGAGCACGAGGTCAACGCCGTCCGGGTTCACCATGGGCATGAAGTGCAGCGTCGTGCGCGCGAGCAGCCCGCGCGCATCCTGCCCGAAAATGGAGCCGCCTGCGACACAGGCCGCGCACAGCTGCTCGAAAAATTTCAGCGTCACGCTCGTCGTGATGAGCTCGTTTGCGTGGTGCGACGCGTTGTAAAGCGCCCGCCGCGCGCCCATCCCCGCGCGCAGCATCCACAGCCTTCGCCCCGCGCGCGAAAAGCCGATCGGCTCGGCCCGCACGAACGGATAGCGCGCGACGAGGCCGCGCACGATCACGTCCAGAAGCCCGCTCGTCACCGGCGCATCGTCCGGCACGAGCGAAAATCCGAACGGCACGACGAGCAGCGACCCGACCCGCAAATTCTCCGGCCGCGCCCGCGGATTGGCCGCCGCGACGGCCGCGGCCGTCGTGCCATACTCGCGCGCAAGATGATAAAACGTGTCCCCGCGCCGCACCCGCACGATCTGATACCCAAGCGCGTAGGGCGCGAGCGCCTCCCGCGTCCGCGCGTCCATCTCCCCCGTCGCCGCGATCCCCTCGCGCGATTGAAACTCCGCAAGACTCCCCGCGCCCGCCCGCCGCAGCGCCAGCTCCGTGACATAATCCATCGTCATCCCCCCTGCCGTCAGTGTATGCGCGGCCGCGGGGTCTTGACAGCGATTTGTTGCAGGGTTTATACTAAGCACAGCAACGAAAGTCAGAAAGGAGCGACCCGAAATGAAAAACTGCCGCTTGACCGCCGCGCTGCTCCTGCTGCTCCTGCTTCTCCCGCTTGCCGCCTGCGCCGTGAAAGACGCCGCGCCGCGCGCCACTGAGCTGACCGCGTCCGTCACCGCGCAGGAGACGGGCGCCGTGGAACCCACGGCTGAGCAGTCCGCGGCGATGATGGAGTTCGGGCTGTCGCTCCTGCGGGAGGGCTTTTCGGACGGAAATTCGCTCATTTCGCCCGTCAGTCTGCTGCTCGCGCTCGGCATGACGGCGAACGGGGCCGAGGGGCAGACGCGTGAGCAGATGGAGGCCGTGCTCGGCATGGACGCGGACGCGCTCAGCGCGTGCATGCATGGCTACCTCGCCTCTCTGCCCGCCCAGAACAGCAGCACATCCATGGGCAAGCTGAACGCCGCGAACTCCATCTGGGTGCGGGAGGGCGTCTCCGTGCGCGAGGTGTTTTTGCAGTCCGCGGTGGATGATTACGACGCGCAGGTCTACTCCGCGCCGTTTGACCAGTCGACCGTCGGCGCGGTCAACTCATGGGTCAGCCGTCACACGGACGGCATGATCGACCGGATCTTAAGTGACCTTCCAAACAATTCGGCCATGCTTCTTCTGAACGCCGTCGCGTTCGAGGCCGAGTGGCAGAATATCTATCAGGCGGCCAGCGTGCGCGAGTGCACGTTCACCTGCGAGGACGGCACGGAGCGCACGGTCTCCATGATGTACTCCGAAGAGTCGCGCTATCTGGAATCGCCGCTTGCATCCGGCTTTCTCCGGCCGTACCTCGGCGGGCGGTACGTCTTCGCCGCGCTTCTGCCGGACGAGGGCGTCACAGTCTCGGAGCTGCTGAGCAGCCTCGACGGGCAGGCGCTCTGTGACCTGCTCTCCGCGCCCGTGGACGCGGAGGTCGACGCGGGGCTGCCGAAATTCTCGTACGAGACCGCGATGGACGCCAAGGCGTCTTTGACCGCGCTCGGCATGACGGACGCGTTCAGCTCAGACGCTGCGGACTTTTCCGGGATCTCGCGTGCGGACGATCTCTTCATCAGCCGCGTGCTGCACAAGGCGTACATCGCCGTCAACGAAAAGGGCACGCGCGCGGGCGCGGCAACTGCGGTGGATATGGGAGACATGGGCACGCCGCTCCCCGAGGAGCGAAAAAGCGTGATCCTCGATCGGCCGTTTGTCTATCTCATTCTCGACACGAAGTACACCGCGCCCGTTTTCCTCGGCGTCCTCGTGGACCCCGGCGAATAAAAAAGCGCTCCCGGCGGCACAGTCTCTGTGCGCCGGGAGCGTTTTTTCTGTATGGACCGGTCAGCCGAAATTCCGGAGGATCAGGATGAGATCCTGAATGTCGACGGTGCCGCTGCCGTCCACGTCGCACCGGCCGGCGGCGCTGCTGTCCGAAGCGGCGGCGCGATAGAACATCTGGCAGTACGTGATGTCGAGCAGGTCGACGACCCCGTCGCCGTTGACGTCATAGCCGGGCGCGGCGCCGACGGCCGTCTCGGCGCGGGCGGTTTTGATGCCGGAGCTCAGATAGACGGCATTGCCGTCGCCGTCATAGCCGCAGACAGTCACGCCGGTGAGCGTGACGCCGAGGCTGCCGCTCTCGGCCTCGGCCGCCATGGTCAGCGTCGCCAGCTCCGTCAGCTGCGCGCGGGTCAGCGTCCCGCCCGCGCCCTTGTCCAGATAGCTGAGCACGAGCACGCCCTCATTGCCGCTCCACTCTACGCCAAGCGACGTAAAGCCGTTTTTCGCGGCGACCGTGCCGCCGGTGAGGCCGTCGTCGCGCTCAAATGTAAACGCGACGGTCGCAGCGCCCGTCATCTGCTCAAGCTGGAACGAGAACGGGATCGTGCTGCCGCTCTCGGCGCGGCCGGGCGCGGACAGGGACGCCAGCGCCTTGCCCTGCGCGGCGGCCGTGACCGTCACAGTGCAGCCGGCCGTCAGGCCGTTGACAGTTTTCGCCGTGATGACGGCCGTTCCGGCCTTTTTCGCCGTGAGGCGGCCGGAGGCGTCCACGGAGGCGACGCCGTCGTCCGAGCTTGACCACGTCACGGTGCGGTTCGAAGCGTTTTCCGGCAAAACCGTCGCGCTGAGCACAGCCTCGCTGCCGGCGGTCATGGAGATCTGCTGGCGGTCGAGCGTCACGGACGTCGGCCGGACGACCGTGGCCGACGTGAGCGAATACCAGTCGGAAACATACTGGTTGTCGGCGTAGTCGGCGATGGCGATCTTTGCCTGCGTCAGGCCGGTGAACGCCGCGTCGCTCAGGTCGAATTCCACAGTCGTCTGCGCGCCGGGCGCCGACTCGTCCGGATTGATCCAGCCGGTGAGCGGCGTACTGCCGACGGTGGCGGACACGGCCTGGACATAGTGGTTATCCGCGACGGTGACGCGCCAGATGGATCCGTCGATCTCGCTGCTGATGACCTCGGGCTTTTCGTTGTCGATGGTCAGCGGGAAGGAAACGGACTGCGTCTGCCCCGCGACGGAGCCGGTGACGGTGTAGGTGTACTGCCCATCCGGCAGCAGCTCGTTCCACTCGTCAACGGGCATAAAGCCCTTTTCGGCCATGGGCGTATAGAACGCCTGATCCATGGTATGGCTCTTGCTGACCTGCTTCATCGTCTCGGCGTAGACAAGCTCGCCGGCCTCATCCGAGACGGAGAACGTCAGCGTATCGGCCGAGCGCAGCAGGGCGCACACGGCCGTGACATGCTGGCTCGTGTCGCTCGTGATGGCGATCTTGTTCTCGTCAAACAGGCTGTATGCCGCGCCGTAGAGCGGCGTGCCGAGCTGGTAGCCGCCGCCGGTGCGGTTGTCAAAGACGCCCAGCCACATGTCCGTGACGTTCGGCGCCTCGCCGCTGTACGTCGTGGCGTCAAAGAGCGGCGCGGCCGCCCAGTCGCCGTAGAAGCCCATGTATGGAAGGCTCAGCGGCACGCCGTCTCCGGATGTCGGCGTCAGCGTCACAAAACCCTCGACAAAAATGCCGTTCGGGAAATCGCGCTTCAGGTTCTCCTTCCCCTTTTCGGTCAGCGTCAGCGAAACGGATACGGTCTGCGCGCTCTGGCCAAGCGTCACGGTCTGCGGCGCGCTGAGCGTATACTCCTCCGCTGTCAGCGGGCGGGATTGCTGGGCGATGCAGCTTTTTCCGCCGCTTTCCACGACGGCCTCAGTCAGGACGCTGACGGAGACGTCATAGGTGATGTCCTCCGCGCCGCGCAGGCGGTCGATCCTGAAGGAGAACGACCACGTGCCGTCCTCGCTCGCGCCGGTCTCGGCCTTCGGGCGGCCGCCGTCCGCGCCGGTGAGATACGCGTCTGCCGCCGTCGCCCGGTCAAGCCGGGCAAGCCCCGCGCCCTGCTTGCGCGGAGAGGCCTGATTGCCGTTTTCGTCGAGAACGGGGACGGCCGTGCTCATGAGCAGGTTTTCAATGAGCGCGCCGCGCTCCTGCGCGGTCATATTGAGGCCGTCGAGCTGCTCGTTGACGTACTGCCCCATGATGGCAGCCGCGCCCGCCATATGCGGCGCGGCCATCGACGTGCCGCTCAGCGAGCCGTAGGAATTGTTTTTCAGTGTGGAGTAGATGTTGCCGCCGGGCGCGGTGATCTCCGGCTTGAGCTTCAGGTCCGGCGTGACGCCCCAGGATGAGAAGTCGCTCATCCGGCCGCTGGCGGCATCGGCGAAGCGGCCGACATAGTCGGCGGACGCCGTCAGGGCCTTATCCGCCGCGTCGACCATGGCAAGGCCGTCGGCCCGGCTGATAAAAACGCAGGGGATTGCGTGCGTCGTGGCGATGCTGACAAGCTCGCCGACCACATTGTCATAGATGACGGCGGCGAGCGCGCCGGCCGCCGCGGCGTTGGCCTCCTTCTGCTGGAACGAGAGCGGCTCGCCATTCTCCTCGCCGCCGCGTTCGATGAGGGCGATCTTGCCCTTTACCTCGGCAGGGAAGTCATTCTTCCCGCCGACGCCGCAGACGACATAGCTGTATTTTCCGGAGAGGCTCGTGAATTTCGCCTCGCCCGCGTCCTCGGCGGAGTCCTCATAGGCGATGCGCGCAGCGCCGACCGTAAAGTACGGCAACGTGCTGTTTGTGTTGTTCACGCTCGCAACAGACAGCGCCGCGGCATACGTCGACGGCGAGCCGACGGTGCCGTTGTCCGGATTTTCCGCATAGGGCAGGTCGTTGCCGGATGCGCCGTCATACGTGGAGCTATAGTCATTGCCCGCGGCGCACATCAGGTTGATGCCCGCGTCCTTCACGCGCTGATAGGCGGCGTTCATGGCCTTTGACGACGCGGAGGAGAAGCCCGCCGTGCTGCCGAGGCTCATGTTGATGACGTCCGCGCCGAGCTTGACCGCATCGTCGAGCGCGGCGAGGATGTCGCTGTCATACGCGCCGGTGCCCGCGTCGTCAAAGACCTTCATGATCATCAGCTGCGCGTCCGGCGCGACGCCCGTGACGGTGCCGCCGGAGTTTGCGCCCACGATGCCCGCCACATGCGTGCCGTGGTAGTGTCCGGAGACGCCGGTGTCATGGCCGCGATAATCAAAGGCGTAGGGGATCTTGCTGGAATGGTAGACCGACTTTGCGCTGAGCGTGCCGATGGTCAGGCTGCTGCTTGCGATGAGATTGGCGATGTCGCTCTGGTCATACTTCGGGCTGTTGACCTGACCCTGAAACGCCTCATGGTCGAGCTCAAGGCCGGTGTCGAGGATGGCGACGACCGTTCCCTTGCCGGTGTAGCCGCTCGCGTTGACGCTCGTGCCGCCGATCATGACCGAGCTGTCAGCCAGAAGCAGCTCGGCCTCCAGCGGCTCGACGAGCGGGTGGCACTCTTCAATGAACGCGTCCTTGACGCCGTCCGTCTCGCGGATGGCCTCCAGGTCGCCGTAGGCGGCCGTCGCGGCAAAGCCGTTCAGGACGGCGCTGTACGTCCGCTCGACCTCCAGCTCCACGCCGCTGCGCTCGATCTCGCGGATGACGCGGCTGCGCCGGGACGTGAGCGCCGCCTCGCGGCGCTGTGCCTGCGAAGAGAGCAGATAGTCTCCCGCGCAATCAAACGACTGCACAGCCGAAACGTCCGCCAGAAGCGGCGCATCCTCAAGCTCGACGACGATGCGTACCTCGTCCGTCGCGCGCAGGCTGCTGTCCGGGCTCTGCTCCTCTTTTTGAAAAATGGCGTAGGAATCCTCGCCCGCGCCGGGCTGTGCGGCGAGCGCGGGGATGCACAGTTGCACAGACGCGATGGCCGCCAATACGGCGGCGCCCAGTCTGCGCAGAGATTTCAATGTCATACTGCGACCTCATGCTTTCCTTCTGAAATTACGTCTTTTGAGGAAGCACGGTCCGTGGAAGCTATTATTGCAGAACAATGGCGCAGTTGCAAGTAAAATCCTACCGGAAGCCTATGAAAAAACAGAGAAATACGGGCGGCATTTTTTGTGATTTCGCAGAAATTGATGCTTCCGCATCTTTGGAAAGAAAAAATTCGGGTCTTCCGGATTGACAAGGGTGAGATCATCTGGTATCATCAAGCGGTCTTTTGAGGAAGTTGTATCCCGCAAAGTTAGTTGCTGCTAATTTTAGTGCTGCGTTTTCCATGCCCGCCGGCGTCTGCCGTACGGGCGTTGATTTGCCGCGCAAGTTAGCTATCGCTAACCACTTTCCATGTTTTTGAGATCGAGAAAGGAGAACTCCATTTATGACGCAGACAACTCCACTTTTCCGGCAGAGCCGGCGCCTGCTTCTGCTGGCCGCCGCCCTGCTGGCCGCCGTCGCCCTGCTCGGCGGTATGAAGGTCTCCGCCGCGACCACCACGGTCACGACGGACGACGGGACGTTTACCATCAGCTACGGCGGCTACGGCTACAACAAGTTTGAAGCTCCGACCGTCACCGGCTATTCCGGCAGCGAATCCGACGTGACGCTTCCCACCACTGCCACCATCAACGGCGAGGAAACGGCCGTCACCATTCTGGGCACAGCGTTTCAAAAAAACACAGCGATCACCTCTGTTACCATTCCGGAGGGCTATACCAAAATCGACATCAGCGCGCTGAGCGGCTGCACCGGCCTGACTTCCGTCTCCATTCCGGGCAGCATGCAGACGATCGGCGCCACAGCCTTCGACAACTGCACAGGTCTTGCCGCCGTGACGTTTGCCGAGAATGCGGGCGGCGCCCTGAAGTTCATGAACAAGGTCTTCAACGGCTGCACCGCGCTGGAGAGCATCACCCTGCCGGCGCAGACCGCCTCCGTTTACGACGACGGCAACATTTTCACTGGCTGCACCGCGCTCAAAAGCATCACAATCAGCAGCGGCAATGCCAGGTATATGACCGACAATGGCAGCCTGTATGCCAAAAACGACGACGGCACCGCGCTCACCCTCTGCACCTATGTCAATGCGCCCGCGGAGCTGACGATTCCCGCCGCGGCCGGCGGCCTGCCTGTGACGGCGCTCGGCCCCATGGCGTTCCAGAAGAATACTGCCCTGACCGCAGTGACCATCCCCGCCGGCGTTTCCACAATCGGCCGGCTTGCCTTTGACTCCTGCGCCAATCTGAAGACCGTCACATTGCTGGGCGAGGCGGCTCCCGAGCTGGGCAGCTATGCTTTTTCAGATCTGGCCGCTGAGAGCACCATTTATGTTGCGAATGAGACGGTCGCCGCTGCGTTCACTTCGTCGAATTACACCGCCGCCAACACCACCGTCACCGTCGGCGC
The DNA here is from genome assembly GCA_934589675.1 of uncultured Oscillospiraceae bacterium. GTDB lineage: Bacteria > Bacillota > Clostridia > Oscillospirales > Oscillospiraceae > CAKTOF01. The sequence goes on from CAKTOF010000001.1 coordinate 84,454, forward strand.
GCCGGAGACGCCCGCTGCCGAGGCCGCGGCCACGGTCTCCATTGCCGCCGGCGCCGCCGCGCAGGGCTCGGTGCAGTTTGACCTCTATCTGGACAGCGCGTCGGAGATCAGCGTTGCAGCGCTCAATCTGGCGCTGGACGCCGACAAGGCCGCATCCGTCTCCGTCTCGGACGTCAACAGTGCCTTTGACGTCACGCAGAGCACCTATGCCGGCGGCAAGCTCGTCGTGTACTTCGGCAAGACCGGCAGCGAGAACTTCTCCTGCACGGAGCGCACGAAGCTGGCGACCGTGACCGTCACCCTCGCAGACGGCGCCAAGGGCAGTCTGACCGCGACGATCTCCGGCGCGAAGGTCTCCAACGCGGACAAGCAGGTCGACGCGGCGATCTCCACCGCTTCTGCTGCCGCTCGCATCCTGAGCTATGACGTCAACGGCGACGGCGAGCTCGACCTGCGCGACATCGCCGTGGCGCAGCGCCATTATCAGGCATCGTCCGCCGACGAAATCTGGGCGGATGCGGCCTCCGCCGATGTCAACGGCGACAGCGTCGTCGACGTCAACGACTACATCGCCCTCTTCCGCGCCGTTGTCGCAGCCATGGGCTGGTAAGGGAGGCTTTTTATGAAAACAGCAGCAATCCCCGTCTGGCGCCGCCTCGCCGCGCTCGCGCTGTGCCTTTGCATGGCGCTGACCCTGCTCCCGTGCGCCCTCGCAGCCGGCACGGACGACGACCTCATCGGCGCAAACGTTCAGGACGGCGTCCTCCTCGGCTACTACGGCCCCGGCGGCGACATCGTCATTCCCAACACCGTCACCTCCATCGGCCCCGAGGCCTTCAAGGGCAACAAGAAGATCACGTCCGTCACGATCCCCGGCAGCGTCTCGCAGATCGGCTACAGCGCGTTTGAGGGCTGCCCGAATCTCGAACGGATCGTCTTTTCCGACCCGAAAAAGGGCGCGCAGCTGACCATCCGCGTCTCCGCGTTCATCGACTGCCCCAAGCTGACGGAATGCACCATCCCCGCGACGGCCGTCTATGTGACCGGCAACGTCTTCAAGGGCTGCACCAGCATGACCGAGATCAAAGTCGATCCGGGCAACCCCTACTACTTCACGGAGGACGGCGTCCTCTTCGGGCCGTGGGTGAGCGAGGGCACGCCGCAGTACGAGGACGAGAATCTCGCCCTCACCGCCTACCCCTGCGGCAGTCCGCGCACGAGCTATGCCATCCCCGAGACCGTGAATGGCCGCACCGTCAATCAGGTCTGGGCCAGCAGCTTCCGCAAGGCGGCAAGCCTCCGGCATATCGAGATCCCCGCCACCTGCGTCAAGCTGGGCGGCAACGCCTTTGAGGAGACAGGGCTGACGGACATCACCATCCCCGCCACCGTCACCACCCTGGGCAGCGGCCTTTTTGAAAACTGCCAGAGCCTGACGGACGTCACCTTCCTCTGCCGCGTGGACGCCGTCCAGTACAGCATGTTCCTCGGCTGCACGAGCCTGCAGCGCGTGAAGTTTGAAGGCGGCGGGCCGGGCACGCTCGACACCTATGCATTTTCCGGCTGCACGAGCCTGACGAGCCTGATCCTGCCCGAGGGGCTGCTCAAGATCGGCCTCGGCGCGTTCGAAAACTGCACAAATCTCCAGCGTGTGTTCATCCCCAGCTCGGTCATCAGCTTTCCGAGCGCAGAGAACGACTATTTCAACCCCTTCCCCGATTCCCCGAGCAACCTCATCGTCTATGTGGTGCAGGGCTCAGGCGGCGAAAAGTGGGCCGTGAACCACGCCGACGAGTTCGGCTGGACCTATCAGACAGTCTCCGGCATCGACGCGCTGTCCACGCTGGACGCGGGAACCTATTCACTTGTGGACATGGGCAGCAAAATGAAGCTCGAGGGCGCGTTCCGTCTGGGCACGACCCTGCGCGCCGTGCCCGTCAGCTCCGGCGCAGAATATGACGCGTTCCGCGCGCAGGCCGGCTCCGGCGCGCTGGCCGTCTACCGGCTGAGCCTCGAGCCCGCCGGCGCGGACGTTCCCGAGAGCATGTCGCTCAAGCTCGGTATCCCCTCCGGCATGAGCAAAAGCGCAAGGCTCTACGCCTATACCTCCGGCAGCGTCACGCCCGTGACGGCCACGCTCATGAGCAGCACGTTCTCCGCAAGCATCGAATCGCTCGGCTATTATGCCGTTCTGGACGGCACCGTCACCCCCGGCGAGGACACCACCGTGCCCACCGGGATCACCCTCAGCAGATCCACAGCCACGGTCGAGGCCGGCAAGCGGCTCCAGCTGACCGCGACCGTCACGCCGGACAGCGCCGCGGACAAGTCCGTGACGTGGACGACGAGCGCGGGCGCGGTGGCCACCGTCTCCGGCGGCATCGTCACCGGTGTCTCCGCCGGTATGGCCACGATCACGGCCACGACCGCCAACGGTCTGACCGCCGCCTGCCGCGTCACCGTGACCGGCGGAAGCCAGACGGAGCCCGCATCGGACATCTCCGCCGAGCGCGCCGCCATCCGCGTCGGCAGCAAGGCAGCAGACGGCAAAATCACCTTCCCGCTGAGCCTGACCGCCCCCAGCCGCGTGGCCGCCGTCCAGATCTCGTTTGAGACAGACGGCAGCGACGTCTCTGTCGCCGGCCTTGGCGGCTTCACCCTCGTCGGCGACGTCGGCACGAGCCAGTCCGGCGGGAAGACGGTCTGCACCGCCGTCCTCAGCTACCTCGGCGGCAGCGCGGGTACGCTGAGCGCCGCCGGCACGCAGGACGTCGCGCAGATCTGCGTCGCCGGCGAGACGCCGACCGTCACCGTGACCGACCTGAAGATCTCCGGCTGGACCGCCGACGGCGACCCGGCAACCGTCGCCTACGGCGTCATCCGAAGCGGCATTGACCCGCGCGAGGCCAGATATGCCGGCGAAAAGAGCTATGACGTCAACGGCGACGGCGTCGTCGACCTGCTCGACATCACCACCGCGCAGCTGTACTACCGCGCGGCGAGTGCGGACGGCATCTGGCCCTCCGCCGCCCGCTGCGACTTCAACGACGACGGCGTCATCGACGTGGCGGACTTTGTCGAGATCTGGCTGCACTACACCGCCTGAGACGCCCAGGCAGCGAAAAACGCGGAGCGCGCCGAACCCGGTGCGCTCCGCATCTGGAGGTACTCATGAAAAAACATCTGGCCAAACTGCTCAGCGGCTTCCTTGCCGCCTGCCTTCTGGCGGGCAGCGCGCTGGCCGCCGAGATCACCCCGTCCAGCTCCTCCATCCAGATGGAGAAGGAGCAGCACACGTTTTCCTTTGAGGTAAGGCTCCACGCAGACGAAGCCTTCGCCGGGGCGGAATTCGGGCTGAAGCCCTCCGCGTCCGACGTCTCGCTCCAGTCTCTGGAGATGCTGGGCAGCCTGAGGGAGGAGCCGCAGACCAAGACGATGAAGGACGGCGTTCTGTATTTCTGCTTTTACAGCAGCAGCAACAAATATCAGCCCGGAGACTACACCGTCGCGCGCGTGACGTATGCCTACTCCGGCACCGCCGCCCGCAGCGTGCAGCTCGTCTCGTCCAAGCTCGTCACCGTGGATGAAAGCGGCCGCACCGCCGGCGACACCTCCGCGCCCGCCTTCACCGTCAGCGTCACCCGCGCAGGCGGCAGCTCCGGCGGCACGTCCGGCAGCGGCGCAGGCGGCGGGGTCGTCCTGCCCGGCGGCACGTCCGGCAGCGGAACCGGCGGCACGTTCGTCGACGTTCCAGAGGGCTCATACTGCTTTGACGCCGTGGAATGGGCCGTTGAAAACGGCATCACGGGCGGCGTCGACGCCGCGCACTTTCAACCGGGCAGCCCCTGCAGCCGCGCGCAGGCCGTGACGTTCCTCTGGCGCGCCGCCGGCAAGCCGGCGCCCGAGAGCCGGGAAATGCCGTTTACCGACGTCCCCGCCGGCGCGTACTACTACGACGCCGTCCTCTGGGCCGTTGAGCAGGGCATCACCCGCGGCACGACGGACACGACGTTCTCTCCATATGCGCTGTGCAGCCGCAGCCACATCGTGGCGTTTCTCCATCGCGCGCAGGGCTCCCCTGCCGCCGCATCCGACAATCCGTTCACGGACGTCCACCCCGGCAGCTTCTACTATCAGGCCGCCCTCTGGGCCGTTGCGGAGGGCGTGACCTACGGCGCCACAGCCACGACCTTTGCCCCGGACACGCTTTGCACGCGTGGGCAGGTCGTCACATTCCTCTTCCGCGCCGCAGCGGGCGGAACGCAGGGACTTTTCTGAAATCACGCCGAAAAAACGCAGGGCTGTGTACCAAACCGGTACACAGCCTTGCTTTTGCTATGCAAACGCATAGCTAAATAAGAAATGTGCCATTTTCTCGCCCCTGCGGGGCAGCCGGAAATGATGCGCAAGAACTTCATGCACCGGCATTTGTGTATTTTCGTGATGCGGTACTCATGCAAGAAGTTTGGGACGGCATTACGCAGCCGCGTGCTTCTTCGACGGAGCGGAGAGCAAAAACACCATGGCGACCATGAACACGAAGCCGGCAAGGTCTGGGGCGGTGAAGTCCGTGCCGAGCCAGAAGTGGGAGATGATCGGCGCGGAGAGCATCTCCGTGCAGGAAAGAAGCCCCGTGCGGACGCCGCCGATGTCCGAGACGGCCTGCAGGTACATCGCAAACGCCGCGGCCGTTCCGACGAGGACGATGAGGGCGAGCGCGGCCAGCGTCTGGCCGTCGAGCGTCAGGCCGATGCGCCACGGGCGGACGATGAGGCAGAGCACGGCGCCGCCGAGGAGCATCCCGTAGCCCGTGACGACGCGGCTTCCATAGTCGGCCATGAGGTGGCCGGGCGAGAGCGTGTAGACCATAACGGCCGCGGCCGAGCTGAGGCCCCACATGAGCGCCGCCGGCGTGATGGCCAGCGCGCCGGGGCGGCCGTGCGTCACAAGCAGCAGCGCGCCGACCGTCGCAAGCCCCAGCCCGCCGAGCTCCCGCACGCGCGGCAGGCAGCGGTACATCACGCAGGTTGCCAGCAGGATGAACGCCTGCCCGAGGTATTGCAGCGCCGTCGCCGTGCCGGAATTCGAGTGCGCGATGGCGGCCATGTATGTGTACTGCACCGTCATAAGCCCGCACAGCGAAAACAGCACAAGGCGCACGGCGTCGTTTTTCTTCTTCCAGACGGCCGTCAGCCCCGCGTCATGCTTTGCAGCCGCGAGGCCGAGCAGCACCACGCCCGCGCCGAGCATCCGGATGACGGTCAGCACGCCGGCATCCACGCCCTTGCGCGTGAAAAGGTACTGCCCCACCGTCCCGGACAGCCCCCAGAACACACCCGCGCAGAGCGCCAGAACGACGCCGCGCAGCGAAGATCCCCTCATATCGTTCTCCTTGCATCAAACGGCAGGGAGGGCGAGCGCCCTCCCTGCCGTACATGATTTCAGTCCGCCAGATAGAACGCCTTCATGCCCTTCATGGTCATGTAGCAGTCCAGCTTGGAGACAAGCTCATACGGCGCGTGCATGGACAGCACGGGGACGCCGGCGTCGAGCGTGTCGATGTTGCGGCGGGCCATATAGGCCGCGACCGTGCCGCCGCCGCCCTGATCGACCTTGCCGAGCTCGCACATCTGCCAGAAGACCTCGCCGCCGTCGAAGATGGCGCGCACGCGCGCAACAAGCTCGGCCGAGGCGTCCGACGCGCCGCCCTTGCCGCGCGCACCGGTGTATTTGCACAGCGCGATGCCGTAGTTGACGCGCGAGGTGTTGTGCTTTTCCGAGACCTCCGGGAACGTCGGGTCGAGCGCCGCCGTGACGTCGGCCGACAGGCAGACGGAGGCTTCAAAGCAGCGGCGCAGGCTGACGCCCTGCCCCTCGCAAAGATCCTCCATAAACGTCTCGAACGACTGGCACTGCATCCCGCTCACGCCCTCTGAGCCGATCTCCTCCTTGTCGGCCAGAATGCACACGGACGTATATTCCGGCGTGCCGATGCGGAGCAGCGGCTCGAACTCGGCGTAGGCGCACACGCGGTCGTCGTGGCCGTAGGCCGCGATGAGGCTGCGGTCGAGGCCGACCTCGCGGGCGCGGAGCGCCGGGACGAGCGTCAGCTCGGACGAGATGAAGTCCTCCTCGGTCATGCCGTACTTTTCAGCCAGAAGCTTCAGCGCCGCGAACTTGACGCGGTCGGCGCCCTCCTCGCTGTCGAGGATGCTGGCAAAGACGGCGTTGAGCTGCTCGGCCGTCACGCCGTCGGAGAGCGTCTTTTTCATCTGGTCGGCCGCGAGGTGCGGCAGGAGGTCGGTGATATAGAAGATGGGGTCGGCTTCGTCCTCGCCGATGTTGACGGTGATGACGGTGCCGTCGGCCTTGGCGACGACGCCGTGCAGCGCCAGCGGGACGGTCGTCCACTGGTACTTTTTGATGCCGCCGTAGTAGTGCGTCTTGAGCAGGGCCAGCTCGCTGTCCTCATAGAGCGGGCTCGGCTTGAGGTCGAGGCGCGGCGAGTCGACGTGTGCGGCGGCGATGTGCGCGCCGTGGCTGAGGTCCTGCTTTCCGATGACGGCAAAGATAACGGACTTGCCGCGGTTGTTGGCATAGACGTGGTCGCCCGGGGCGAGCTTCATGCCCGGCTCGTAAGCGGTAAAGCCGCGCTGCTCGGCGATGCGGATGGACTCCGTCACGGCCTCGCGCTCGGTCTTGGCGGCGTTCATGAAGGCCATGTAGTCCCGGCAGTAGCGCTCCATCTCGGCACGGTCGGCCTCGCTGATGCGCTCATAGCCGTTCTTCGGCGCATAGATCAGATCTTCGCGTTTCATGGTGCTCATAGCTGATGTTCCTTTCAATCTATTGGATGATTTGCGGAGAATTTCTTCAAATAACGCGCGGCAGCGCGCGGCGAATTCCTCGCGCGCGGCGCAGTCGTTGACTAAGGTGTGGACGCACAGGCCGGAATAGTACTCGTTCGGCTTCTGCGCGGCGATGCGAAGGCGGGCGTAGTCCTCGCTGATGCCCTCGCGGGCGATCAGGCGGCGGACGCGCGCTTCTTCGGGCGCGGTGACGGCGACGGTGACGTCGCAGCGGCCGGCAAGGTCGCCCTCGAAGAGGTTGATGGCGTCAATGGCCACGGCCGGGCGTCCCTCGGCGCGCGCGCGGTCGACGCGCCGCCAGACCTCGCGGTCGACATAGGACAAAATGATGCCGTTTAAGTCCGCGAGCGCTTTTTTATCCGCGAACACGATGGCGCCGAGCGCCTTGCGGTCGAGCGCGCCGTCTTTGACGACGCCGGGGAAGCGGGCGGAGAGCTCCGCGATGAGCTGCTCATCCGTTTCCAGCAGCTCGTGGTAGACCGCGTCGCAGTCGATGACCGCGCCGCCGAGGCGCTCCAGCTCGCCCAGCGCCGTTGTCTTTCCGCAGCCCGTGCCGCCGGTGATGCCGATGATGATCATGGCGCATCCTCCTCCGCAAGCGTGATGATATGGAATCCGGCCGCTTTTTTCAGCCGGTTCTGCACGGCATAGGCCACGCCGCCGCCCTCGGGGCAGCGGGCGAAAATATGGCGCGCGCCGCTCTCATCAAAGCTGCGCAGCGCGGCAAACAGGCCGCGCGCGAGCGTCTCGGGCGCACGAGCGCTGCCGTAGGCCGTCGGGTTGAGGCCGGCAAAGAGCGGCAGCTCCTCGGAAAAGCACAAGACGGCGTCACCCGGGGTGAAATGCCGCCGGACAAAGTCCGCGGCAGCCTCGGCCGGGCCGGAGAGGATCGTGACCTCGCCCGCGGGCGCGTAGTGCTTGTATTTCATGCCCGGCGCGCGGACGACGGCGTCCGGCGCGATCTCGCCGAGGACGGCCGGGTCGACGACGAGCGAGCCGAGCAGCGCCTCCAATTCCTCCGGCGTGACGCCGCCGGGGCGGAGCAGGCGCGGAGCATCCCCGGTCAGGTCGACGATCGTCGACTCGACGCCGACGCGGCACGGCCCGCCGTCGACGATGAGGTCGATCTTGCCGTCCATGTCGTGCAGGACGTGCGCGGCCGTCGTCGGGCTGGGCTTTCCGGACGTGTTGGCCGACGGCGCGGCGATGGGCACGCCCGCGGCGCGGATAATTTCGCGCGTCACGTCGCTTGCCGGGCAGCGGACGGCGACGGTGGAAAGCCCGGCTGTCGTCCGCGCGGGCACGATGTCCCGGCACGGCAGGACCATCGTCAGCGGCCCCGGCCAGAAGCGCCCGGCGAGCGTCCACGCCGCCTCGGGAATGTCGCGGCAGATGCGCTCAAGCTCGTCCGCCGCGCTGATGTGCAAAATGAGCGGATTGTCCTGCGGCCGCCCCTTCGCCTCAAAAATTTTCAAAACAGCGTCCGCATCGAGCCCGTTCGCGCCGAGGCCGTACACCGTCTCGGTCGGGATGGCGACCAGCCCGCCGGCGCGGATGACCTCTGCCGCACGCTCGGCCGTGCCGGGCGCGGACGCGGGCAAAACCTCCGTTTTCATGTTCCCTCACGCTCGCTGTCTTTGAGTTTTTCCGCCTGATCGGCGGTGACGAGCGCGTCGATGAGCTCGTCGAGATCCCCGTCCATGACCGCGTCGATGCGGTAGAGCGTCAGGCCGATGCGGTGATCGGTCACGCGGCCCTGCGGGAAGTTATAGGTGCGGATGCGCTCGTTGCGCATGCCGGTGCCGACCTGGCTGCGCCGCTCGGCCGTCTGCTCGGAGGCGATGCGCTCGGCCTCGATGGCGTAGAGCTTCGAGGCGAGCATGGCCATGGCCTTCTCGCGGTTCTGGAACTGGCTGCGCTCCTGCTGGCACTCGACGACAAGGCCGGTCGGGATGTGCGTCAGCCGGACGGCGGACGACGTCTTGTTGATGTGCTGCCCGCCGGCGCCGGACGAGCGGAACACGTCCATCTTCACGTCCTCCGGCCGCAGGTCGACGGACGCCTCGTCCATCTCGGGCAGGACGGCGACCGTGACGGTCGACGTGTGGACGCGGCCTCCGGACTCCGTCTCCGGCACGCGCTGGACGCGGTGGACGCCGGACTCAAACTTCAGCCGCGAGTACGCCCCGTCGCCGTTGATGGCAAACGAAACCTCTTTCACGCCGCCAAGCTCCGTCTGGCTGAGGTTCAAGATCTCGACCGTCCAGTGCCGCGCGGCGGCGTACATCGTGTACATCCGGTAGAGCGAACCGGCAAACAGCGCGCTCTCCTCGCCGCCGACGCCGCAGCGGATTTCCACGATGACGTTTTTCTCGTCATTCGGGTCGCGCGGGAGCAGAAGGAGCTTCAGCTCCTCCTCAAGCTGCGCGATGCGCGCCTTCGCGCTCTGGTATTCCTCCTGGCAGAGCGCGCGCAGCTCCGCGTCCGCGCCGTCCATCAGCTCCTGCGCGTCGGCCATCTGCGCCTCGGCGGTGCAGTAGTCGCGCCACGCGGCAACGATCGGCTCAAGCTCGCGCGTCTGCCGGCGCATGGCGGCGGCCGCCTTCGGGTCGGCGTAGAATTCCGGCTGCGCCGCGCGCTGCTCAAGCTCCAGATAGCGTCCCTCGGCCTCGCCGAGCCTGTCTCTGACCGATTGCAGCATGGGCGCACCTCCTTTGATTCAACCGGATTAGTATACCAGATTATCTCGGCATTGTAAACATGCCGCGCCGTGCGTGTATGTTTTCTGCGCAAGACGCAAATGCTGGACTTGGCCGTCAAACAATGCTACAATGAGTAAAATGGATCTTACCACGGAGGGATCACTATGACGACCATTTCCGACCTGACCCGTCAGGTCACATTCGACGACGTCTGGCAGGAGCTGCGCAGGCAGGCGGCCGACATCGACGCATACCGCGAGAGCTTTGAAAAGATCTTCAGCGAGCTTACTTCCTGCACACCGGAGGAAAACACCGCAAACATGACCGTTTACCTCAAGCTCGCGGACGATCCGATGGCAGAATACTGCTTCGACTTCGGCGGCGAGGACGAGTCGGGCGACGCGGAGGACGAGGAAGAGAGCGCGCCGTACCTTCAGATTTTCGCCTACATCCCCGGCGACCCGGACAGCTACGCCATCGGCGTCAAGCCGCCCGAGCAGATCGCGGGGCTGACCGTTGCGGACGAGACGCTCGCGGAGCACGCGCCCGCAGAGATCGTGGCATATGTGCTCGCGGAGATCACCTATTCCTCGTCCATGGCCTCGTCGACGTGGGGCACAAGGCTCGATCAGGCCGGCGGCGGCATCTACGCCGCGCAGTCGTGCGTCGAGGGCGGACTGCACGGCCTCTCGCTCGACCATCTGCGCGAGCAGCTCGGCCTCGGCGAGAAAAAAGAGGACATGAAGGAGAAGTACGGTTTCCTGTTCTGAAAACCTGATTTTTGAAGGAGAAACGCATGAAAAATAACGTCTTTGACGCGGGCTTTGCCCGCCGGGTCGGATGGAAGCGGACGCTGGTGAACATACTACTCACGCTCGTGTTCGCCGCCGTGTACTATTATGCCGCGCTTCCGGCGCTCAATCCGCACGCGCCGGAGCTGTACCGGTATCTGATCCTTGTGCTCGTCGTGTTCATCGTGCTCACGCTCCTCTCGTCCGGCCTGGCCGCCGTGCTCATGAGCGGGCGCGAGGCCGTGAACGCCATCCGGCGCAACTGCCTTGTGCCGGTCATCGCCATCGGCGTGCTCCTTGCCGTCGCGCTCATCGGCACCGTCGTCGGCTCTGTGCTTTTCCGCGCGGATGCGTACAGCCGCCTGCTCGTCCCCGAGCCGGGCGACTTTGCAAGCGAGGTCGAGCAGATCTCGTTTGACCAGATCCCGATGCTCGACAGCGACTCTGCAAACGTGCTCGCCACGCGCAAGCTCGGCGAGCTGAGCGACCTGGTCAGCCAGTTCGAGGTCAGCAGCACGAGCGTGCAGATCAACTATCAGGACCGCCCCGTGCGCGTGACGTACCTCGACTACGGCGACTTTTTCAAGTGGTGGAACAACCGCGCCTCCGGCATCCCGGCCTATCTCGTGACGGACATGGTCACGCAGGAGGTCACGGTCGTGCGCCTGAGCGAGGGGATGCGCTACTCGCCGAGCGAGCTGTTCGGCCGCGACCTCATGCGCCACCTTCGCTTTTCCTACCCGACGAAGATGTTCACGGACGTGAACTTCGAGATCGACGAGGACGGCCGGCCGTGGTGGGTCGCCTCCGTCAGCACGCGCACCATCGGCCTGTTCGGCGGCGAGGACGTCGTCGGCGCCGTGCTGTGCGACGCCGTGACGGGGCAGACGATCTACTGCGACGTCGCCGACGTCCCCACATGGTGCGACCGCGTCTATGACGCCGACCTCATCATCGAGCAGTATGACTACTACGGCCGCTATCACAACGGCTTCTGGAACTCGCTCTTCGGCCAGACGGACTGCACGGTCACGACGTCGGGCTACAACTACATCGCCCAGGGCGACGACGTCTGGCTCTACACCGGCATCACGTCCGTCAGCGGCGATCAGGGCAACATCGGCTTCATCCTCGTCAACCAGCGCACGCGGCAGGCGAGCTTCTACTCGTGCGCCGGCGCGGAGGAGCATTCGGCCATGGATTCGGCGCAGGGCGCGGTGCAGCAGTATGCCTACAGGGCGACGTTCCCGCTGCTTTTAAACATCGGCGGCCAGCCGACGTACTTTATGGCGCTCAAGGACAATTCCAGCCTTGTCAAGCAGTACGCCATGGTCAACGTGCAGCAGTATCAGATCGTCGCGACGGGCGCGACCGTGGCGCAGTGCGAGCAGAATTATCTCTCGCTGCTGCGCGAAAACGGCGTGAGCGCCGAGGTCGCCGGCGGCGTGAGCGCCGAGCCGGAGACCGTCTCGGGCACGCTCACGGACATCCGCACGGCCGTGCTGGACGGGACGACGTATTACTATCTGCGTCTGGACGGCAAGGGCGATTTCTACCGCGTGAGCGCGGCAGAGTGTGAGGCCGTCGTGACGCTCGACGTCGGCATGAATGTCACCGTGACCGTCTCGGGCGAGGGCGCGGGCGGCATCGTCCCGGCAGGCTCCGCCGCGGCGGACTGAGATTATCATGTGCAGGTGATCGGTTTGAAACGATTTGCAAAGCGCGGCTCCGGGCTCGGAGCCGCGCTGCTTTTTTTGTGCTGGCTGGCGCTTCCAATGGCGGCATCGGCTTCCTGCGCCGAGCCGGAGAAGCTCATCGCGCTGACCTTTGACGACGGCCCGACCGCCGGGGCGACGGATTATTTGCTGAGCGGTCTTGCCGCGCGCGGCGTGCGGGCGACGTTTTTCCTGTGCGGCTACCGCATGGAGATGTTCCCGGAGCTGCCCGCGCGCATCGCCGAAGGTGGGCACGAGCTGGCCGTACACGGGTTTTCGCACGCATATCTGCAAAATCTCCCGCAGGAGGCCGTCGCGGCCGAGCTGTCCGACACGGCCGCGCTGATCTCCGAGCTGTCCGGCTGCGCCGCGCGCGCGTTCCGGCCGCCCGGCGGGCTTTATTCCGACGCGGTGCGGAAGGCGGCGGAGGAGACGGGGCTCTACCTCGCGCTCTGGAGCGTCGACCCGCACGACTGGCGCGACCGCGACGCTTCGCTCATCGCCCGGCGCATCCTCTCCGAGGCAAAGCCCGGCTGCGTTGTGCTGCTGCACGACCTCTACCGCACGTCGGCCGACGCGGCGCTCGACGTCGTCGACGCGCTGCAATCACAGGGCTGGGAATTTGTCACGGTCTCGGAACTGGCCGAGCGAACAGGCGGCCTGCCCGCGCCGGGCGAGATTCTGGAGCTGTCATGAAAAGTGCGGCCCGCGAAAGTTCGCGGGCCGCATGATTTTTGGAGCTTACGCGCCGAAAAACGCGTCGATCTCGGCCGCCGTGGCCTGCACGGAGCCCTGTGCGAAGCCGCCGCGGCCGCCGCCGCGGCCGTGGAGGGCGGTGTTGAGCTCTTTTACGAGCGCGCCGACGTCGCCGGATGGGTCGCCGAGGGCGTATTTGTAGCCTTCCCCGTCGCGCCCGGCAAAGACGGCGCAGCGGCCGCCGCACGACGAGAGCACCGCGTCGCCCAGCCGCCGCACGGCGTCCGGGCTCATCGGCTCGCGGATCATAAACACGTCGCCCGTGCCCTTGACGTCCTTTGCGATCCTCGCAAACGCCTCGTTTTCCAGCGCCGTGATGCGCTGCGCGAGCGCGCCCTTTTCCTCGAGCGTGCGCTGCACGAGCGCGGCCGTCTCAGGGAGCTTCGCGCTGAGCAGCACGGACACGCCGTGGTTCTGCTCGGCGCTCATGCGCGAAAACGCAAAGGCTCTGCGGCCGCAGACGAGCTCGATGCGCACGCCGTCGTGGAATTTCTGCATGGACACGGCCTGGATCTGGCCGACCTGCCCGGCCGAGCGGACGTGCGTGCCGCAGCAGGCGCAGATGTCCGCGCCCGGGAAGCGCACGATGCGCACCTGACCGGTCAGCGCTTTTTTGCTGCGGTAGGAAAGCTCCGCCAGCTCGTCCGGCGAGGGATAGAAAATTTCGACCGGGTCGTCCCGCCACAAGATCTCATTGGCGCGAAGCTCCACTTCCCGCAGCCCCGCCTCGCCTAATTCGCCGTCGAAGTCGACGGTCACGGTATCCGCGCCCAGATGGAAGCCGACGTTGTGATAGCCGTATTTTTCATGCACGAGACCGGAGAAAATATGCTCGCCGGAGTGCTGCTGCATGAGGTCAAACCGGCGGTCCCAGTCGATCCGCGCTGTGACTTTCGTGCCCGGCTCGATGGCGCGCTCGCAGTAGTGGACGACCTGCCCGCCCCTTTCGTGCGTGTCTGTCACGCGGACGCCGCTTAAGTGCCCCGTGTCGCCCGGCTGGCCGCCGCCTTCGGGGTAGAACACCGTGCGGTCAAGCACGACCTCATAGCGGCCCTTCCCCGGCTCGCACGAGACGACCTCCGCCTCACATTCGGTCAAAAACGCATCATGATAATAGAGCTTTTCCGTTTCCATGCCATAGCCTCCAAAAAAATCCGTCCGATGTTTCATCGGACGGATTTTATCACGAATGGGCGCGGCGCGTCAATGCTTTGCAGCGGAAAGCCGCTTCTGGTAGCGGCGGACGGCGCACGAGATTGCGAAGTTGATGATGAAATAAATGATGGCCGCGAGGCCGAAGAGCACAAATACGTCCGAGGTGTTAACCGTGCCGGTGCCGTTGTAGCGGTTGGCCGTCGCCAGGATCTGCTTGAAGCGGCTCATCAGCTCGATCGTCGCGACGTTGGCAAGGTACGACGAGTCCTTGACCGTCGTGATGACCTGGCTGAGCAGCGTCGGGATGATGCTGCGGAACGCCTGCGGCAGGACGATGTGCCGCATGATCTGCACCGTGCCGAAGCCCTGCGAGTAGCCGGCCTCGAACTGCCCCTTCGCCACGGCGTTGAGGCCGCCGCGCACGATCTCGGCAATGACGGACGACGTGAACAGGATGAGCGCGACGGACGCCTTGAACAGCTGCCCGACGTCGACGCTCGACAGGCCGAAGTGCTTGCCGGAGAACGGGCTCGGGATGAACACGAGGCAGATGAAGATCCACAAAAGCAGCGGCGTATTGCGGAAGATCTCAATATACGCCGTCGCGAGCCAGCCGAAAATGCGCGTTTTCCCCTTGCAGTAATTGCGGCAGAGCGCGAGAACGGAGCCGAAGATCAGGCCGACGACGACCGCGACGAGCGAGACGATGAGCGTAAAGGCAAGGCCCTTGGCAAGGTACTGCAAAATGGCGCCGTTTTTCAGGATGGACAGGCTGCCCTCAAAATTCGTCATGGCGCATCCACCGTCCCTTCGCCGTCAGATTCATCGAGATGGCCCTCACGGATGATCGCGTCAAGCTCCGCGTCCGTGATCTCGCGCTGCGCGTTCGGCTGCGCCGTGACGCTCTCACGCAGCTTGAGGTTGGCCTCCCAGCGCCCGGCAAGGCGCGAGAGCGGGAAGCACACGACAAAGAAGATGATGCCGCTGACAAGGTAGGCCGGCGCGTACGCGCCGCCGGTCTGCGCGCCGGTGACGAAGCTGTATGTCGCGGAGATGAGATCCGCGCCGCCGATGATGTAGAGGCAGGACGTGTTCTTGATGAGCGCGACGACCTGATTGACCATGGGCGGCAGGATGATCTTGATGGTCTGCGGAATGATGATGTGGTACATGAGCCCGACGTAGCCGAAGCCCTGCGAGTGCGCCGCGTCGAACTGGCCGGCCGGAATGGCCGTGATGCCCGCGCGGATGACCTCAGCCATATACGCGCCGTGGTAGATGCCCAGACCGATCATGCCCGTGCGGATGACGCCGAGGCTGTGGCCGGAGAATGCGAGCGCATAGTAGAGGAACAGCACCTGCAGCAGCAGCGGCGTATTCTGGATGATCTCAACATAGACGCGCGCGATCGCGCGCAGCGCCTTCTTCCCGCTCGTGCTCATCAGGCCGATGACGACACCGATGGCAAATGACAGCAAGAGCGCGACGACGGCCGTCTCGACCGTGTTGAGCAGGCCGTTTAAGAACGTTTCGCGGTACGTCCAGACCTTGAGCCATTTATCGGCGCTTAACAGATCGTGCAAGCGCGCCCCCTCCTTTCGTAACTGCGCAGCTCAGGCGCCCGCCCTGCGCGCGCCTGAGCTGCGGGCAGGAGCAGCGCTCCTGCCTGCCGGGTATGTTCAGCTTCTCAGCCGAGGTTCCACTTGCCGATGAGGCCGTCGATCGTGCCGTCGTCCAGCCAGCCGGTGATGAGCTTCTCGATCTCGGCGGAGATCGGAGCGCCCTTCTTCGTCGCAACGCCGTACTCCTGCGGGGAGAAGCTCTCGTCGATGTAGTGGCGGCCATCCGTCTTGTAGATGGCCAGGATCGACTTATCGACGCAGAACGCATCGACCTCGCCGGCGGCGAGCGCCGTGGAGATGTCCGGATAGTCAGCGTACTGCTGGAACTTCACGCCGTCGGTCCAGGTGTCGATCTGGAACGCCTCGGCGTCATAGTTGTCGCCCGGGATGACGCCCGCGTCGATCATGGCCTCGACGAGCGCCTTGGCCGACGTGGAGCCGGAGGAGACGCCGACGGTCTTATCCTTCAGGTCGGCAAGCGACGTGATGTTCGACGCATCCTCAACAAGGACGGTGATGGCGTCGGTGTAGTACGGTGTGGAGAAGTCCCAGGACTGCTTGCGCTCTTCGGTGATGGTGAAGGTCGCCAGCACGCAGTCGATGTCGCCGGCGTCGAGCAGCTCGCCGCGCGTGGCGGCCGTGACGGTCGTGAACTCGACGTCGTCATAGCCGAGCGCGTCAGCCAGCATGTTGGCGATGTCGATCTCCATGCCCTCGTACTCGCCGGTCAGCGGGTCCTGATAGCCGAAGCCCTCAACGGCATTCTTCACGCCGACGCGGAGCGTGCCGCCGTCGGCGAACTTTGCGCCGTCGGACGCAGCGGCGTCATCTGCGGGCGCGTCGCTGCCGGCCGCAGCGGCGTCGTCGGTCTTGCCGGTGTCTGCCGTGCCGGCGTCGGCCTTGGTATCGTCCTTTTTGCCGTCGCCGCCGCAGGCAGCCAGAGCAAAAACGAGCGCGAGCGCCAGAACGAGCGCCAGAATTCTCTTGAGTTTCATGTTCATTACCTCCCAGTTTGCTTTATCCATAAAGCGCAGCGCGCTTATGTGGCCGTTTTAGCGAAGGATCTTGCTGAGGAACGCCTTCGCGCGCGGGTTTTCGGGGTTTTCGAAGAAGTGCTCGGGCGTGCCCTCTTCGATGATGCGGCCGTCGTCCATGAAGATGACGCGGTCGGCCACCTGCCGGGCGAAGCCCATCTCGTGCGTGACGACGACCATCGTGATGTTCTCCTGCGACAGGCGGATCATGACGTCGAGCACCTCCTGCACCATCTCCGGGTCGAGCGCGCTCGTCGGCTCGTCGAACAGCAGGATCTTGCTCTGCGAGCACAGCGCCCGCGCAATGGCCACGCGCTGCTGCTGGCCGCCGGAGAGCGTGGACGGATACACGCCGGCCTTGCCCGTCAGCCCGACGACGCCCAGATAGTGCATCGCAAGCTCCTCCGCCTCTTTTTTCGACTTCTTCTGGAGCTTGACCGGCGCGAGCGTCAGGTTCTCCAGCACGGTCTTGTGCGGGTAGAGATTGAACTGCTGGAAGACCATGGAGATCTTCGTGCGGTTGATGCGCGTGCGGTTTTTGTGCGTCAAAAGTTCGCCGTCGATGTAGACCTCGCCGCTCGTCGGCTCCTCGAGGAAGTTCATGCAGCGCACCGTCGTCGATTTGCCCGAGCCGCTCGGCCCGATGATGACGAGCTTCTCGCCCTCTTCCACCGTGAGGTTCACGTCTTTGAGCACATGGAGGTCGCCGAAGCATTTATTCACATTGACCAGTTGGATCATCTGACCGGATCCCCTCTCCTTTTACTTCGCCGGTGCATATTTGAAACATTGATGTTGCATTGCCGTGAAACTGCACTGTTGTACATTGCTGCAGCAATGAATTGATTATACCGTAGCGCCTTGCATTTTGCAAGCGATAAACGCGATTTTTCTGGCTCGACTTGCTTATTTGTGCAGCGGTTAGTATGTAGAACCTGCAAATTAGTCGGATCTGTGGTATAATTGCATAAAACTGTTAAAAATAAAATGCAATTTCATTTTGAATTCCTGCGAACAGAAAAATTTAACCGCCCGCTTGCACGCGGAATGATTGACAAAGAAAGCGAAATGGCATACTATAATCTGTGGTTCATTTGATTTGTATATAATAAAGGAGGGAACACAATGGACGCTGGAAGTAGTAACGGCACAATTGCAGGCCGACGAAGCAGGCTGCCTTCCGGCGCCGCGCGTTCCTGATCGCATATTCTGCCGGCTGCTCATTGCGCTTTTACTTCCGTTACTTCGCACCACAAAAGTAAAGGAGAAAAGCAAATGGCTGAACACGCTCTCACGATTGAATCCATGCTTCTTTCTCTGCTCGACGAGAAGAAGTATGCCTCCCTGCGCGACATCCTCACAACGATCAACCCGGCCGATATCGCCGCCATCTTTGAGGATCTCGAGCAGGACCGCCTCCCGCTGCTGTTCCGGCTGCTGCCGAAGGAGCTGGCCGCGGAGACATTTGTCGAGATGGACCCCGAGACGCAGGAGCTCCTGATCCAGGGCTTTTCCGATAACGAGCTCAAGGAAGTCATCGACGAGCTATACGTCGACGACGCCGTCGACCTTGTCGAGGAGATGCCGGCCAACGTCGTCAAGCGCATCCTCCGTCAGGCCGACCCCGAGATGCGCACGATGATCAACGAGATCCTGCGCTACCCCGAGGACTCCGCCGGCTCCATCATGACGACGGAGTTTGTCACGCTCCGCCCGCACATGACCGTTGAGGAGGCCATCAAGCGCATCCGCCGCACCGGCGTGGACAAGGAGACCATCAACAACTGCTACGTGACCGAGGACAAGACGCTCATCGGCATGATCTCCATCCGCACGCTGCTGCTTGCCGATGACGACGAGGTCATCTCGGACATCATGGAGCCGAACGTCATCACCGTAAACACGCTGGCCGACAAGGAAGAGGTCGCCCAGATGTTCTCCAAGTACGGCTTCCTCGCCCTGCCGGTCGTCGATCAGGAGAACCGCCTCGTCGGCATCACGACCGTTGACGACGCGCTGGACGTCATGGAGGCGGAGGCGACGGAGGACATCGAGAAGATGGCCGCCATCCTGCCGTCGGACCGGTCGTATATGCGCTCCGGCATCTTCTCCATCTGGCGCAACCGCATCCCGTGGCTGCTGCTTTTAATGGTCTCGGCGACGTTCACGGGCATCATCATCAACAAATTCGAGACGGCGCTCGCCGCGCAGGTCGCGCTCGTCGGCTTCATCCCCATGCTCATGGACACGGCCGGCAACTCCGGCTCGCAGTCGTCCGTCACCGTCATCCGCGGCATCTCGCTCGGCGAGATCGAGTTTTCCGACCTCGTCGCCGTCATCTGGAAGGAGATCCGCGTCGCCGTGCTGTGCGGCGCGTGCCTTGCCGTGGCGAGCTTTCTGAAGGTCATGCTCATCGACCGGCTCATTCTCGGCAATTCGGACGTCACCGTGTTTGTCGCGCTCGTCGTGTGCATCACGATGGCCATCACAGTCATGATGGCCAAGGTCATCGGCTGCGTGCTGCCGATGGTCGCCAAGAAGATCGGCTTTGACCCGGCCGTTATGGCCAGCCCGTTTATCACGACGATCGTCGACGCGCTGTCGCTGCTCGTCTATTTTCAGGTCGCAACGCTCGTGCTCGGTCTGTAACCGTCAAACCGCGCCCGGTGCAGGCTTTTATGCTCTGCGCCGGGCGCATTTTCGTCCCATTAAAAAAAGATTCCCGGAATGCGCGTGCATTCCGGGAATCTTGTCTTATGCGTAAAAATCGCGGATCTTCCGCGCGCGCGACGGATGGCGCAGCTTGCGGATGGCCTTGTTCTCGATCTGGCGGATTCGCTCGCGCGTGACGCCGAACATCTTGCCGACCTCCTCGAGCGTGTGCTGGCGGCCGTCATAGAGGCCGTAGCGCATCCGAAGCACCTCGGCCTCGCGCTCGGTGAGCGTGCCGAGCAGGTCATCAAGCGCCTCGGCCAGCAGCATATTGGCCGTGGCCTCGGCCGGCCCGAGCATGTTCTCGTCCTCGACGAACGAGCCGATGGTCGTGTCCTCCTCGTCGCCGACCGGCGTATCGAGCGAGAGCGTGTCAGCCGCGGTGCGAAGCGCCTCGGCGACCTTGTCATACGGCAGGTTCAGCTCCTCGGCGACCTCTTCCATCGTCGGCTCGCGGCCGAGCTGCTGCGTCAGCTGGCGGCTGCACCGCGTGGCCTTGTTGATGACCTCCACCATATGCACCGGGACGCGGATCGTCCGGGCCTGATCGGCGATGGCGCGCGTGACCGCCTGCCGGATCCACCAGGTCGCATATGTAGAGAATTTGTTTCCCTTTGTATAGTCGAACTTCTCGACCGCGCGGATAAGACCCGTGTTGCCCTCCTGAATGAGGTCGAGGATGTGCATCCCGCGCCCGGAATACTTCTTGGCGATGGACACGACAAGGCGCAGGTTCGACTCAATGAGCTTCGCCTTGGCCTTCTCGTCGCCCTCGGCCACGCGCTTTGCAAGCGCCTGCTCCTCTTCAACAGAAAGCAGCGGCACCTGACCGATCTCCTTGAGGTACATGCGCACCGGATCGTCCAGGCTGTACTCCGCAGCGAGCTCGACCGGGTCGATGAGCTCGGTCTCTTCCTCTTCCTCTGCGGCCGCGCCCGTCTCCTCCGTCGGATCGAGCACAAGCTCCTCGCCGACGATCTGGATGCCCATGGATTCGAGCACGTCGTAGATCTCTTCAGTTTTCTCAACGGAAAGCGCCATGCTCTCGAGCGAGGCAAGCAGGTCGCTCGAACGGATCACGCCGTCCTTCTTTCCGCGTTTGATCAGCGCCTGGAGCTGCGGCGGGATCGCAAGCTCCTGCGGATTTGTATGTTCGGTTTGTTTGGCCTTTGCCATACAGCACACCCTTGTTTCCACTCAATGTCCGCAAGGCAGCAAAAAAACACCTGCAAAGAGGGCCCTGCCTTGCACGCTTTTTCAATTATATACCCGTCCCGTCTGCCTGACAACAGTTTTTTTGTCTGAATCTGCACATTCCGTGATTGTGCCCGCTCTTCTCCCCACAGCATTCCCCAAAATCCGGCGAAGCATACAGGAAAGTATATGCCGCTTCAGGCGCAGGCAGTCTCCAGTCTTGTGCGGACGGCGGCGAGGAAGCCCTCGCCCGTGACGACCGCGGCCGTCCCCTTCTCCCAGAGCGCGGCGAGGTCGCCCGTCATGGTGCCGGAGGCGATGGTGTCCAGGCACGTGCGCTCGAGCTTGTCCGCAAAATCGCACAGCTCCGGCGTAAAGTCCATTTCGCCGCGGCGGCGCAGCGCGCCGGACCATGCGAAGATGGTCGCCATCGGGTTCGTGGACGTCTTTTCGCCCTTGAGATAGCGGTAATAGTGGCGCGTGACCGTGCCGTGCGCGGCCTCGTACTCGTACTTTCCGTCCGGCGAGACGAGCACGCTCGTCATCATGGCCAGCGAGCCGAACGCCGTGGAGACCATGTCGCTCATGACGTCGCCGTCGTAGTTCTTGCACGCCCAGATGAAGCCGCCCTCCGAGCGCATGACGCGCGCGATGGCGTCGTCGATGAGCGTGTAGAAGTACGAAAGGCCGGCTTTTTCAAACGCGGCGCGGTATTCTTTTTCATAGACCTCATCGAAGATGTCGCGGAAGCGGCCGTCGTAGATCTTCGCGATCGTGTCCTTCGCGGAGAACCACAGATCCTGCTTTTCCGCAAGCGCGTAGGCAAAGCACGCGCGCGCAAACGAGGCGATGGACGAATCCTTGTTGTACTGGCCGGAGAGAACGCCCGGGCACTCGAAGTCGTAGATCGTCCGGCGCGTTATCTCCCCGTCCGGGCCGGTCAGCACAAGCTCGGCGCGGGAACCCGCCGGCGCGGCAAGCTCCGTGGCCTTGTAGATGTCGCCGTAGGCGTGGCGCGCGAGCGTGATGGGCTTTTTCCAGTTCTTTACGACGGGGCTGATGCCGTCCACGATGATCGGCGCGCGGAACACCGTGCCGTCAAGCGCGGCGCGGATGGTGCCGTTCGGGCTTTTCCACATCTCGTGCAGGCTGTACTCCGTCATGCGCTGCGTGTTCGGCGTGATCGTGGCGCATTTGACGCCGACGCCGTATTTTTTGATGGCCGCGGCCGCGTCGTGCGTCACCTGGTCGCCCGTGCGGTCGCGCTCGGGCAGGCCGAGGTCGTAATACTCCGTCTTGAGCGCGACGAACGGCTCAATGAGCTCTTTTTTGATCTGCGCCCACAAAATGCGCGTCATCTCGTCGCCGTCCATCTCGACGAGCGGCGTTTTCATCTGAATTTTCTTCATGGTCTCATCCGCTTTCCTGAACATTTCTTTCGTGAGTAATCAGTATACCACACCCGCTTTCGCAGGGGCAAGACTCAATTTTCCGTTTTTTCCTCCGGCAGCTCCAGATAGAATTCCACGCCGCCGGGCACGTTCTCCACGCCGCAGCGCTCGCCGAGCAGCTGCATATTGCCGCGGACGATGGCAAGCCCCAGCCCGCTCTGGCTGCCGGCGCGCTTGCGCGACTTCTCGCCGCGGTAGAAGCTGTCCCACAGCTCGTCGCGCTCGTCGTCTGAAAACGGCGCGGCGCTGTTGAACACCGACACGCGCAGGCGGTCGTGCTCCGCCCGGCTCACCGTGATGCGCATCTCCCGGCCCGCGCCCATGTGCTCGACGGCGTTCTGGATATAGTTGGTCAGCGCCTGCTCGACGCAGACATAGTCGCTCACGACGCACGCGCCGGGCTCGTAGCCGCGCGTGAGCGCGATGCCCGCCCGCTCGATCTCCACGCGGAACTTCTCAAGCAGCTCGTCGAGCAGCTCCGACAGGCAGAAGCCCTCCATCGTCAGCGTGACCGCGCCGCTCTCGATGCGGCTGAGCTGAAGCATCCGGTCGATCATCTGCAGCATCCGGTCGGATTCGTCGATGATGACATCGCAGTATTCGCGCGTTTTCTCCGGCGTATCGGCCATGCCGGAGGCAAGCCCCGCGGCGTAGCCGGAGATGAGCGCGATGGGCGTCTTGATGTCATGCGAGATGTTCGAGACGAGGCTGCGCCGCGCCTGCTGCGCGCGGCGGATGACCTCAAGGTCCTCCTTGAGCCTGTCGTTGGCGGCCTGCAGCTCGTCCGTGTAGCGCTGGAGCTGGTCGCTCATGGAGTTGATGGAGCGCGCGAGCGAGCCGATCTCATTTTGGAAGCTGTCGTCGCATCGGCGGGAAAAGTCGCGCTGGGCGATGCACTGCGCCGCCTCGGTCATCTGCTCGACCGGGCGGGTGATAAAGCGCGCCGCGCGCGGCAGCACGATGCTCATGAGCAGCAGCATCAGGATGCCGACCGCCGCCGTAAACTGCTGGGCGATGGCCGTCGACTCCTGAATGGTCTCGAGCTGGATGCTCAGCTCAACGAGGGTGAGCCCGACGCGCGCGCCGAGGATCATCGCCGGGTCGATGGTGAGCTTCGTGCCGCTGGCTGTGATGGAGCTGGAGTCGCGCTTTGCGACAAAGACGTCCTCGTGCGCCGCCAGTAGTCCCTCCCGCACCTCTGTGAGCACCTGCGCGAGCATCCGGGCGCGCACGGCGTCCTCGCTGCGGCTGCTGTAGAGCACGCGGCCCGTGCCGGCCTCGAAGAGCGCGACGGTGATGTCCTGCTGCTCGATGGCCGCCATCGTGGCAAGGTCGACGCCGTCCATCTGCTGCACAAGCTCGTATGCGCCGAGCAGCTTCTGGCGCGTGCGGAAGGTGTAATACCGCTCCAGCAGCAGGCCGTTGGCCAGCAGCTGGAGGAAAAAATACGCCGCGATGATGGCCGCGGCGATAAAAACAAACTGCGAGCTCAGCCGCCGGGGGCCGCGCGCGCCCGCCTTCACGCTTCCTCCTCCAGCTTGTAGCCGCGGCCGCGCACGGTCTTGAGCGCGGCGCCGGCCGGGCCGAGCTTCATGCGCAGATTTTTGATGTGCGTGTCGACCGTGCGCACGTCGCCGTAAAAGTCGCACGCCCAGACGGCCTCTAAGATCTGCTGGCGCGAGAGCGCGACGTTGCGGTTCTGCGCCAGATAGAGCAGCAGCTCGAATTCGCGCGACGTCAGGCTGATCTGCTCGCCGGAAACGCGCACGGTGTGCGCCTCGGGGCTGATCTCGATCCCGCCGGCCGTGATCGTCCCGGACGGGAAGCCGGTCCGCTTGAGCAGCGCCTTTGTGCGCGCGATGAGGATGGGGAATTTGATGGGCTTGGAGACATAGTCGTCCGCGCCGCACTGAAAGCCCGTCAGCTCGGATTCCTCGTCCGTGCGCGCCGTGACCATCAGGATCGGAACGTCGGAAAACGTGCGGATCTGCCGGCAGGCCTCCACGCCGTCCACGCCCGGCATCATGATGTCCAGCACGACAAGGTCGATGTCGCCGTCGGCCCGGACGGCTGCGACCGTCTCCGCGCCGTCGGCAGCCTCACTGACGAGATAGCCCTCGTTGCGCAGAAAGTCGCCGACGATGCGGCGCCAGCGGGCGTCGTCGTCCGCGACAAGCACATGCGCGCTCACACCGGCTCCTCCGGCGCACTTGCAGGCTCCGGAGCGGGCGCGGCGGGCTGCTCCGGCGTTTTCTCGCCGACAATGGCCTCGCAGCGGCAGATGGGCGTGCCGAGGGCGTAGAAGCGCTCTTCATAGCCCGTCATGATGCCGACGGGGCCGTCTGCGTGCAGATCGTGCGTCACATTGCGCAGCTCGAGGTTGCAGTGCGCAAATTCCTTGAGCGAGAACTCAAACAGCGGCGCATTGTCCGTCTTGAACTCGATGACCGAGCCGGGCTTCATCACTTTTTTGTATTTTTCGAGGAAGTCGCGGTACGTCAGGCGGCGGCGGGCCGACTTGTTGCGCGGCCACGGGTCGCAGAAGTTGATATAGAGCCGGTCGACCTCGCCGGGCGCGAACAGCT
The DNA here is from genome assembly GCA_934589675.1 of uncultured Oscillospiraceae bacterium. Taxonomy (GTDB): domain Bacteria; phylum Bacillota; class Clostridia; order Oscillospirales; family Oscillospiraceae; genus CAKTOF01. The sequence continues at coordinate 109,040 of CAKTOF010000001.1, forward strand.
CGTCGATGCGTGTGACGTCGTCCGAGATAAAATAGACGTTTTTCAGCTCGAGCTGCATCGCCTTCTCCATGGCCATGACGAGCGCGTCGGGCACCTTTTCCATCGCGATGATGAGCACGTCCGGCTCGCTCTGCGCCAGCTCGGCCGTGAATTTTCCCTTGCCGCAGCCGACCTCCACGCGCACCTCGCGCGCCCCGGGCATCAGGTCGCGCCACGCGCCGCGGAAGCTCTCCGGCTCGCGCAGCCACACGCGCTCACACCGCTCCATCCGCGGCCCCAGGTTCGGCTTTTTTCGCATTCTCATTCTCTCTGGCTCCTTTGCCGTTGTCAATATGGATTATTATAGCAAACCAGCCGTGCCCCGTAAATACAGCGCGCAGATTTTTTCTCCGCTTGCAAAAACCGGCTTCGTACATTATAATAATCTCCGCAAGTCCGGCATCGGCGCAGGCGCCCTGAATGGCACCCCCACCGGGCCGTCCATCCACCGGGGTGTTGCGCAGCTGGTAGCGCGCCTGCTTTGGGAGCGTTGTGGATTTCATCCACGACGGATACAGTCAATGCCCGGAAGCCCTTGAAACACGGGCGTTTGCGGGATTTTTCCAGGCAGCAAAACCGGGTCAAAAGTCCGCTTTGACCACATAAATGACCACAGACAGGAAAAACTTTCAATCGCACGATTTTCGTGCTATAATGACCACAGCAAAATATCCGGGTGTAGTGCAGTTGGTAGCACGCGACATTTGGGATGTCGAGGCCGCGCGTTCGAGTCGCGCCACTCGGACCAAAACCCTCTGAAATCGATTGATTTCAGAGGGTTTTTCTTTGTTTATTGCGGCGCAGGATTTGAGGGCTATCCTTTGCATTGCCAGCAAGAAACGGTATAGAATAAATTGCATTATTCGACAAAATATGATATCCTGTATTCGTTGAGGAGGGGTATCATGTTGTTGTGTTCGTCAAAAATTCCCGTAGCAAAATCTTTCACACCGGCCATTTTTGTAGACCTCGCAATAGAATGGGTTACAAGTAGCCGCAACTACGAATTTGACCCGTTTGCATGGGATGGCTCTCCCGACTTTATATGTACAGGAAAGAAGGGCGAAGTGTTTCAAGTCGGTATATTTGAAGATGAAGCAATTTGTGCGATTCATTTTACTTCGACTGATAACCGCTCTATCAAATGGACTACAGATTATATTTTAGATTTAGAGGCTGGAGTGTTAGCTTTTCAGCTTTACAGAGATGCCCCTCATAATATCGATTATGTCCACAAAGCGTTCAGTATTCCTTTCTTAGTCAAGAAGGTTATCTCCTCTGGACACCTGGCTTTTGATAACAGTATAGAGGTAACGAGCAAACCGATTTTAATCCATGATGAAGATGTTGACTGGGTTGCAAATATGATACTTCGTGAAACATCTTACAATCTTCCTGTTGTATATATGTCCTGTGAAACGGATGGACACTGTGTAACAAATCCTTATATGGTGGCTGAAAAGCTTAACGGCGTTGCTCATGTACTTTTTGAAACAAGCCGTTCAGTTTCTTATGAATTGAGAGATAAAACTGGCGGTGTCAATCCATATGGTGGTGCAGTTGAGATTTTTTATCCGCGAGGAAACCGCAAGTTTTTACCCTCACAATTGACTGGAGCATCCTCGCATAGAGCATATTCTATTATTAATGCGGTATTCAACCATATGAATCAACTTCGTGTGGAAGATCGTTTTTCTTGGTCGCAGCTTCAGGCGAATAGACTTCGCAAGCAGCTCTCTCTTACACTCCGGCGTAACGAGCAAGATTCAAAGGATTATCAGGAACTCGAAATGACTTACGAAGAATTACTGGCAGAAAAAGACAGCCAGATTCAGCGGTTGAGCGACCAGCTGGCTTCTGCAAATATAACAATTGAACAGCTGGAAATTCAGTTAACAGCGGTTGAAGATATCCCTGTCCTTGTTTTGGGTGAGGAACAAGACCTTTATCCTTTTGAACAGAAGTCAATACTCGTTGAAATCCTTGAACAAGAACTGAAAAGCACAAAAGATAATTCAAGAAAAGCACATATCCTTGCTGCATTGCTGAATGCGAATAAATGTGATAATACGGTTGACGAAAAGCGCAAGAGAATTAAGGCGTGCTTACATGGTTATTCCAAATTGACAACTTCCATCAAAAAAGAATTGGAGGATATTGGTTTTTCTTTATCTGATGACGGAAAACATGTTAAAGCTATTTTTGGTGAAGATCCACGTTACATGGGAACTTTAAGTAAGACTGGTAGCGATCATCGTGCTGGAGATAATATAGCACATGATTTGATTCGGTTGATTTTTTAACCAGGCTGATAGAAACCACCGCCATGGGTACTGATACTTCAGCACCCATGGCGGTGGTTCTTTTTACTTACCCTTCTTCGCCTTCTCTGTTTTCTTCCGGCCTTTCTTCTCCTCCAGCGTCTGAGGCGGAAGTGTTCCTTCCGCCTTCTGCCGCTTCAGTTCCGCCAGTTCAGCCTTCATCTCCACGATCAGCACCTTGTGCCATACGAAAAAGGCCGCGGCCTTCAAAACGCGCTGCTCGCCGCGTCGCCGCCTTACGGGCAGAAGGACTGGGCAGCCATTCGGCAAATACTCCGGGAGGCAAGGGGCTTCTGCGTCAGCGTCTACCGCAATCAGCTGGAGCGTCTTGACGCGCTCGGCGCCGTGACCACCCTCTTCGGCGGCAGCATTCACATATTATCCGACGGTTTTTACGACGAATCCACCGGGTTTTCCATGGAATCCGGCATCAGTGGTTTTCAGGAGGTGTGAAGAATTGAAAACAACGCATCCAAACATCGTAGAATTTGAAGTCTCCGGCGACTATGCGCTCTTCTCCGACCCCGTCATGCGCCTGGGCGGCGAAAAGTGCAGCTATCAGATCCCCACATACGAAGCGCTGAAAGGGATCTTGTCCTCCGTGTATTGGAAACCAACCTTTCTCTGGCGGATTCTGGACGTGCGGGTCATGAATCCGATCCAGACCGAGGTGAAGGGCATTCGCCCCATCAAATACAGCGGAGGCAACGACCTTGCCTACTACACCTATCTGAAGGACTGCCGGTATCAGGTTCGCGCCTGCTTCGACTGGAACGACAACCGCCCGGAGCTCTCCGGCGACCGGAATGAAAACAAGCACCACTGCATTGCCCGCCGGATGATTGAAAAAGGCGGGCGGCGGGACGTTTTTCTGGGCACCCGGGAGTGTCATGGCTATGTGGAGCCCTGCGTATTCGGAGAGGGCGCGGGCGCCTATGATGCGCTGTCGGAGCTGAGCTTCGGGCTGATGTACCACGGCATCACCTATCCGGACGAAGCCTACTCCGAGGAGACCCGCGGCCGGATGACCGCGCGGTTCTGGTATCCGGTCATGAAAAACGGCGTCATTCATTTTCTCCCGCCGGAGGAATGTCCGGGGCAGAAGCCCCTTCGGGAGATGCCCATGAAGGCGTTTTCCCCTGATGCGGGCAACTTTATCGGGCTGAAGGAATTTGGGGAGGTGGAGTAAATGGGACTGATGCAGCAGGCATACGACACCTACTGCGCGCTGGAGGCGCGATATGCAGGCGTCTACGGCGAGGCGTCAGAGCCGCTGGTTCCGGTTTCTCACCAGATCGTAAACGCAGAGCTGGAGATCACGCTGGACGCAGGCGGCAATCTGAAGGACGCCCGCCCCGTCGAGAAAGAAGACGCCGCCACGATCATCCCGGTCACGGAGCTGTCCTCAGGGCGAACCAGCGCCCCCTTTGCGCATCCTCTGTGCGACCAGGTCCAATATCTCTCTCCGCTCTATCCGGCCAAATACGAATCTTATCTGACGCAGCTGCACCGCTGGGAAGCCTCCGCTTATGGCCACCCCAAGCTCTCCGCCATCGCCCGCTATGTGGAAAAGGGAACGATCCTGGACGATCTGGCCCGCCGCGGCCTCATCGCGCTGGACGAGAAGGGCTTCCCCGTCAAGGAAAAGCAGATGGTCCGCTGGCGGGTGGAGACGGGCGCGGAAGACGAGACCCCTGATTGCTGGCGCGATCGGAGCCTCTTTCAGTCTTTTATCCGCTACTATGCGTCCACAAAGACCGAAGCGCCCGCGTTTTGCATGGTTTCCGGCGAAGCTGCCACGCCGGCCAGTCAGCACCCGAAAAAGATCATCAATCTCTGCGCCAACGCCAAGCTGATCTCCGCCAACGACACCAGCGGCTTCACCTACCGCGGCCGGTTTACCGACGATGCGCAGGCCATGACCATGAGCTACGACGCGTCGCAGAAGATCCACAGCGCGCTGCACTTTCTGTCGGCGACGCAGGGCGATTTCATCGGCGGGCGCACCTTCCTGTGCTGGAACCCGCAGGGCATCGAGATCCCGAGCGCTCAAGCCTCTTTTTTGAGAAAATCTGCCGTCAGGCAGGTAAAATACTCCGACTACAAAAAGGCGCTGGCAGAGACCCTTCGGGGCTGGCAGGCGCGCATCCCCGAGGACGCGGGAGCCGTGGTCGCCGCCTTTGATGCCGCGACCTCCGGCCGCCTTTCCCTCACCTATTACAGCGAGCTTCCGGCCTCCGATTTTGTCCGGCGCCTTCACAGCTGGGACGCGGTCTGCTGCTGGGAGCAGTTCCCCTTCGGCGTCCAGTCGCCTTCTCTCTACCAGATCGCCGGCTGCGCCTTCGGCGTCGTCCGCACCGAGAATAACCAGACAAAGCTAGAGACCGACGAGCGTATTCTGCGCCAGCAGGTGCAGCGGCTGCTTTCCTGCCGGGTCGATCGGCGGAGCATGCCCGCGGACATCGCCCGCGCGGCGGCAGCCAAGGCGTCCAATCTGCAGATCATGGACGCCCCGCTGCGGGAGAGCGTGCTGTTCACCGCCTGCGCGGTGCTTCGGAAATATTACTACGATCGGGATCAGGAGGAATGGAATATGGCACTCGAACCGGAGAAGAAGGACATCAGCTATCAGTACGGGCGGCTTTTGGCCGTATTCGAAAAAATCGAGCGGGACACCTACGACAGCAGCGAGCAGCGGGAGCCCAACGCGATCCGGATGCAGTCCGTGTTCACGAAGCGGCCGCGCTATGCCAGCCGGATCATCTGGGAGCAGCTGAAAAAGGCGTACTATCCCAGACTCAGGCCCGGCTCCAGAGCGTTCTACGACCGTCTGATCGGGCAGATCATCGAGCAGATCTCCACCTGCCCGCAGGCAGAGCCGGAAAGCGCGCTGAAGGACACCTATCTGTTCGGATATTACCTGCAGCGCAGCGCCCTGTATACGTCCGTCAAAACCGAAACCAGTCAGGAGGAAGAATAAATGAGCACCTTGAAAAACAAAATCGATTTTGTCGCTTTGATCTCCGTGGAGCGCGCCAACAGCAACGGCGATCCGCTCAACGGCAACCGTCCCCGCACCGATCTGAACGGCTTCGGCGAGATCTCCGATGTGTGCATCAAGCGCAAGCTCCGCAACCGGATGCAGGATCTGGGCGAAGCGATCTTCGTGCAGTCGGAGGATCGGTGCAGCGACGGGTTCGGAAGCCTCAGCGAGCGCGCCTCCGCGGCCATGAAGGGCATCAAGAATCGGGACGAGTACGCCAGGCACGCCTGCGAGACCTGGCTGGATGTGCGCGCCTTCGGGCAGGTCTTTGCATTCAAGGACGCAAAGGGCTTTTCCTGCGGCGTGCGCGGGCCGGTCTCCGTCCATCAGGCGACCAGCCTGTCTCCGGTGGAGATTGAATCCATCCAGATCACCAAGAGCGTGAACGGCGAGAAAAAGGGGAAGGACGAAAGCCGCGCGTCCGACACCATGGGCATGAAGCACTTTGTCCGCTTCGGCCTGTATGAGATCAAGGGCTCCATCAACGTCCAGCTGGCGGAAAAGACCGGCTTTTCCGAAGAAGACGCCGACACGGTCAAGCAGTGCCTGCGCACCCTCTTTGTAAACGACGCCTCCGCCGCGCGCCCCGACGGCTCCATGGAGGTGGTAAAGCTGTTCTGGTGGAAGCACAACTGCAAGGACGGGCAGTACTCCTCTGCAAAGGTCCATCGCTCTGTAAAGGTCGCGCTGAAGGACGCAGGCAGCATCCCGACTGCGGTGGACGACTATGTGATCTCTCTGGAGCCGCTGCCGGGATTGGAGCCGGAAGTGATCGATGGCGTATAACGAGGAGGACTTCCTACAGCTTTCCGGCCTGCAGCATTTCCGATTTTGTCGGCGGCAGTGGGCGCTGATCCACATCGAGCATCAGTGGGCGGAAAACGGCCGGACCATTGACGGCGCGATCCTCCATGAAAATGCCCACAACGCCGATTTTCAGGAGCTGCGGGGCGACCGGTTCATCACGCGGGGCGTCAGCGTCTATTCCGCGGAGCTGGGCGTGTCCGGCCAGTGCGATGTGCTGGAGTACCGCCGCGGCGCAGCCGGGATCCCGCTGGCCGGGAAAGCGGGTCTGTGGCAGCCGTACCCCGTGGAGTACAAACGCGGGCGCCCCCGGGAGGACACCGGCGACGCCTTGCAGCTGTGCGCGCAGGCCATGTGTCTGGAATCCATGCTCTGCTGCGGCATCCCGGAGGGCGCGCTCTGCGCACCGCGAAGTCCAAGTGCGCAGAGATTGCAGCGAGGTTCGCGGCTCATTTTCCGAGAAAACCGGCGCATTCCTGTGCTTTTTCAGGCGGCAGCAGCGCCATCTTCCCGAAAAACAGCCGAGAATTCTATGTTTTTGACAAAGATTCACAGATCAAACTGTGCATCTTTGCTGTCGCTCCCCCCACGGGGAGCGTGGATTGAAATCCCATAGCCGCCGCTTTGCGGACAGAGTCAAGGCACGTCGCTCCCCCCACGGGGAGCGTGGATTGAAATAATTATGCTGAAAGCTCGTCTGGTCTGAATTTTGAGTCGCTCCCCCCCACGGGGAGCGTGGATTGAAATGACACGTCCCGGTTGCCGGAAACCTCTTTGAGCTCGTCGCTCCCCCCACGGGGAGCGTGGATTGAAATGTAGTCTCCCGGCGCACCAATGGCCGGGTTTGCCTGTCGCTCCCCCCACGGGGAGCATGGATTGAAATGCGTCGGCCAGAAGCCAGTCAAACGTCGCCTGCCGTCGCTCCCCCCACGGGGAGCGTGGATTGAAATGGGCCGCTGCGCGGCACGTCGCTCATCCAGCAGACGTCGCTCCCCCCACGGGGAGCGTGGATTGAAATCCGTGTCGCAGTATCCACAGACCAGCCGCGAGCCGTCGCTCCCCCCACGGGGAGCGTGGATTGAAATCTGGCGGACGCGTAACACACCCGAAAGAGAGAAAGTCGCTCCCCCCACGGGGAGCGTGGATTGAAATGTGGATGGCAGCGCAGTGACTCACTTTGACGATGGTCGCCCCCCCACGGGGAGCGTGGATGAAATCTTATTTTTTGTGGAGAGCAGCCTTTCCAAATTGCCCCATCACGAGGAGCCAAGCTGGTCGCCGGCGCCGCAGGCTGTCCGAAAAGCGCGCCGGCATCAAAAAAACGCCCGGCGCCGTGTCAGCTGACGCGGCGCCGGGCGTATCCGACGTGGCTTCGACCCTGATTTCACTTTGCATAGTACTGCGCCTGCGCGTTCCACAGCTTGCAGTATTCCCCGCCGGCGTCGGCCACGAGCGCCGCGTGCGTCCCCTGCTGGACGACTGCGCCGTCCCGGAACACGGCGATCTCGTCGCAGAACTTGCAGGAGGACAGCCGGTGGGAGATAAAAATCGACGTCTTATCGCCTGCGATCGCATCGAACTTGGCGTAGATCTCCGCCTCGGCCATGGGGTCGAGCGCCGCGGTCGGCTCGTCGAGGATGATAAACGGCGCGTCCTTGTAGAGCGCCCGGGCGATGGCGATCTTCTGCGCCTCCCCGCCGGACAGCTCCACGCCGTCCTCGGACAGATCCTTGTAGAGCATGGTGTCCAGCCCCTTTTTCATCGTCGCAAGACGGTCTGCGAAGCCTGCGTCGATCAGCGCTTTTTCTGCCCGGCCGCGGTCATAGACCATGCTGCCCGCGACATTGGCGCCCAAGGGCTGGCAGATGAGCTGAAAATCCTGAAACACGACGGAAAAGATGCCCATGTAGTCGTCATAGCGGTACTTGCGGATGTCGATGCCATTGAGCAGGATCTGCCCCTCCTGCGGGTCGTACAGTCGGCACAGGAGCTTGATGAAGGTGGTCTTTCCGCTGCCGTTTTCACCCACGATGGCAAGCCTTTTTCCGACCTTGAATCTCATGTTCACATGGCGCAGCGCCCAGATGTCCGAGCCGGGATAGCGGAAGGAGACGTCCCGGAACTCCACGTCATAGCGCCGGTCCGACCGCTTCTCGGTCGTGAGGCTTCCCTGATACATCGCGTTTGGGATGTCCAGAAACGCAAAGGTCTTTTCCAGATACGGCGTGTTGGTCTTCAGGACGCCGATCATATCGGTGAGCGCAAACACATTGGCGGCCATCGCCGTGGCTGCGCCGATATACTGGGTGCAGCTTCCTGCATCAAATGCGCCGCCCAGCGCTTTCAAGCAGGTGAACAGGTAGATCATGCCGGTCGTGAGCGTCGTGATGCAGCCGCCCAGGCCGGCATAGACGCCCATTTTCCCTCTCGCGATTTTTGCAAAAACGCCGCGGACGCCGAAGACAGAGCCGCCGCTCCAGTAGGCGCGGATCAGCCGCTGCTGGTCGTTCATCCGGATGTCGATGGCGCGCTGCTGATCCTGACCTAAAAATCCGAAGTGGCTGAACATCCGGTTCCCGAAGGTCGCCTCCTCCGAAAGCGCATTCCAGCACTCCGTCGCCCTGGCGCTGAGCCGGCCGGCAAGGACGCTGATGAGCAGGATCCCGGCCGCCAGAGCGAGGATAAAGACGGGGTGATTGAGCACGGTCAGCCATCCGGCGCCGTCCGGCACGGGTGCGGTGAACAGGCTGACGGTCAGCGCCGCGCCGCTGAGCAGGCCGAGGACGCCGGTCACGACGCCGGAATAGATCTCCGCAGCGCGCATGAGTCCCCAGCCCGACCACTGCTCATTCTGCCTGATCTGCTCCCGAAGGTCATGATTTTCCTGCTTGTCAAGCTCCGAATAATCCAGACGGAACAGCTTCTGGATAAAGAGTGTTTCCTTGCGCCCGTAGAGGTCGTCCAGCAGTGTTTGATACCGCCGGTAGAGCGCCGCTTTTATGGTCGCCGCAGCTCCGACGCACAGCACGCCCGCCAGCGCCCACTGTCGGAGGCTCTGCGCGCGGCGCAGCGTTGCCAGCTCCGTCAGGATCCTTGCCGAGAAGAAAACGGTCACATACGGCGTGATCGCGCAAAGCAGGCAATACAGGCTCAAAGCCGGGAAAAACCGCGGCGACACGCCATGCAGCTCCCGGAGGGCGCGCAGATGCATCGCGGCGGCATGGCGCACCGTTGCTTTGTCCTTCATCCTCAAAGCGCCCTCCCTTCCTGATAATAGCGGCTCTGGACTTCAAAGAGCTTTGCATAGGCCCCGCCCAGCGCCAGCAGGCTTTCATGGGTGCCCTCCTCCCGGATGCCGCCGTCCGCAACGAAAATAATGCGGTCGCAGAAGCGGGTGGAGGCCAGACGGTGGGAGATGAACAGGGCGGTCTTTCCCGCGGTCATGGCGCTGTACTTCATGTAGATGTCGTTTTCCGCGATCGGGTCAAGCGCCGCTGTGGGCTCGTCCAGCAGCAGGATCGGCCCGTTTTTATAAAGCGCCCGCGCCAGCATCAGCCGCTGGGTCTGGCCGCCGGAGAGCAGCGCGCCGTCCAGATAGACCTCCCGCCCCATGTGCGTCTGCAGGCCGCCGGGCAGCTTCTCGATCATGGCGGTCAGTCCGGCCTTCTCCACGCAGTCGGCGATCCGGCCGTAGTCGATGTCCTCCGCGCGCTGGGCGATCTGCTCCGCGATGGTCACATCCAGCACGGAGAACTCCTGAAACACGGCGCAAAAGAGCGCATAGTACTTCTTCCGGTCAAGCTCCCGGATGTCCCTCCCGTTCAGCCGCACCGCGCCCTGCGTGGGATCCAGCAGACCGCACAGGAGCTTCACCAGCGTCGTCTTGCCGGCGCCGTTCAGGCCCACGATTGCAAGCCTTTCTCCCGGATGAACGGTCAGCGTCATGTCATGAATGGTGTCCGCATCCGCGCCCGGATAGCGGTAAGAGGCATTTTCCAGCTTCAGCTCGTACCCCGCCGCTTCGGGGATGTCCGCTCCGTCTTCAAACCTGAACGGCTCCGGATAGTCCAGAAATTCGCGGATGCAGGAGATGTCAAGGCTCTCTTTCTGCAATGCGCTCATCTCCCGCAGGACGCCCATGACCCACTCAGAAAATGTGGTGACCGCCGTGAAGTACAGCAAAAACTCAGAAGCGCACAGGCCGTTGCTGAGCGCCATGCGGAGCAGATATCCGTAGGCGATGCCGTTGCGGGCCATGGTCAGCACCGCCTCCGCAGCATCCGCCAGCACCGCTGCCCGTTCACACCGCAGCTTGAAGTCCAGATAGAGATCATGGATCTGATCCAGCAGCTCCGTCAGCCAGTTTTCAAGCCCGAAAATGCGGATGTCCTTTGCAAGCTCCACCGATTCCGCCTTGGCGCGGATGTAGCGCTTTTTCTGATAATAGGCTTCTTCCTCCTCCCGATGCCGGTAGCGCCAGTTGTTTGCCGACCGGGACACGAGAAAGCTGATCACGCAGGTCGCAATGACCACCAGCAAAAGCGCCGTGTCGATGCGGGAGAGGATCGTCAGGTACACCAGCAGGCCGCCCGCGTTCTCGAGCAGCATCGTCAGCGTCTGCCAGATGTGCTCCGTGGCCTGATCGTTTCCGCAGCAGAAAAAGTGCGCTTTTTCGCGGAGCTTGACAAAGTCCTCCTCGAGCGTGTTGGGATAAGAGGTGCAGTTGGACTTGTCCGCGATCTTTCCGATGATCGCAGCGCGAACATCCACGCGGGAAAAGAGCGTATTTTCCCTGACATACGCCTTGGCGCCCCGAAGGAGAAAGAGCGCGGCCGTGAACATGCCGATGGTCGCCAGCAGCTCCCTTGCCGATACGCGCCGCTCCACCCCGGAAAGCACCTCCGGCGCGATATAGAGCTGCGCCAGATTCAGAAGGATCTCCAGCGCCGCGCTCAGCAGGCAGAACAAAAGCGCCTGCCTGCCGTCCTTCCACGCGACGCCTGCCATCCAGCCGACATTCTGGAGCGTGTTATATCGTGGCTTTTCCCTGTGGTCCATACTCTCTCACCTCGCGGCTTTATCATAGCATGAAAAATTCGTCCCCGGCCGATTCCGGGGACGAACCGTGAGATCCGGGTGATGAATTGCAGGCTTCACACCTGCGGGAGCAGGATCTCGGTGGTGAACGCGCCGTCCTCGGAATTCCGGCTGATGTATCCGTTCAGCCGCTCCACGATGGCGTCGATCCGGACAAGGCCGAAGCCGTGGCCGCCTCCCTTGGTGCTGCGGAACAGCCTGCCCTCCTTTTTCATTTTCTTCCCGGCGGTAAAATTCGTGAAGGAAATGTAGAGCTGGGTGTTTTTCATGTCCATATACACCCGGATGAGGCGCTTGCCCTCCGGCAGCTTCAGGCTGGCCTCGATGGCGTTGTCAAAGAGGTTGCCGAGGATGCAGCACAGGTCGATCTCCGGGGAGCTCAGCCTGACGGGAATGTGCGCATCGGCCGCGACCTCGATGCCCTTCGCCCTTGCAAGGGAGATCTTGGAGCTCAGAATGGCGTCGGTCATCGGATTTCCGGTCCTGACGGCCGTGTCCACGGCCTGCAGGTCGGTGTCGAGCAGGTCGAGGTAGTTCCGGACGGCGTCCCAGTCCTGCGCAGCGGCGTAGGCCTTCATGGTCTGGATGTGATTCCGGTAGTCGTGCCGCCAGCCGCGCATCTGGCGGTACATATTGTCCACTTCCCGGTAGTGCGTTTCGATCAGCTCCTGCTGATAGGACGCGATCCGCTTTTCGGCTTTCTTTGAAAACAGCTCCATATGCGCTACCTCATGCTGATAATGGCGCGGTTGACGCCCTCATACGCGCCGCGCGGGAGCGGAACGGCCGTTCCGTCGCCCAGCCGGATTCCCGTCTTTGTGACGCTGCTGATCTGCGTCAGATTCACGATCGCCGAGCGCCCCACGCGGTAAAACCGCTCGTCAAGCTGCGTTTCGAGGCTTTGCAGCGTCATTTTTACCGTAATGTCCGACGCGGCATGGACGGTGATGTAGTTGCCGGACACCTCCGCGTAGCGGATTTGACGGATGGGCACGCGCAGCAGCTCGCCGCCGTGCGAAAGATGCAGGACTTTTTCGTTTTTTTCCAGCTTCTCCGCCGCCCGATCCAGCACCGCGCGGAGCTTTTCCTCCTTCACGGGCTTGAGCAGATAGTGCAGCGCCGCCACCTCGTAGCCCTCTGAAATGTAGTCGGAGTAGCCGGTGATGAAAACGATCTGGAGCGCGTCGTCGCTCCGGCGCAGCCGCTTGGCCAGCGTGACGCCGTCCATCGCGCCCAGCTCGATGTCCAGCAGCAGGATGTCGCAGCCGCAGGCTGCGTCACGGAAGAGAAAGCGCTCGGCGGAGGAAAACTCGCGGATGCGCGCCGTATGGCCGCGCGCCGCCGCCCAGTCGTCCGCCATGCGCCGGACATACTGCCGGTCTGCGCCGGAATCGTCGCAGATCGCAATGTCAAGGCTCTTTTCGTTCTGGCTCACTGCACGCACCTCCCAAGCCTGCCGCAGCGCGTCAGCCTCGTGCCCTCCGCTGCGCCGATCTGACAGCATTATACACGGTTTTTCCCGCAAAGTTAACTTCCGCGGCGCTTTTTGCGGCAAAAAAAGCCGGCGCTTGCTCAGCGCCGGCCTTGAGTGGGATGAAAAAGCTTACGCTTTCCACAGGCTGTGGAGATTGCAGTAGGCATACGCCGCCTCGACCTCGTCGCCCTCGCACAGGGCAAAGCAGACCTCCGGCTTCTCGCCCGGATGCAGCTCCTTGCGCTGGTTGCCCTGCCGGGTGTGGATGGAGATCCACTCGATGTAGTGCTCCGGCAGCATGGGGTGCTCCACAGAGCCGACCTTGACATGAACGACGCCGTTTTCTACTGTCCAGACAGGGACGTGCTTCTCCACGGCGGCGTCGGTCGTGCCGGGGATGATCTGGCTCATCGCCTCGCCGCAGCAGACAACCGGAACGCCGCTGTCGTTGACCTTGGCAATGATGTTTCCGCAATGCTTGCAAATATAAAACTTCTGCTCCATGATTGTCTCTCCCTTTCATTTTTTCACTGTGTTCCGTCCGCGTTCTCTTCGTGCCGCCGCGCCGCAGCCCGGCGCTGGTTTTATTATAACGGAATCTGTAAGGCTGAGCAAGCATCGGTTTTGCCGCATCGCGCCTTTTTCTGCGTATTTTTCTTCCCATGCCGCGTATCTTGTCCGTATTATCGGACAGTTCTTCTGCTATACTCGATGACACAGCGATACTGGAGCTGTCACAAGGCGGCGGGCTTCCGCCGTCCGGAACGATCAGAAAGAGAGGAATGCAATGATGTTTGACGATGACGATTTTTTCGAAGAGGGCTATGAAGAGGGCTTCTGCGACGGCTGCTACGTCGCGACATGCGTCTACGGCTCTTACGACTGCCCGCAGGTCTGGACGCTGCGGCGCTTCCGCGACGGCTTTCTGGGCCGTCATTTCCTCGGCCGCTGCTTCATCCGCGCGTACTACGCCGTCAGCCCGACGCTCGTGCGCCTGTTCGGCGATGCGCAGTGGTTCCGGCGTCTCTGGCGCGGCCGGCTCGACCGCATGGTCGCACGTCTGCGGCAGAAGGGCTATGCAGACACGCCGTACTGCGACCGCGCATGGCGCTGACGCGCCCGCCCCGGAGTGCAAAAGGCAGGTCACCGGCCGGTGGCCTGCTTTTCTTCGCGCCGGACACTTTTTTGGCGCGATTTCTCAGAAAAATCCAACTTTTCTCTTGTCACGGGCGGCGATCAGCTTTATACTCATATCCGTCCGCTTCTGCGGAAAAACGCGAGTACTGGAGGCATGAGGCATGAGTCTGAACCGCTGCGCGCTGCGTGCCCCGTGTGTATGGGGCGGCAAGCGGCCGGGAGCATCCTGCCGCGGCGTCGGCATCTTCAGCGGCTCGTCCGACCCCCCGGCCGGGCGCTGAGCGCGCATTATTTTTTATTGTATTTTTTATTTTGATCTCAGAGAAAAGGAAAAGGATATCATTCTATGTGGTTCTGGTTAGCGATCATCGCACTTTTATTCTGGAGCGGGTCTGATCTGTTCTCCAAGATCGGCTGCCGCGGCGAGGACAAGTACGCCCATCTCAAGATGGTCATCGCCGTCGGCGTCGTCATGGGTCTGCACGCGCTCTACAGCATTTTCTTCGGCGGCGTGAGCCTCACATGGCACATCGTCTGGACCTACCTGCCCGTTTCGCTTCTGTACATCTCGTCCATGACGCTCGGCTACGTCGGCCTGCGGTACATCGAGCTGTCCATCTCGTCGCCGATCTGCAACTCGTCCGGCGCGCTCGTCGCCGTGCTGTGCATCCTGACCGGCACGCTCGACGACTCCATCGTCGGCGCCATGCGGCTTGCCGTCATCGGCGCGGTCGCGCTCGTGTGCATCGGCGTCATCGGCCTCGGCATCGTCGAGTCGCGCGAGGACGACGAGCTCCGCCGCGCCCGCCAGAGCGCGTCGAACTACAAGTACGCCAAGTCGTGGCTGGCGCTCGTCCTGCCCGTGGCCTACTGCCTGCTCGACGCAGCCGGCACGTTCGCCGACACGCTCGTGCTCGACCGCCTCGCCACACAGGCGAGCGCGGCCGGGATGTTCGCCACGCTGGAGGAGTGCTCGGACTATGCCGCCGGCGCGGCAAACTGCGCCTACGAGCTGACGTTCCTGTTCGCCGCCGTGTGCAGCTTTGTCTACGTCAAGTGCATCAAGAAGCAGAAGTTCTTCTTCGCGCAGGAGGGGCCGAAGTACCTCGGCGCCGTCTGCGAGACGGCCGGCCAGTTCGCCTATATTTTCGCGCTGGCCGACACGTCGCACACCGCCATCTCCGCGCCGATCATTTCGTCGTACTGCGTGGCGTCCGTCGTGTGGAGCCGGCTGTTCCTGAAGGAAAAGCTCTCGTGGAAGCACTACGCCATGATCGCGCTCGTCGTCATCGGCATCGTCATGCTCGGCGTGTTCGACATCTGAGCCTCCGCCATGCAGCCCTCAGAAAAAGCGCCCTCCCCGCGGGGAGGGCGCTTTTCGTGTTTACAGGACTTCAAGCACAATGCTGCCGGTATAGTCGCCGGGATGGAGCGGGCGCTCCGCGCCGTCCACCGTCAGGCGGAGCGTGCCCTCCGCCGCGCGGACAAGCGCGCCGGGCGCGATCGTCAGGTGCGTGAGATAGCACGTTTTCGTCACATTCCAGACGGCCTTATCGCCGAGGCGGACGATCGTGCCGTTGTTGACCGCGGGCGCAGGCGTCTGGGTGATGTTGCTCAGCTCCTCGCAGTTTTCGCTCGTGATCCTCGTCAAACCGTCGCGGTAGGCGTAGTCGGCCGAGCTGATGGCGCCGGTCACCGTGGCGTTTTCGACCGTGACGTCGAGATTCTTCGCGCCCATGAGCGCGTCGCCGATAAACCCGCGCAGCTTCTCCGCACCGGGCGGCGCCGGAGGCGGCAGGAAGCCCTCCGGCTTCGGCAGGCGGCGGTTGCAGCAGCGAAGATTGGTCGTGGAGTTGAGAAAGTCGCCCGTGACGGCCATGTTCGCGATGCGGACAAAGATATCCTCATCTTCGACACCGCAGGTCAGGTCGCGGTCGTCGCGCACGTCCTTTTCGCCGACGGGGATGAGGAACGGGTCGTCGCACATGCCGACGTCGTCGTTGTCCATGAGCTGGAGCACCGTGCCGTTTTTCGGCTCGAGCACCGCGCCGTCGAGGTCGATGTGCAGGTTGGAGCCCTTGACGACGATGCACGACTTTTCCGTGCGCAGCGCCGCGCCGGAGTTGACCTTCAGCCAGCCGCCGTTGTGGCGGTGGCAGAACACGCCGAAGCGGCGGGAGTTCACGACCGTGCCGTCCGTAAATTCGACGCAGCCGTTGCCGAGGCTCATGAGCGCGGCCGTGTAGGCGACGTTGAACGTGCTGCCGCGCGATGTGTTGATGCAGCCCGGCTCGCCGAAGGCGTCGTAGTCGAAGCCGATGTCGTCGCAGATGCAGAAGAAGCCGTAGCCATTGTCGCCCGTGATCTCGATGAGCGAGTCGTTGATGTCCATGCGGTTGACGCACGCGCCGTCGATGCTCAGCACGCCCCAGCGGTTGCAGGTGACGTGGCTGCGGTTGATGGTCAGGCGGCCCTTTTCGGCGAGGTTCAGCGCGCGCGCGTTGCCGCGCAGGCCGATGGCCCAGGGCGGCTCGACCATACGCCCGGCGGCCTTGGCGGCGGCGTAGGCCTCCGGCGTCGGCGTGTCGGCCGAGGCGGAAAACTCGCAGTCGTTCACAGTGACCTCCGCCTCGCCGCCAACAAAGAGCGTCCCGCGGCCAATGCCGCGGCAGCGGATGATCGTGTTGTCGATCGCAACGCGCGCCCTGCCGCTCGCGGCGATTGCCGCGCCCATGCCGACAAAGTCGTCCGTGCCGTCGCCTGTTAAGTCGATCCGGGCGTTTTCGACACGGTAATCCGTGTCGCCTGTGATGTAAAAGCCGTTGAAGTCCCACTCGCGCGAGTCGATCTTCACATCCGCGGCGTGCGCATCGTCCACGACGCCGCCCATGGCGGCCGCGGCGACGGAGCTGCCGGGGACGAGGTGCCCATCGTCGACGATGACAGCCGCGTGATAGTTGCTGACCGTCTTTTCGCCGAAGCGATAGGCCACGCGCGTGAAATTGTCCGACACGCTCAGGCGGACGTCGCCCTCATAGACGCCGGGCTCGATCGTGCGCGTGACGCCGTCCACGGTCAGCGTGACGTACTTGCCCTCCGGCGCGGCAATGGACGCGCCGGGCGCGATGGTCAGCGCGCTCAGCGCCGTCGTCTCCGGGACGGTCCACACCCCGCGTTCTACGATTTTTTCCATCGTGTTTCTCCCTTCTTTTTTCACAGGCCCATATCCACGGCGGCGTCATAGCCGCCGCGCACCGCCTGCATGACATTTTTCGCTCTTCTCGCATCGCCCACGACATAACACGTCGGCACGAGCGGGCGCAGCCGCTCGACCTCCGCCTCGCGCGCGCGCATTCCCGCGGCGAGGATGACGTTGTCGCAGGGGATGGTCTCCTCCTCGCCCGTGGCGAGATTTTTCACGGTGACGGACGAATCCGTGATGGCCGCGCACGTCGCGCCGGTCATCACGCGGATATTGCGCGATGCGACCTCATGGTGCAGCCACAAAAACGGATATTTCAGGCAGTCGGCCGCGATGTCGTCCTTCATTTCGACGATGGTCACATTGTGGCCGAGGTCGGCAAGGTAGGTGCTCTCCTCGCAGCCGATCATGCCGCCGCCGAGAATGACGACGTTTTTTCCCAGCTTCGTGTCCGCAGCAAGATCCGCGCCGAACAGGACGGTTTTCCCGTCCACGCCCGGGATGGGCGGCGCAACGGGGTCGGCGCCAACGGCGATGATGAGCACATCCGGCTGCACGTCGGCCACGACGGCCTCGTCCACGCGGGTAGAAAGCCGTACCTCGATGCCGGGATGGTCAAGGACCTTCACGATCTGGCTGTCGCGGTAGCGGCGCATGGTGCGCTTGTTCGGCGCGCCGGAATCGGCGAACTTCAGCGCGCCGCCGAGCTTTTCATTTGCCTCGCACAGCACGACCTCGTGCCCGCGCCCGGCCGCCGTCAGCGCGGCCTGCATCCCAGCCGGGCCGCCGCCCGCGATGAGCACGCGGCGATGGCGATTGACCGGCAGCGGGTGGAACACGTCGCACTCGCGCCCGATGACCGGGTTGACGGCGCAGCGCATCCCGCGGCAGGCGATCATGCTGTTCAAGCAGTCGCTGCACCGCAGGCACGGCGTGATCTCGTTTTCTCGGCCCTCGACGATCTTCTTCGGCAAAAACGGATCGGCCACGAGCGCGCGGCCGAGGGCGACGCAGTCGGCCTTGCCTTCGGCGATGGCCGATTCCATCTGCTCGGGGAAGTTGAACGCGCCGACCGTCATGACCTGCGAAGCCTTCACATGCTTTTTGATCTCGGCGGCGAGGCCGAGGTTTTCCATGTCGCTTTCAAACGGGCCGGGGTGCATCTTGACGCAGGAGTATTCGACCTGCTGCGTGCCGGCCGAGACATGGATGAGCTCGACTTTGCCGTCGAGCGCCTTTGCGATCTCGATGCCCGTCTCGATGCCGTAGCCGCCCGGCGTTCGCTCCGAGCCGCTCATGCGCACCTCGATGGGGTAACCCTTCCCGACGGCCGCGCGGATCTCGTCGATGACGAGCAGCAAAAAGCGCATCCGGTTGTCTAAACTGCCGCCCCACTTGTCCGTGCGATGGTTCGTCAGCGGCGAGAGGAACTGGTGGATGAGCCAGCCGTGGCCGCCGTGGACGGTAACCATGTCGAAGCCGTATTCCTTCGCGTTGGCCGCAGCCGCGCCGAAGCAGCGCGCGGCGTGAAGGATCTCCTCCTCCGTCATGGCGCGGATCTCATCGCCCCAGTCGTCGACATAGGCCGACGGCCCCGCCGGCGTGTGGCCGAGAAACTCCGGCGCGCAAAGCGCGCCGCCGTGGTCAAGCTCGGCCGATGCGGCCGCGCCGTGCGAGTGGATGGCGTCGACGAGGCGGCAGAAGCTCTCGGCCGCCGTCGGGTCGTTGATGCACGCCTGGAGCGGATGCGACTTGCCGTTTTCCAGGTCGACGATGACCTCGCCGATGCACACGATGGACGCGCCGCCCGCGGCGCGCAGCTTGTAGTACTCGATGCTCTCCTTCGTGTAGTGCGTGTCCGAGCCGATCTCGGACATGGACGTCGGCGCGGAGAAAATGCGGTTTTTCAGCGTCAGATTTCCGAGCCTGATCGGGCTGAGCAGATGCGGATAGCGCTCGCGGGCGCTTTCGTTTGTTGCCATGGAAGCCCCACCTTTTTTCATATTCTCGCGGGCTGTCCCGCTTGATTGGTTCTCATTCTAACGAGCAGGGAATGCGCCGTCTTTGGCTGTGAAGGACAGTATATTCTTTTCTGTTTGTCCACTGTTGACATTGACTTTTGAGAAAAAATGATTTTTCACTCAAGCGCGTGACAATGAACAGCAAATGACCGATAATAGTAAAAAAACCGCCGCCCTGTGCGGGCGGCTTTGGAGGCATTTTCATGGAACGAACGAACCTGCCCGCTGCGGCGGACATTCTCGCCGCGGCTGCGGCGATCGAGCCTGAGATCAAAAATGACCGCCGCGCGCTGCACCGGGCGCCGGAGGTCGGGGCGTCGCTGCCGAACACGGTGGCCTATGTGCGCGAGCGGCTCCGGGCGCTCGGCTATGCGCCGCGCGAGCTTGCCGGCGGCCTCGTCGCCGACATTACGGGGCAGGACACCGGCCGCTGCGTCCTGCTGCGCGCGGATATGGACGCGCTGGCCGTGCGGGAGCGGACCGATCTGCCGTTCCGCTCGGAAAACGGCGCCATGCACGCGTGCGGCCACGATATGCACGCGGCCATGCTGCTCGGCGCGGCCGCGCTTTTGAGAAAGTATCAGGCCGCCATTTCCGGCACCGTCCGCCTCGTGTTCCAGCCGGACGAGGAGGGCTTTACGGGCGCAAAGGCCATGCTCGCCGCGGGCGTGCTGGACGATGCGCCGCGCCCGGATGCCGCGCTGGCGCTGCATGTACACTCCGGCACGCCGACGGGGCTTGTGCTGTGCGGCCGCGGGACATTTATGGCCGGATGCACGCTCTTCCGCGTCACGGTGCGCGGCCGCGGCTGCCACGGAGCCATGCCCGAGACGGGCGTCGACCCCATCACGGCGGCCGCGCACATCGCCCTCGCGCTCGGCGAGATCGTCTCGCGCGAGACTGCGGCCAAAACGCCCGCCGTCGTGACGCTCGGGCGCTTTGACGCCGGCAGCGCCCCGAACATCATCCCCGAGCAGGCCGTGCTCGAGGGCACGATCCGCACGTTCGACCGCGACCTCTCGGCGCACATTCTCTCCCGCATCGGCCAGATCGCCTCCGGCATCGCAGGCGCGTTCCGCGCCGGCGCCGAGACCGTCGAGCTCGCCTCCGCGCCGCCGCTGCAAAACGATCCGGCCTTCACGGACTTTGCCGCCGACTGCGCCGCGGCGCTCTTCGGGGAAGACCGCGTCGTCCGGCTCGACGAGGGCGGCATGGGCTCGGAGGACTTCGCCTCGTTCACATATGCGCTGCCCAGCGCCTACCTGCTGCTCGGCGCGGGCTCGAAGGACGAGGATGCGCGCTACGGCGCGCCCATGCACAACGAGGCGGTCGTGTTCAACGAGGCCATTCTGCCCCGCGGCGCGGCGCTGCATACGCTTTTTGCGCTGCGCCATCTCTCGCGCGCGTGACAAGGCGGCGTTTTTCTGCTATTATATAGGCAGCTTATCATCCCGCTGACGCAGAGGAGGGAGCCCCTTGGAGCAGCATATCGTCATCCGGCCCTCCGTGGCCGAGCAGTTTTCCGACGCGATGGCCCGCGGCCGGGTCATATTTTTCAGCGCGCCGTGCGGCTTCGGCAAGACCGTGACCGCGCAGAGCCTGCTCACGGGCCGGCGCGTGCGCGCCGTTGACGCGAGCGAGTCCGGGTTTGCCGTTCCGCAGCCGGACGGCAGCTGGGACGTGCTGCTCATCGACCAGGCGCAGTCGCTTCTCGGCGAGAGCGACCAGCAGGCGCTGTGCTCGCTCATCCGGGAGCAGTCCCAGCTTCGCTTTGTGCTGCTCTCGCGCGGCGTCGTGCCGGGCTGGCTGGCACCGTTCCAGTTCTCGGGGCTTATGACCGTATTGGACGCAAAGTCCCTGCTGCTCGACCGGGAGACGGCCGCGCGGCTGTTTGAGCGCCACGGCGTCACGCTCTCGAGCCTCGACCTCACGGCCATTCTGAAGGAAACCATCGGCTACCCGCCCGCGCTGAGCATCATCGCGCGCAGAATGGGCGCGGGCGAGCGCTATGACGACGCGCTCATCGACAGCGTTCGGCAGGAGCTGTTCATCTATTTTGAGGACGCCGTCTACCTTCGCTTCGACCTGCCCATCCGCCGCTTTCTGCTTGAGCTTGCGCCGTTTGAGGAGATTTCTCCCGAGCTTGCGCGCATGGTCAGCGGCGACGTCCACGCGGGCGAGCTGCTGCGCTATCTCCAGCGCAACACGACCATGTTTCAGATCTCGCAGATCGACCGGCTGCGCTTTTATCACGACTTCCGGGCTTTCTGCTGTGGGAGATGGACCGGGAGTACACCGAGCAGCAGCGGCGCTCCCTCTTCGCCCGCGGCGGGCTCTACTATGAGCTGCAGGAGGACTACAGCCGCGCGCTCGACTGCTACCGCCGCAGCGGCAACCACCGCAAGGTGTCCGACCTGCTCATCAAAAACGCCGAGCTGCACCCCGGCATGGCGCATTACGAGCAGATGGAGCCCTACTACCGCTCGCTGCCGGACGAGGAGATCTTTTCCTCGCCCGCGCTCATGCAGGGCATGAGCATGCTGTGCGCGCTGTGCATGGACTACGCCGGCTCCGAGCGGTACTATGAGGCGCTGCGCCGCTATGCCGTCTCGTGCCGCCGCGGCGACGCCTCGGCCAGGCAGGCGCGCAGCCGCCTTGCGTGGCTGGACATCAGCCTGCCGCAGCGCGGCGTCTCCGGCATGATCGACACGATCGTCGCCGCCAGCCGCCTGCTCACGAGCCGCGAGATCACGCTCGCGCCGTTTTCCGTCACAAGCACGCTGCCGAGCATCCTGAACGGCGGCAAGGACTTCTCGGACTGGAGCCGCCGGGACGATCTGCTCTTCGCGACGCTCCGCCGCCCCGTTGAGGTCATCCTCGGCGCAGACGGCGTCGGTCTGGCCGACTGCGCCATGGCCGAGAGCAAATTTGAGCAGGGCGAGGACATCTCCGCGCGGATGCTCTCGCTCGTGGCGAACCTGAACGACATCCAGCAGCGCGGCACGCCGGACATCGAGTTTGCCGTCGTCGGCCTGCTCGCGCGCAGCCAGATGGACGCCGGCCGTGCCTCCGACGCCCAGCGCACCGTGCAGTCGCTGCGCGAGCGCTTTGCCGCCTCCGGCAGCACGCGCTTTCTGCCGAACATCGACGCGCTGCTCTGCCGCATCGCGCTGCGGCTGGGTGACATGGACGCCGTGGCCGACTGGTACCGCACGCAGGCCCCGCGCGACGTGCTGCAGCTGCGCGTCATGCGCCGGTATCAGTATTTCACGCAGGCCATGGCCGAGATCGCGCTCGGCGACCCGGCGGCCGCGCTTCTGACGCTCGCGCCGCTCGGGCCGTACTGCACGGCCTGCGGCCGCCACCTCGACGCCATCACACTCGGCATCCTCACGGCCATCGCGCGCGAGCGGAACGGCAGCAGCTGGCAGCAGCCGCTGCTCGACGCGCTCACGACCGCGCAGGAATACCGCTTCATCCGGCCCGTCAGCCAGTTCGGCCCGGCCGTGCGGGAGCTGCTCGAGCGGCTGGACCATGACTTTGAAAACGCCTACGGCCGCCGCCTGCTCGAGGCCGTGCGCCGGCAGAGCGTGCTCTACCCGGACTATCTGCGCCCGCGCGCCGGCGCCGTCGAGCCGCTCACGGGGACGGAAATGCAGGTGCTGCGCCTGCTGTGCGCCAACCGCAGCAACGCCGAGATCGGACAGGCGCTCGGCATCAAGCTGCCGACGGTCAAAAGCCACGTCAGCCACATTTTAAGCAAGCTCGGCGTCCGCCGCCGCAGCGAGGCGTGCGCAGCCGCCGAGGCGCTGCATCTCATTTGAATTTCAGGAGGCCCGACATGGGAGACATCATCGACTTTTCCGAACTGACAAAGGACCCCGGCCGCGAGGAGACGGAGCTTGCCGTCGCCGCCGTGCGCGCGCAGATCTCCGAGCTGGACGCGCGCGAGCCGGAGGACATGGATTCCGAGGCCTACGAGGCGTGGGCCGACGCGCACGAGTCGCTGGAGGACTGGCTCGACGAGCTGCTCGACCGGCTCGACGCGCTAAGCGGCAAATGAGCGCCGACGCCCCGTTTTTCCGGCGGGTGTACGCCGTCGTCGCCGCCGTCCCGCCCGGACGGTGCATCAGCTACGGCGGCATTGCCCGGCTGCTCGGCGCGCCGCGCGCGGCCAGGCAAGTCGGCTGGGCCATGCGCGCCTGCCCGGACGAGTATCCATGGCAGCGCGTCGTGAAGGCCGACGGCACCGTCGCCGGAGGGCGCTATGCCGCCATTCGCAGCGCGCTGCTCAGAGCCGAGGGCGTCCCGTTCCTGCCCGACGGGCGCGTGGATATGGCCGCCTGCGCCTGGCCCGGGCCGGGCGAGGATCCGATATGGTAAACCGACAAAAACACGTCTTGTTTTTTTGTCGGTTTTTGCACTTGAAATTTATATTCAAAAGTATATCATAATGTTTGTAAACTGAATCATTTGTAAGGAGGAACGCGATCATGATCACATTTCTAATCTGTCTCGCTCTTCTCATCGTCGGCTATCTCACCTACGGTAAGATCGTCGAAAACACCCTTGCCCCGGACGACCGGGAGACGCCCGCCGTCCGCATCAACGACGGCGTGGACTACGTCGTCATGCCGAAGTGGAAGCTGTTCCTCGTCCAGCTTCTGAACATCGCAGGCCTCGGGCCCATCTTCGGCGCGCTGCAGGGCGCGCTCTGGGGGCCGGTCGTCTTCCTGTGGATCACATTCGGCACGATCTTCGCCGGCGGCGTGCATGACTACTTCTCCGGCATGATCAGCGAGCGCAACAACGGCAGCTCCATCGCCGAGGTCACCGGCAAATACCTCGGCCGCGTCATGCAGAACATCATGCGCGTCTTTTCCGTGCTGCTGCTCATCATGGTCGGCACGGTGTTTGCCGTCGGCCCGGCCGGCCTCATCGTCACGCTGTTCAAAAACAGCGGCGCGACGGGCTTTGCCACGACGACGCTGTTCTGGCTCATCCTCATCCTCGCGTACTATTTCATCGCGACGTTCATCTCCATCGACAAGATCATCGGCAAGATCTATCCGCTGTTCGGCATCTGCCTGATCATCATGGCGCTCGGCGTCATGATCGGCATTTTCATCAATCCGGACTACACGATCCCCGAGCTGTGGTCGCATTTTTACAACATGCACCCGTCCGGGACGCCCATCTGGAGCTTCATGTTCATTACGGTCGCCTGCGGCGCCATTTCCGGCTTCCACTCCACGCAGTCGCCGCTTATGGCGCGCTGCCTGAAGAGCGAGAAGCAGGGTCACTTCGTCTTTTACGGCGCCATGGTCTCCGAAGGCATCATCGCGCTCATCTGGGCTGCGGCCGGCTGCGCGCTCTATGAGGTAACGGGCGGCCTGAACACCGGCCTTGCCGCCGCGCTCGCGGGCGGCCAGTCCGCCGCGATCTATGACGTGTGCGTCAAGACCATGGGCCGCGTCGGCGTCATACTGGCCATGATCGGCGTCGTCGTCTGCCCCATCACGTCGGGCGACACGGCCTTCCGCTCCGCGCGCCTGACGCTCTCGGACTGGTTCCGGCTCGACCAGAGCTCGTACCGCAACCGTCTCATGCTGTGCGTGCCCGTGCTCGGCGTCGGCGCCGTGCTCGGCATCGGCAACGCGCTCGGATTCATCAACTACACGATCATCTGGCGCTACTTCAGCTGGACGAACCAGACGCTGGCCATGATCGTGCTGTGGGCCGCGGCCATGTTCCTGTTTGTTGAGAAGAAGAACTACTGGGTCGCCGCCGTCCCCGCGACGTTTATGAGCGCGGTGTCGAGCACCTACTTCATTCTCGCGCCGGAATGCCTCGGCGGTCTGCTCAACTCCAAGACGGCTGAGGGCGCCGTCGTCTACAACACCGCCCTCGCCTACCCCATCGGCATCGTGTTTGCCGCGGCCATGCTTGCGCTGTTCCTGATCGCAACGCGCCGCCGCGCCCGCAAGGCCTGATGCGCCCCACTCCGCTCGGCGCCGGCACGCTCGACCCGGCCGCGCTGACCGAGGACCGGAAGGCCTGCCGCCGGTTCGGCCCGTGCGGCGTCGGCCGCCGCGCGCTCTACCTCGGAACATACCTGTTCGACTGCCGGTACTACGTCCCCTATTCGACCGTCCGCCGCGTGTTCAAGCGCGTTGTCATGAGCCGCGGCGGCTTCACGGGGAAGGGGCTGTTTGCAAGCATCGCCTACCTCGTTGTCGTCTACGACAGCGGGCTGGAGCGGCAGTGCCGCTTCAAATCGGAGCAGCAGGTCGACGAGCTGCTTGCCGCGCTGCGGCAGACGCAGCCGGACATCCCGTGCGTCAGCGCCGCGGCCGAGTCGCGTCTTGCCGAGGAGCGCGCGCGCCGCGAGGCCGAGCGCCTCGCCCGCCCGCCGCTGACGGACGAAGCTGCCGCCGTGCTCGACGGCCTGTGCCGCGCGGAGGACTATCTCCAGCAGCGGCCGGAGCTTTCCGATTCGCTCAGCCATGCGGCCAAGCGCCTGCGTGCCTTCCGCTGCTCGCGCGGCGGCTACCGGCAGGCTGCGACGGCCATCACGCTGCTCGGCCTTGCCGCGCTCGCCTACGGCATTTTTGCACTCATCCGGCACGATGACTTCGCCGTCTATTTCGCGCTGTTCGGCCTCGCCGCCATCTTCTCGTTCGCGGGGCTGAGCGTGCTGCCGACGGCGCGCAACAACCGCGCTGCCATCGAAAAAGCCGACGCCGCGGCGCAGAGCGCCATGGCGGACTATCTCTCCGCGCAGCCGGACTTTCCGCTGCCCGCGCGCTATGCGCACCCCGTCGTTCTGCGCCGCATGATGCGCGCCGTCGAGGACGGCCGCGCGCACAGCGTGCAGGAGGCGCTCTCCGTCGTCAAGGACGACCTCAGGGCGCTGACCTCCGACGTGACCGTCTCGCAGGAGGAAGCCGACGAGGTCACCGCGGTCAAGCCGCTGTTTCTCAACGCCGATTACCAATAGCCAAAACGCCGGCCAGACCCTCGCGGACGGCACGGTGCTCTCCGAGCAAGCAAACGGCGCTGACCCGGCCGGGTCAGCGCCGTTTTCAGATATTCGTGATCTCGACCTCGTGGCCGCTCTGCCGCACGAGCTGCACAAGGTCGGCCGTTTTGAGAAATACCGTGGCCGTGTTGTCATTCGGGTGAACGCCCGCAAGGCCGCAGGAGACAAGGTCGGCGTCGAGGAACAGCTTCACGCGGCACTCTTTTTCATTCAGCAGCCCGAGCGGCGTCACCGCGCCGGGAGTGAGGCCGAGCATGGCGCCCAGCTCATCGGCGTGCGCAAACGTGAGCGGGCGCGTGCCGTGGTCGCGGCGGAACTGCTTGAGGTCGACGCGCTTGTCGCCGCGGACGGTGATGAGGTAGTAATCCCGCCGCTTGTCGTCGCGCACAAACAGGTTCTTCGCGTCCGCCTCCGGATGCGGAAGCGCGACGTCCGCGAGGTCGTCCATATTATAGACAGCCTTGTGCTCGATCGCCTCATATTCAATGCCCTCGCGCGCAAACAGCGCGTAAATCTCCTGTTTCCCCATCGCGATCCCTCCATTTTTGGAGATATGATAGCAAAAAATCGCCTCCCGCGCAAGCGGAAGGCGATTTTCAGGGGTCTCAGATGTTGACGATGGTATAATCTCTGGAGCCGAGGCCGTGCTTTGCCGCCATCTCGACAGTGTGGATGCCGTTGCGGGACTCCATGCGCTCGATGAGCGCAGCCTTTCCGGGGTCGGGCGAGGCGTAGACGGCGTCGACGCACGCCTGATCGAGCGCGACGGGGTCGAGCGAGGCGAAAATGCCGAGGTCGGCCATCTCGGGCTCTGCCGGGTGGGGGACGCAGTCGCAGTCGACGCTCAGGCGGTTGGCCACGCTGATGTAGCAGATATTCTCCCGGCCCATGTACTCCATGACGGAGCGGTCGGCGTCGGCCATGGACTCGAGGAACGCGTCGTGGTCGGCCGTCCAGAGCTTGGCCGGGTCGCCCGCGCCGTGGATGACGGCCTTGCCGCGGCCGGACGCGACGCCGATGGACATGTTCTTCAGCGCGCCGCCGAAGCCGCCCATGGCGTGGCCCTTGAAGTGATTGAGCATGAGCATGGAGTCATAATTTTTCAGATGGTCGCCGACGAAGTTCTCCGTCAGGCGGAACCCGTCCGTGACGGGGAGCGCCATCTCGCCGTCCTCGTCCATGATGTCGCACGGGGCGATGGCGGTAAAGCCGTGCTCCTCGATGGCCTTCCAGTGCTCCTCCGTCTTGTAGCGGCGGCCCTCGTAGGCCGTGTTGCACTCGACGATCGTGCCGGAGAGCTTCGTGACGAGCGGGGCGATGAGCTGCGGGTTCAAGAAGTTGTGCCCGCCCGGCTCGCCGGTCGAAATCTTGACGGCGACCCTGCCGTGCAGCGGCGCGCCGAGCGCCTCGTAAATGGCCAAAAGCGCGTCCGACGTGATCTCGGGCGTGAAGTAAACAACGGATTTTTCCATGGTTGTGCGCTCCTCTCATATCATTTCAAGTGCATTATACCACTTAAAGCGCACTTCAGGTCAAGCTCTTTTTATAATCCGCCGACCGTCGCGCCGCCGTCGCACACAAGCACGGAGCCGGTGCAGAACGACGCGCCCGGCGAGGCGAAGAACGTCAGCGCCGCGGCGATCTCGCCCGGCTCTGCCATGCGGCGCAGCGGGATCTTGGCCGTGAACGCGTCATAGAGCGCCGCGTCGTCCTGAATCTCACGGTTGATGTTCGTCCGCGTCAGGCCTGGGCAGACGGTGTTGACGTTGATGCCGTACTCAGCCCACTCCGCCGCCATCGAGCGCGTGAGCGTGCACACGCCGCCCTTGGCCGCGCCGTAGGGGCCGTGCAGGCCGCCGCCTTCGATGTACGCAATGGACGACGTCGTGACGATGCGCCCGCCGCGGCCCTGCTTGACCATCTGCGCCGCCGCAGCCTTCGCGCACAGGAAAATGCCGCGCAGGTTGACATTCACGACGCGGTCGAACATCTCCGCCGTCTGCTCAAGCAGCGGCAGCACCTCGCCGCCGATGCCGGCGCAGCAGATGAGAATATCCAGCCCGCCGTAGATCTCGACGGTCTTGTCCACCATATTTTGCACGGACGCCTCATTGGACACGTCCGTCGGGACGGCCGCGCAGCTGTAGCCCGCCTCACGGATGCGCGCGGCGGCCTGCTGCAGCTGCTCCTCCGGCACGCCCGCGAGGACGACGTTCGCGCCGCCTGCGGCCAGGATGACGGCGCTGGCAAAGCCAATGCCGCTGCCGCCGCCCGTGACGACGGCCGTCTTGCCGGCAAAGTCATAGGCCGGGATCTCCACATCGCACTGTTTCATTTGAATAAATGCCCCTTTCTGATTTGTGCATTCCGCCCATGGCCGCGCGCGGCGCAGCTGCGGTATAATGCTGGTGCAATACCCGTTTTGCAGGGAGGACTTCCGATGGATCTGCTTCAGCTTCAGTATTTCCGCGAGATCGCGCGCTGCGGGACGATGTCCAAGGCGGCCGAGCGCCTGTTTGTCTCGCAGCCGACGCTCTCAGGCAGCCTGTCGCGGCTTGAGGACGGGCTCGGCGTGGCGCTGTTCGAGCGGCGGCGCGGGCGCATCGCCCTCACGCGCGAGGGGCGGGAATTTCTCTCGTGCGTCGAAACCGTGCTCGACACGCTTTCCGGCGGCATTGAGGCGCTCCAGTCCGGCGCCGAGGATGCGGACACGAGCCTCCGCATCGCGACGAGCCTTCCCGATCTGCTCGGCGACGCGCTGCCGTGCCTGCCGGGCGACGCATTCTTAGGCGCGGGCGTGCGGCAGATCACGTGCGAGAACGCGAAGGTCATCGAATACTGCGAAAAGGATCTCGTCGACCTCGGCATCGTCCGCGACCCGCCCGAGGGCGCGCTCTCGCCCGCGCTGGAATTTTTGGAGCTCGACCGCAGCGAGCGCGTGCTCATGGTCTCGCGCTCGCACCCGCTGGCCAAGCGAAAAAGCGTGCAGCTATCAGACCTGCGCCCGTACCGCTTCGTGTGCAATCACAGCCGCGACGACGCGCTGTTTTCCTATCTTCGCACGCGCGGGCAGCTGCCGGCGCGCATCGTGTCCGAATGCGACGACGACCGGCTCGAGGCGAGCATCGTCGCCGGCTCAGAGCAGCTTTCGCTGCTGCCGCTGGCAAACTATCTCAAGCTGCGCGGCACGATGCCGGATCTGCCGCTCACGACCGTTCCGCTGAGCGCGCCGCTGCCGCCGTCGAGCATCGGCATCCTTCGCCGCAGCGGCCGCCTGCTCTCCGCGCAGGCGCTGACGCTCTGCGCGGGATTTCAGTCGTTCTTTGAAAAAGAACGCGAAAAGAACCGGCTGCTCGCGCAGGCGTTATAGCGCAATGCCGTTGTCGACCGTCAGCACCTGGCCCGTGACATGGACGGCGTCGTCGCTTGCGAAGAACAGGCAGGCGCTGGCCTGATCCTCGGCCGAGGGGTTGGGCAGGTCGAGCTTCATGTAGCCGTTGCACACGGCGGCAAACTCCGCGTCGAACGTCGCAATCTGGTCGGGCGCGTTGAGCGGCGTCGGCGTCGGCCCCGGGCAGACGACGTTGCAGCGGATGCCGCGGCCGGCGAACTCGATGGCGAGGTTCTTCGACAGGCCCACAACGCCCGCCTTCGCGGCCGTATACGCCGCGCCGGAGTTCATGCGCGTGGCGCCGATGGACGCAATGTTCACGATGGAGCCCGCGCCCGCCGGCTCCATATAGCGCAGCGCCTGCCGCGTCATGTAGTAAAGCGACGTGAGGTCGACCTTCACGACGTGCTCCCACCAGTCCGGCTCACAGCGGGTGACGGGGCGGTGCTTGTCGGCGATGCCGGCATTGTTGATGAGGATGTCGATCTTCCCGAACGCCTCCACGGCCGCGTCGGCCAGACGGCCGCACGCGTCATAGTCCGTCACATCCGTCGCCACGGCGATGGCCTGCCCGCCCATGGCGCGGATCTTCCCGCACACCTCCTCCAGCTTTTCCGCGCGCCGCGCGGCGAGCACGACGGATGCGCCCTCGCGCGCAAACAAAAGCGCCGTCGCCTCGCCGATGCCGGAGTTGGCGCCGGTGACGATGGCGGTCTTGCCCTTCAGACGATCTGCCATACTGTTCTCCTCCCATATCATTTGGTCTGCAAAAAATTATAGCAGTCCGTCCTCCGCCTGCAAGGCGCGCGGCGTGATTGGTTATCGCTTGTTCGGATTTCGCTATCGCGCGGGAGCAATACCCGCGCTCCGCCATTGAAAAGCCACCAAAAACTGTGCTATAATGACAAAAAACGTGCACTGCGCAGAAAGGAGCCGAGATGCCTTGAACGACCTCAACACCGCATGCTTTCTCTCCGCCGCCCGGACGAAGAACTTCTCCGCGACGGCCAAGGAGCTGTCCATCACGCAGCAGGCCGTCAGCCGGAGCATCCGCAAGATGGAGGAGGAGCTCGGCTTCCCCCTTTTCATCCGCAACAGCCTGTCCATGCAGCTGAGCAAGGGCGGAGAATACTACTACAAATGGCTCACGACGCTCGACGAGAGCCTCAACTGGGCCAGCATGCACTTCGGCAACAGCTCCGGCTCCGCGCCGAGCCGCTTCCGCATCGCGTTCTGCGACTGGGTCGGCGGCGTGCGCCATCTGACCGACGGCGCGGCAAAGCTCTTGGAGCGCTATCCCGACCTGTCCATCGAATACCTGACCGGCTCGGCCGCGGACACGTTCGCCATGGTCGAAAAGGGCACGGCGGACATCGTGATCCTGCCCGAGACGGCTGCGTTTTACATCACGGGCTACCCGGACACCTACATCTCCACGCCGTTTTTCTCCGCGCAGCTCAACCTGTTCGCAAGCCGGGAATTTTTCGGGGCGGATGGCCGGCTCGAGCTGGACGCACTGCGTGAAAAGCCGCTGCTTCTGTCCTCGCACAGCGAGCAGACGGACGACATCGTCCGCCGCGCCGCGGCCGACGCGCTCGGCCTTTCCGCTCTGCCGGACATCCAGCGGATCCCGAACCTCGACTCGGTCTACACCGAGGTGCTCTGCGGAAACGGCTACACCGTCTCGCCGAACAACCCTGTCATCGGCCGCGCGCACAGCATAGGCGGCCAGCCGCTGCCCGTCTCCATCCCGATCGTGGCCGTGTGGCTGCAAAACCGTCAGGTTCCGTGGGCGCCTGCGTTCACCGAGCTTCTGACCGCGGAGGTGGAGGGCGTATGAACACAAGCTACATCCAGTGCTTCCTGACCGTTGCGCAGACGAAGAGCTTTACCGAGGCGGCAAGCGTCCTTTTCTACTCGCAGCAGACCGTCAGCAAATACATCGCGCAGCTTGAGTCCGACCTCGGCGCGGCGCTCTTTGAGCGCGACACGCAGTCCATCCGCCTCACGGCCGCCGGGCGGTATTATTACGTCCTGTTCCAGTCGGCCAATCAGCGCCTGCTCCACGTCGCTGAGGAGACGAAGCGCTATTACGACGCGCTCTCGCACCAGCTTTGCATCGGCTGCTCGGAGTGGCTCAACCCATTCGGCCGCATCATGGACGCCGTGCAGACGTTCCGCCGCGCGCACCCGGGCGTCCAGGTCTCGCTGCGCAAGCGCAACAACATCGAGCTTCTGGAAGAGCTTGTAAACGGCCCCGTCGAGCTTGCGCTCTTCTCCGAGGGCCACCTGCCCGTGCACAAGGATATCGTCTGCACGCCCGTGGCCGAGGAGCAGCTGTGCCTGTTCGGCCCGGAGGACGTCGTCGGCGTCGATCTTCCCGAGTCCGCGCGGCAAAAGCGCGTCGACCTGCCCTATCTCATGGTCCCGGGCTGGGACCGGAGCTATACGGAGAACATCGTCCTCGGCCGGCAGGAGCTAGAGGACATCCGGCCGCGGCCGCGCTCGGTGCGGTTTTTGCCGAATGTGGAGTCCATGTGCGCGCAGATGAGCGCCTCGCGGTGCCTGGCCGTGTCCGACCGGCACTTCGGCTTTTTCAACGAGATGCCCAATATCGGCTCTGAGCCCATCAATGACCCGACGCACCTGTACTGCTGCAGCCGGCAGTTCTGCGAGAACCCGCTTGCGGAAGCGTTCATTGACCACCTGAAAAAAGAGCTCGCCGCGATCGAATGACCCCGCCCTCCGCTGAAAGCCTTCAGCGGAGGGCTTTTTCTGCCCAAACGCCCCACGCCTTGCAGAGCTTCGCTGCCGCAGCGAAGCGGGTCCCGTTTGACCACGTGTGTAGGGGGTCTACGATTTCGCTGTTTCCATTCGCATTCTAAAGGGTGTATGGTATGTTCAGCATAAGAACATACAAATGGGGGTCTATCCATGAACCAATTCTATCCGAAGCTGTTTGAGCCTTTCACGATCAAACGCACGACCTTCCGCAATCACATTTTCTCCGCACCGCACATGATGAGCCACATGGACTTCAACGGTCGCCCGGATGATTCTATGATCGCATTCTTCGCCGAGAAGGCGCGCGGCGGCGCCGCCGTCGTCACGCTCGGCGACTCTCCGGTCGACCGCGAGCACGGCGCGACGAACCCGCGCTCGTTTGCCGTCACGCCGGAGAACCAGCCCATGCTCGCCGAGATCGCCATGGCCATCCACGAGGGCGGCGCGCTCGCCTCGCACGAGCTCAACCACGGCGGCTTCACCGCCGTGCCCGAGGCCAACTACGGCGACGAAGCCTGGGAGGCCTGGGGCCCCGTCGACATGGTGCGCGACTATGACGGCGTGAAGGTCCACGGCATGACGCCCGCGGACATGGACGTCGTCGCCGAGCACTTCGCCGACTGCGCCGAGCTTTTGAAGGCCGCCGGCTACGACATGGTGCTCCTGCACGGCGGCCACGGCTGGCTGCTCGACCAGTTCACCTCCCCGCTCTACAACACCCGCACGGACGAGTACGGCGGCTCCATCGAAAACCGCGCCAAGTTCCCGCTCATGGTCATCGACCGCATCCGCGAGCGCTGCGGCGAGAACTTCCTCATCGAGTACCGCATGAGCGGCTCGGAGGAGATCGAGGGCGGCCTTTCCAAGGAAGAGGGCATCGCGTTTGCCAAGCTGCTCGACGGCAAGGTCGACATCATCCACGTCTCCGCCGCGCTCGACATCGAGGAGGCGCAGGCCGTCCACACGCACCCGACCATGTTCCTGCCGCACGGCGTGAACGTCCACTACGCCGCGGACATCAAGGCCGCCGGCGTCAAGACGATGGTCGCGACCATCGGCGCCATCTCCGACCCGGCCATGGCCGAGGAGATCCTGGCCTCCGGCAAGGCCGACATCGTCGAGATGGTCCGCGCGCTCATCGCAGATCCCTACCTTCCCGAGAAGGCGCGCCACGGCCATCCGGAGGACATCGTCCCCTGCCTGCGCTGCCTGGACTGTCTGACCGGCCTGCACGCCGGCAATAACCTCGTCTGCGCCGTCAACCCGATGGCCGGCCGCGAAAACCGCTTCCGCAACTACATCCGCCCCGCGGCGCGCCAGCGCAAGGTGCTCGTCGTCGGCGGCGGCCCCGGCGGCATGAAGGCGGCCATTACGGCGGCCGAGCGCGGCCACATCGTCACGCTGGCCGAGGCCAAGGGCGAGCTGGGCGGCCTGCTGAAATTCACAGACTACGACGACCTAAAGATCGACCTGCGCCACCTGAAGGACTACCTTATCACGCAGGTTGAAAAGCACGCCATCGAGGTCAAGCTGAACACGACCGTCACGCCGGAGTTCATCCGCGCCGGCGGCTATGACGCCGTCATTCTGGCCGTCGGCTCCACGCCGTCGCGCCCGCCCATCCCCGGCCTCGACGACCCGAGCGTCGAGCACGCGACGACCGTGTACACGAAGCTTTCCACGTTCGGCAAGAACGTCGCCGTCCTCGGCGGCGGCCTCGTCGGCTGCGAGACGGGTCTGTACCTCGCCGAAAACGGCCACAACGTCACCATCATCGAGATGCAGAGCGAGATCGCGCCCGAGTCGAACTGGATGCACAAAGAGGGCATGCTGCAGTCGTTTGCCAAGGCTCCCATCACCTGCCGCACGAATCTGCGCGTGGCGCGCATCGAGCCGGGACACGGCGTCTACGCCGTGGACGCCGACGGAGCAGAGGAATTCATTCCGGCCGACGGCATCGTCTACGCCATGGGCATGCGCCCGAACACCGCCGCGGTCCAAGCGCTTGAGGACGTGTGCATCGACACGATCGCCATCGGCGACTGCGTCCGCGCCCGCAAGGCCCGCCAGGCCATGGAAGAGGGCTTCTGGGCCGCCATCCGCCTCGCCTGAGTCCGCTTTTCTCCCGGCGCGGCCTTCCTTCTCCGCCTCCGACGGCACGGAGGCGGAGGCCGCGCTTTTTTTCCGCCGGGGCCATCGCCGCGGCGCACACTGTGATCCAGCCGGAGCCGTCCGAAGCCGGACAGCCGCCGGAGCTCCCGCAGCCGTATGCGGCCTGTGCCGACGGCGGCTGCGGATATCTAAAAGGAGGCAAGTTTATGGAACGTACACCGGAACAGCTCGCGCGTTTCGTCCGCCGCAAGGAGAGCGCGCGTACCTGTGAGAACATGATGGGCCGCTTCTGCTTCTATCAGGCAGCCTGCCGCTTTGACGACATCCTCGCCATGTGGTCCGACGCGCCCGACGCGCGCATCGAGCTGCCGTGGGGCGTCTACGACGGCAAGGAGGGCGTCGCCCGCTACTTCCGCGAGGAGCGTCCCGCGCACGACGACCTCGAAGCGCGCAAAGGCTTCCTCGACCTTCAGGCGCTCAACGGCCGCATGATGGAGGTCGCCGAGGACAACCAGACCGCCCGTGCCATCTGGTTCACGATCGGCTCGCTGACCGAGCTGAAGGACGGCAAGCCCGACTGCCAGTGGAACTGGGTCAAGATCGCCGTCGATTTCCGCAAGGAAGACGGCGTCTGGAAGCTCTGGCACATGGCCTTCCACCCGATCATGCACACGAACGTCAACGTCACATGGACGGAGAACGAAAAGCTCACTGTCGAAAAGCTCATGCAGGATCCGCACACGCCCGACCGCAAGCCGACGGCGCGCTCGCTGTGGAGCTACAGCATTGAAAACATCTATCCGCTTGGCCACCCGTCCCTGCCGAAGCCGTACAGCAACTTCGACATCGACGTCGGCTACGGCTATTAAGGAGGTGCGACCGATGAAGAAAGAAATGACCTTTGAGGAGATGAACCGCGAGGCCGACCGCCTCGACATCATTGACACCTGCTATAACATGGTCTCGGCCTACGCCTTTATGCATTCAAACAACGTCGACCGCTCGCTGTTCTTCGACAAAATGTGGTCGAAGAGCGACGACATCGTCCACGTCATGCCGTGGGGCATCGAAGTCACGCGCGAGGCCAACGAATATAACCGCCACCCGACCGATACCATTTATGATGCCGACTCCGACGTGACCGACACGAACATGGTCCACAACGGCATGCTCATGTTCCACTCCATCACGACCCCGGTCATCGAGGTCGCGGAGGATCTTCAGTCCTGCCGTCTCGCGTTCCGCTCGCCCGGCCACGAGACGTGCGTCTGGCCCGTGAACGCCAACGAGATGGAATACTCCGCCGAGTGGGCCTGGTCGGGCTACGGCTGGGACTTCATTTTAGAGGACGGCGAGTGGCGCGTGAAGAACATGCGCGTCACGCCCGTGTTCAAGTGCGACCCGCGCGTTTCCTGGGCGACCGCGCCCGCGCTTGCGCCGGACGTCATCGAGTCCATCGTCCAGCATCTCCCGCCCGACACCATCCCGGCCCCGCGCCTGTTCCAGTATGCGGCCGACGTCATCGTCCCGTGCGACGAGCCGGAGCCGCCCGCGCCGTATCACGACCTTGAGACGTGCAAGGGCCGCACGGAGATCGGCACCGGCTACGCCGCCGTACACGGCTTTGCCTCCGTCACGGAGCAGCAGGGCGAAAAGAAGGAGGGTTAAGACATGGCTGTCAACGAAAAGGAACTGAGCCTTTCGCTCTTCCGCCTGCGCGCTGCGCGCGAATGCGAGAACATCGCCGGCCGCTTTGCATACTTTTTCACCGCGTCGCAGACCAAGCGCATCGCCGCGATGTTCGCCGGCCGTGAGGATACGCGCATCGAGATGCCCTGGGGCGTCTACAACGGCAAGGACGCGGCCGAGCGCTGCTTCTTAAATGACATGACCGACCGCGACAGCGACGATCCTGCCCGCATCGACGCGGACGTCCGCGGCCGTCTCGTCATGAACGACACGACGAGCGGCATCGTCGAGGTCGCCGGCGACGGCGACACGGCCAAGGGCCTGTGGATGTTTCCCGGCGTCGAAGGCTACGCGCTCGAGGGCGGCCCGCAGGCGTTCTGGAACTGGAGCGCGCTGCGCATCGACTTCGTCTTTGAGGACGGCCAGTGGAAGATCTGGCATCTCACCTACCGCCCGTGCTACAACGCGCCGTACGCCGGCGACTGGGGCGACGGCAAGATCTACATTCATGCCCCGTCCCGCTGCACGGCCGACGCGCCCGTCCCGGCGCACTACACCTACTCCGCCGACGCCGTCTATCCGGACGACGAGCTGGGCATTCCCGTCCCGTACGACACCTGGGCTTAAGTAAATACCCCCTACAACTGAATACTGCGTCTTTGTCGATGAATTTTAGACGGCCGCCCGCCGTCTGGTAGTACCACCATCCCGCAAAGCAAGCCCCCCGCGAAGAAGTGATCCGCACTTGAAAACGATTTGAGAAGGGAGAACTCATCTATGAAACGGATCCTGGCCATGCTTCTTGTCCTCGCACTTGTTTTTGCACTTGTCGCCTGCGGCGGCAAGGATGACACCGCACCCGACACACAGAAAGACCCCGGCACCGCGACCACCACCCCGGATGACAAAGCGCCCGCCGACGAGGGCAAGACCGACTCCACGCCCGAGGGCGCGACCGGCCTCGGCGACGCAGGCGAAGCCATTGACAAGGACGCGCACGTCTATACGGAGATCACCAT
Organism: uncultured Oscillospiraceae bacterium; assembly: GCA_934589675.1. Taxonomy (GTDB): domain Bacteria; phylum Bacillota; class Clostridia; order Oscillospirales; family Oscillospiraceae; genus CAKTOF01. Next base: position 146,215 of record CAKTOF010000001.1, read on the forward strand.
CGGCTCCATGGGCGGCAAGTTCGTCGGTCACTTCGACGCGACCGCCGGCTACAGCACGGATACATCCTGCTCGGCCCGCACGCTCGTGTTCGACCACACATTTGAGGTCGACCCCGAGACGAAGCAGTGGTACTCGAACATCTTCGACGAGTACAGCTTCGATGAGGAGACCTGCATCGCCACCATGCACGTCAAGCAGGGCGTCGTGTTCTGCCGCAATCAGGAGCAGATGCTCGCCTCCGACGTTCTGTGGTGCCTGCAGCGCAACGCCTCCTCGCCGCGCACGGCCGGCCTGTGGAAGCAGAACGTCGATCTCGACGCCAGCTATGTCTCCGACGACGACGAGACGCTCTACGTCCAGTTCCTGCAGCCGTACGGCCTGTGGCAGTATCAGCTCAGCCAGCCGGGCATCCTCGACGTCAGCTGGATCGAAGAGCACGGCGGCGCGGACAATTTTGACTGGTTCGACGTCGACCTCGTCAACGGCTCCGGCCCGTACTGCCCGACCGAGAACACCATCGGCATCTCCACGACGTACGAAAAGGTCGAGGACTGGTGGGGCGAAGACCTGTGCACCACGGCCTACTGCTACGCCGACAAGATCACCTGCCTTCAGTACTCCGACGAGACGAGCATGCTGGTCGACTATGAAAACGGCGTGCTCGACCTCGTGCTCTCGCTGAGCGCGACGAGCTTTGACCGCGTCGTCGCCAATCCCGACACGCTCGGCACCGCGCAGTCGACCAGCTCGAACTGTGTCGCCGTCATCTCCATGAACCACGACACCGTCGAAGGCAACCCGCTGCTCGACAACGAGGATCTGCGCAAGGCCATCTGCTACGGCACGCCGGCCACGGAGCTCGGCGCGCTGGCCTACGGCAGCCTGTTCACCCCGGCCGAGTCCGTCATCCCCTCGTCCATCCCGTATGCCGAGAGCGGCCTGACGTATGAGTACGATCCCGACCTTGCCAAATCGTACCTCGACGAGAGCGGCCTTGCCGGCTCCACGCTCACCTGGGTCGCAAACAGCGGCACGAGCGCGGCGACCATCTCCGAGGCGTTCCAGGCGTACATGAGCCAGCTCGGTCTGAACATCGACGTCCAGATCTACGACACGCTCACGTGCATCTCGCTGTGGGAGACGCCGCAGGCCACGGACTTCCAGCTCGGCAACAACAACAACGCCAACACGACCGGCGACGCCTATGAGCTTGTCCGCAACTTCGGCGCCGGCACGAGCTTCTACTGCAACAACCGCAACGACGAGCACTTCAACGACCTTCTCGGCCAGGCCATCTACACGACGGACTCCGGCGTCCGCGCGCAGGCGTTCCATGAGATTCAGGAGTGGATCTACAATGACTACTCCATCATGCCGCTGTGCGAGTGGAACGTCGCGCTGGCCTACCATGACACCATCGCCAGCACCCGTCTGACGGACGTCTACCAGCCCGACCTCCGCTACATCGGCTTCTGAGCATCTGATTTTTACACGTTTTCACACCACACCGCCGGCTGCGGGGCCGCCTGACGCGGCGACGCGGCCCCACCGCCCCGCATTCCCCGCGCACCCTCTTCCCCCGCACATAACCTCGGCAGCATCGCGCAATGCGCGCGTCTGTAATACCTGGCATTTCCGGGAGGAATCACAATGCAGTCAAAGAAACGAAAAGCACTCGCACTCATCCTTGCCCTTGCACTCGTCTTCTCACTGGCCGCCTGCGGCGGCTCGGACGGTGACGCGGCCGCCGGCAATCCGGGCGCATCCGACGCGCCGGATCCCGGAAGTGACAGCAGCGCCGGCGCACCGTCCGGCTCCGACGAGCCCGTCACCGGCTCCGCTGAGCCCGGCACCGGCGCCGACGAGATCACCATCGGCTCTGTCGCCGGCAAGTTTGTCGGCCACTTCGACCCGACCAACGGCTTCAGCACCGACCTGTCCGCCGCGGCGCAGTGCCTCGTGTTCGACCAGACGTTCTACGTCGATCCGCGCACGGGCGAGTGGACAAGCGACATTTTTGAGACCTGGGGCTTCTCGGACGACAACCAGCTCGTCATGAAGCTCAAGGACGCCGTCACGTTCACCAGCGGCGACAAGATGCTCGCCTCCGACGTTCTGTGGAGCATCTCCAGAATGTCCACCGTCCCGCGCAACAAGGCCAGCTTCGACATCATCGACCTGAGCAGCAGCTTCGCCGACGACGACAACGCAACCGTCACCCTCCAGTACACGACGCCCTACGGCCCGTTCCAGGCCGGCATCCAGTGCGGCATTCTCAATAAGTCCTGGATCGACGAGCACGGCGGCGAGGAGAGCTTCGACTGGTTCGATCCCGAGCTCATCGACGGCTCCGGCCCGTACATCGTCACCGAATACACCACCGGCGTCTCCACGACCTATGAGCTGAAAGACAACTGGTGGATGAACGGCGAGGGCATGGACGACCTGTGCAACATCCACACCATCCACACCCTCCAGTACTCCGACGAGACCTCCATGATGGTCGACTACCAGAACGGCGTCATCGACCTCGCTCTGAGCCTTTCGAACACGAGCGCCGACCGCGTGAAGACGGATAACCTCGGCACGCTGCGCGTCGTCTCGTCGAACTGCGTGTGCATGCTCGTCATGGACACCGAGTCCGACACCGCCCTTTCCAACCCGAAGGTGCGCGAGGCCATCTGCCACGCCATTGACATCGAGGGCATCTCCGACCTCGGCTACGGCTCGCTCGGCACCCCCGCCGAGGGCACGCTCCCGCCGGGCAACAAGTACTTTGTCCCCGGCCTGACGTATGACTACGACCCCGACTACGCCAAGCAGTGCATGGAAGAGTCCGGCGTCACCGGCGACATCACGCTCACATGGGTCTGCCCGTCCAACGCCGCCGCCTCGTCCATGGCCGAGGGCATTCAGGCCTTCCTGTCCCAGATCGGCATCACGGTCGACCTTCAGATCTTCGATCAGGCCACCTGCATCGACGTCTGGCAGCAGGAGGGCGGCACTGTCCTCACGTTCGACCAGAACTCGAACGCCAACGCCTCCGGCGACGCTTCGTCGCAGTACGCCCGCTTTGCGGCCAGCTCGAACTTCACCTGCATCAACCGTCAGGATCCCGAGCTCAACAAGCTTCTCGAGCAGGGCAAGTACACAACGGACGAAAACACGCGCGCCGAGGCCTACAAGGCCATCCAGCAGTACCTGTACGACAACTTCGAGGTCGTCCCGCTGACGGAGTGGAACGTCGCCATGGCCTTCCATGACACGATCGCCACCTGCCTTGTCTCGGACGTCTACACCCCGAACCTCCGCTTCATCGGCAAATGATCGCCCGCCCCGGGCTCCGGGAGCCGAACGGCTCCCGGAGCCCGGCGGCTTCATCCGCGCCCCGCGGGCACGACCGCGCGGCGCGGCACATCCGTAATCGTTTCCGGCGCGAGAAGGCCGGAATTTGATCCGAAACCTGAAAGGAGTTCCACAATGACCTACAGCATGAAAAAAGTCCATGAGACAAAAACCCGCTCCACGGTGCTCTACCAGACGACATGGCTCGTCGAGCAGACCGTCCGCTTCAACGACCTGCGCATTCTTGAAAACGCCGTCGTCGTCGCCCCGGAGGGCAAGTATGTGACGATGACCGTCAACGGCGTCGGCACGCCGATCGCCAAGGGCCACTACAAGGGCGACATCGTCCTGACCGTGTCCGACAGCTACTTCATGAAGCCGGGCGGCCTGATGAAGATGAACGAGATCGGCCGCAACATGCACGCCGCCATCGTCGTCGAGGACGGCAAGGTGCAGGGCAGCAAGGGCGTTGCCGCCATCGTCGACGGCGGCGCCGTCACAGACAGCAAGGCCGAGGGCATCTACATCGGCACGAGCGAGGAGAGCTTCAACGGCATCATTGTCGACGGCGAGAGCGACTACCTCGTCAAGGACGTCAAGATGGACTTTGAGGGCTTCTCGGACAACGACTTCCTCGGCGTCGGCTGCGGCGTGACGGCCGTCGGCAAGTCCAAGGTCCGCATCGAGGACTCCGAGTTCACGTTCTCCGGCGTCACCCGCTGCGCCATCCACGCCGGCGGCGACTCGGAGGTCTATGTCAAAAACTGCGACATCACGAACCTCTCGCCCGACTCCGACTGGCTGGGCAGCTTCTCCTGGCAGGTCGGCTTCGCCGGCACGAACCGTCTGGCGCAGCTCACCGACAACGCCACCGTCACCTATGAAAACTGCCGCCTCAAGACGAACGGCTGGGGCATCTGCTCCATCGACGGCAGCGACGACGGCGTCAAGATGCTGCTCAAGGACTGCAAAATGGAGCTGTCCGGCCCGCGCGCGCACGGCTACGGCGCGTTCTGCATCGGCGACAACGAGATCGTCTACGACCACTGCGACGTCGACGTCTACGGCTACCCGATGCTCGTCATGGGCATGGAGGGCAAGGGCCGCCCGTCCATCGTGAACGGCTCGAAGATCCGCGGCCGCCGCTTCGGCGCCATGGTCGTCAGCGACGACAACTCCATCTTCACCATCTCTGACTCCTCGTTCGACACCGGCAAGTCCAGCCTCGTCGTCAAGGCGTCCGCCTCGACCATCAACATCAAAAACTCCACGTTCCGCGCCGGCAACAACGTCATCCTCCAGCTCATGGACCCGGACGAGTCCGGCATGAACGTTATGGAGTACAAGATCCCCGTCGGCGAGGTCGACACGTATCTTGACGGCCGCGACCTTGCCCACGCCTCCGACACCGAGGACGTTATCGTCAACATCGAAGGCTGCGACATCACCGGCGACTTCTTCAACTCCACCACGAACATCCGCGCCTACAAGCGCAACGCCCGCGGCGGCATGGGCTACTTCCACGACACCGTCATCGGCATCCGCGAGTCCGACGGCGAGGGCGGCCACTGGGAAGAGGGCAACCCGCGCCACGGCGGCGACGATCTGCGCGGCCCGAAGAACCTCGGCATGAACCTCAAGGGCACGAAGATCACCGGCATCATCTCCGCCGCCTCGCAGGCCTACCGTGAGGGTCTCACGCTCATCCTTGAGGACAACCGCCTCGAGCTGTCCAACGTCACGCAGGCCGCCGCGCCGACCGTCAACAACGGCGTTGTCATCACGCTCGACGAAAGCAGCGCCTGGACCGTCACCGGCACGAGCTATATCACCGCGCTCAATATCGCGCCCGGCGCCACCGTCGCCGCCCCGGAGGGCAAGACGCTCACCATGACCGTCGACGGCGTGGAGACCGCCATCGCTCCGGGCTCCTATGCCGGCAAGATCGTTCTGACCGTCGCGTAAAGCAACGTAAAAATTACAGGAGGGCTCCCCCATGATCAGCAAAACCGTCGAGCCGGGCCTTGTCTGGGAAGTCAGCGAGGACCTGCAATTCTACATTCTGAACTTCAAGGAGGGCGGCGCGATCCGCGCTCCCGAGGGCAAGCAGCTCACCATGACCGTCGACGGCGTCGGCACAGAGATCGTCCCGGGCTATTACAAGGGCGACATCCGCATCGCGGTCACGGACATCTACGACATGACCCCGCACGGCCTGCGCACCATGGCGCAGATCCACACGCCGATGAACCCCGCGCTCGTCGTCCGCGACGGCGAGATCGACGCGGCAAAGAGCGCCGCCATCCTGCTTCAGGGCGGCGAGTACGACGGCCAGAAAATGGTCGGCACCTACATGGCCACGACGAAGGGCGAGCAGAACGGCGTCATCGTCGAGGGCAAGACGAAGTATGAGATCGTCGGCGCCGAGTTTGACATGGAGGGCTTCTCCTCGTGCGACTTTGTCGGCGCGGGCGCGGCCGTCACGGCGATCGACGATGCGCTCGTCACCATCCGCGACAGCTACTTCAACCTCTCCGGCGTCACCCGCTGCGCCATCCACGTCGGCGGCGAGAGCCATGTGCTCGTCAAGGACTGCAAGCTCATCAACATGAGCCCGGCCAGCGACAAGGTCGACACGTTCTCGTGGATGGTCGGCTTCACCGGCACGAACCGCCTCGTCCAGCTGACCGACCACGGTCAGGTCACCTATGAGGGCTGCGAGCTGCGCTCGAACGGCTGGGCCATCAGCTCCATCGACGGCGGCGGCGACGTCCACATGGTCATGAAGGACTGCTACATGGAGCTCACCGGCCCGCGCAGCCACGGCTACGGCGCGTTCTGCATCGGCGATAACTTCGTCACCTACGACCACACGCACTGCCGCATCAACGGCTACCCCATCCTCATCATGGGCGAAGAGGGCATCGGCCGCGCGTCCATCATCAACGACTCGCTCATTGAGGGCCGCCGCTTCGGCGTCATGGTCCACAAGGACGACAACTCCGTCATCACGCTCAAGGATTCCACGTTCCGCACCGGCAAGTCCACGATCTGCTCGAAGGGCTCGGCGTCGACGTATGACATCGACTGCGTCACCATGGAGCCGGGCAACGGCGTCATCCTCCAGCTCATGGACAACGATGAGACCGACATGTGCACGGACAACTTCTACATCCCCGTCGGCGTGAAGGACGAGTACGTCCCCGGCCGCGACCTGTCGTCGGCCAGCGAGACGGAGGATGTCATCATGAACATTGCAAACTCCGTCCTATGCGGCGACTTCCTCAACTCCACGACGGAGATCCGCGCCAACGCCAACGGCGTCAAGGGCGACGCGGGCATGTTCATGTACCGCAACCTCGGCGCGGTGCGCATGGACGGCTTCGGCGAGAGCGACCCGCGCCCGCACAGCGGCCACGCCGGCGCGCCGGAGGCCAAGCCGCGCCATAAAGACGACCTTCAGGGCGCGAAAAACCTCGCCCTGAACCTCAAAAACGTCCAGCTGACCGGCGTCGTCTCCTCCGCCACGCAGGCCTACCGCGAGGGGCTGCACGTCATCGAGCCGATCAACCGCCTCGAGCTGTCCAACGTCACGCAGACCCCGGCGCCGACCGTCAACAATGGCGTCATCGTCTCGCTCGACCGCGAGAGCGTCTGGACCGTCACCGGCACGAGCTACATCACCGGCCTGACGATCGAGTCCGGCGCGGCCGTCGCCGCCCCGGCAGGCAAGACGCTCACCATGACCGTCGACGGCGTGGAAACGGCCGTCGCCCCCGGCTCGTACAAGGGCAAGATCGTCCTGACCGTCGCTTAAACTACCCGTCAAAAACCGCGCGCCCGGCCGGGCGCGCGGTTTTGCGCCGCTTTCGGATATAAATAAACCGTTTTCGGTCTGCTTTTTTTCAAAAAGTCTGGTATACTAGGTGCAGGCGCATCCCGCGCCCGGCGATTTTTTTGACTTTACGGAGGAATTCAAAATGTCCGTTCTGACTGTTACAAGCGACAACTACAAGCAGGACGTCCTGCTCGCAAGCGGCCCCGTCCTCGTCGACTTCTGGGCGCCGTGGTGCGTCTACTGCCGCCGCATCGCGCCCGCGCTCGAGCGCATCGCGGAAAAATACGAAGGCCGCGTCACCGTTGCGAAGATCAACGTCGACGACTGCCCCGACATCGCCAGCGAGCATGGCGTCGTGACCATCCCGGCGCTGTTTCTCTTTGAGAACGGCCAGCCCGGCGAGAAGCTCGTCGCCCCGACCGCGCAGGCCGAGATCGAGGGCTGGCTCGACGCGCAGCTGTAAGGAGGATGGCCATGCAATCGCACTATGACGTTGTCATTCTGGGCGGCGGCCCGGCCGGCTACACGGCCGCGCTCTACTGCGCCCGCGCGGGGCTGTCCGCCCTCGTGCTCGAGCAGCTCTCACCCGGCGGCCAGATGGCCACGACGGAGCGCATCGACAACTACCCCGGCTTTGAAGACGGCGTGGACGGCTTCGAGCTGGCCGAAAAAATGCAGCGCGGCGCGGAAAAATTCGGCGCCGAATCCGAATTTGCGACCGTGACGGGCGCATATCTCACGCAGACCCCCAAGCGCATCGAGACGACGTCCGGCCCCGTGACGGCCGGCGCCGTCATCGTGGCCACGGGCGCCACGCCGCGCCCGCTCGGCCTGCCGGAGGAGGACCGCTTCCGCGGCCGCGGCCTGTCGTACTGCGCCGCGTGCGACGGGATGTTCTATCGCGGAAAGTCCGTCGCCGTCGTCGGCGGCGGCAACACGGCCGCGGGCGAGGCGCTCACGCTCTCGCGCCTGTGCAGCCATGTCTACCTCATCCACCGCCGCGACACGCTGCGCGCCGACCAAAGCTCCGTCGCCCCGCTGCTCGGCGCCGAAAACGTTGAGATCATTTACAGCGCCGTCCCGACCGCCATCGAGGGCGAGACGGAGGTCACCGGCCTCGCCGTACGCGACCAGAAGACGGCAGAGGTGCGCATCCTGCCCGTCTCCGGCGTGTTCGCCGCCGTCGGCCGCGTGCCGGACACGGCTCTTTTCGCCGGCCAGACGGCGCTTGACGAGTCCGGCTACATCCTCGCGGGCGAGGACACGAAAACGAACGTCCCCGGCGTATTTGCCGCAGGCGACGTCCGCACGAAGCCCCTGCGCCAGGTCGTCACCGCCTGCGCCGACGGCGCCGTCGCCGCCCATGCCGCCGCTGCGTATCTAAACAGCCTGAACTAGAGAAAGAAGGAGCCAAGATGGAATTCAAATTTGACACCCAGCTGCTCATCGAGGGCACAGGCCTCGATGAGGACGCAATCCACGACTACATCATGACCCATATCAAGGGCGACTGCCTGCTCGCCGTCGGCGACGAGGAGCTTGTCAAGATCCACTACCACACCAACGAGCCGTGGGACGTGCTGTCCTACTGCGCCGCGCTCGGCGACATCCACGACATCGTCGTGGAGAACATGGCCCGTCAGGCCGACGGCCTGTCCGGCTGACCGCGAAGATCCGCCGCCCTCCCGCCGTGGGAGGGCGGTTTTTTGGAAACGGCGCGCATCGGCCGGCTCTCGTGAAAAGAAAGTCATGCCAAAACCGCCCGCGGCGGTTGCTTTGTCCCGGCATTGCGGCTATAATAAGACGATCTACCGGATTTGACCGGTGTCAAGACACCTTGTATTTCAGGGAGCGACGCATATGAAAGAGAACCTCAACATGACGATGCTGTGCGACTTCTACGAGCTGACGATGGGCAACGGCTACTTCGCCAGCGGCTATCGCGACCGCATCACGTATTTCGACATTTTCTTCCGTCAGGTGCCGGACAACGGCGGCTACGCCATCGCGGCCGGCCTTGAGCAGCTCATCGACTACATCGAGGATCTGCATTTTTCCGCGGACGACATCGCCTATCTGCGCGGCCGCGGCATTTTCTCGGAGGAGTTTTTGCAATATCTGGCCGACTTTCAGTTCACCGGCGACATCTGGGCCGTGCCGGAGGGCACGCCCGTCTTCCCGCGCGAGCCGGTCGTGACCGTCCGCGCGCCCGCCATTCAGGCGCAGCTGCTCGAGACGTACCTGCTTTTGTGCATCAACCACCAGAGCCTCATCGCCACGAAGGCCAGCCGCATCTGCCGCGCGGCGGAGGGGCGGACGGTGCTCGAGTTCGGCTCGCGCCGCGCGCAGGGCACGGACGGCGCCATTTTCGGCGCGCGCGCGGCCTACCTTGCCGGCTGCGCCGGCACGGCCTGCACGATCTCCGACCAGCTCTTCGGCGTCCCGGCCGGCGGCACGATGGCTCACGCGTGGGTGCAGATGTTCGACACGCAGTATGACGCCTTCCGCGCCTACTGCGAGACCTACCCCACAAACGCCACGCTGCTCGTCGACACATACAACACGCTCAAAAGCGGCATCCCGGACGCCATCCGCGCCTTCAACGACGTGCTGCGCCCGCTCGGCATCACAAAATGCGGCATCCGGCTCGACTCCGGCGACCTTGCCTACCTCACGCGCTGCGCGCGGAAGATGCTCGACGACGCCGGCTGGCCGGAGTGCCGGATCACGGTGTCGAACGCGCTCGACGAATATCTCATCACCGACCTGCTGCGGCAGGGCGCGTGCATCGACTGCTTCGGCGTTGGTGAGCGGCTCATCACCGCCAAGTCCGAGCCCGTATTCGGCGGCGTGTACAAGCTGGCCGCCATTGAGGACACAGCCGGGCAGATCATCCCGAAGATCAAGATCAGCGAGAACGTCACGAAGATCACAACGCCGCACTTCAAGAAGGTCTACCGCCTCTTTGACCGCGAGACGGGCCACGCGCTGGCCGACTACATCTGCGTCCACGACGAGGTGGTCGACGACACAAAGCCGCTCACGATCTTCGACCCTGACGCGACGTGGAAGCGGAAGGAGCTGACAAGCTTCACCGCGCGCGAGCTGCTCCGACCCATCTATCAGGGCGGAAAGCTCGTCTACGAAAAGCCGACGCTCCAGCGCTCGCGCGAATACTGCCTTTCCCAGCTGGGCACGCTCTGGGACGAGGTCAAGCGCTTTGACAACCCGCAGACATATTATGTTGACCTCAGTCAGAAGCTCTACGACATCAAAATGGAGCTTCTGCGCGCAAACGGGCAGGGCCGCTGATATGCCTGCCATGACTGCATCCGCGCGGCGCGCGGCCATTCTGGCCGCCCTGCGGGAAGAGCGCGGGCCGCTGTCGGCCTCGCGGCTGAGCGAGCGCTTCGGCGTCAGCCGGCAGATCATCGTCGGCGACGTCGCGCTGCTGCGCGCGTCCGGCGAGGCCATCTCGGCCACGCCGCGCGGGTATCTGCTCGCGCAGGAGCAGCCGCTGCTCACCCGCACCGTCGCCTGCTGCCACAAGTGCGCGGACATGAGCCAGGAGCTGTGCATCATGGTCGACAACGGCTGCATCGTGCGCGACGTCATCGTCGAGCACCCGCTCTATGGCCAGCTCACGGGCGCGCTGTCGCTCCGCAGCCGCTTCGACGTTACGCAGTTCTGCGCCCGCGCCGCCGCGCTGGACGCCGCGCCGCTCTCCGTGCTGACGGACGGCATCCACCTGCACACGCTGCTCTGCCCGGACGAGGCGAGCTTCCTGCGCGTGCGCGCCGCGCTCAGCGAAGCCGGCTTCCTGCTGCCCGAGGGGACGGCCGACTAGCCGGCGCGCGCTTTCGCCCTGAAAAACCGCGCCCGCCTTTTCGCCGAAGGATTGACAAACGGAAATGAGCCGCTATAATGAGTGTACAGGTGTCATGACACCTGTACACTCATTATTTTGTATCGGAGAAAGCTATGAACAAAGTCAAGGCATTTCTGGCGCGGAAAGACATTGTGTTTTCCGCACGGCGCTACGGCGTCGACGCGCTCGGCGCCATGGCGCAGGGCCTGTTCTGCACGCTGCTCGTCGGCACGATCTTAAACACGCTCGGCACGCAGCTCCACATCGGATTTCTGAACGCCATCCTCTTTTCCATCGGCGACACGGGCTATACGATCGGCGGCGCGGCCTCGCTCATGGTCGGCCCGGCCATGGCCGTCGCCATCGGGAGCGCCCTTCAGGCGCCGCCCATGGTGCTCTTCTCGCTCGTCCCCATCGGCTACGGCGCGAACCTGCTCGGCGGCGCGGGCGGGCCGCTGGCCGTGCTCGTCATCGCGTGCATCGCGGCCGAGTGCGGCAAGGCCGTCTCGAAGGAGACGAAGATCGACATCCTCGTCACGCCGATCGTGACGATCCTGGTCGGCCTCGGCCTCGCGCGGCTCATCGGCCCGGCGCTGGGAGCCGCCGCGGACGCCGTCGGCACGTTCCTCCGCTGGGCGACGGAGCTTCAGCCGTTCTGGATGGGCATCCTCATCTCCGTCACGGTCGGCATCGCGCTCACCTTGCCCATCTCGTCTGCCGCCATCTGCATGACGCTGGGGCTCACAGGCCTGGCCGGCGGCGCGGCCGTCGCGGGCTGCTGCGCGCAGATGGTCGGCTTCGCCGTCATGAGCTTCCCGGAAAACCGCTGGGGCGGCCTTGTGTCGCAGGGCATCGGCACCTCGATGCTCCAGATGGGCAACATCGTGAAAAATCCGCGTATCTGGATCCCGCCCATCGTCGCCTCGGCCATCACCGGCCCGATCGCGACGTGCCTGTTCCGCCTGCAGATGAACGGCGCGGCCGTGAATTCCGGCATGGGCACATGCGGCTTCTGCGGCCAGATCGGCGTGTACACCGGCTGGGTCTCGGACATCGCCGCGGGCACGAAAACGGCCATCACCGCGCTCGACTGGATCGGCCTTGTGCTCATCAGCTTCGTGCTCCCTGCCGTGCTGTGCTGGCTCGGCGGCAAGCTGCTGCGGAAAACCGGCTGGATCCGTAAGGACGACCTCAAGCTGCAATGATCGTAAAAAAAGAACGCTGCCGGCGGCAGCGTTCTTCTTTTATGACGGCAGCACCGTCAATATCCACAATTCATCGTCGCACACATAGTGCATTTCGCTGGCCGGCGTAAGGCCGAGGGCGGCTTCGGCGTCCTGCTGCGCCTGCATGAGTCCACCGGAGGAGATGAGCTCCGCGAGCGCGGCGCGGTAGGCCTCGCGGCTGCCGAACATGACGCTGACGGCGCTGCTTCCCCCGGCGAGGGTGGCGGTGTAGACGGCGCTGTAGCCGCCATAGCTGTACTTCTCCAGATAAAGGCCGCTCACGCGGTAATAGTTCCACGTCTCGTCCGTACACGCGGGCAGATCCTGCCCGTCCTCGACGGTGCGCGTGCGCAGGATCTGCTCGTCGGTCAGGCAGAGGTAGGCGTAGCTGACGCCGAATTCGGCCGCCTCGCCGGAGTAGGACGGGTCGCCCCATGTCGCGTCGACATGGTACCAGCTGCCCTCGATGCACACGAGGTTCCACGCATGGCTCTCCCCGCGCGCCGCGCCCGTGACATAGCGGCACGGGACGTCAAGGCGCAGCAGCAGCGCCTGCACTGCCCGCGCATACGCCGCGCACACGCCTGTCCCGCGCAGCAGCGCCGGGACGATGTCCTGCTCGCCCGCGTCGCCGGAGTAGTCGACCGTTTCGATGACGTACTCGTAGACGCCGCGCACCTTCTCATAGTCCGTTTTTCCGCCAAGGCGCAGCTCGATCGCCTCATACACCGCGTCCAGCTCGCGCTGAAGCTGCGCGAGCTCAGACTCGGAATAGGCGTACTCCGGCTCAAACGAGACGCCCGTGACCGTGCCGCCGAGCGTGGCGGTCCTGGTCGTGCCGCCGCCCGTAAACCAGAACAGCTCCGGATGATCCAGCCATACGCTGTGCACGGCCTGCCCGACCGCCTCGGCGCTGCTGCCGAGGTCGGAGATCGTCCCGTCGCGGCTTCGCAGGCCGTCGAGCAGGCGCTGCTCGATCTCGCCGCGCGTCCGCTCCGCCGCGGGCGCGATGGGCGCGCCGTCCGGGAGCCTTGCGCCGCAGCCCATTGCCAGAAGCGCGAGCGCGGCGAGAAAAAGCGCCAGAAGCCGCCGCTTCATGCGCGTCCACCTCCAAATCCATCATACCAGCGCGCCGCCGGGTCTGATGCCCCGGCGGCGTGAAAAATTTATGCGTAATAGTTGATGAGGCAGCCGGCGAGGATGATCTCGCGCTCCTCGGCGCTCAGGTTTTCGAGCTTGAGCTCCATCGGCACGCGCGTGCCGGACTGGAGCAGGACGGCGGGGATCCTCTCGTCGCCGCGCGCGAGCGCTTCGCGCACGCCGGGGATATAGAGCCGGTCGCCCGGGGCGATGCGGAAGCGCTCGATGTCCGTCACGGTAAACGGCAGCATGCCCCAGTTGATGACGTTGGAGCGGTAGCGCTTCGTCGCGTAGTCCTCGCACACGTTGGCGCAGCCGCCGAGCACGCGCTGGCACGAGGCCGCCTGCTCGCGCGCCGAGCCGTCGCCCGGGCGGATGGACATAACGAGCGAGCCGAGGCCCGTCGTGTGCGGGTCAAAGCCCGCCATGGCCGCCGCGACGTCCGGGTCGTCCGGACTGGCGCGGCGCCTAAGCTCCAGCGCGCGGGCCGCCTTCGCGCGGCCGACGTAGGCCGGGTCCTTGCGCGAGAGCGTGAATTCGGCCAATTTCAGCGGGTTGGAGCGGTACGACGACGTCTCGCCGGACGGGATGAGCTCGTCCGTCGTCGTGACGGGGTCGTAGATGGCGCTGGCCACGTCGAGCAGCAGGTTGTCCGGCAGGGCGATCTGCGCGGGCCAGTCGGCGATGTTCGGGCCAAAGACGAGCTCCTGCTCCGGGTCGGGCTTTCCGACGCCGAAGTAGACGCGCGCGTCATAGGGCGTGCGGTCGAATTCATACTCGACATAGCTCGGATCGGCGGGCGGCTCCGGAAGATCCATGGCCGAGGTGATCGCGCCGCCGTTCAAGGCCGACGCGGCGATGGAGCGCGCGTCCATGAGCGCGACATAGGCGACCTGGCCGTCGTTCGGCTTGCTGCCCTCACGGTTGGGGAAATTGCGCGTGGAGTGGCGGATAGAGAACCCGCCGTTGGCCGGGACGTCGCCCGCGCCGAAGCACGGCCCGCAGAAGCTCGACCGCAGCGACGCGCCGGAGGCCATCATCTTCGTCAGCGCGCCGTTTTTGGCCAGCGCGAGCGTAACGGGCTGGCTCGTCGGGTAGACGGACAGCCAGAATTCGCCCGAGCCGAGCGGCTGGCCGTTCAAAATGGCGGCCGCCTGCATCATGTTCTGGTAGGTGCCGCCGGAGCAGCCGGCGATGACGCCCTGATCGGCGTAGAATTTTCCGTTCCGGATCTTCGAGACGAGGCTCTCGGGCTTCGTTTTCAGCTCGAGCTGCGCCATGGTCGTCTCGTCGACGGCGTGGAGGATGTCCTCGAGGTTCTCGTTGAACTCGCGGATCGTGTAGGCGTTCGACGGGTGGAACGGCAGGGCGATCATCGGCTCGACCCTGGAAAGGTCGACGCGGATGAGCGCGTCATAGTACGCGCCGTCGGCCGGGGAGAGCTCCTTGTAATCGCCCGCGCGGCCGTGCGCGGCGAGCGAGCGGCGGACGGTCTCGTCCGTCGCCCAGACGGACGACAGGCAGCTCGTCTCCGTCGTCATGACGTCGATGCCGGAGCGGTAGTCCATGGCGAGGCTCGCCACACCCGGGCCGAAAAACTCCATGACGGAGTTTTTGACATAGCCCTGCCGGAACGTCGCGCCGATGATG
Organism: uncultured Oscillospiraceae bacterium; assembly: GCA_934589675.1. GTDB lineage: Bacteria > Bacillota > Clostridia > Oscillospirales > Oscillospiraceae > CAKTOF01. The sequence goes on from CAKTOF010000001.1 coordinate 161,283, forward strand.
GCCAGCGCCACGTCCTGCGGGCCGACGCCGGGGCGCGGCGCGCCCTCAAGATAGATGGCCACGACGCGCGGGTAGGCGATGTCATACGTCTTGCCGAGCAGCTGGCGCGCCAGCTCCGGGCCGCCCTCGCCGACGGCGAGCGTGCCGTAGGCGCCGTAGCGCGTGTGCGAGTCCGAGCCGATGATCATCTTGCCGCCGCCGGCGTACATCTCGCGCATATAGCTGTGGATGACCGACTGGTGCGCCGGGACGAACTCGCCGCCGTACTTCTTCGCGGCGGACAGGCCGAAGACATGGTCGTCCTCGTTGATCGTCCCGCCGACGGCGCAGAGCGAGTTGTGGCAGTTCGTGAGCACATACGGCAGCGGGAAGCGCTCGAGCCCCGACGCGCGCGCCGTCTGGATGATGCCGACGTAGGTGATGTCGTGCGAGGCCATGGCGTCGAAGCGGATCTTCAGGCGATCCATATTGCCGGACGAATTGTGCGCCTTGAAAATCCCGTAGGCCATCGTGCCCGTTTTGCCCGTCTCCGGCGTCAGGCCGAGCGATATGCCCTCCCCGGCGGGCAAAAACTTGCCGCCTTTGTAAAATACACCCTCATTGGTGACAGTGATCATGCCGATTCCTCCCGGATCATGTCCAAATTTGGTTCTATCATAGCAAGTCGCGCCCGTGTTTGCAAGAAAAAAGCCTGCGCATCGGTGTCCGATGCGCAGGCTTTTAAAATGCGAGCTTGCTCTTACAGGAGCTTGAGCAGGTTGAACGCGATGATCAGGCCGGAGAACACGATGGAGACCGTGGAGCACAGCTTGATGAGGATGTTGAGCGACGGGCCGGACGTATCCTTGAACGGGTCGCCGACGGTGTCGCCGACAACGGCAGCCTTGTGGCAGTCGGAGCCCTTGCCGCCGTGGTTTCCGCGCTCGATATACTTCTTGGCGTTGTCCCACGCACCGCCGGCGTTCGACATGAACACGGCCATGGCGAAGCCCGTGACGGAGACGCCGCCGAGCAGGCCGACGACACCCTCGCAGCCGAGGACGAGGCCGGTGATGATCGGGACGATGATGGCGAGCAGCGCCGGGATGACCATCTCATGCAGCGCGCCCTTCGTGCAGAGGTCGACGCAGGTGGAGTAGTCCGGGTCGGTCTCGCCGGTCATGATGCCCTTGATCTCGCGGAACTGACGGCGGACCTCCATGACGATGGACTGCGCAGCCGTCTGCACCGCGCTCATGGTGAAGGCGGAGAAGACGAACGTCAGCATGGCGCCGATGAACATACCGACAAGAACGGTCGGGCTGGTCAGCGTGAAGTTGAGGACCTCGTCCGTGCGGGACTGGACGATGTTGACGTAGGAGACGAGCAGCGCCAGCGCGGTCAGCGAGGCCGAGCCGATGGCGAAGCCCTTGCCGGTGGCAGCAGTCGTGTTGCCAAGGGAGTCGAGCGCGTCCGTGCGGTCGCGGACCTCCTCCGGCAGGCCGGCCATCTCGGCGATGCCGCCGGCGTTGTCGGCGACAGGACCGTAGGCGTCGGTGGCGAGCGTGATGCCCAGCGTGGAGAGCATGCCGACAGCGGCGATGCCGATGCCGTACAGGCCGTGGTTGAACTCAGCCGTGAACAGGCCGTTGGCGTCGACGATCGTCATGGAGCCGCCGGCAGCAAAGTAGCTGACGAGAACGGCGACGGAGACGACGAGGATGGAGGTGAGCGTCGACTTCATGCCAAGCGAGATACCGCCGATGATGACGGTGGCGGAGCCCGTCTCGCTCGCCGCGGCGAGCTTCTGGGTCGGCTTGTAGTTGTCGGACGTGTAGTACTCAGTGAAGTAGCCGATGAGGCAGCCGCCGACCAGACCGCAGAGGATGGCGACGTAGATGCCCCACCACTGGGCCGTCTCGTCCTTGAGGATGAGGTAGCACAGCGGGATGGCCGCGACGGCCGACAGGATGGCGGCCGTGTAGGTGCCGGTGCGCAGCGAGCGCAGCAGGCTCATCTGCGTGGCGTTCTCCTTCGTCTTGACGAGGAACGAGCCGATGAGCGAGCAGATGACGCCGGCGACCGCAATGGCGACCGGGAGGAGCATGCCCTTCCAGCCATAGCCGGCGGCCGTGCCGAGCGCGAAGGTGGCGAGGATGGAGCCGACGTAGGACTCGTAGAGGTCGGCGCCCATGCCGGCGACGTCGCCGACGTTGTCGCCGACGTTATCGGCGATGGTGGCCGGGTTGCGCGGGTCGTCCTCCGGGATACCGGCCTCGACCTTGCCGACGAGGTCGGCGCCGACGTCGGCAGCCTTCGTGTAGATGCCGCCACCCACGCGGGCGAACAGCGCCATAAAGGAGGCGCCCATGCCGTTCATGACCATGACGTTGGCCAGCTCATCGGCGCCCATGTGGCCGATGTACTTCAGGCCGAAGAACCACAGCGTGATGTCGAGCAGGCCGAGGCCGACGACGGTGAAGCCCATGACAGAGCCGGAGGAGAACGCGACGTTCAGGCCGCGGTTGAGGCTCTCATGCGCGGCGTTGGCCGTGCGGGCGTTGGCGTTCGTCGCGATCTTCATGCCGATGAGGCCGGCGAGCATCGACCAGATGCCGCCCGTCAGGAACGCGAACGGGGTGATCCGGGAGAGCATCTCGCCCTTGGAGGCGAACGCGATGATCAGCAGGATCACGAAGACGATGGCGAAGACCTTGGCGACAGTGGTGTACTGGCGCTTGAGGTAGGCGTTGGCGCCCTGGCGGATCGCTTCCGCGATCTTAACCATTTTCGCATCGCCCTCGGAAGCCTTCATGACTTTGTTTCTCTGTACGAGGGCGAACAAGAGCGCGACCGCCGCACCGAGGAAACCAATCCAAAAAAGGTTTTCCAAGTGTAACAACTCCTTACATTTTTATTCTTGCGTCTAAAATCAGCCTAGTTATTTTACCACATCGCCAAAAGAATGCAAGCCCAATTCACGGCTTTGGGCCGAATTTGTAGATTTTCGTTATTTACTTCCTGCCGCGCAGCGTCTACAATAGGGACAATCCCAAGAAAGGGGGCAAAACCATGGATCCGAACGAACCGTTTGACTATGACCGGCTCGACGCGCTTTTGCGCGACATCGGCTATGAGGACCCGGACGAGCTTGCCGATCCGCAGCCCACCGCGCCGCAGCAGACGCCTGCGCAGGCTTCGCCGCGCCCCGCGCAGCCGGCCGGTTACGAGAATTACTATAATGGTATTACCGCGCCGCAGGCCCGTCCATCGCAGGCCGCGTCCAACACGCGCCCGCAGACGCCCGAGATGCGCGCCGCGCACCAGGCGCGCTGCGCCGCCCAGGCGCAGCCCCAGCGTCCGGCGCAGCCGGCCTATCCGCAGACGCAGCCAGCCCGACAGCCCGCGCCGAGCTATCAGCAGCCCCGCCGCAGCGCGCCGCAGCCGACCCCGGAGATGCGCCGTGCCGCGCCGCCTCCCCCGCCGCCAAAGAAAAGCCGCCGGGAGGAGCCGGAGCCGGAACCGAAAAAGCGCCGCAGCGAGCCTGACCCCGAGCCGCAGCCGAAAAAGAAGAAAAAGCACCGCATCCTGAAGACCCTGCTCGTGCTGCTCGTGCTCCTGATCGCCGCCGTCGCCGTGCTCATGCTCACAAATCTCGGCCAGCCGAAGGCCGAGACGGGGCTCGGCGCGCGCAAGAGCGGCTGCTCGACCATCCTGCTCGCCGGAACGGATGCCGGCGGCACGCGCACGGACACGATCATGCTGTGTACGATCAACGCCTCCGAGCGCTCGGTCAGCCTGCTGTCCATCCCGCGCGACACGCTCGTCAATGACTCCTACTCCGTGCCGAAGATCAACGGCACCTACGGCGTCTACGGCGCCGGCGAGGCGGGCATGGAGGCGCTCATGACGGCCGTGGAAAAGCTCGTCGGCTTCCGGCCGGACGGCTACGTCCTCGTCGACCTTGACGGCTTCGTCGACCTTGTCGACCTCATGGGCGGCGTGGAGTTCAACGTCCCGGTCGATATGCACTACTCCGACCCGGCGCAGAACCTGAACATCGACCTGAGCGCCGGCCTTCAGACGCTCGACGGCGAGCAGGCCATGGGCGTCGTGCGCTTCCGCTCCGGCTACGCGCTGGCCGACCTTGAGCGCGTGAACGTCCAGCGCGCGTTTTTGTCCGCGTGCATGGATCAGTGGCTGACGGCCAAAAATATGCTCAAGGCGCCGCGCCTGCTGCCCGTCATTCTGGAAAACGTCACAACGGACCTGTCAAGCGGCAATCTGCTCTGGTGCGCCGGCGCGCTCATGCGCTGCGACCGGTCGGACATCGCCACGGACACGCTGCCCGGCAGCGCCATGTACTGGAACGGTGGGTCTTACTATGTCGTCTCCGCGTATGACACCGTCTCGCTCATCAACGAGCGCTACAATCCCTACACCGCCGACGTCACGATCTACGACCTCGACGTGCGGACGCCGTAATTGGCCGAAAATGACACGATCCCCGCGGAGCGATGCTCCGCGGGGATCATTTTTTGTGTGTCTACCTCTCGCTCTTCTCCCGGTCGGATTCGAGCAGGGCGGTGACCTGCTCGGGCGTGGCGTGCTCGCGCAGCTCTAAGATGAGGTAGCTGCACAGGATGTTGAGCGCGGCGCGCTCCTCCTCGTAGGGCAGCTCGAACAGCTCTGCGATGCGGCCGAGACGGTAGAGCAGCGTGTTGCGGTGGATGTTCAAAAGCGCGGCCGTCTGATCCTTGTTGTGCATGGTCATGCTGAAGGCGCGCATCGTCGCGTAATACTCCGTGCCGTGCGAGGCGTCATATTCGCGCATGGCCGTGACGGCCGGGTGGACGAACGTCTCGGGCTGCTCGTGCTCGAGCACGCTCAAGAAGATCGGCAGCGGCATGAGATCCATGAAAAACTGCTGCGTTCCAAGCTCAAGGCGCAGCGCCATCTGCGCGGTGAGCAGCGCCTGGCGGTAGTGCGGCCGCGTCTGCGTCAGGTCGTTAAAGCAGTTCGACACGCCCGAGACCATGTCGTGCTCGGTGAAATAGTCGAGGATCTTCCGGATGGAGCCCTCGGCTGCGGGCGTCAGATTGCCGTTGCGGCTGCGGCGGCGGACGCCGCCGACGAGCGTGACGATGCAGTTGTCATAGATGACGGCGATGATGTGGCGGTACATCTGGTGCAGCTGGCTGACGGCGTACTCGGCAAACGCGCGCTGCGACGCCTTCTGGCCGACGGGCGTGGCGATGACGGTGTACTCCGGCTCGATGGCCGCGCCAACGGCGTCGCGCGCAAGGCGCAGAAGATGCGGCGGCGAGACGGGGTCGATGAGATCCTGCAGCTTGGTCGTCAGCGACAGGTTCCAGCGCGACATGCCCTTCGTGCGGCTCTGGATCTTGATGCAGATCGCGTCGATGATGAGCCCGACGATCTTGAAATCCTCCTCGCGCAGCGGGATGTCGCCGAGGAAGACCATGACGTGGCCCTGCACGCGCTCGTCCAGAACGACCTCGCCGAAAATGCGCGGGCAGGCCGCGCACGAGCCGGTGTCGGCGTAGAAAATGGAGTAAAACTCCTTCTTTCCGGAGAGGAATTCATCCATGATGGCCCAGATGCGCTCGTGGCGCATGTCCTTTTTCTCGACCATGTAGTCCCACGCCTCGTCGCCGATGGGCGTGCTCGGCACCATGGACACGACATGGAAATACTCGTCGGTGTAGAGCACCGGACAGCCGAAAATGCGGTAGGCCGCCTGCATGATGCGGTCCGTTCCCGGCTCGCGCACCGCGTCGAAAATGGCGCGGTACGCCTCGAGCAGGCGCTGCTCGCTCTCTGGGCTCATGGCGTTCACCTCGTTGATTTGCATAGTTTGCGGCGCATCTTTCGTGCCGTTTGACAAGAAATTGTGGTTTTTCTTTAGTATAATAGCACAAAGCGGAAAGCACAAGCATTTTCTTCGCAAAGCGGAACGGCGGGAAAGGCACGCTTTCGGCCCCCATTGGTAAATTCCGAATAAAAGCAGGCAGCGCGCCGGGCGAACAGTCCCGGCGCGCTGCCTGCTTCTTTATACGCCTTTTCGGTTTGCGATCCGCGCGAGCGGGGCGCGGCGGACGCGCATGGCGCCCTTCGGGCAGAACTCCTGACAGCAGAAGCAGCGGATGCAGGCGCTCCGGTCGATGACGGGCAGGCGGCCGCACATCTCGATGGCGCGCGCGGGGCAGATGCGGGCGCACTCGCCGCAGCCGACGCAGGATGCTTTGTCCGCCTGCGGCCGCGAGGCGAGCGCCGCGCGCAGAAAGCGCGAGACGACCTTGCCCATCGTGCCGCGGTATTCGTTTTCAAACTGCGTCCCGCGCAGCGGGATGAGGCCGTAGTCCGGGATGAGAAAGCCGCCCAGCGGCTGCGAGCAGGCAAGCTCTTCCGCGCGCTCCGGGATGAGGCCGCGGCGGTGCGCGGCGGCGAGCGTCGGCACATCCTGCACGCCGAGGCCGATGAGCCTCGCGCACGCGAGGTCGAGCTTGTGCGGGCTGGCGCCTGCGAGCAGCGCGCCGATGTGGCGCGGCGTGCCCTGCGTCGGGCCGTTGCCCTCCATGCCCTCAACGGCGTCGCAGATGCAGATGCGCGGGCGGAAATACTCGTTCAGATCGACGATCATGTCCGCAAAGCGCTCGGCCGTCGGATAGCGGAAGTGATATTCCGGCTTCGTCGTGCCGGGGATGACGCCGAACAGGTTCTTCGCCGCGGCCGTCATGCCCATCATGCCGTGCGTTTTGAGCTTGCAGAAGTCGATGATGGCGTCACTCTCGTCGAGGTACGCCGTGTAGACGAACTCGCGCGCCTCGACGGCGTCGGGGAAGCGGGCGGTCTTCTGCCCGAAGTTGTCGTTGAGGCGCGCGCCGTACTTTTCGCATTCGCGCAGGCCGCACGCCGAGTAGATCCGCCCGACGTAGGCGGCGTTATAGAGCCCGCCGGGGCTGTCGCCGATGACGACGGACGCGCCGCGCGCAGTCAGCATCTCGCTGAGCGCGCAAAGCAGCGCCGGGTGCGTCGTGACGGCCGCCTCCGGCCGCTTGGCCGAGACGAGGTTCGCCTTGATGGCCACGCGCATGCCCGGCGTGACCCAGCTCAGCCCGCCAAACGGCGCGAGCACCTCGCCCAGCGCCCGCCGCACCTCCTCAGGCGAATAGTCGCGGCAGGCCGCGATGGCGACGTCCATAGTTTTCTCCCCCTGCCCGGCCGTCCGGCCGCGTTTTTGTCCCAAGTATAGCAAGCTGCCCCGAAAAACACAAGATGCGCCCGCAAAAACGAACCAGCCCCTCACCGCATACCGGTGAGGGGCTAGTTCTGGATGATCGGGTCCATGGTTACGCTCACTTTCTTCAGTTTGTCCGGTGCTTCTTCGGCTGATCAGGCCGCCATATGGCCGGTTTGCCTTCGCGTGGTCTCTCGTCATTCTGCCGGCCGCCGGTATCCGTGCTTCGGATCTATTTCATACATCGGCCCGATGAACTGAACTTCGCTCTGGCAAGTTCCAAAGATTCCGCACAACGTCTTTTCTCTCAATCGGCTGATGCTGCGGGCGCGCCGCGCATCATGTCGGGACTGTACTTTGGACTCACCCCTTTCCGAAGAGATTGGATCGCGATCTCTCTTTGTGTCTATAATATACAACGAGGGTACGGTTTTGTAAATTGGCATTGTGTAAAATAAACAAGTTTCAATTTTGTACACGTTGCTCATACCTGCCGATCTGCACAATTTATCAGCAACGGATTTGTAGGAAATGTGGGCGGCCGCCCCTTGTGCCGCGCCGCGCCGCTCTGGTAAAATAGAAGATAGCATTTGAATGCAAACAGAGAGGAGCTGTCCCATGAGCGATTTTATCACCCGCTATCCCAACCAGTTTGACGAGCGCGAAAAGCCGTATTATGACCAGTACGCCGCCGCGTGCCGTGCCGTGAACGAGCGCGGCCCCATCGACGTCCGCGCCCTCGTATCCGGCACGCTGCCGGAGGGCACGCCGGGCGTCGGCCCCGTCATCCACCTGACGGACGAGCTCGTCGCGTACTTCAACAGCAAGTATAACCCCTTCGACCCGCTCTACAACGACGCCGCTTACGCCAAGGCCGCCGGCTTTGACGGCGTCCCGGCCATTATGACCATCGCCGCCTACGACGACGCCTACCTCATGCCCATCCCGCACGAGGCGCGCGACGTCATGCTCGTCGCCGGCCTCAACCACTCCGTGACGAGCCACCGGCCCATCTACGCCGGCGATACGCTCTACCTCGTCGTGAACGAGCGCCGCTGGAAGGACATCACGCCCGAGTCCGGCAGCGACTACCGCACCATCGCCATGACGTACAGCGGCGAGATCTACAACCAGCGCGGCGAGCTGACAAACTCCGTCGTCTTCCGCGTGCGTGAGAACCTCAAAACATACAAGCCGGAGTGCAGGCCCGCCGAGTTCGCCCCGTGGGAGGGCCCGGCCTGGGGCCGCCGCGAAGATCATAAATACACGGACGAGGACTGGCAGAAGATCTGCGAGATCTGGGAAAAAGAGTCCATCCGCGGCGATACGCCGCTGTACTACGAGGACGTGAGCGTCGGCGACGAGCCGGCCTGGACGCTCGACGGGCCGATCGACGACACGGTCGAGCCCATCCCGTTCTGGGGCTGCGGCCTCGGCGGCAGCCGGACGCTCAAGCGCGAGATCCTCGACCCGGCCGTGCGCGCGAACATGAAGCGCAACCCGTATGACGGCATCTACCGTCTGGAAAAGCGCTCGATGAGCTACCCGGCCTGGCCGGACAGCGTCCGGCTGTGGGACAAGGCGTTCCAGCCGCACAACCCGCTCGAGTACACGTCGTTTGCCGAAAATGATGACCCCATGTGCGTCCCGCCCGAGCGCGCGATGCTCATCAACTACGTCTCGCGCGACTTTGCCATCCGCCACTTCACGAACTGGATGGGCGACCATGGCTTCCTCAAGAACATCAGCTGGGGCATCATGCCGAACGAGACGATGCACCACTACGGCTACGACCTGCCGCCGCAGGAGGACGCCGTCGACTTCCTCGAGATGTTCCCCGACAAGCACGGCAAGTGCCTGCATCACCCGATGGAGCGCGACGTGCTCATCGTCAAGTCCCGCGTGTACGAAAAGCACATCGTAGACGGCGAGCCGCTCGTCGAATTCGGCTGGTGGGTCGAGGACATCCTCGGCAACATGATGGAAGAGGGCCGCGCGACCGTGCGCCTCCCTCTCCGCGAGAAATAAGGCCACAGGCTCCGCGCCGGCACAGGCGCGGAGCCTTTTTCGGCCGAAAAGGCGCGGTTTTGCGGGTACGGGCGCGAAAATCACAGCCGATTCGGCCATTTGACGCTTTACATTTCAGCAGGCATAGATTAGCATGGTAAGCAAGACACGCACAGGAGGAATCAGCATGGTCGCACTTACACCGGAGGCAAAGACGCTTCCCTACGTCAAATATTTCTATCAGGATCTGGCGCCCATCGCGCCGGAAAAGCTCGCCATCTGGCAGGGGCCGATGGCAGACCCGGCGCTTGCCACGCCGCTTGAAGGCCGCAACGACTTTCTGCGCGGCAATGTGAAGCTCGAGGTCGGCTTCACCGTCGCGCCGAACGGGACGGGCTTTGTCGCCAACCGCACGTTTATGCCCGGCGTCACGCCGGAGATGTTCTACTGGTGGTTCGCCTGGCACTGCGTCGGCCCGGATCTGCGCTATCAGCTCTGGGACCACGACGACCACTATCAGGCCCGCGCCATGGACCCGGACTATGTGCTCGACCCGGCCGTCCCGCTCGAGCAGAAGACCTGGGGCGTCACGCATGACATCATCGAGGACATCGGCCTCGGCGTCGACCCGCTCAGGCTCACGTTTTTCAAGCCGTCCGACCTCGGCTACGACATGATCCTGATCGGCACGGACGCGTGCGCGGGGCTCGTCTGCGCCGTCGGCGTGAGCGGCTCGCCGGCCGTCATGACGCACAAGGTCGTCCCCGGCGAGGGCGGCGTCACGCTCTGCTCGCACTTCTGGATGGGCTATGGCCTCGGCGAGGACGGGCAGCTTATCAAGGTCGTCCCCGACGGCGCCTCCGTCCCCGAGGCATTCCCGCGCGCCCTGTTCGGCCACTGCATCAAGGAGTTTACGAATCTCGCCGCGATTTTGCCGAGGATCTACGCGGAGGAAAAGGACAACTGGTGAAGAAAGAGACCGCGCGCCGCTCGGGCGCGCGGTTTTTTTGCATGTGGCTGGAGAAGAGAAGCCCGCGCCCATCCCAAAGGCCGCAGGGCGGGATGACCCCATCCCGCCGTATGTGCGCACCGATTGCGGCGCGCAGTAAAATAGAATGTCATTCTGTTTTGGCGCTGGCTTCCAATTGGCCTCACCGACAATCAAAATAGCACACGCCGGGTCTTGCGACCCGGCGTGTGCTGCATTCTGGTTCATCGGGCGGCCATCCGCGACAGCTCCACCGTCCCGTCGGCGAGGAGCTCCCCATCCTCGCTGCGGATGTCGATGTGGACAAACAGCGCGCGGCGGCCGCGGCGGAGCGTCGTGCCGGTGGCGAGGATCGTGCCGGAGGCGACGTTGCTGAGGAAGCTGATGTGGCCGCTCTGCGTGACATAGTCCGTGCCGTCGGCGCGGGCGGTGACGCCGGCGACGCAGTCGGCCAGCGCGTAGAGAAGGCCGCCGTGGACCGTGCCGTGCAGATTGCGCGACTCCGGACGGATCTCAAGGCGCACCGTGCTTTTTTCCGGCCCGGCCTCGATGAGCTCAATGTGGTTGTAGGCCATAAACGGGTTATTATTCGCATAGCCCTCAAAATCATGGACGTTGATCTCCATTATTTTATCTCCCCTTTTGCAAGCTGCGGCATCAGCATCCGCAGCTCCTCTTCATAGACGCAGTTTGCCGGCTCGCCGCTGCGCGCCATGGCAAGGCACGCATCAAGGTCCATCCAGCGCACCGATTCGACCTCGGTTGCCTGCAAATTCAGCGCATCCGGCTCCACGTCGCGCCAGAGCAGAAAAACGCGGCTGACCTGATCGTCGCAGAACGGCCTTCCGTGGAAGCTCGCCTGAAGCTGAAAGCTCCGCAGGCCGCAGTCGAGAAGCTCGTCCGGCCGCGCCGTGAGGCCGAGCTCCTCTTTCAATTCGCGCAGCGCGGACGGGACATCGTCCTGCCCCGCCGGGATGTGGCCGGCGCTTGAAATATCATAGCAGCCGGGGTGCGAATCCTTGTTCCGGCTTCGCTTCTGCAATAAAAGCTCCGCTTTTCCATCCCGCATCCGTGCGAGCCAGACGTGCGCCGTCCGGTGGCGGATGCCGAGCCGGTGCGCGGTCTCGCGGTCGACCGTTTTCCCGGTCGGGACGCCGTTTTCGTCGACGATGTCGAGAAGCTCCATGCCGTCTCCCCTTCTTTCCGGCCTATTATACCCGCAGGACTTTCCCTTGTAAAGTGCCAGAACGCCGCCCTCCGAGAGGCGGCGTTCCGGCTTGGGTGTATGAAAGAAGAAACTCAGGGCAGGGTCTGCGCTGACTTATTTGCGCTCGCGGCGCGGGGGCGGAGCGGGCGGGAGCGGGACGCCGACAGGCGGCGTCATCATGTCGCCGAAGAACGAGCGCTCGAGGTCAGAATACGTCGCGTAATCCTTCGGGGGATCGGGCTGGTCGGCCGGGTAGGCCATGCTCGGAGCCATGTACCACGGCGTATCCGTGCAGGGGCCCTGCGTGGGCGGGAACTCGGCAAGATCCATCGGGCCGGACTCGTCTGTGCACTCCGTCCAGCTCGTGCCCATCGGCGTCTTGAAGAACGGGTAGATGCGCATGCGCCAGATCTTCCAGCCGTCGTCCTCTTTGATAAAGTCCGCGCCGTACTTGCTCCACGCCCAGATGGCGCTGCCGCCGGGCAGGCCGTCCGGGCGCATGCCCATGCCGCCCTCGATGCCGGGCGACCACCACGCGCCGCGCGCCGTCTTTCCGTCCTCGGCCACGACGATGACCGGCGTGTTGAGGTGGTGGATGAAGTAGGCCGACGGGACCTTGTCCTCGCCGCCGAAGTCCGCGCGGTCCTGATGGTGGGCGAGGTAGCAGTGGCAGACGCCCTCGTAGCCGTAGTATTTGCCCCACGGCATCTCAAGGATGTCGTCGTCACGCTTGGCCCAGAACTTCACGTAGTCCCTGTGGCGGAACATGGCGTGATAATTGACATAGCGGCTCATGATGTTCGAGCAGGCGTTGACCGCCTCGACGCGGTCGAGCTTTTTCTGCACCAGCTCGATCTGCGATAAAATCTCTTCGTTGGTCATTGCGATTTCCTCCTTTTCGGTATGATGGGCCGGGCGCGGATCAGTCTTTCTTCTCCGCGGTCGGCGGGGTCATCATATCGCCGAAGAAGGTCTTCTTCAGGTCGGAGTAGCTGCCGTAGGGCACCGGGGGATCGGGCTGATCGGCCGGGTAGGGCATGTTCGGGCCCATGTACCACGGCGTATCCGTGCACGGGCCGTCGGTCTTCGGGAACTCGTCGAGGTTTATCGGGCCGGAGAACTCCGTGCACTCCGTCCAGCTCGTGCCGACCGGCGTCTTGAACATCGGGTAGATGCGCATGCGCCAGATCTTCCAGCCGTCCTCTTCCTTGATGAAGTCCGCGCCGTACTTGCTCCACGCCCAGATGGCCGCCTGGCCGGGCAGGCCGTCGTGGCGCGGGAACGTCTCGTGGCCGGGCGACCACCAGGCGCCGCGCGCCGTCTTGCCGTCGGCCGCGACCTCGATGACCGGGGTGTCGAGGTGATGGATGAAGTACGCGCCCGCGATCTGGGACTCGTCCTCGACATCATTCCGGTCCTTGTGGTGGTCGAGATAGCAGCTCTTCACGCCCTCAAAGCCGTAGTACTTGCCCCACGGCATCTCGAGGATGTCGTCGTCGCGCTTGGCCCAGAACTCGACGTATTCCTTGTGGCGGAACGCAGCGTGATAATTGACGTAGCAGCTCATGATGTTGGCGCAGATGGTAACGGCCTCGGCGCGGTCGGCCTGAAGCTGGAGCGCCTCGAGCTTGGCGAGCAGTTCTTCGTTGGTAACGCTCATGTTGGTGTCCTCCTTAAATTGCTGTGGTGTCACAGGTTGTTGATCTCGCGGATGTGGTGGCACGCGGCGAGGTGGCCGGGCAGGACCTCCTCGAGCGCGGGCTGCACCTTGCGGCACTCGTCCGTTGCATACGGGCAGCGCACGGCGAAGCGGCAGCCGGGCTTCAGATTGACGGGCGAGGAGATCTCGCCCTGCATGATGATGCGCTTTTTGCTGCGGTTTATGGTCGGCACCGGAATGGCCGAGAGCAGACCCTTCGTGTACGGGTGCAGCGGCTTTTCAAACAGCTCGCGCGACGGGCTCTTCTCCACGACGCAGCCGACGTACATGACAAGGATGCTGTCGGAGATGTGCTTGACGACGGACAGGTCGTGCGTGATAAAAAGATACGTCAGCCCGCGCTGCTCCTGAAGATCCTGCAAAAGGTTGAGGATCTGCGCCTGAATGGACACGTCGAGCGCGGAGACCGGCTCGTCGCAGACGATGAACTTCGGGTTTAATGCCAGCGCGCGCGCCACGCCGATGCGCTGGCGGCGGCCGCCGTCGAGCTCGTGCGGGTAGGAGTAGGTGAGGTAGCGCGCAAGGCCGACCGTGTCCATCAGCTCGGCCACGCGGTGGTTTAATTCATCGCGGCTTTTGCACGCGTGGTTGATGCGCAGCGGGTCCGCGATCTGATCCCAGACGCATTTGCGCGGGTCGAGCGAGGAGAACGGATCCTGGAAGATGATCTGAAGATCGTGAAACAGCTTCCGGCGCTCGCCGCCTTTGGCGTGGGTGATGTCTTTTCCCTCGAAATAGACGTGGCCGTCCGTGGCCTCGTTCAGACCGATGATGGCGCGGCCGAGCGTCGACTTTCCGCAGCCGGACTCGCCGACGACGCCGAGCGTCTGGCCGGCGCCGAGCGTAAAGCTGACGTCGTCCACGGCGTGGAGATAGCCGGCCGGCGTCTTGAAATACTTTTTCAGGCGCTCGACCCGAAGCAGCTCGTTACTCATGCTGGGCGGCCTCCTTTCCTTCTACGCGCAGGCACTGCACAAAGTGACCCGGCTCGACCTCGCAGAGCTTCGGCTCGCGGGCCGCGCAGTCCTCCGTCGCCCACGAGCAGCGCGGGTGGAACTTGCAGCCGGAGGGCAGATGGCGCGGGTCGGGCATGAGCCCCTCAATGGGCTGGAGGCGGCGGACCTCTTTGTCCAGACTCGGCAGCGAGTCAAAAAGGCCCTTTGTGTACGGGTGCTGGGTGTGCTCGAAGATATGCTCGAGCGTGCCGGACTCGACGATCTCGCCGGCGTACATGATGGCGACCTTGTCGCACGTTTCGGCCACGACGCCGAGGTCGTGCGTGATGAGCAGCATGCTCGTGCCGAACTTCTCCTGCAGCTCCTTGATCATCTCAAGCACCTGCGCCTGAATGGTGACGTCGAGCGCGGTCGTCGGCTCGTCGGCCAGCAGCAGGCTCGGCGAGCAGGCCAGCGCGATGGCGATGACGACGCGCTGCTTCATGCCGCCGGAGAACTGGTGCGGATAGTCGCTGGCGCGGTTCGGGTCGATGCCGACCATGCGGAGCATCTCCTTCGCCTTTTCCATGGCCTCGCGCTTGCCGGAGTCGGAGTGCTGCGCGATCATTTCGGCGATCTGGTCGCCGACGGTGAAAACGGGGTTCAGGGCCGTCATCGGATCCTGGAAGATCATCGAGATCTTGCCGCCGCGCATCTCGCGCAGCTGCTCCTCCGTCATTTTCATGACGTCCGTACCCTCGAAGAAGATCTCGCCGCTGAGCACCTTGCCGGGCGGGTTCGGGACGAGGCGCAATATGCCGAGCGCCGTTGTCGTCTTGCCCGCGCCCGTCTCGCCGACGAGGCCGAGCGTCTCGCCCTTCTCGATGGAGAGATTGATGCCGTTGACCGCGTGGACGTCGCCGCTTTTCGTCTGGTAGCGGATCGTCAGATTTTTGATTTCAAGCTCTTTCATTTCGGTCCGCTCCTTAATCCTTCAGCTTCGGGTCCATCGCGTCGCGCAGGCCGTCGCCGAACATATTGAAGCCGAACATCGTCAGCATGATGGCAAGGCCGGGGAACGTGATCAGAGGATAGAACTTGCGGATGAACTCGCGGCCGGCGTTGAGCATGGAGCCCCACTCCGGCGTGGGCGGCTGAACGCCGAGACCGATGAATGAAAGGCCGGAGATCATCATGATATTGCCGCCGAGGCGCAGCGTGCACTCGACGATGAGCGGCGCGAGGCAGTTCGGGATGACGTGCGTGAGGATGATGCGCAGGTGGCGCGAGCCGCTTGCGCGTGCCGCCTCGATAAACTCCTCGCCGCGGATGGACAGCGCCGTCGCGCGCATCATGCGCGAGCCGCCCGCGATGCCGCCGACGGCGACGGCCACGGCCGTCTGCCACACGCCCGAGCCGAGCATGGCCGAGACGCAGATGGCCAGCAGCGTGCCCGGAATGGCCATCATCATGTCCATCAGGCGCATGATGATGATGTCGACCTTGCCGCCGAAGTAGCCGGAGACGGCGCCGATGAGCGAGCCGATGAGCGACGAGATGGCCACGGCCATGAACGACACGAGCAGCGAGATGCGCCCGCCGTAAATGATGCGCGAGAGGATGTCGCGGCCGTAGTTGTCCGTGCCAAGCGGGTGGGAAAGGCTCGGATAGGCGAAGCGGTTGGACGGATCCTGCATGTTGATGTCGTACGGCGCGATCCAGCTTGCGAAAATGGCGCACAGGACGAGCACGACGACGATGACCATGCCGGCCATGGCCAGCTTGTTCGGCTTGAGGCGGTTCCAGATCTCAACGAGCTGGCTGCGCTTTTTGATGACCTCGTCCGCCGAGCCGGCGGTCGGGTTCACAGTCGGTTTTGTCTTGGCCTTCATGCGGCGGCAGCCTCCTTTTTCTCAGGCTCGTCCTTCTTTTTGCGCTTGGCGCCGGCGGAGAACTGCGCCTTGATGCGGGGATCGACCGCGGCGTAGCACAGGTCGACCACGAGGTTCATGCAGCTGACGACGACGGCGATGACGAGCGTCAGTCCCATGATCATGGGATAGTCGCGGTTGTTGATGCCCGTGACCATCAGCGAGCCCATGCCAGGGATGTTGAAGATGCTCTCGGTGATGACCGAGCCGCCGACGATCATGGACAGCTGGCCGCCGATCATGGTGATGACCGGGATGAGCGCGTTGCGCAGCGCATGCTTGAAGATAACGACGCGCTCGCGCAGGCCCTTGGCGCGGGCCGTGCGGATGTAGTCCTGACGGATGACCTCCAGCAGCGTCGAGCGCATCATGCGCGTCGTACCGGCGATGCTCATCATGCCGTTGCTGATGACCGGCAGGATATAGTGCTTCCAGCTTGTTAAGCCGCTGGCCGGCAGAATGTTCAGCTTGATGGAAAAGACGATAATGCCCATGAGTGCCAACCAGAAGCCCGGCACCGAGGCCAGAAAGACGGCGAACATCGACACGGTGACGTCCAGCGGCGAATTCTGCTTGACGGCGGCGATGATGCCGAACGGAATGCCGAGCAGCGCCGTCATAAAGACGCTGATCAGGCCGATGCGGACGGAGACCCAGACGCGCTCGGAGATCTGCTCGGTCACGGCGCGGTTGGTCATATAGGACGTGCCGAGGTCGAGCCGCGTCACAACGCCCCAGATATAGCTGCCAAGCTGGACGATATACGGCCGGTCGAGGCCCATGTCGTGCTTGACTTCGTCGTAGTATTCCTGCGTGTAGTTATCCGGCATCTGCATGAGCACGGGGTCGCCCGGCATCATGTAGCTGAGTGAAAAGACGATGACCATAACGCCGAGCAGAACCGGGATCATCTGCAAAATGCGGATCAGGGTGTACTTGAGCATGGAAAGACCTTCCCTTTCACGGAATCCCTCCCGCCGCCCGGCGCGCAGGCCGGGCGGCGGGAGGAGCGGGATGTGACTCGGACTTTAGCCGGCGACGGCGACGTAGCGCAGCGACGGCGACATGGTGACAGGAATGTCGCAGAAGCTGATGCGGGTGTTGTAGGCATAGGCGGTGTACCACTCGGCGATCGGGACGAGGGAGTAGTGGTTGTAGAAGTAATCCTGAACGTCGGAGTAGATCTGGGCGCGCTCTTCTTCATCGACGGTCATGCGGCCCTTCTCGATCAGGTCGACGATCTCGGGGTCGGTCTGCGCGGAGCTCGGGTAGGCGAAGTTGCCGCGGTAGAACGTGTAGACGTCGGCGGCCTCGTTTGTGACGGTCGGCATGGCCGCGCCGTTGATCATGAGGTCGGTCTTGCCCTGCATGAGGTAGTCGGCGATGTAGGTCGCGTTGTCGTACGACTCGATGTTGACCGTGATGCCGATCTGCTGCATATAGTACTGGAACGACTCGGCAAGGGACGTGGACGAGGCCTGGTTGTTCGTGACGAACGTCAGCGTCGGGTTCTCCACGCCGGACTCCTCGACGAGCTTCTTGGCCTCCTCGGGGTTGTACTCGTAGGAGTGGCCGTCGACATAGTACGGGTTCGCGGAGTTGAGCGTCGAGGTAGCCGGCTGGCCGAGGACGCCGTAGACGATGTCGCCGATGGCGTCGGAGTCGGTGCCGATGCAGATGGCCTTGCGGATGTTCTCGTTCTGGAGCAGCTCGCACTGCGGGCTGAGGACGATGACGGCGACGGCCTTGGAGCTGACGGTCACATAGGTGCCGAGCGAAGGATCGGCGCTGATCTCGGTGCAGTCGTCGGCGGTCAGGCCGATGGCGACGTCGATGACGCCGTTCATGTAGTCGGCCATCATCGTGGTGTTGTCGGAATAGGAGTAGGCGGTGATGTTCTTGACGGTGGCAGAGCCATTCGCCTCGTCCTGCATCCACCAGTCATCGCGCTTTTCAAAGCTCATGGAGATGCCGATGGTGTTGTCCGTGCAGGTGTACGGGCCGGAGCCGCAGGCGGAGTCGATGGAATACCAGTCCGGATTCTCGCCGAGGCCCTCGACGAAGTCCTGATTCATAATATAGATGTTCAGAGCGGACTGCCACGGGCCGTAGGACGTGTTGTACTGGACGTAGAGCGTCAGGCCGTCGTCGGAGATCGTGCACGCGTCGAGGTCGATGACCGCGAAGTTCGTGCCGCCGCGCGGGGACTGGGCGACGCGGTTCATGGAGTAGAGAACGTCCTCCATCGTCATGGGATCGCCGTTGGAGAAGACGATGTTGTCCTTGAGCGTCAGGACGAGCTGGTTTTCGACCTCATCCGACCAGTGCCAGTCGGTGAGGATGTCGGAGTACCAGCGGCCGTCGGAGCCTATGCTGAACAGCTGGTCGTACACAAGCGCGGTCGCGACAGCGGCAAGCTCGGAGCTGAACAGGCCGGAGACGTCGAAGTGGCCGAGGAAGCCCGGCGTGTTCGCGCCGACGGAGATGGACGCCTCGGTGTCGGCGTTCGCGCCGGACTCTTCGATGGTCGCGTCCGCGTCGCGGTTGCCGCCGGACGTGATCTCGTCGTTGACGCTGCCCTTGTCGGTGTCATCCGCGCCGGCGTTCGTGCCGGCGCCGGTGTCGGCGTTGCCGCCGCACGCGGCGAGCGCGAAGACCATCACAAGCGCGAGCATCAGGCAGACAATGCGTTTGAATGTGCTCATTTTTCATTTCCTCCTAATGATTCCGGACGCAGCCTGGCGTCCTTCGATGGGCTGACTATACCGTGCTTCGCCTTCCAAATGCAACGGTGCGAAACTGCGCCCTGTGTCAGATCCTGTCCTGCGCCCGCCCGCGCGCGCCGCGGCGCGGCGGTGTACGATTTGTGAAAACAGTCCAGTGCGACTGTGAAAACCCGCACTTTCCCCATCCAAAAGGCTCGCAATTCACACTTTTCGGCAGTGCGCAGGCGCAAAACGGCGCGAAATTGTGCGCTTCTTCGGTTCAAAATGCACAGTCCGGCCGCACTGCCCGCCATGGCGCGCGGTGCGGCCGAAAAAGTTCCGATTGCGCATTTTCACTAATTGTATTAGAATTATCCCAGCACATTGCCGAAAAAAGCGCGCCGTTTTCCGGCGCGCCGGAAGGAGACACGGAAATTGCAGTCATTTTTGCGGCACAGAGCGCTCACGTTTTTCACAGTGCTTGCCGCTGCATTCGGCCTCGGCGCGGCGCTCATCGCCTGTGCGCAGCCGCTGTCGACCGGGCAGAGCCTTCTCATCGCGCTGGCCGTCGCGGCCGTGCTGGCGTTTGCTGCCGTCACGCTGCTCCGGCACCTCTATTTCGGATTTCACTCGTCCATCCTGCTCCTGCCCGAGGAGCTGGCCGACGAGCTTACGCCGCTCTCGCCCATCGGGCAGACGCGCATCCTCGCCGAGCGCTACGCCAAGGAGCATACGGAGCTGCGCTGCCTTGCAAACGAGCGCTTTCTCAGCCGCCTGCTCGACGACAACTCCCACACGCACGCCATCGAGAACATCGACGAGCGCCTGCGCGCGATCCTGTGCAAGCAGTTCGGCTACCGCTACAGCACGTTCTGCCTCGTGAGCATCCGCGTGGAGGACTATGACGCGTACCTGCTGAAAAACTGCAACGGCCACCTGCTCATGGACAATTTCCGCCGCATCTACGAGGCCGAGGAGCACGCGTTCACCGCGCGCCTTTCGCAAAAGCACATTGCCTACAGCGTCGAGGTGCGCCAGAGCTGCGTCATCCTCGTCAATCTGGCCGGCAGCACGCCGGACACGCCGCACGGCGAGCTCGAGGCCATGATCGACCACATCTGCGACGACTGCCGCTCCGTCGCCGCGCGCTTTGCCGAGACGTTCAACATTTCGCCCGAGGTCGTCGTCTCCGCGCCGTTTCAGGACCCGCGCGAGATCCACACGATCTTTGAGTGGATGCAGACGGCCAAGGAATACTCCGACTTTCTCTACGGCGCGCGCGACGTGCTCGGCCCGCGCGAGTTTGACGCCATACGCGCCGTGCCCGGCCCGCTCTCGCCGGCCATGGAGCGCGCGTATTACAGCGCGATCTTGTCCGAGGACTTCTCCCGCGCCGAGCAGGCGCTGCTTGATCTGACGCAGTACGCAACAGAGAGCTTTTTCTACCGCGTGCCGCAGCTCAAGGCGCTCGTCATCTCGCTGCTCCACGCGGCCGAGGACGTCGCCACGAGCAACACGCGCTCGCCGGAAAACGTCGGCGCCACCGAGTGGGAGGAGCATGTGCGCTCGTGCGAGACGATCGAGGCGCTGTGCGCGGCCATCCATGAATTTTTCGCCTTCCTGACGAGCCACGCCGGGCTTCGCCTGCACGAGAGCGCGTCCACCGCCGGGAAGATTGTCGCGTTCCTCGACGCAAACTACACCGACCCGACGCTCTCGGTCACGATGCTGGCCGATTCGCTCTCGCTGAGCCCCTCGTACATCTCGCGCATCTTCAAAAAAGAGACGGGGCAGAGCGTGCCGGACTACATCCACGGCAAGCGCCTGCAAAAGGCGAAGGAGCTGCTTGCGCGCACGGAGCTGCCCATCGGCGACGTCGCCGAGCAGGTCGGCTACTCGACGGCGTGGACGATGAACCGTGTGTTCAAGCGCGCCGTGCAGATGACGCCGGGCGCGTACCGTCAGTTCGTCCGCAGCAATCAGGAGGCCGCCCGATGAGAAAGCTGTCCGTTTCCGCCCTTCTGCTCGTCCTGCTCGCCCTGCCCGCGCTGGCATCCGGCGTGAAGCTCACGCAGTCCGATTTTGCCTTTACCGCGGACGGCGCTCTGCCCGCCACGTGCGCAGAAAGTACGCTCGGCTCGCTTGCGGCCGATGCCGCGCGCGAGGCGCTCGGCGCGGACGCAGCCATCGTGGCCGGCGGGCTGCTGTCCGGCACACTTGGGACAGGCGCGGTGTTCGACAGCGACGTCCTGCGCGTCATCCCGGCCGACGCGCCGCTGGACATCCGCACCGTCTCGCCTGCGGAGCTCCGTGCGCTGCTCGAAGCGGGCATTTCCAGCATCACCGTCGGCGAGGGCGACCGCATCGACGCATCCGCGTCCGCCGACGAAAATTACCCGCAGACGTCCGGCTTCACATGGAGGTACGACGCCTCCGCGCCCGCCGGCGAGCGCGTCGTCAGCATCCGCCTCGGCGGCGAGGAGCTGGATCTGACAGACGAGGCCGCGCATTTCACGCTCGCGTGCGTGAGCGAGGAAGCCACCAGCGGCGTCACGCTGCGCGGCGCGCTCATTTCCTACCTGTCCGCGCGCGATTCGGTCGGCGAGCCGACGCGCCGGGCCACGGTGCTCGGCACGTCGAGCTATCCGCTCATCGACCGCTTCCCCATCGCCGCCCTCGTCTGCGGCTGCGCGCTGCTGTTTTTGCTCGCGGCCATCCCGAAGATGAAATACGAAAAGCTCTTCTCCTTCCGCCCGCGCCTTTCCATGTTCCGGAAGCTCGGAGCGATGCACCCGGACGAAACAGAAGAGCGTCAATGATCCGGCCTCCCGTCGGAACGAACGAAAGCCGAGCGCGCTGCCTATGCAGCGCGCTCGGCTTTTTGCCCCGGCGGGCTGATGGGGTGTGGTTACTCCGGCTTGACCTCGGGGCGGAACACCTCGCGCAGGAAGCCGTGCTTTGCGGGCGGACGGTAGGACGAGAGCGTATGACCATACGCCTCGCTGGAGAGCGCCAGCGATCCGGCCGGGCAATAGAAATAGCACTGGCCGCAGAGGATGCAGTTCTCCGGATAGGCAATGACGGACTTTTTGTTCTCATAATTGTAGCGGAACACATCCATGGGGCATACGTTCAGGCACATCCGGCAGCCGATGCACTTGTCCAGATCATAACGAAAAACACTCATAATAATCTCCTCTCTGGCCCTTGCTCAGTGCATCAGGCCGCGGGCTTTGGCCGCCTCTTCTTCGCCGGGGAAGAAGTAGGTATACCGCTTTTCATACGGGAGCGACAGATCGCCCTTCCAGTCCTCCGGGATCTCGATGCGCTCGATGCCCATGCTGCCGTCGTCCTGGCGGACGCAGGCGTAGTAGCACAGGCCGATCTCATCGTCGCGGCAGGGATAGTCCTCGCGGAAGTGTGTGCCGCGGCTCTCCCTGCGTGCAAGGCTCACGCGCAGCTTCATCTCCGCCTGCAGGACCTTGTGCTTGAACTCCTCGCACAGGCGCAGCTCGTGCTCATCCATGGCCATGACCTGCGGCGCGACGTGGTCGCGCAGATAGAGCACGTTCACAAGCGTCGCCTTCAGGCGCTCCTCGCTCTTGACGAAGGCGTTCCAGTACGGCGTCATGATCCCCTGAAGGCAATCGAGCGCCCACGAGACGTCGCAGCCGCGCGCAAGGCGCATCGGCGCCGTATATGCTTCGAGCATGGCCTGCGCGGTGCTCTCCGGGATCGTCTCAAGCGGCAGATCTCCGCTTTTCACATACTCGGCCGCAGCCTCGCCCGAGCGCTTGCCCTGT
Organism: uncultured Oscillospiraceae bacterium; assembly: GCA_934589675.1. Taxonomy (GTDB): domain Bacteria; phylum Bacillota; class Clostridia; order Oscillospirales; family Oscillospiraceae; genus CAKTOF01. Next base: position 183,819 of record CAKTOF010000001.1, read on the forward strand.
ACGCCGAAGAAGTTGGACGTGAAGCCGGTGTGGCCTGTGTAGGCCGCGCCGCCGACGGGGCCGGCATTGCAGCCGTCGCCGGCGCAGTACAGGCCGGGGATGCCGGTGGCGCCGTGCGTGTCGTCCGGCCCGCAGTAGATGCCGCTCGTGGTGTGCACGCTCATGCCGGGCGCCACGCCGAGGACGGTGCCCATTGCATTTTTTGGCTCGTCGGCGTCGCGGCGATTGTTGCGCACGTCGCCGGGGTGCGGGTTGACGAACAGGGGCGGATGGAAGCTGGCCGCGCTCTCCGCGTCATACGGCGGCAGTCCCTCCACTGCCTGCGTCCAGATGGGGAACGGCTCAAAGTGCATCTGCTCGACGTTCTCTCGGGTGATCTCACCGCCGTTGAGCATCATGTTCTGCAAATATGGAAACCCGTCCTTGAGCCAGCCGTTGTCCGGCGCGTTGGCCAGGGAGTTGTGCGTATCCTCAAATTCCATGCCGATAATGGGCAGCCCGTGCCGGTAGCCGATGCTCACGGCATCGAAGCTCAGGCCGCCGGCCGGATAGCCAACCGGCTTGTAAATGCCGGTTCCCATGCACAGGATCGTCGCCTTCGCGCTGAAGGTCACTGCCGCCCCGGAGGGAACGTCGAAGCCCACCGCGCCGATGACGCGGCCGTCCTTTTCCACCACGTCGTAGATCATCGTCCGCTCCACGACGCACACGCCGTTTTTGGAGAGCCCCGGGAGGAACTTCTTGTGCCGCAGGCGGTCGCCGACCAACTGCTTATAGCCGAAGTAGTCGTCGCGCGCAGCGTACCCCGTGTCATTTGCGTTTTCGTACTGCTCCGTGATGCCAAGCTCGCTATAGAGCTCGGCGATGCTCTTGGATTCCTCGATCCAGGTCCGGATCCAGTTGCGGTTAGCTATGTACTGGCCGTCGTGCAGATAGAGCTGCTCAATGACCTCAGGATCGTCGCCCATGTCCTTGTCAAACCAGCGCGTGCAGCACGCGTGCGGGCTCTGGCCGGAAAATCCCGGCCGGCCTTTGTCGACCAGCACGACCGACATCCCGGCTCTGCTGGCAGTGATGGCCGCACACAGTCCTGCGTAGCCGCCGCCCACGACGAGGACGTCCGACTCGTAGCTTGTCTTTTTCGGCGCCGGTTCCCGGTCGAATGGATACTCTCTGTAGTTGTCATATTGAGGCATATGATTGGTTCTCCTTCTTTTTTGAATTTCTCGCAAAGCCTCCGGCCGCGCTCAGTCGTCCTTGCAGCAGTTTTCCCGGTAGTTTTCCGCGTAGCTCTTCCCGGCATAGCGGCCTTTTTTCCAGTAGGCCAGCTCCAGCCGCTCCGCTTCGATCCGACCGTCCAGATTGCGCATGCACACATAGTATTCCTCCTCGGCCGGGAGCTTCTCCGGATGGTCGAGCCGGTAAAACTGGAGGTCGTCGCTGCTGGATCGGCGCTGCTTGCTGAACTCCATGACGATCTTGCTCGCCTCGAGCCGCACGCCGGTGTCGAGCACACGGGCCAGATCGTGCGGATTGTTCACATGCGTGTGGGCGAGCTCGTTGTCGCGCAGCGTATCGAGCCACCACAGTCCTGTGTCGAGCATCTGCTCGTTTTTATACAGCCCGCAGTAGTCCTGCATGACGCGGTTCATGCCGAGCTGGATCTCTTTCCATTCCTTTCCGCCGGGTTCGTTTTTCAAAACGGCGTAAACGCGCTTCTTCTCCTGCCGGATCTGTTCCTCGAGCGGCGCGCGCCGCTCCGCCGTGCGGGCATAGGCCGCCGCGTTTCGCCCGGCATAGCGGCCGGTCGCGCCGGCCGTGGACGCGCCCTCGTTGCCAAGTGCCGCGTTGCCGGCTGCATAGAGCCCTTCCGAGCTTGCGCGGAGATTCCAGTCCACCACGACGCCGCCGTAATACCCGGCCGGGCAGTCGCGGACATTGACGTTTGTCGTCATGGGCGCCCACGCCGAAAACGACATCATATTGACGCCCGCGACCTGCGCCGGCGGCATTTTCGTCTGCATGACGTGCTTTTCCGGGTCAAAGCCCGCCTGTGAGAACTTCCGCAGCACCGGCGTGTGCGTCTTGCCCTCGTTGCCGACCATCTGTCCGAAAATCGAGCGCCGGTGATACCATGGCAGCGTCGTCAGGTCGCCGTAGAACGGGAGCGGGTATTCGCCGCGGCCGATGCGCGCCTGCAGATCCGGGATCCAGTTGGGCGTGCGGTGCTCGGGCGTTTTGTCCTTGCCGGAAAACGGGCCCATGATGGAGAATTCCTGTCCCTCGGCGCAGGCGCGGTCATCGACGTTCGTGACCGGGTCGCCCTTGTAGTCCACCCACGGGATAATATTCCCGTCCGCGTCCGCCATGTCGCACGGCCACCATGTGCCGAAGCTGCTCGGCGATCCGAATGCGGCGCCGCGGAAATCCTCGCCGGTGTGCGCCGTGCGCTCCATCTGCGCGAGCTTCACGCCGGCGCGCCATGCCAGCACGCCCGTGTCGCCGGCGCAGTTGGGGTCGCCCTCCGCCGCATCGGCGCCGCACTTCTCCGATCCCCACGACCACAGGCGGACGGGCGAGCGGGTGCACAGAACCGTCGCTTTCGCGGAGATCACATAGAACTTCCCCGTCCGGTTGTTGATCGCCGTGGCGCCGATGATCCGGTTTCCGGCCTTGCCGCCCTCGGTCAGGAGCATGGTCGCCGCCGTGCGGTCAAGGATCTTCACGCCCAGCTTTTTCATGGCGCGGCAGATCACGGGCTGCGCATACGCGCCGAAGTGGCGGATGGCCGTGCGGCCGTTGTCGCCCCAGAAGAGCAGCTTCGTCCTTTCGTCCCGGAACGGCGCGCCCATGAAGTCGTCGCGGTCGTCGCGGATCTTCAGCCCCCACGACTCATAGTCCTCCAGACATTCCCACGCCTCCTGATAGGCGATGTAGGTCATGATGCGGCACTCGAACGGGTCGTGATCCTTGGTGATCTCCATCATTTCGTCTGGTGTCTTTTCCGAAGCCGGATTGGTCGCAGCATGATTCCAGTGGTCGATGCCGGCGCCGCCGGCGCCGCTGCGCGTGGCGCCGCCCTTTTCCAGCAGGATGACGCTCGCACCTTTTTTCGCCGCGGAGGCCGCAGCGAAGCTGCCGGCGATGCCGCCGCCGATGACGAGGACATCGCAGCTGAGCCTTTCCTCTTCGTCATACTCGATCGGATATGGCCAGGCAATGGGGCCGTGCTCACGGATGTAGTCATAATAGTTCATCTTCCGCCCTCCTGCCCGTCATAAAAAGGATTTGCAACCGGCAAAAGCTCGTTTGCCTGCCCGACGCGGTACAGCTTGCCCGTCGCCTTGTCCTTCCACGGCACTTCATAGAGCAGCGGATGGTGGAACACGCTCGCGCCCTCCACCGGGCAGTCGTCCACACAGCAGCCGCACATCCAGCACTCGTCCGGATAGACGACGAGCGGCTCCTTTCCCCGCTCCGGATTGGGCATGAGCACATCCGAGCGGCAGGCGTTGACGCAAGTGTTGCAGCCGATGCACCTGTCGGTGAACGTGATCGGGATGCAGGGTGTCACGGGATTGGGCATCAAAACGGCGTTTTTCGGATCGTTCATCTTACTCCACCTCTGCTTTCATCCGGTCTTTCAGCTCCTGCGCGCGGTGACACGCCACAAAATGCCCCGGCGTCAGCTCCTGCAGGGACGGCATGGCGTGCAGGCACTGCTCCGTGCAGAAGCGGCAGCGCGGCGCAAAGCGGCACTGGTCGGCCGGCTCGATGGGCGAGGTGATCTCGCCGGACAAGAGGATCCTGTCCGTTTTCTCCCGGCGGATAACCGGCTCGGGAATGGCGGACAGCAGGCCGACCGTATAGGGGTGATACTGCCGCTCGAAGAGCTCGTCGGCGCTGCACTTTTCCACAAGACAGCCCAGATACATGACCATGATGTCTGTGGAGATGTGCTTGACGACCGACAGGTCGTGCGTGATGAACAGGTACGTCAGGCCCAGATTTTCCTGCAGGTCCTGCAAAAGGTTGAGGATCTGCGCCTGCACCGACACGTCGAGCGCCGAGACCGGCTCATCGCAGACGATGAACTCCGGGCCGAGCGCAAGCGCTCGGGCGATGCCGATGCGCTGGCGGCGGCCGCCGTCAAGCTCGTGGGGATACGACCAGGCAAAGCGCTGGTCGAGGCCGACCTGATCCATCAGCTCCGCCACCCGCGCCTGAAGCTGCTGCCGGCTCTCGCAGAGCTGATAGATCTTCAGCGGCTCTGCGATGATCTCGCTGACCGACATGCGCGGATTGAGCGAGGCGTACGGGTCCTGAAAGATGATCTGCATCTGCCTGCGCAGCTGCTTTCGCTCTCTGCGGCCGACGTGGGTAATGTCCTCGTCCTTGTAGAAAATCTGCCCCTCCGTCACGTCGTTCAGGCCAATGATCGCCCGCCCCAGCGTGGACTTTCCGCAGCCGGACTCGCCGACGACGCCGAGCGTCGTGCCCTTTTCCACGGAAAACGACACATTCTCAACGGCATGGAGCAGCCCCTTCTTGGTCGAGAAGTATTTTTTCAGGTTTCGGATCTCCAGCAGCTGGCTCATGCGGTCGTCTCCTTCCTCTTATCAAGCAGCAGGCATTTCGCGTAGTGCTTCCCTCCCAGGAAGACGTCTTCCGGCGTCTTTTTTCCGCAGCGGTCCGTGCAGAACGGGCAGCGGGGATGGAATTTGCAGCCGTCCGGCAGATTGGCCGGATCCGGCATAAGGCCCTTGATCGGCTTGAGCCGACGGGTCTTTTCATGCAGCTTCGGAATGGACTCGAACAGGCCGCGGGTATAGGGGTGCTTCGGGTCCTCGAGCACCTCCTCCAGCGTGCCGAACTCCACGATCTCGCCGGCATACATGACGGCCACGTTGTCGCACATTTCCGCCACGATGCCCATGTCGTGCGTGATGAGCAGCATGGAGGTCCCGAATTCCTCCTTCAGCCCGCGCATCATGTTGAGGATCTGCGCCTGAATGGTGACGTCAAGCGCAGTCGTCGGCTCGTCGGCGATGAGCAGACGCGGCGAGCAGGCCAGCGCGATGGCGATGACAACGCGCTGCTTCATGCCGCCGGAAAACTGGTGCGGATATTCCCCGCCGCGCGCCGGATCGATGCCGACCCTGCGCAGCATCTCCGCCGCCTTGGCATGGGCCTCGGTCCGGCTGGCTCTGCTGTGGATCCGGACGACCTCGGCGATCTGGTCGGCGACGGTTTTTGTGGGATCCAGCGCGGTCATCGGATCCTGAAAGATCATGGAGATCTGCTCTCCGCGGATCTTCCGCATCTCCCGCTCGGAGCAGCGGACGAGGTCTTTTCCCTTATAGAGGATCTCGCCCGCCGCGATCCTGCCGGGCGGATCCGGAATGAGGCGCAGGATGCCGAGCGCCGTCGTGGTCTTTCCGGCGCCGGTCTCGCCCACAAGGCCAAGCGTCTCGCCCTCCCCGATGGAAAAGCTGGCGCGGTTCACGGCGCGGACGATTCCGTCATCTGTGCGGTACTCGATGCTCAGATCTCTGACTTCGATCAGCTCGTTCATCTCTCATTTCTCCCTTCACTGCTTCAATCTGGGGTCCATCGCATCGCGCAGACCGTCGCCGAGCACATTGAAGGAAATGAGCGTCAGCATAATGGCGATACCCGGGAAGGTGACGATCGGCCAGAAGGTGCGGATGTATTCCCGCCCGTAGGACAGCATGGAGCCCCACTCCGGTGTGGGCGGCTGTACACCGAGGCCGATAAAGCTCAGGCTGGAGATGGCCAGAATGGACTGGCCGATGTTCAGCGTCGTCTGAACGATAATGGGTGCGAGGCAGTTTGGGAGCAGATAGCGGAAGATGATCCGCGCGCCGCTTGCGCCGGTCGCACAGGCCGCCTCGACAAATTCCTGCTCTTTGATCGACAGCACGCTCGCCCGGACGATGCGCGCGAGCATCGGGACGCCGCCGATGCCGATGGCGATGGCAGTGTTCAGAATGCCGGAGCCGAGCGAGGACGAGATGGACACCGCCAGCAGAAAGCCCGGAATGGCCATGATGATGTCCATCAGGCGCATGACGAAGTTTTCCGTGCGGCCGCCGATGTAGGCCGCCGTCGCGCCGATGATCCCGCCGATGACCAGGCTGATGGACACGGCCATGACCGACACGATGAGGCTGATGCGGCCGCCGTAGATGATGCGCGAGAGGATGTCGCGCCCGCAGTTGTCCGTCCCGAGCAGATGCGCCCGACACGGATAGACGAACACGGCAGAATAGTCCTGCTTTGCATAGTCATACGGTGCGAGAAGGTCCGCAAAGGCTGCCGCAAGGAACAAGATGGCCACAATGCCGAGGCCGGCCATGGCCAGCTTGTTGCGCCTGAGGCGGCGCCAGACATCCCGCGCGCGGCTCTTCTTTTTCTTTTTTCCGGTCATGACACCGCCGCCTCTCTGCTCTTATTTCCGGTTCTGCGCTTCTTCCCCCATGTATACTGCGAGCGGATGCGCGGGTCGATGATCGCGTAGACGAGGTCCACAAGGAGGTTCATCAGGCTCACAACGATGGCGCAGAAGAGCACCGTGCCCTGAATGAGCGGATAATTGTTGGCCGAAATGGCGCCCTTGAGCAGCATCCCGACGCCCGGGATGCCGAAGATCGCCTCGATGACCAGAACGCCGCCGAACACAAGCCCGAGCTGGACACCGACGACCGTGACTACGGGGATGAGCGCGTTTTTCAGCGCATGCAGAACGATGACGAGAAGCTCGCTCTGCCCCTTGGCGCGGACGGTGCGGATGTAGTCCTGGCGGATGACCTCGAGCATGCTTGAGCGCGTCGTCCGCATGATCGTGGCAATCGGCGTGATGCCGGTGGCGACGACGGGCAGGATCCAGCCCTTCCAGCTGTCGAGCCCCGAGACCGGAAGCCAGCCGAGATTGAGCGAGAACACCACAATGAGCAGCAGACTGATCCAGAAGCCCGGCATGGCCGCTCCGATGAGCGAGAGGAATGTCGCCGTGTAATCGAGGACGGAATACTGCCGCGTTGCGGAGATCACGCCGAGCGGGATCCCCACGACGATTGAGAACAGCACGCTGATCACGCCGAGTTTGAACGTGACCGGGAACCGGCTGATGATCTCGGTAAAGACCGGCTTCTTGTTGACGTAGGACGTTCCGAAATCAAGCCTTGTCACAATGCCCTTGATGTAGCCAAACAGCTGCACGACGTATGGCTGATCGAGTCCAAGCTCCGCGCGGGTCTCCGCAACGGCCTCTTCCGTGGCATTTACGCCAAGCATGGTGATGACCGGGTCGCCGGGAGAGATATAGTTGATGGTAAACACCACCACAATAACGCCCAGCAGCACGGGGATCATGAACAGCAGCCGGTTTAGAATGTACTTGACCATATGTACCTCCACGAAGGAAGCAAAGGCAGGCAGCGTGCGCTGCACTGCCTCTGCTTTTGAGCGAATTACTTGGTGAACGTGATGTTTCTGAGGTTCGGCAGCATCGTGGCCGTTCCGACAAAGCCCTCCACATAGTCGGCAACGGCAAAGGTAGCCGCGTAGTCCGCCACAGGGATCATGTAGACGTTGTCAAAAATGCTTTGCTGGATGTTCTCATACAGCGCGCGGCGGGCTGCCTCGTCGGTCGTGGTCAGGCCTTCCGCCATCCACTGCTCCAGCTGCTCGTCGTGCGTCGCGGCAAGCCGCATGGCGCCGTGCATACGCAGCGGGTCATAGATCTTCGACGGGTCGGACATGGTGGCCTTGAGCTCCATAAAGCCCATGGTGGCCTCGCCGTTCATATAGGCGGCAAATGCGGTGCCGTGGTCGACGACGTGGATGTCCAGCGTGATGCCGACCTCGCTGAACATTGCCTGGCAGATCTCAGCCAGCTGCGCGTACATGCCGTCGCTCGGGACCGTACAGGAAACGGACAGGCCGTCGGCATAGCCGGCGTCGGTCAGCAGCCTGCGGGACAGGTCGGGGTCATACGAATAGCAGCCGACGTTCTTATAGCCGAACATCTCCTCGCCCAGTGTGGAGGTCGGCACGGTGCCGGCAGAGCCGTACACCAGCTCGACGAGGCGCTCGTAGTTGATGGCGTGAGCCATGGCCTCGCGGACGTTCTTGTCCTGAAATACGGGGTCATCCTGATTGAAGCACCAGCACACATGGTCGTAGCCGTGATTCATCACGATCTCGATGCCGCTCACGCTGCCGCTGAGCACACTGTCGATGTCCGAGGTGCTCGGCGTGTCGATGAGGTCGACGCCGCCGGTCTGCAGCTCCATAAAGCGGGTGGAGTTTTCGCCGAGGAAGCGGAACTCGACCGTGCTGAACGCCGGCTTCTCGCCCCAGTAGTCGTCGCGCAGCGTGAGCGTGATGCCCTCGCCGGAGACCCATCTGCTGACCTCAAACGGTCCGGAGCCCATGGGGTTCGTGCCGTAGTTGTCGCCCTGTGCCTCCACATAGCTGCTGCAGACGATGGCGGTCGTGAAGTTTGAGAACAGCTTCAGCATGGGGGCAAACGGCTCCTTGAGCACAAACTGGACATGCGTGTCATCGATGGCTGTGCAGTTCGGGAGATCGAAGGACATGAAGTTCGCCGCCATCATCGGCGCCTTGGACAGGCGGTTGATAGTGTAGATGACATCGTCCGCCGTCATCTTCTCTCCGTTGGCGAAGAATACGTCGTCGCGGAGCGTGATGTTGAAGTGCAGCTCATCCTCGTATTCCCACTCCGTCGCCAGACGAGGAAGGATCTGACCCGTGGTGTCGTCATAGAAGAACAGGGTGTCCATGACCAGGTCGATGACGATGCCGGCGATTGAAGAGCCGGTGTTCGTGGTCGTGTCGAACGAGGTGATCTCCGCGGCCATGCCGACCACCAGATTGTCCTTCGTCTTCTGTGTGCCGTCCGCAGCGGCGCCGTCCGGCTTTGCCGCGCCGCCGTCCTGCGCCGAGGCGGGGGCGTCGCTGTCTGCGGGCTTCCCGCTGTCTGACTGCGCCTTGTCGCCGCCTCCGGCGCATGCGCACAGCGCAAGCACCATACACATAACCAGCACAAGCGCGATAACCTTCTTTTTCATGAGCATCTCCTTCTCTCCATTTGATTTTTGATTATTTTATCGCTGCTGTTTATCGGCATTTTGATTATATCACGGCCCCTCCCGTTTAGGATTCTTGGAAAAAATGACAACGTTCTTGAAAAACCTTTGAACCCTTGCTATACTGAACAGGACGCAGCAGTCTGCTGCATCGGCTGTTTTTCTTCTCCTGACTATGCGCGCAGAGGTGAAACTATGAACACAGATCATCTGAAATGTGTGCTTGCGGTGGCTCACTGCGGCTCAATGAACCGAGCTGCAAAGCAGCTTTTTCTCACGCAGCCGACAGTGGGCGCGGCCGTGTCCTCCGTGGAAAAGGAGCTGGGCTTCCCGCTTTTTATCCGCACAAAGGACGGCTGCGTGCTCACCAAGACCGGCGAGGAGATCATCGGCCAGATCCAGGCCGTCGTCGATCAGGTCGACCGCTGGATCGGCCAGGACAAGGCTCTGCCGGATTCGGCGGCCGTCTACATCATCAACAACAGCGAGATCGGCTTTTCCGGCATCCTGCGTGAGGTGCTTGTCACGTTTCGGGAGATGTATCCCAACATCAACATCTACCAGAGCATCGACCGCTACTTCCCTGAAAAGAAAGACAGCTGCAAGCAGAATATCATCATTACGCCCACCGTATCGGACAATCCGCAGCCGCAGCGGGATATGCGCAGCGCCCACTGGGACGAACGCACGCTGTATTCCGACCACTTCATCGCCTACCTTCGCCCCGATCACCCGCTCGCCGGCGGCGGCAGCATCTCGATCGACAAGCTGCGCGGCGAGACCATCGCCATCCCCATGAACGACGAGCCGATGGAGAATACGATCTTCTGGCAGCGCGCGGGCCAATCCAACCGCATCCTGCGCTACGGCGACAGCGAGAGCGTCATGGAGGCTGTCGCGCAGGGCGGCTGCATCGGCATCCTGACATCCGGGAGCGTCCGCAACAACTACCTGCTCCAGTCCCGCTGCCTGTGCACCGCGTCCTTCGACGATCTGGATTCGACGATCTCCCACACGCTCTACAGCCGCAAGCCGCACTATCTCTCCTCCGCGGAAAAGATCCTGCTTGCATACATTCTCCGGCATTTTTCGGGCGATCCGGCCCCGAGGACATAAAACTTCATGCATGTACGCGGCGCCACGATAATCTTCCAATGCCGACACATGAAGCTTTTGTGCACCATTTCCGGTCGCCCCGCTGACGGCGAGGAAATGGTACATTTCTGATCTTGCTATGCTTTTGCAAAGCAAAAAAAGCCCCGGCGGGGCCATTTCTCCCACCGGGGCAAATGGGGCGCGCTGCTTTTGGCAGCGCGCCCCGTGCTTTTCGTTATTGCTCGATCTGAACCGTCTCGCCCGTGAAGCAGATGGCGTGTCTGGGGCACTTCTCGGCGCATTTTCCGCAGCCGGTGCATTTTTCGTAGTCGATGACGGCGACGTTGCCCTCGACGTGGATGGCGTCGTGCTCGCACGCGCGCTCGCACAGGCGGCAGGCGATGCAGCTCTCGTCGCAGGCGTTTTTCGCCTGAACGCCCTTGTCGCGGTTGGCGCAGCCGACGGCCGTGTTCGCCCCATACGGCACGGCGGAGATGATGTGCCGCGGGCACGCGGCCGCGCAGGCAAGGCATCCGCTGCACTTTTCCGCGTCGACGACGGCGCGGCCGTCCACAACGGCGATGGCGCCGTACTGGCACGCGCGCACGCAGTTGCCGAAGCCGAGGCAGCCGAAGCCGCACGAAAGCGGGCCGTTGCCGGCAAGGCGCATGGCCGCGCCGCAGTCGGCGATGCCGACATAGTCGGCCTTCCACGCCCGGCCAGTGCCCGTGCAGTGCACGAACGCGACCTGCCGGGCGACCTCGACGGCCTCGACGCCCATGATCGCGGCCATTTTCGCCGCGGCCTCGCTGCCGCCGGAGGCGCACTTGCCGATCTCGGCCTCGCCGGCGATGACGGCCTTGGCATACGCCTCGCAGCCGGCATAGCCGCAGCCGCCGCAGTTTGCACCGGGCAGCGCGGCCGTCATCGGCTCAAGCCGCTCGTCCTTCGGGACGTAAAACACCTTCGACGCCAGCGCCAGCACAAGCCCGAACAGCAGGCCGAGCACGGAGAGAACGCCGATGGCGTACAGAATCGTCATATCCATTTCGTCCCCTCCTTACCCGAACACACGCAGGCCGGAAAAGCCCATAAACGCCAGCGCGATGAGTCCGGCCGCGATGAGCGCGATGGGGAAGCCCTCAAAGCACTTCGGGCACTCGCAGCCCTCCATGCGCTCGCGCACGGAGGCGAACAGCTCGATGGCCAGCAGGAAGCCGAGGCCGCCCGTGACGCCGTAGACGACGGACTCGATGAAATTGTAGCCGTTCTGGATGTTGAGCAGCGCCACGCCAAGCACGGCGCAGTTGGTCGTGATGAGCGGCAGATAGATGCCGAGCGCCTCATAGAGCGCGGGCAGCACCTTCTGCAAAAACATCTCGACGAGCTGCACGAGCGCCGCGATGACGAGGATGAACACGACGGTCTGCATGAACCGCAGATCCGCGCTGAGCACGCTCGTGGCCGGGTCGAGGAAGAAGTGGTTCACCGCCCACGTCACGGCCGACGCCACGCCCATGACGAACGTGACGGCAAGACCCATGCCGAGCGCCGTATCCGTCCGCTTGGACACGCCCATGAACGGGCAGATGCCGAGGAACTGCGAAAAGATGAAGTTCTCGATGAGGATCGCGCCGAGCGCGATGGAGAAAAGCCCTGTCAAACTCATTTCGCGCCCTCCTTCTGCTTGGCCTTGTTCGTAAAGTACTGCACGGCCGCGATGAGCACGCCGAGCGCCAGGAAGCCGCCGAACGGCAGGATGATGAGCATGGCAGGATAGCCCTCCGGGATGATGCGGTAGCCCTCGCCGCCGTTGAAGACGCCCGCACCGAACGTGCCCGCGCCGAGCAGCTCGCGCACGATGCTCATCACGAGCAGCGCGGCCGTGTAGCCGATGCCCTGCGTCAGGCCGTCCACCGCGGCGGCGCCGACGGAATTCTTCGAGGCAAACGCCTCGGCGCGGCCGAGAATGATGCAGTTGACGACGATGAGCGGGATGAACACGCCGAGCGAGTCCGCCAGCGCCGGAACGAACGCCTGAATGAGCAGGTCGACCATCGTGACAAAGCCCGCGATGACGACAATGTACGCCGCGATGCGGATCTTGTCCGGGATGACCTTGCGCAGCAGCGAGATGACGATGTTCGAGCAGATGAGGATGGCCGTGACCGAGACGCCCATGCCGAGGCCGTTGAAGAGCGACGTCGTGATGGCCATGGTCGAGCACATGCCAAGAAGCTGCACGAGCACGGGGTTCTGGGTCAGAAGACCCTCTTTGAGCTGTTTTTTGAAATTCATGCCGCCGACCTCCTTAGCTCATGAGCGCCGCGGCGCAAGAGAGCGCGGCCGAGACGCCGTTTGTGACGGCGCGGCTCGTCACGGTCGCGCCCGTGAGCGCGTCGATCGTGCCGCCGTCCTTCGTGACGGCAAGCGCGCCGGACGCTCCGACAAACTGGCCGCGGAACGCTTCGCCGACGGAGGTCTTTGCCGCGGCGTTCGCGCCGAGGCCGCTCGTCTCGGAGTGGCTGACGACGGACACGCCGGTGCATTTGCCGTCTGGATCGACGCCGACGATGAGCGTGATCGTCCCGCCGAAGCCGCTCGGCTTCACCTGCATGACATAACCGCACGGCTGGCCGGCCTCTGTCGCCTGCCACACGTCCGTGACAAGGCCTGTCTCGTCCGTGAAGTCCACGGCCGAATAGTCGTCAAACGTCAGAACGGCCGCCATGGCCTCGCGCGTTTTTTTCGCGTTCGCCTCGGCGATCGGCTCCTTCGTGACGGCGTTGACAAGACCAAGCAGCGCCGAGACGACGAGCGTGATGGCAAACAGCGTCGCCGTCAGGCGGAGCACATAGCCCTTAGACTGCATCCCCGTCGCCTCCCTTCGCCTTTTTCACCTTCTCCGGCTTGACATAGCCGAAGCGCTTCGGCACGCCGACGCGGTCTAGGAAGCACGCGCAGACGTTCATGATGAGAATCGCATACGACACACCCTCGGCGTAGGAGCCGAAGTAGCGGATGAACATCGTCAGCGCGCCGCAGCCGATGCCGTAGATCACCTGACCCCACTTCGTGACGGGCGAGGTGACATAGTCCGTCGCCATGAACACGGCGCCGAGGATGACGCCGCCGGAGCACAGCTGCCAGAGCATCCAGTCCATGCGCGCGTTGCCGCCGCGCGGGAACAAGAACGCGATGAGCGCGACCGTGCCGAGGAACGACACCGGGATGCGCGCGGAGATGACGTCGCGCATGTAGAGATACACGCCGCCGAGCAGCAGCAGCACGGCCGACGTCTCGCCCAGGCAGCCGCCCGTCGTGCCGACGTAGAGGTCAAACATCGTCACGCCCGGCGCAAGCCCCGTCTTCATGCGGGCAAGCGGCGTTGCGACCGTCACGGCGTCCACGTTCGAGCCGAAGATGGAAAGCGCCGTCCCGGGCGCGACCCATGTGGCCATGATGACCGGCCAGGAAAACAGGAACGCGCGCGCGGCGAGCGCCGGGTTCATAAAGTTCTGCCCGATGCCGCCGAAGAGCTGCTTGACGACGATGATGGCGAAGAAGTCGCCGATGATGAGCGTCCAGTACGGGATGGTGACCGGGCACACGAACGCGAGCAGCAATCCCGTCACGACGGCCGACAGATCGCCCGCCGTGCAGTCCTTTTTCATGAGCCTGCGGTAGCCCCACTCAAAAAACACGCACGCGCCGGCCGACACAAGGCACACCATGAGCACCCGGAAGCCGAAGAAATACACCGACCCGATGAGCGCCGGCATGAGCGCGATGATGACGTCGAGCATGACAGAGCGCGTCGAGTCCCCCGCGTGGGCGTGCGGCGAGACGGACAGGGTTAAATTCTTTTCGTCCATGATCGCGCCTCCTTATTTCTTCGCTGCGGCATCGCGCAGCTTCTGCTTGGCGTTTTTGAAGCTCTGCACGAGCGGGATGCCCGCCGGGCAGACGTAGGCGCAGCAGCCGCACTCGATGCAGTCGGTGACGTTTTTCTTCGTCAGGCCCTCCAGATTGTCCGCGCGCTCGTACTTATAGAGGTACAGCGGCATCAGATGCATCGGGCAGGCGTCCATGCAGCGGCCGCAGCGGATGCAGTGCGGCGTCTTTTCGCCCTTCCACGCCGTGTCGTCCAGGCAGGTGATGGCGTTCGTGCCCTTGGACACCGGCACGTCGAGCCCCGCCTGCGCCATGCCCATCATCGGGCCGCCGGAGAGAACCTTGTACGCCGGGGTCCTGAAGCCGCCGGACGCCTCAATGAGGTCGGAAAAGCGCGTGCCGATGGGCACGAGATAGTTGCCCGGCCGCTTCACGGCCTCGCCCGTCACGGTCACGACGCGGTGCGTGAGCGGCCGGCCCAGATAGACCGCGTCATACACGGCCGCGGCCGTCGCGGCGTTGAACACGGCGCAGCCCACGGCCGCCGGCAGCCCGCCCGGCGGGACGAGGCGGCCCGTGATGGACTGGATGAGCTGCTTTTCCGCGCCCTGCGGGTAGCGCGTTTTGCGCACGCACAGCTCGATGCCCGAGCCGGAACCGAGCAGGTTCTGCAGCGAGCGGATGGCCTCGGGCTTGTTGTCCTCGATGCCGATGTAGGCGCGACCCAGCTCAAAGATCCGCATGAGCACGCGCAGTCCGCCGACGACGCGCTCCGGCGTCTCGCGCAGCAGCCGGTCGTCGGCCGTGATGTACGGCTCGCACTCCGACGCGTTGAGAATCAGCGTGTCGACCTTGCCGATGCCGGACGAGAGCTTCACGTGCGCCGGGAACGTCGCGCCGCCCATGCCGGCGATGCCGGCCTCATGGATGATGTCCATGAGCTCCTCGGCCGTAAGGCCGTCGATTGATTCGCGCGGCGTCAGGTCGGGACACGGCGTGTCCAGCCCGTCGCTGTCGATGACGACGCTCATGACCGGAACGCCGGACGTGTGCGGCCGGAGCTCCACCGCGGCCACCGTGCCGGACACGGACGCGTGGACCGGCACGCACAGCCCTGTGTTGTCGCCGATCTTCTGCCCCACCGTCACCGTGTCGCCCTTTTTGACGAGCGGCTGACACGGCGCGCCAATGTGCTGGGACATGGGGATGACGACCTGCCGGGGAACGTAGGGACCGATCGGACAGTCGCAGGCGAGCTGCTTGCGGTCGTCTGGGTGAACGCCCCCGAAGAAGGAATGCGCCACTTGGGATCACCTCAATTTCTCATAAGTTGGGACGGGAGAAAATACAATAACAATATAAAATAAAACCCCGCTGATTGCAAGACGCACCTGCTCGGCGAAACAGGCAGGATTTCGTCATGATTTTTGCCGGTTTTCGGAAAAAATCAACAACAACAATTCCATCGCAAACCGTGCCCGGCATGTGCGCCGCTGCGGCAAAATCCCTGTATTTGCGCCGGATTGCGCGGTTTCCAGCCTGTTCGGAGCACGAAGCAGTGCCGCCCTTTTTTTGCCCAGAGCTTCCGCAGCCTTTAGGTGTATACAAAAAAATCGAATTGACATCGTTTTATCTATGATGTATATTGTTTCTAACGGGAGTCATGCCTGAATTGGACAGAATCACAACAAAAACAGCAGGAATTGCGCTTCTGTGTAGATTCTACAAGCCCACACACGCAGATTTGTGCGCTAACACAAGTACGTCGCGGGACCAGAACCGGCCGGACAGCCGGGGCGCCGGTTCCGCGTTTGGCCGTTATTCCGGGCGAAAAACGGTGAGAAGGGCCGAACGGCCTTTTGAATATAGATCCAAGCGACCGGCGGGTGCCGGCCCAAAATTTTACCATGGGTGGTGTGTGAAATTTGGTTAAGTACGTAATCAAACGAATCCTCTGGATGATTCCGGTCCTCCTCGGCGTTCTGTTCTTGGTCTTTACGATCAACCACTTTACGCCCGGCGACCCGGTCGTCAACCTGCTCGGCTCCAACTATACGCAGGAGCAGTACGACAGGAAAGAGGCAGAGCTCGGTCTGGACAAGCCGTTCCTGGTGCAGTATGTCACATATGTGTGGGGCATCGTCACCAGATTCGACCTCGGCACGTCCTATACCTCCAAGCGCGCGGTCTCCGATGAGATCATCGAGCGTCTTCCGAACACGCTGAAGATCGGTATCTGGGGCGTTCTCTCGTCCATCTTTATTGCGATCCCGCTGGGCGTTCTGGCGGCAACGCATCAGGGCGGCGTGTACGACTACGTGATCCGTATCGGCACGATCATTCTGGCTGCGCTGCCAAACTTCTGGGTCGCGCTCATGTCGATCATCATATTCTCACTCAAGCTCGGCTGGTTCCCTGCCTCGGGTCTTGACTCGTGGAAGGGCTGGGTCCTGCCGGTCTTCTCGCTGGCCATCGGCCCGATCGCGTCCGTCGCGCGTATGACGCGTTCTTCCATGCTGGAGGTCATCCGTCAGGATTACATCCGCACCGCGCGCGCCAAGGGCCTCAAGCAGTCGGCCGTCACGCGCCGCCATGCGCTCAAGAACGGCCTCATCCCGGTCATCACGGTCATCGGCTCGCAGCTGTCCATGATCATGGGCGGCTCCATCCTCGTCGAGACGATCTACTCCGTCCCGGGTCTCGGCACGCTGATGAACACGGCCATTTCGTCGAAGAACTACCCCGTCGTCCAGTCGGGCATTCTTGTCATCTCCATCACCGTCTGCATCATGAACCTCGTGGTCGACCTGGCCTATGCGTTCATCGATCCGCGCATCAAGGCGCAGTACACCAGCGGCAAGAAGAAGAAAAAAGAAGAAGAAGAGCCGAAGCCGGCAGCTCAGGAGGTGGCATAAATGGCAAAAGCAAAAACCATCGAAGGCGAGCGCATCGAAAAGCACAGCCAATGGGGCGACGTCTTCAAGCGCCTCATGCGCGATAAGCTGGCCGTTGTCGGTCTTGTCATCGTTATCTTCCTGATCCTTGTGGCCGTTTTCGCCAATTTCCTGGCGCCCTACGACTACACCGTGCAGGACATCGCAAACCGTCTTGCCTGGCCGAGCAAGGAGCACCTGCTCGGTACGGATAACTTCGGCCGCGACCTGCTCTCGCGCATCATCTACGGCGCCCGCACCTCGCTGCTGGTCGCCCTCATCTCCCTCGTCATCTCCACGGTCATCGGCGTCATCCTCGGCGCGTTCGCCGGCTACTTCGGCGGCTGGGTCGAGACGCTCATCATGCGCCTGACCGACATTCTCATGGCCATCCCGCAGATCCTGATGGCCGTCTCAATTCAGGCGGCGCTCGGCACCGGCACGTTCAATACGGCTCTTGCCATCTCGATCTCCGGCATCCCAATGGGCGTGCGAATCCTGCGCGCGCAGATCCTGTCCATCCGCGATCAGGAGTACGTCGAGGCCGCCATCGCCACCGGCTCGGGCAGCATGCGCGTTCTGTTCCATCAGATCATGCCCAACTGCCTCGCGCCGCTCATCGTCGACATCTCGCTGCGCGTCGGCATGGCCATCATGTCCATCTCCGGCCTTTCGTTCATCGGCCTCGGCGTTCAGCCGCCCACGGCCGAGTGGGGCTCCATCATGACCGCCGGCCGCACGTACATCCGCGACTTCTGGCCGCTTGCGACGTTCCCCGGCATCGCCATCTTCCTTACGCTGTTCGGCTTCAACGTGCTCGGCGACGGTCTGCGCGACGCGATGGATCCGAAGCTCAAGGACTAAGCGGGAGGAGGAGAAACTATGGCTTTGCTTGAAATCAAAAATCTGACGATCCACTTCGAGACGCGCGAAGAGACGGTCCGCGCCGTCAACGACGTCTCGCTGTCGATCGAAAAGGGCGAGACCCTCGGCCTCGTCGGCGAGACCGGCGCCGGTAAAACGACCACCGCGCTCGGCATTCTCCGCCTCATCAGCGACACCGTCGGCCGCTACAAGTCCGGCGAGATCATCTACAAGGGTCAGGACATCCTGAAGATGAACGATCACGAGGTGCGCGACATCCGCGGCAACGAGATCTCCATGATCTTCCAGGATCCGATGACCGCCCTGAACCCGATCATCCGCGTCGTCGACCAGATCGCCGAGGGCCTGCGCATCCACTCGGATATGTCCAAGGCCGACGCCATCAAGAAGGCGTCGGAGATGCTCGAGCTTGTCGGCATCCCGGCCGAGCGCGGCCGCGAGTATCCGCACCAGTTCTCCGGCGGCATGAAGCAGCGCGTCGTCATCGCCATGGCGCTTGCCTGCTCGCCGAAGCTCCTGCTGGCCGACGAGCCGACGACCGCGCTCGACGTCACCATTCAGGCGCAGGTGCTCGAGATGATGAACGACCTGAAAAAGGAGTTCGACTCGGCCATGCTGCTCATCACGCATGACCTCGGCGTCGTCGCCGAGACGTGCGACAAGGTCGCCATCATGTACGCCGGCGAGGTCGTCGAGTACGGCTCGCTCGAGGACATCTTCGACCGCACGGCTCATCCGTACACCGAGGGCCTGTTCGGCTCGCTGCCGAGCCTTGACAAGGACGTTCACCGTCTCCAGCCCATCGAGGGCCTGATGCCTGACCCCGCCAATCTGCCGAAGGGATGCAAATTCCATCCCAGATGCAAGCAGGCGACCGAGGACTGCGCCAAGTACCATCCCGAGACCGTCGAGCTGACGCCGGGCCACTTCGTGCGCTGCCTCAAATATGGCGGAAAGGGAGGCGCTGAAGCATGAGCGAACTGATTAGAGTTGAACACCTGAAAAAATATTTCAAGACCCCGGCAGGCTTCCTGCACGCGGTCGACGATGTCTCGTTTACCATCGACGAGGGCAAGACGCTCGGCGTCGTCGGCGAGTCCGGCTGTGGCAAGTCGACGCTCGGCCGTACCGTGCTCGGCCTGCTCGACGCGACGGACGGCAAGATCTTCTTCCGCGGCGAGGACATCACGCAGGCAAAGGGCAAAGAGCGCAAGGAGCTGCGCAAGGACATGCAGATCATCTTCCAGGATCCGTTCTCCTCGCTCAACCCGCGCTACTGTGTCAAGGAGCTCATCGCCGACCCGCTTGAGACGTACCACGTCTTCAAGAACAAGGCCGACCTCGACAAGCGCGTCGCGCAGCTCATGGACACCGTCGGTCTGGCCCAGCGCCTCGCCTACGCCTACCCGCACGAGCTCGACGGCGGCCGCCGCCAGCGCATCGGCGTCGCGCGCGCTCTCGCGCTCAACCCGAAGTTCATCGTCTGCGACGAGCCGGTCTCCGCGCTGGATGTCTCCATTCAGGCGCAGATCCTCAACCTTCTGCAGGATCTGCAGGAGGAGCAGGGCCTGACGTACATCTTCGTCACGCATGACCTGTCCGTCGTCAAGCACATCTCCAACGACATCCTCGTCATGTACGTCGGCTCCATGGTCGAAAAGTGCCCGGCTGATACGCTCTTCGAGCTTCAGCTGCACCCGTACACCAAGGGCCTCATGAGCGCCATTCCGATCCCGAACATCCATCTGGAGAAGAAACGCGTCATCATGCAGGGCGAGCTGACGAGCCCGGTCAACCCGAAGCCCGGCTGCCGCTTCGCCAACCGCTGCCCGTACGCAAAGACGCTTTGCCACAAGGAGCAGCCGAAGCTGGAGGAGGTCCTGCCGAACCACTTCGTGGCCTGCCACTATGTGCGTGAGATCAACGATCTCTAATCACCGCACCATTTCTTCATGAAAAATCGGAATCACGCCGTCGTGTGCAGCACGGCGGCGTTTTCCGGATTGCCCGCTGCGTCCGGACGGAGCGCCCCCATCGGGCTTTTGCGCGCGCCCGCACGTGCCCTGCGCCGAAAACCCGCGCTCCCGCGCGCTTTCTGCGGCCGCTTCTCCCCTCTTCATCCGCCGCATCCGCATGGAGCGCCGCCAAGAAAAATGTCTTGCAACCCCCAAAATCTTTTCTTATAATCAAGCTGTAATAAAAACGAAAAATCAGCCTTCAGAGTATCCGTGACGATCCGCACGCCACGCGCCGAAAACGGCGCAAGCAGCTTCCGGTGTTTTGCCGGAGCAGATTTGGTGACGGGCAAGGCAGACGAGCGAAGGCGGGCTTTGTGCCCGTCGAGCGAGGATAACGCAGCCCGCCGCCAAATATGCCCGGCAAAACCGGATCGGCGCGGATACTCTGACGGCCAAGCAAAAAGGAGCCGACTATGAACAAGAAATACCCGACGATGTTCAGCCCGATCACCATCGGCAAGGGCAATGTGGTCTTCAAAAACCGCATCTGGACCGCCCCGACCGGCGTCCACCTGCTCGCGGCCGGCGAGCCGTACCCGAACGACGCCATCATCGCGCACTACCGCGAGAAGGCCCGCGGCGGCGCCGCCTGCATCACATTCTCCGCGCAGAACATGAACCTGCTCGGCTTCGAGCACCCCGATCCCATCCACTCCGACCCGAATATCTTCCAGACGCGCTACCTCAACTACTGGTACCGCCTGACGAGCGCCGTCCACTTCTTCGACGCGAAGATCTCCATCGAGCTTCTGTGCTTCTTCCGCGAAGACCGCGACGAAAACGGCAACGAGTACTTCTGGTCCGTCAGCGGCGAGACCGATGAGGAGACCGGCGAGGAGCTGCCGGCCATGCCGCTCTGGGCGATGAAAAAGATGGCCAACGACTACGCTGAGGCCGCCAAGCTCGCCGTGAAGGTCGGCTTTGACATGATCATGCTGCACTTCGGCCACGGCACGTTCCTCGGCCAGTTCCTCTCCCCGTGGTCGAACCAGCGCACGGACGAATTCGGCGGCTCGCCGGAGAACCGCGCGCGCTTCCCGATGATGATCATCGACGCCATCCGCGAGGCCATCGGTCCGAAGGTGCCGATCGAGGTCCGCGTCTCCGGCGACGAGCTCGTCCCGCAGGGCGGCCATGTTGAAGACTGTGTCGACTTCCTCCGCCGCGTCGAGGACAAGATCGACATCGCCCACGTCTCCTGCGGCACCGTCATGGAGGACATCACCCAGACCCGGATGCACCCGGTCGAGTTCTATCAGCCCGGCTGCAACGTCGAGTTTGCCGAGGCCGTCAAGAAGTCCGGCATCAAGATCCCGGTGCTCACGCTCGGCGCGTTCCAGCGTCCGGAGCTCATCGAGCAGACGCTCGCCTCCGGCAAGGCCGACCTCGTCGCCATGGCCCGCGGCACCATCGCCGACGCCGACTGCGTCAACAAAGCGCGCGACGGCCGCGAGGACGAGATCATCCCCTGCCTGAAGTGCTTCTTCTGCCTGAGCTACGACATGGAGATGGAGTTCGGCTGCTCTGCCAACCCGAAGGTCGGCCGCGAGTACATTCTCGACCAGTTCATCCCCGCCACGACGACGCCCAAGCGCGTCGGCATCATCGGCGGCGGCCCGGCCGGCATGGCGGGCGCCATCTACACGGCCAAGCGCGGCCACGACGTCACGATCTACGAAAAGGCCGACGAGCTCGGCGGCAAGATCGTCTTCGCGCGCCACTGCTCGTTCAAGTATGCCCTCAATGACACGCTCGAGTACGACAAGCACATGGTCGAAAAGCTCGGCGTCAAGGTCAAGCTCGGCGTCGAGGCCACGCCGGAGATGATCGCAAAGGAAAACTACGACGTCGTCTTCGCGGCCGTCGGCTCCGACCCGGTCATCATCCCGATCCCCGGCCATGACCTGCCCTGCGTCACGACGGCCGAGCCCTGCTTCGGCCATACGGATGAGGTCGGGAAGCGCGTCGTCGTCATCGGCGGCGGCGAGGTCGGCTGCGAGACGGCTCTGTACCTCGCCGAGAGCGGCAAGGACGTCACCGTCGTCGAGATGCTGCCGGAGCTGGCCATGGCGTCGGCCTACGCCCCGCAGCTGGCGCTCATGGACCGCGTGCCGAAGGCCTGCACCGTCCACACGTCCTGCGCCGTCACGCAGATCGTTCAGGATGAGAGCGGCACGCGCGTCGGCTACCGCGACGCATGCAGCGAGGAGAAGTTCGTCGACTGCGACACCGTCGTCTTCTCCGCCGGTATGCGCTCCCGCACCGCTCTGGCCGAGTCGTTCCGCGACTGCGCGCCGATCTTCTTCAAGCTTGGCGACTGCTTCCAGGCCAAGAACGTCCGCATCTGCAACCGCACCGCCTTCGACGCGGCCATGCAGATCTGACCGCGCCAAAACGCAATATGCCCCGCCCTGCATTGCAGGGCGGGGCTTTGTGATCCTTGCCTCGCGCGTCTACGCCTCCGGCAGCTCCATGGCGTCGATGTACGCCTCGGAAAAGTCCGCGCGGCCGGACAGCTCAAGATATTCCGCGCGCTGTGCGATGGCCGCCAGCGCCCGGCGCGCATCGTCCGAGCACAGCGCAGCGGCCGCGCCGGCGCCGGCGCTGTTGCCGCAGGGGACGACGCGCGGCACAAGGCAGGCCGGGAACAATCCGATGCGCGCGGCGCTCTCCGGCCGGAGGTAGTTGCCGAAGCCGCCGGCAAGATAGAGCGCCGTCAGCTCCTCCGCCGCCACGCCCATCTGCCCGAGCAGCGTTTCGATGCCCGCCGCGACCGCCGCCTTGGCGAGCTGGAGCGCGCGCACGTCCGCGGCGCTGACACTCACGCCGGGCGCGAGGAAAAACTCCACGCCGCCGTCCGACACGGACACATGCGCCCGCGCCGCCGCCGTCGTCTCGTCCGGCGGCAGGAGGCGGCCGGTCTCGTCGACCGCGCCGAGCTCCAGCATGACGGCCAGCGCGTCTAAAAGCCCCGAGCCGCACACGCCCGCAGCCGCGCCGCCGCCGAGGACGGAGATCTGCACCCGTCCATCTGCCAGCCACACACGGTCGATGGCGCCGGCGCGCGCCGGGATCCCGCACGAGATCTCCGCGCCCTCAAACGCCGGCCCGGCCGCCGTCGCGCATGTGACGATGCGCCCGCCGCGGCAGAGCGCCATCTCGCCGTTCGTGCCGACGTCGAGGAACAGGCACGGCCCCGCGTCCGCCGCCGCACCGGAGGCGAGCAGCCCGGCTGTGATGTCGCCGCCGACATAGCCCGCCACGCACGGGCACAGCAGCACCGGCACGTCCGGCAGGCCGATCGTGCCGCCCGGCACCGACTGGCCGAACAGGCTCTTCGGCGTGAACGGCGCGACAGCGATGGAGTGCGGGTCCAGCCCGCACAGGATGTGCAGCATGACCGTGTTGCCCGCAATGCACGCCTGCGCAAGCTCTCCGGCCTCGCGGCGCGCCTTCCTGAGCGTCTCATCCAGCAGCGCGCGCAGCTGCTCCCGCACAGCCGCGGCGAGCAGCTCCAGCCCGTCCGGGCGGCTGTCGCAGAAGCTCACGCGCGAGATGACGTCCGCGCCGTACATCCTCTGCGCGCTCGGCGCGCTCGCATGGGCAAGGCGCGCGCCGGTTTCAAGGTCGTATAAATAGACGACGACCGTCGTCGTGCCGATGTCGGCGGCCGCGCCGAGGCCCGGCCGCTTTGTGACGGGGAACGCGCGCCCCGCGCCGTCCGTGCAGATGACATCCGCGTCCGCGCGGCTGAGCGTCACGGTGCAATCTCCCACCGCGCGGCAGCGGCAGGCCAGCCGATCGCCGTCCCGCACGGCCGCCTGTTCTGCATCCTCCGGCGCGCTGACCGCGCCGGAAACGCGCACGCGGCAGCGGCCGCACGTTCCGTTCCCGCCGCATGGCGCATCCGGCGCTGCGTGCGCCGCGCGCAGGATGTCAAGGAGCGTCTGCCCCGGCTCAGCCTGCACGGCGACGGGCGCGCCCGCGCCTAGGATCGTGACCGTCATTCCACCGCCCCCAACAGAATGCACGACGTGTATGTGATCGTGCCCGGCCCGTAATAGTACTCCATGCTCGAATCGCGGCACACGTCCGCCACAATGAGGCCGTAGGCCTCCATGGACGGAAATGCGAGCAGCGGGAAGCGGCACGGCGCGTCCGGATAGCTGCACGGGCGGCAGCGCTCGCACCCGCCGGCGCTCATGGGCAGGCAGTCCGGAAACAGCGCGCGCACGCGCGGCACCAGCGCGTCAAAGCGCTCGGCCTGCAGCTTGCCCGTCTCGAGCATGGTCTCCACGTCGAAATTGTCCTCCAGCTCGCCCGTCGACTGGACGATGACACCGCCCGTATAGCGCGCGGCGCGCGCGGTGATGTCCTCGAGCGTCCCGCAGCCGGGCGGACACGTCCACGTCCTGGCATAGTGCCCGCAGCGGTTTTCCTCGCACATCGCGCGCACCTCCGGGCGAAATGAGAGCGCCTTCGGATCCAGCGCGCCGCAATGTGAGAACCCCAGCTCCGCCGCGATGGCCAGGATCTCGTCAAGTCTCTCCATGGGAAACGCCTCCTTTTATCATTTCTCAGTGTAGCAAGTCGGAGAACAATGTGCAAGCGCTGATTTTATTCACGCGATTCCATATTTTATTCATTCAATACAGCATTTACATTCAAATCATTCCGTCAAAAGTGCCAAAAATCTCAATCTTTCTTCTTTTTAAGTTGAAAAAGTAGGAAGAAGGCGGTAAAATAATACCAGAAGAAAAAATCTGCAATTCAATTTCATTTTTTCATCAAGGAGAGGCTGTCCATGTATCAGGTACTGATCGTTGAAGACGATCCGATGGTCGCCAACATTGATAAGCTGTGGATGGAGCGCAGCGGCGATCTGCACGTTGTCGCCGTCTGCCGCGACGGAGCCGAGGCGCTGGCCACGCTCGAGCAGACGCCGGTCGAGCTTATCATCCTCGCGCTCAAGCTGCCCGACATGAACGGTCTGGAGCTGCTTTCCGTCATCCGCAGCCGCGAGGTGCCCGTCGACGTCATTGTCGTGAGCGCCATGAACTCGCCCGCGACGTTCCACCGCGCCCGCCTGCTCGGCGCGCTGGACTATCTCGTCAAGCCGTTTGACGAGGCGCGCCTTCGTCAGGCCGCGTCGCTGTTCCTGCGCCAGCGCAAGCTGCTCGAGTCGGACGGCGCGCTCTCTCAGGTCGAGATCGACACCGTGCTGCCGACGATGAGCGCACAGGCGCCCTCCGTCGCCGCAAAGGGCATTCAGGGGCCGACGCTGCGACTCATCCGCGACTTCATCAATCGCTCGCGCGGCGCCCAGCGCCTGACGAACGAGACGATCTCCAAGGGCACGGGGCTGTCCGTTGTGTCCGTGCGCCGGTATATGAACCACCTGACCACGCTCGGCGAGGTGACGGTCGACATGGAATACAACACCGGCGGCCGCCCGGTGACGATCTATCACGTCCTGTGATCCCCGCCCGCCGGAGCCGCAGCTTCGGCGGGCTTTTTGCAGGATTGAGAAGTAAAATTTTCATTTTGCGCACCCGCGCTCTTGCCGCGGGCGCGCTTTTTCGCTATAATGTAGGAAAAAATTTACCGGCACGCCGCTGCGTGCCGTCAGGGGGACGATCTGCATGGATCTCAAGGGAAAAAACTTTTTAACGCTGCGCGATTTCACGCCGGACGAGATCACGAGCCTCATCGATCTGGCCGCCGACCTGAAGGCGAAGAAGAAAGCCGGCATCCCCGTCGACCACTGGCGCGGGAAGAACATCGCGCTCATTTTTGAAAAGACGAGCACGCGCACGCGCTGCGCGTTCGAGGTGGCCGCGCACGACATGGGCATGCAGGTGACGTATCTGGAGCCGACCGGCTCGCAGATCGGCAAAAAAGAGTCCATCCGCGACACCGCGCGCGTCCTCGGCCGCATGTTCGACGGCATCGAATACCGCGGCTACGGCCAGCAGATCGTCGAGGAGCTGGCCAGGTACGCCGGCGTCCCGGTCTGGAACGGCCTGACGAACGAGTTCCACCCGACGCAGATGCTCGCCGACCTGCTCACGATCCGCGAGCACCTCGGCAGGCTCCGCGGCGTGAAGCTGTGCTACCTCGGCGACGCGCGCTACAACACGGGCAATTCGCTCATGGTCGCCTGCTCCAAGCTCGGCCTCGACTTTGCCGCCTGCGCGCCGAAGCGCTACCAGCCGAACGCCGAGCTCGTGCGCGAGTGCAATGGCTACGCGCTCGCCTCCGGCGGCTCCATCCTGCTCACGGACGACGTCGCCGCGGCCGCGGCCGGCGCGGACGTCATCTACACGGACGTGTGGGTCTCCATGGGCGAGGCTCCGGAGGTCTGGGCCGAGCGCATCGCCGACCTGCTGCCGTATCAGGTCAACCGCGCCGTCATGGAAAAGGCCAAGCCCGGCGCCATCTTCATGCACTGCCTGCCCGCCTTCCACGATCAGGGCACGGGCATCGGCCGCGAGATCTACGCCAAGTACGGCCTGACGGAGCTTGAGGTCACCGACGAGGTCTTTGAGAGCGGGCAGTCCGTCGTCTTTGACGAGGCCGAAAACCGGATGCACACCATAAAGGCCGTCATGGCCGCGACCCTGTGACCCTGCTTTCCCAAAGCGCGCCGCCTTGCAGGCGGCGCGCTTTTTTGTTTTGTTCCCAGATTGTTCGGGATTGGATAACTTCGCTAACTCACCAAATATCAGGGCAAATGTTTGGCAGTTTTCCCATCTGTTCAAAGCAGCAAAAATTTCGGTATAATAATTACATCATTTGCAGATAAACTGTGCGACAATAAGGAGGATCACCATGGCAGACAAGTATCAGAAGCTGCAGCCCGGCGAGTACTTTGACTGGGAGCAGCCGCAGGTCAACGAGCACCTCGAGCAGTTTGAGCAGTACAAGAAGGATCCCGGCGGCCATTTCCTCGGCGACATCACGCTCACCGAGCAGATGATCGTCGACCACAACAAGCGCTGGAACATGCTCGACCCGCTCTACACCGACACCGAGTACGCCCGCGCGCACGGCCATCCGGGCTGCCCGGCGCTGCCGTGCCTCGTCGGCATGGGCGGCCACGGCGCCGCGCCGTGCGCGAACTTCCCGCACGACATGGGCGACCGCTTCTACTACACGGCCATCGGCGGCGACATCCGCTACGATAAGCCGCTGTACGCCGGCGACAAGGTCAACAACTTCTCCGGCGCCGAGGGCTCGCTGCGCGACGGCACCATCCCGGGCGACCGCGTGCGCAAATGGCTCATGACGAGCCACTCCGTCGGCAAGGACGACGCAGGCAACCGCGTGTGCGACGGCAAATACTACATGGTCGACGCCTACTCGAAGATCATCGACGGCTCCACGCCGCCGAGCCAGTCTGAGCAGCTGGCCGAGTGGACGACGTACTGCCCGCCCGCCCACTACACGACCGACGACGACTACGCCCGCATCCGCGAGCTGTGGGCCAAGGAGGTCCGCCGCGGCGACGAGAAGCTCTACTGGGAGGACGTCGAGGTCGGCACGACCATCCCCGGCACATGCTCGGACGGTCCGCTGACGTACATGCACATGGTCGCCATGAACCCGGCGCCCATCGAGTTCATGTTCACGCGCAAGGAGCTGTCCGACCCGAGCTACACGGCCGAGCTCTTCCGCGACCAGTACGGCCAGTACCTCGACCAGACGGCCCTGCACTACGGCGGCCGCAACATCCCCGGCTCGCGCGCGATGTTCTACAACCACAACGCCGCGCTGCTGCTCACGCGCGTCGTCACGAACTTCATCGGCGACTACGGCTACCTCTCCCGCCTGCAGTGGGAGCTCTACCCGTTCTCCCGTGAGCTCCAGACCGAAACCGTCGGCGCAGAGACGCTGAATAAAGTCCCGTACATGAAGGGCAAGTTCTCCGCCCGTCACGGCGGCGAGGGCGACACCGTCATCGGCCACGGCTACATCACCGGCAAGCACGTTGACGAGGCCGGCCGCCACGTCGTGGAGTTCGCCGTCTGGGGCGAGACGCTCGACGGCGACATCATCCAGGTCTGCGAAATTGAGGCGGTGCTGCCCTCTCGCGGATAAATGGGCATCGCCCATTTATCCCGCGGTTGGATTGCAGCCCGACTGCGCGCACGCCCGTAGGGCGCACACTTGCGGGCTGTAGGGAGAAATTTCCGAGGTACACGCCCCCGGAAATTTCGATTCCGACTTTTTTCGCCGGCTGCGGCCGGCGAACTCTGCGAGGCTTTTCTCAAATCAGAGGCCGCTCACCCTTGGGTGGGCGGCCTTTGTTTTTAATTGGTTCATTGATTTTGCCGCGGACGTGTGTATAATAGAAGAAAACACGAAAAGGACGGCGGGGCAATGAGAAGATTTCTGGCATGGGTGGCGGCGATTTCGCTTTTCGCGGCGCTCAGCCTGGGCGCGCAGGCCTATGCGCCGGACGACGTTGTCGGCGAGGTCGCCGATCTGCTGCGCGGGACGAACGATCCCGGCGCGGAAATCTCCGGCCAGCCGCTCGGCTACGCGGCGGCCGACGCGCTGCGGGAGAAGACAGGCGCGGACATCGCCATCGTCAACGGCGCGGACATCGCGCACAATTTACAGGGCGGCGAGGTCACATGGGCCGACGTTCAGGCCGTCTTCACCGCCGAGCGCGAGGCCGGCCTTGCCCGCGTGACGCCCGCGCAGCTCAAGGCGATGCTCGAGACGGCCGTGTCGAACCTCGTCACGGGCGACGACGACTGCCTCATTTTAGACCGCTCGCGCCACCCTGGCTTCGTCCAGCCGAGCGGCTTTTCCTACGAAGCCGACGGCTCCGCCGCCCCGGGCGACCGGATCTTGTCCATCAAGCTATCGGGCGGCACAAAGCTCGACCTGACGGACAACGCGACGGTCTACACGCTCGCTGCGAGCTGCTTTATGCTCTCCGGCGGCTACGACATGCCCGCCGTGGACCATTCACCCCTCGGTTTCACGCTCGCGGACGCCCTCGCGGACGCCATCGCCGGCACGACGCTCCCCGTCCCGGACGACGAGCGCGTCCGGATCGTCGGCACGGGCGACCTGCGCATCATCGACATGTTCCCCATCGGCCTTGTCATCCTCGCCGCCGTGCTCATCGGGATGTTCAACTTCAAAAAGAACACCCGCTACGACTACACGCGCTACAACTACCGCAACGAGGAAGGCTACGAGCGAAAAAAGTACATCAAGAACTGAAAAAGCCGCACCCTCGGGTGCGGCTTTTTTCTGCCTTCGCCTCAGCGCACCTGACCGGTGCCGCGGACGATGAACTTCGTGCTTGTGAGCTGGGCAAGGCCCATGGGGCCGCGGGCGTGGAGCTTCTGCGTCGAGATGCCGAGCTCCGCGCCGAGGCCGAACTCGCCGCCGTCGGTGAAGCGCGTCGAGGCGTTGACATAGACGGCCGCGGCGTCGACCTCGTTCAAAAAGCGCTCGGCCGCGAAGTAGTCGCGCGTCACGATGCACTCCGAGTGGCCGGATGAGTGCGCGGCGATGTGCGCCATGGCCTCGTCCTGCCCGGAGACGACCTTCACGCTCAAAATGTAGTCGCCGTATTCCGTGTCCCAGTCCTCGTCCGTCGCGGCCGCCGCGTCCGGCAGGATGGCGCACGTCTCGGGGCAGCCGCGGATCTCGCAGCGGTATTCATCGAGCAGCGATTTTGCCATCGGCAGGAATTCTTCTGCGATGGCACGGTCGACAAGCAGCGTCTCGGCCGCGTTGCACACGCTCGGGCGCGAGCATTTCGCGTTGGTGATGATGGCCGCCGCCATGGCAAGATCGGCCGACCTTTCAACGTAGACGTGGCAGTTGCCCCAGCCCGTCTGGATGACCGGCACGCGCGCGGAGGCGACGGTGCGCTCGATGAGCGCCTTGCCGCCGCGCGGGATGAGCACGTCGACATACTCCGTCATGGCCATCAGCGCCGCGGCCGACTCGTGCGACGTGTCCGTCACGAGCTGGACGCTCCCGCGCGGCAGCCCCGCGGCCTCGACGGCCTGCTCCATCAGCGCGGCAAGCGCGCAGTTGGTGCGCAGCGCCTCTTTGCCGCCGCGCAGGATCACGGCGTTGCCCGCCTTCAGGCACAGCGCCGCGGCGTCGACCGTCACGTTCGGCCGCGCCTCGTAAATGATGGCCACAACGCCGAGCGGCACGGTCTTTCTTCCGATGACAAGGCCGTTCGGCCGCGTGGAGACGTCCGTCATGCGGCCGATGGGATCGTCCTGCGCCGCGACATCGCGCACGCCTGCGGCGACCGACGCGATGCGCTCGCGCGTCAGGCGCAGCCGGTCGAGCAGGCTCGCGCGCATCCCGGCGCGCTCGGCCGCTTCCAGGTCCCCGGCGTTGGCCGACAGGATCTCGTCCGCGCGCGCCTCCAGCGCGTCGGCGATGGCCGAGAGCGCCGCGTTTTTCTCATTCGTTCCGCACAGCGCCAGCGTGCGGGAGGCGGCCTTCGCGGCCGCGCCAAGCGATAGAAGTTCCGTCATTGAGCATCCTCCTCAGTCAAAGCGGCGGATGAGCGCCGCGCCGATGAGCCCTGCATCGTTGCCGAGAGCGGCGATGGAGAGCTCGGTTCTTTTCGTGTGGTGCCGCGCGTAGTCCTCGCGGCTGAGCACGGAACGGACGGGGCCGAGCAGCGCCTCGCCCTGCCCTGAGATGCCGCCGCCGAGCACGATGCGCTCCGGCTGGAAGATCTGCACGAGGTTCACAAGCCCGCACGCGACGTCGGCAAGATAGCCGCGCACGACATCCCGCGCCGCCGCGTCGCCGAGCGCCGCCGCGTCAAACGCCGTCCGCCCCGTCACGCCGTCCGGCCCGCCGGAGAGCCGATTGAGCGCAGAGTCCGGCGCGGCCTCCATGGCCTCGCGCGTGCGCTCGATGAGCGCCGTGGCCGAGGCGTAGCGCTCATAGCAGCCGCGCCGGCCGCAGGCGCACTTTTTCCCGCCCGCGCGGATGACCATGTGCCCGATCTCGCCGGCCGCGCCGTTGCAGCCCGTGAGCAGCCGGCCGTTTACGATGATGCCGCCGCCGATGCCCGTCCCGAACGTGACGGCGATGAGGCTTTTCACGCCGCGCCCTGCGCCGCAGAGCATCTCGCCGCACGCGGCCGCGTCCGCATCGTTGACAAGGCGCACCGGAAGCCCGAGCCGCGTTTCGCTCTCCGGCCCGAGCGGCGCGTCATGCAGCGAGAACGTGCTGCAATAGACGACCGTGCCCGTTTCCGGCCGGACGGCGCCCGGCGTGCCGAGTCCCGCGTCGGAAATATCCGCCATGGCCGCCCCGGCGTTTTCCGCCGCCGCGCGCCCGGCCTCCGCCACCGCGTCGGCCAGCGCAGAAAGCCCCGCGCCGCGCGGCGTCGGCCGCACGGCGCGCCCGACGATCGCCCCGCCGTCGTCCACGACCGCCGCGGCCACATTCGTCCCGCCAAGGTCGATCCCCAGATGCAGCATATGTCAACCTCCCGCATTTCTTTCCCTTACTATAACGGTAAAGCAAAGCCGCGTCAATGGGGATGCAGCAATTGGAGCGGCCGCGCAAAAACAGAAGGACGCGCCAAAGCCTCCCTTGTGTAAAGGGAGGTGGCACGCCGCAGGCGTGACGGAGGGATTGTAGGGCCAAGGGATTTGGAATGCGCCGATCCAGACGCACGATCCTGTAGGGGCGACCCTTGCGGTCGCCCGTTCCCGCGTATAGCGTCCAGCCGCCGGGCGACCGCGAGGGTCGCCCCTACGGGCCGGTACTGATTGTCTGGCCCCTCCGCAAAGTCCAGCCCTGCAATCCCCCAGTCGGCTCCGCCGACAGCCCCCTTTACACAAGGGGGCCTTTCTCAGAAAGCGCGTGCCATAATGGGCGCGGCAAAAACGCGTCGGCGCAGTCCGCCCACGCGCAAAAAAGCAGGAGCAGCCTTGGCTGCTCCTGCTTTCAAATTCTGAATCTCTTACAGCTTGCCCTCGGCCGCGAGCTCTTTCATCGCGTCCTTGCGGGAGAGGTTGACGCGGCCCTTCTCGTCGATCTCCGTGACCTTGACCCACGTCCAGTCGCCGACGTTCAGGACGTCCTCGACCTTTTCCACGCGGCGGTTTTCGAGCTTGGAGATGTGGATCATGCCGTCCTTGCCCGGGACGAGCTCGACGAACGCGCCGATGGGGATGATGCGGACGACCTGGCCGTAGTACAGCTTGCCCACCTCGGGGACGAAGCAGATGTCGTCGATCATCTTCTTGGCGGCGTTGGCCGCGGCGGCGTCGACGGCGGAGATAAAGACGGAGCCGTCGTCCTCGATGTCGACCTTCGCGCCGGTCTCGCCGGTGATCTTCTGGATGGTCTTGCCGCCCGAGCCGATGACCTCGCGGATCTTGTTCGGGTCGATGTGCATCGTGATCATCTTCGGCGCGTACTCGGAGACCTCCGGGCGCGGCGCCGGGATGCACGGCAGGATGACCTCATTGAGGATCTCAAGGCGCGCCTTGCGGCAGATCTCAAGGGCGTTTTCGATGATCTCCATCGTCAGGCCGTCGTTCTTGAGGTCCATCTGGATGGCGGTGACGCCCTCGGTCGTACCGGCGACCTTGAAGTCCATCTCGCCGTGGAAATCCTCAACGCCCTGAATGTCGATGAACGTGCGCCACGCGCCGGTCTCCTTGTCGGAGATGAGGCCGCAGGAGATGCCCGCGACCGGGCGCTTGATCGGCACGCCCGCGTCCATAAGGGCGAGCGTCGTGCCGCAGATGGAGCCCTGCGACGTCGAGCCGTTGGACGAGAGCACCTCGCTCACGACGCGGATGGCGTACGGGAACTCGTCGATCGGCGGGAGCATCGGGGCGATGGCCTTCTCAACGAGGGCGCCGTGGCCCGTCTCGCGGCGGGAGGTGGAGCGGCTGCCGCGGGCCTCGCCCGTCGACCATGCCGGCATGTTGTAGTGGTGCATCCAGCGCTTGCCCTCTTCGGGGAAGATCGTGTCGAGCTTCTGCGAAGCGGAGAGCGTGTTGAGCGTGCAGATGGACAGGACCTGCGTCTGGCCGCGGGTGAACAGGCCAGAGCCGTGGACGCGCGGCAGGACGCCGACCTCGGCGTCGAGCGGGCGGATCTCGTCGACGGCGCGGCCGTCGACGCGCTTGCCCTCGAGCAGCCACTTCTTGATGACCTTCTTCTGCATCTTATAAAGGCAGACCTCGATGTGGTCGTCGTAGTCTTCGTACTTGTCCTTGAACTTCTCGGCGAAGTCGAGGCGGATGGCGGCAAGGCGCTCCTCGCGGATGTTCTTGTCGTCGGTGTCGAGCGCGTACTCGATCTGGTCAAGGCCATAGCTGACAAGGTCGTCGAGCAGCTCGTGGTTGACGGCGGCCTTCTCGAAGGTGAACTTCGGCTTGCCGATCTGGGCAACGATCTCGTTGATGAACGCGACGATCTTCTGGTTCGTCTCGTGGGCGAGACGGATGCCGCCCATGAGGATGTCCTCCGGGACCTCGTCGGCCTCGGTCTCGATCATGACGACCTTCTCGGCCGTCGAGGCGATGGTGACCATCATCTTGGCCGCGTCGCGCTGGTCGGCGGACGGGTTGATGACGTACTCGCCGTTCAGGTACGCGACCTCGGTCGTGGCCATCGGGCCGTTCCAGGGCACATCGGAGTACGCCGTGGCGATGAACGCGCCGAGTGAGGCGACGACCTCGACGGGGTTGTCATAGTCGTTGGCGAGGACGGTGCAGGTGATGACGACGTCGTTGCGGAGCTCGTCGTCGAAGAACGGGCGCATCGGGCGGTCGATGAGGCGGGAGGCGAGGATGGCGCGCTCGGACGGGCGGCCCTCGCGGCGCAGGTACGCGCCCGGGATGCGGCCGACGGCGTACAGGCGCTCTTCAAAGTCGATGGTGAGCGGGAAATACTCGATGCCGGACTTCGGCGCGCTCGAGGCGACGACGGTGACGAGCACGACGGTGTCGCCGTAGCGGCAGATGCACTCGCCGTTGGTGAGCTCTGCGACCTTGCCGGTCTCAACGGTGAACGTGCGGCCGCCGATCTCGGTCTCGAAAACGTGATGATTGGGATACTGCTTGCGTGTGATCATGGCTGAACCTCCTTTTGTAGTTGGGTGCGCGGGAGGTTTTAACACTTGAATGAGCCCCCGGCGCCCGGACGCTCATTCAAATGGTAAAACGGCCCGCGCAGGTTTGCGTTCTTCTGCGGGAATTGAAAAAAGGGCGGCTTGCGCCGCCCTCGTTTCTTACTTTCTGATGCCGAGCTTGGCGATGATCTCGCGGTAGCGGTTGATGTCCTTGCTGGCGAGATAGTCGAGCAGCTTGCGGCGCTGGCCGACCATCATGAGAAGGCCGCGGCGGGAGTGGTTGTCGTGCTTGTGCACGCGCAGGTGCTCGGTCAGGTCGTTGATGCGGGCCGTGAGGATCGCGATCTGGACCTCCGGGGAGCCGGTGTCGCCGGGATGGGTCGCGTAGGTCTCGATGATGGCCTGCTTCTGTTCTTTGCGCATCATGGGAAATTCCACCTTTCTGAATTCATTGCCCTCGCACTAAGAACCGGGCTGGCAGAGGGCGCCGGTCACGGCGCTTTCTCCCGGAACTGAGAAACGGGGCCGCTGCGTGAAAACCACGCTAGCCTTAAAAGAATATCACAAAACAAGGGGCTTGTAAAGGGCTTTTGCGGACTTTTTCAGTATCTCCGGATGCGTCGGATCCCATACACGGCCGGCGTCAGAGCGTCGTCGCGCCGTCGGATGCGCCGTCCGGCCAGAGGCGGCCGAGCAGGTACTCCAGCGGCGCGGAAATGTGATCCTCGCGCCAGAGCAGATTGCGCGTGACGTAGGCCGCCTCGGTGTCGAGGTCGAAGTACGCCATGAAATCGTCGTTGCCGCTCTCGTGCATCAGCGTCTCGGGCGTCAGGCTCAGGCCGAAGCCGAGGCGCGCGCGGAGCATGGTCTCCAGCGGGTTGTCGAAATAGCGGATGTTCGGCAGCAGGCCATGGTGGCGGTAGATGGCAAAGATCTGCTGGATGAGGCCGGCGTCGGTGTCGGTCGTATTGAGCACATGGCGCTGCAAAAGCGTGCGCACGTCCGGCGCGCCGTCCGGGTAGCCGGCGCGCAGCAGCTGCCGCGAGACGCTGAGCATGAGCTTCTCGCGGAAGAGCGCGCGGCGGAAGATCACCTTGGAAAACGGCGCCTTGATGCCCGCCGGATCGAGCGAGACGACCGCGTCGGCGCGGCCGCTCGTGAGCACGGGCTCGACCTGATCGAATGGGACGCGCAGGATGTCCACGATGAGAAACGGGAACTGCTCCTGCGTCTGCTGCAGGGCCAGCACGAGCGGCGAGAGCGAGCGCGACACGTCGATCTGATCCTGGATGCCGAGCGTCATGCGCGCGGCGTAGTGCCGGGCGCGGTCGGTCACCTGTGCGGACTCGACCGCGTCGTCAAGCGTGGCGAGAATGCCCTGCAGATTCGCATAAAACTCCGCGCCCGCCTGCGTGAGCGAGACGGCATGCTTGTCGCGCACGAGCAGCTGGATGCCGAGCTCGGACTCGAGCGCCGAGATCTGCTGGCTGATGGCCGACTGGCTGACAAACAGCGTCGCCGCGGCTTTTGTAAAGCTCAGCTGCTTGGCGACGGCGGAAAAATACTTGAGCTGACGCAGCTCCATCCCGGCTCCCTCCCGACTGTCAGTTGACATAATGCGTTAACGTGCATATCATTGTTTATTATATCACACTTTGCGGAAAAATTGCAAGTTAGGTTTTCTGATAACGGGCGCTGAGGGTAATTCACAGGAACTATTGCACATTTCACAACGAAGATGTTAAGATGGTGTTACGGTTTATGCAAAATGGCCGAACCAAAGGAGGCTGCTTCATGGCAAAACGGAGAGCGCTCATCATCTACAGCTCCATGACGGGGAACACCGAGCAGATCGGCCGCGCGTTCGGAGAGGTCTGCGAGGAAAACGGCTTCGCCGTCGACTATCTCAAGATCCGCCCGGGCATCGACTGGGACGAGCACCCCGTTCATGTTGAGGACTACGACCTCGTCGGCCTCGGCAGCCCGATCATTGCGGGGCTTCCCTACAAGGAGCTCTATGAGGTCATGGGGCTTCAGAGCAACAAGTTTTTACGCGGCGGCCCGAAGTGGCTCAAGGCGCAGCACGAAAAAGACCAGGCCGGCGGCCACGGCCCGCAGGACGCGCCCGGGATCCCCGGCGTCGTCGCCGGCTGCCGCGCGCCGGGCGTGCAGGGCAGCATGGAAAAGACGATCTACGGCGTCGTGTTCGTGACCTACGGCGGCTGCGGCGTCGGCCCGGCCGAGTGCATCGGCTCGCTCGAGGTCATGGAGGAGCTCATGCGCGTCAACAACATCCGCACCGTCGGCAAGTTCGCCTGCTGCGGCAAGGAGATGCGCCACAACTCCGTCGACAATCTGTCCGACCTGCTCGGCGTCAACCTCGATCAGGCGCAGGTGCTGCTCGGCAAATACCTCGAAAACCCGGACGATCCGGCGTTTGCAGGCTTCACCGACAAGCAGATGAAGGCGCTCAAAAAGCTCTCCGAGATCAAAGACGAGGACAGCTTCGGCGAGAACTTCACCATGATGCGCGGCGACCCCATGGGCATCGGCAAGCCCGGCTGTGCCATGTGGCACTATGACTTTGAGCACCGTCCGCTCCCGCGCGACATTCTCAAGGCCAAGTTCTTCATGCAGGACGTGGTCGAGGACTATTTCTTCACCGTCTCCGGCGACCCGCGCCCGGCATACTCTACTTATGTAAGCATCAGCTGAAGGAAGCTGAATAAATTAACAGGAGGAAAGACCCAATGAAAAAGTTCCGCAAACTGCTCGCCCTGCTGCTTGCACTGGCGATGGTGTTCTCCGTGCTTGCGGGCTGCGCGTCCGACGAGAAGGACACGGCGAAGCCCAGCGACACATCCACCCCTGCCGATACCGGCAGCGACAAGCCCGACGCCGGCGAGAACAAGCCCGGCGCCGACTTCTCGTCCGGCGAGCAGGACGTCCACGAAGCCGACACGACCGACGACTTCGTCCGCAAGACCGCAGAGGGCACTCTGACGATCGGCACGAACTCCACGATCGACTCGTTCGACCCGACCGGCGGCAGCCAGTCCCCGGCGCTGTTCGTCGTCCACGACTCCCTCATCCACATCGAGCCGGGCACGAATGAGCTCGTCCCGGGCCTTGCCGAGAGCTGGGAGTGGTCGGACGACTACCTGACGTGCACGTTCCACCTGCGCGACGCCACGTTCTCTGACGGCACGCCCGTCACGAGCGAGGACGTCTACAACAGCATCTATACTTACGCCACGACCCCCGGCATGGCGCAGTCGTACTACTTCAACGTCGACCTTGAAAACTCCTCCTGCCCGGACGAGAAGACGTTCGTCCTCAAGATGAGCAAGGTCTACGCCCAGATGGAGTACACCCTGTCCACGACGTGGATCTTCTCCAAGGCCTTCGCCGAGACGGCCACGAGCGAGGACTGGTGGAACAACCCCGTCGGTTCCGGCCCGTACACCGTCGTTGAGAACGTCGACGGCGCGTACACGAAGCTCGCCGCCCGCGACGATTACTGGATGGGCGTCCCGGACGCCAAGGAAGTCACCTACAAGTTCTTTGCCGACTCCGCCAACGAGTTCATCGCCTATCAGGCCGGTGAGCTGGACGTCGCCATGAACATCATGAGCGCCGACGCCGAGCGCATCCAGCGCGGCGAGGAGAAGAACACGACCCTCGTCATCACCTCCGCGTTCGACTTCAAGATGCTCGCCCTGTGCGAGTACGTCCCGGCGCTCCAGAACGAGAACGTCCGCAAGGCCATCGCCCACGCCATCGACCGTCAGGCCTGCGTCGACGTCGCCTACGGCATCCTCGCCACCGTCCAGAAGTCCAACATGAACGACTCGGCCACCTTCTACAAGGAGATGGGCGTCTACGAGTACGATCCCGAGCTGGCCCGCCAGATGCTGGCCGACGAGGGCTACGGCGAGGGCGACATCACCCTGCGCATGATCGTCTTCAACACGACGACTGACCAGCTGCTCGCCGAGACCATTCAGGCCTACCTCGCGGCCGTCGGCATCACCGTCAACGTCGAAAGCTACAACATGCCGACCGCCATCCCGATGTTCATGCAGGGCGAGTGCGACATCACCCTGACCGGCACCGGCGGCGGCGCGTATGACGCGGCGCAGCTGTTCGACAAGATCGACGAGAACGGCACCGACAAGTCCACGATCATCCACGATCCGGAACTTCAGGAGCAGATCCACCTCGGCTCTTCCACCATGGACCCGGCCATCCGCGCCGAGGCCTACGAGAAGGCGCAGCAGATCATGTTCGACAAGTGCTACTCCGTGCCGATCGCCAACATCAACAACGCCTACTGCTACCGCAGCTACATCTCCGAGTGCAGAGCGCTGACCGGCGAGAAGCTCAACCCGTTCTACGTGAAGTTCGCCTGAGCTCTCAGGCTCACAGCACAGTCACCGGCGCCGCCCGGAACCCGGGCGGCGCCGGTCTTTCGTCAAATAATTCGCACGCACATAAAATATTTTTCTTCCCTTTTACATCAAAGCTTTGTATAATGAACTTATCCGTGCAAATATGAACAAGGAGGTAACTAAGTATGAGTGAATTTGAAACGTTCCGCCGCGGGGTGTACACGCCGGAGGACAAGAAGGTGCTCGACGGCTACATCGCAACCTGCGAGGCCATCAACACCCGCGGGGACATCGACCCGAAGAAGCTGGCCGCCGGCGAGCTTGCGGGCACGCCCGGCGTCGGCGAGGGCCACTTTGAGAAAAAAGAGCTCAAGCCGTGGGAGGTCGCCTACGAGACGAGCAACTACGACCCGGAGAACCCGCTCTACAACGACGAAGCCTACGCCAAGGCGCACGGCTATCAGACGACGCCGGCTCTGCCCATCGCCCAGAACTTCGGCGACGGCAACGCCGAGGCCATGCCGCCCGAGCTGCGCGACAACCTCGTCATCTCCGGCCTGAACCACGTTGTAAAATTCCACGCGCCGGTCTA
Source organism: uncultured Oscillospiraceae bacterium (assembly GCA_934589675.1). Lineage (GTDB taxonomy): Bacteria > Bacillota > Clostridia > Oscillospirales > Oscillospiraceae > CAKTOF01. Next base: position 222,865 of record CAKTOF010000001.1, read on the forward strand.
TCCGGGCGACACGCTCTATCCCATCTGCGACCACCGCGAGGTCGAGGATCTCACGGTCGACGGCAGCGAGCTGCGCACGTTCGCCATCTACGGCAGCGGCCGCGTGTTCAACCAGAACGGTGAGCTCGTCACCTCCTCGTATGACCGCGTCAAGGAGTCGCTCCGCCGCCACGCCGACCCGGAAAAGCGCAACCCGACGCCCATCCCGACGTGGGAGTGCCCGGACTGGTGGGATCTGCGCCCGCGCCATAAGTACACCGACGCCGACTGGGAGTTCATCAAGGCCATCTGGGCCAAGGAGGCCAAGCCGCACGACGATCCCGTCTACTGGGAGGACGTCCGCATCGGCGACGAGCCGTTCGAGTTCATCGAGGGCCCCGTCACGCATCTCGACCAGATCAAGTATCACGGCCTCGGCGAGATTGGCTCGCCGTCGCTCAAGGTGCTCATGAACGATCCGTTCATGTCCAAGGCTCTGCTGCACGACGAGGCGACCGGCGAGTACCACGAGATGAACGGCGTCGGCCACCTCGAGGACGGCTTCGTCCCGAATCACCGCCCGTGCTTCTACAACCATATGCCCATCTACTTTGTCTGCCGCGCCGCGCAGAACTGGATCGGCAACTCCGCCAGACTCGACACCGTCGCCTGGCGCATCATGAACATCCTGCCCGGCTATGAGAAGGACATCCCCGACTTCCCGGATCCGGACAGCTACATCGACCTTGTCCCGCAGCTCAAGGGCAAGAAGATCACGACCCACGGCATGGTCGGCGATCTCATCTGGATCAAGAGCTATGTGACCGACAAGTTCGAGCAGGACGGCAAAAAGTTCGTCAAGGTCGTCTACTGGATCCAGACGATCAAAGAGGAGATCTACGAGGAGGGCTACGTCCTCGTCGAGCTGCCGAGCAAGCAGAAGTAACCGTATCTTCCACGCCGCCCCGCCGCAAGCGGGGCGGCTTTTTTGCGCGCACGGCGCATCGTGCCGCCGAATAAAAAAAAGCGCGCGGCGCCGCCTTTCCTCCGGCGGGACGCGCGCTTCGCTTGCAGCATTGTAGTATTTATATCATACTATGCTCGTACGCTTTGAGCATAGCGTTCAGGCTATTCCAGATTTGAAAAGTGATTATATACAAACACCTTGCGGCAATGCTATAATGCATTTGTCAGGTTCGCAGCCGTTCATAGAGATACTGGCCGAACTTTTTCCCCGCCTGCGTGCGGGCCTTGCTCTTGTGGTATGACTGCCAGATAGACAAGCGGAAGCTCCAGTCCGTCACGCGCAGCGGGACGATGGGATACGCGCTCGTCTGCGGCAGATCGTTCGACCCGGGCAGGACGAGGATGCAGTCGCCGCGGCGCATGAACAGGTCGAACATGACGGGGTTGTCCCCGGCATAGGCCACGCGCGGCGGGAAAAACGCCTCTCCCTGGCAGTAGTCGGCGAAGCAGTCGGTCATGTCCTTGTTGCCGCGGTGCATGATGAAGTTCTCGCGCCGCAGGTCGGCCAGCTTCAGCGTTTTTCCGGCGAGCGGATGCTCCGGCGTGACGTAGAGCCCGACGGGCACGGTCATGACCGGCCGCCACTCGATGAGGCTGTCGCGGATGGGCACATAGGTGAGCGCGAAGTCGAGCGTCGCGTCGAGGATGCTCATGCGCGCCTGCTCGGCCGAGAGCGAGTGCTGGTGATACACCACGTCCGGATGCTCGGCGACGTAATCGCGCCACACCTCCGTGACAAGGCTGCTGTCCGGCACGGAGAAGGCCACGACGCTCGTCAGGATGCCGTCGTTCGCGCACGCCTGCTCCACGCCGTAGCGCAGCAGGTCGAGCGCCTGCTCGACGTAGGACAAAAACACGCGCCCGGTGTCGTTGAGGCGGATCTTGTTGCCCGTCCGGTCAAAAAGATCCACGCCCAGCTCGTCCTCCAGCCGCGAGATGGACACGCTCAGCGTCGGCTGCGTGATGTTGAGCATCCCGGCCGCCTTCGTGATGCTCTCCTGCTTGGCCGTCGTGACGAAATGCCCAAGCTGTGTCATTTCCATCGGGCAAACCCTCCCATTTTCTGCGTTTTTCCGCCCACAGTCGGGCTTCTATTATAACATACCCGCGCCGTTTTTTGTCAAACAAATTTATACATAAAAAGGAGACGCAGCAATGATCAACAAGTATCCGCACATGTTTGCGCCGCTGACCATCAAGGGCGTGACGTTCAAAAACCGCGTCATGGCAAGCCCGATGACGACCGACCGCACCGTCTGGCCGGACGGCACCCCGACGCAGGAGTGCATCAACGGCTACGAGACGCGCGCCCGCGGCGGCGTCGCGGCCGTCACGGTCACCGAGACGTTCATCGACTTTGACCGCGCCGCCCGCCATGACCACTCCATCGACTTTGTCCGCCCGAACCCGTCGGTGCACAAGCTCGAGTCGCTGTTCGTCCTGGCCGAGGCCATCCACACGCACGGCGCCGTCGCGAGCGTCCAGTTCAACCACATCGGTGAGATCAACCACCCGGCCACCATCTCCTCCGGCCGCAACCCGATCGGCCCGTACGGCCATGTCCGCGCCGACGGCGTCACCATCGATCAGATGGACGAGGCCATGATGCGCGAGGTCGCCGACGAGTTCGCCGAGGCGTGCGCCAGCGCGCAGTCGGCCGGCTTTGAGATGGTCATGCTGCACGGCGGCCACGGCTGGCTGCTCGACCAGTTCGTCTCCCCGCTCACGAACCACCGCACGGACGAGTACGGCGGCTCGCTGGAGAACCGCGCCAAGTTCCCGCTCATGGTGCTCGACCGCGTCCGCGAGGTCTGCGGCGACAAGCTGATCATCGAGTACCGCATGTCCGGCTCCGAGCGCGTCCCGGGCGGCCTTGAGATCGGCGAGGCTGCGCAGTTCGCGGCCATGATCCAGGACAAGGTCGACATCATCCACGTCACGAGCGGCCTTTACCACAACCACGTCCAGTCCAAGGCGTTCTCGTCCATGTTCCACCCGCACGGGTGCAACCTCGACCTCGCCGAGGCCATCAAGAAGGCCGTCCACATCCCGGTCACGGCCGTCGGCGGCTTCAACAGCCCGCAGCAGATCGAGGACGCCATCGCCTCCGGCAAGTGCGACTTTGTCGCCATGGGCCGCCAGATGCTGGCCGACCCGCAGTTCGTCAACAAGACGGCCGAGGGCCGCGAGGACGAGATCTCGCCGTGCCTGCGCTGCTCGTGCTTCAACCCGCTGCCCTCCGACCCGAACCAGCGCCCGCACGCCGAGCCGTTCCAGTGCACCGTCAACCCGTACTCCATGCGTGAGCTGCGCATGCAGTGGGCGCCTCCCGTCCGCCGCAAGCAGGACGTCCTCGTCGTCGGCGGCGGCCCCGGCGGCATGTATGCGGCCATCACGGCGGCCGAGCGCGGCCACAACGTGACGCTCCTTGAAAAGTCCGACCGCCTCGGCGGCGTGCTTTGGTTCACGGACGAGGACTGCCACAAGGCCGATATGCGCCAGTACCGCGACAGCCTCATCGTCCGCACGCACCGCGCCGGCGTGAACGTCGTCACCGGCGTGAACGTCACGGCCGACGTCATCCGCGCCTATGAGCCGGACGCCGTCATCCTCGCCATCGGCTCCGAGCCGGTCGTGCCGGGCATCCCCGGCCTCAAGGAGCACGCGCACCACGCGCTCTACGCCTACTCCGACCCGGACAAGATCGGCAAGAAGGTCGTCATGATCGGCGGCGGCCTCATCGGCGTCGAGTGCTCCATGCACCTGGCCGACAAGTACGGCTGCGAGGTTCAGGTCGTCGAGATGATGGACGACTACGCGCGCGACGCGTACATGTCCCACCGTCAGGCCATCGACCTGTTCATGCCCAAGACCGTCCACATCCAGTGCGGCGTCAGCTGCACCGAGGTGCGCGCCGACGGCATCACCGTCAAGGACAAAGAGGGCAACGAGATCGTCTACGACGCCGACACCGTCCTCTACGCCATCGGCATGCGTGCAAAGACCGCCGAGGTTCACGAGCTGCTCGCCGCGCATCCGAACACGCGCATCATCGGCGACTGCAAAAAGCCCGCGAAGATCCTTCAGGCCGTCCGCGACGGCATGATGGCCGCATACGACATCGTCTGATCGAAGCGAAGGGCAAGCCTTTCGCTTCGGAGGGCTGCGGCCCGCTGCGCGCACGCCCGAAGGGCGCACACTTGCCGGGCCGTAAAGAGAAATTTCCGAGGCGCAGGTCCCCGGAAATTTCGGATCCAGATTTGATTCCGCCGCCTGCGGGCGGCGGAACTCTGCGAGGCAAAACTCTGCCTCCGGATATTTCACCGACCGGGAGGGCGTTTGCTCTCCCGGTTTTGCTTTACATGGGCGCAGCTTTGTTGTAAAATGATCCTGTCGAATGATTGGAGAAACGGGGGCATTGTGCCATGAACTGTATCAAATGCGGCCGGCAAATCCCGGACGGCGAGCTATTTTGCGTCGAGTGCAGCCTGGCGCCGCCCTCGCAGGAGCCAGAGCAGCCCCGCCATCCGGCGACCCGCGCGCAGGAGGCCGCGCCAAAGGCGCCGCCGAAGGCGAAACGGCCCGTCGCGCTCATCGTGACGCTCGTGCTCGCGCTGCTGCTCGCCGTGGGCGAGGGCGCGTACCTCATCTATGACCTCATCCAGACCGGCACGCGCTCGGCCGCGCTCACGCGCGCAAATACGGAGCTTTCGCAGGCCAACGCCCGCATCGTCACGCTCGGCGACGAGCTCACGCGCGCCGAGGAGCAGCACGACGCCGACCAGCTGACCATCGACACGCTCAAGGCGCAGGTCGACACGCTCAAGCTCCAGCTCAACAGCACCGCCGGCTCGGCCACGCAGAGCCAGTTTGACCTCTCCGAGCAGCAGACGGAGTACGCATCGCTCGCCGAGCAGTTCGCGGCGCTCACCGAGCGCGCCGCGCAGCTTGAGACGGATCTTGAGAGCGTACAGACCGAGCTTGCCGACGCAAAGGCCGAGCTGTCCACGGCCAACGGCACCATCACGTCGCTGCGCTCAGAAAATGCCGGCCTTGCCGAGAAGGTGAGCTTTTTCGACACATACGCCGTGTTCGTGACCGTCAGCGACCCGGCCTATTACCACCGCTACGGCTGCTCGGAGATCGGCAGCAAGGATTACTGGATCTACAACCGCAAGCTGGCCGAAAGCAAGGGCAGCACCGCCTGCCCCATCTGCGGCGGCTGACTTTTTCAAATTGGGAGTTGCTTTTTTTCGCGCGGTGTGTTACAATAATTTTCGCGGCAAAGCCTTGCCGCGAATATGGGCCTGTAGCTCAGCTGGGAGAGCGTTCGGTTCGCATCCGAGAGGTTCGAGGGTTCGATCCCCTTCAGGTCCACCAATAAAAAAGACACGACTTCGGTCGTGTCTTTTTTATTGGCTCCATTTTACCATTTCACGGCGGAAGTGAATTCCGCCTATGGCAATTCTCCGCCTGCGCGCCGAATTGACGGGCAATAGCCCGGCCGCCAGAAGGCGGCTGCAGCGCAGCAGGCTGCCGCAGGTTCGAATCTTGTATCGTCCGCCAAAACAATATGATCCGAACCTTTTTCCGATTGGTCATGGGTTCGGATTTATTATTTCCTCTTTCTGCTGTACTTTCAGCAGTTCCCATACGTCAGCCATCCGTTCTTTCAGCTCGGCAACATCGGCATCGTAGAAATGCCCGGTACTATTGATGCGGCGGCAAATCTGGTTGATGTTCGAGGCTGCGCGGCTGACGGCGGCAGCCAGCTTTTTCTGCTCGGTGTAGTCCACCTTGATGATGTAGCCGTCGATGAGCATCTTCCGGGCGTACGCTCCAAAATTGTGTGTCCCCAGCTGGCGCATCTTGTGCTGGATGAGATGCAGTTCCTGCTCGTTCAGGCAGATTTCCTTTCGGATGGGTCGTGTGCGGTCTGGCATATTGAAACACTCCTTTCACAATAAAACGGACATTTTTTCTCAAAAACTTGGTAGTGACGAAAAGAAAATTTTGAAGACGAGGGCATTGGCGATTCGTTGCC
>CAKTOF010000002.1 GCA_934589675.1 uncultured Oscillospiraceae bacterium
CCTGTCTATCCGCTGTCCGCAAAACCATTGATTTTATTAGCTTTTTGCCGCTATCGCTATCACACCTCATTATTCAGCACACCGGGCTCGCCTTTGGCCGTCGCATCGAGGACGCCGCCCGTGATCATGAGCTTGATGAGATCCGGCTTGCCCTCGGCGATCTTTTGGACAAAATCGCAGGCTTCTTCCGCGCTCGTGGCGATATACGCAAGCGACCCGGCCATGTGCCCGCCCGGGACGGAGACGGCCATGTTGCCCGCCAGGATGCGCGGACCCACGGCGCGCCCGGCGTTAATATCGTCGCGGATGCGCGCGTCCGTGTCAAGCACGCCGCCGACGGTGCGGACGGTCGTGACGCCGCTATGAAGCTGCATCTGCGCCGAGGAAAGGCACATTTTATAGAGGATCTTCCGCGTGAGCGCGTTTTTTGTGATGAGGTTCACAAGCTTTTTCGGGTCGGACTCCTTCTTCTTTGGCTTTCCGGTCGCGGGCAGGTGGATGTGCAGGTTGATGAGACCCGGCATGACGTATTTGCCCGTCAGGTCGATGGTCTCGTAGCCCTGCGGGACTTCGCCCGCGTCTGCAACATCGGCAATGCGCTCGCCGTCGACCAGAAGCGTCTTTCCCGTCACGGGCGTCATGTCCTTCTCGCCGGATAATATGACCGCGCCGGTCAGTGCGTATTTCATGGTTCTCTCTCCTTAAGCTTGAATCAGCCGTCCATGGCCGCCGCGCAGGCTTTTAAGACCGTCGCGGCGATGGGCGCGCAGACGCCGGAGCCGGAGCCCGCGTTTTCGACCACAACAAAAAATGCCAGCGGGTATTCCCGGTCGGCCACGAAGCCGGAAAACGTCGCGTGCGGGCTTAACCCCTCGCCGACCTCAGCCGTGCCGGATTTGGCGCAGGCGGTCAGGTCGCCAAACTGCGCAGCGCCGTAGCTTGTGACGACGTTGTTGCGCATCATCTCGCCGAGGCGCTCGGCTGTTTCGGGTTTGATCATCTCATCTGTCATTCTGACCGACGGCTTATACACCGTCCGGCCGGACGAATTGACGACCGCGCCGGTAAGGATCGGCTCCGCCGCCGCGCCTCCGCCGCCGATGGCGCCCATGAACACCATGTACGCGCACGGGTTTACAAGATCGGTATACTGGCCGATGCCGGCCCACGAGACCTCGGAGTCCGCCGCATCCGTCAGGTCGAAGCTGCCGGGCACGGTCGTGATGCCGTCAAATTCATAAGAAGCCAGCACGCCGGCCTTTTTCGCGTACTCCGTCAGCGTCTTCGCGCCGACCTCCTGCGCGATCTCGGCAAAGGCGCAGTTGCACGAGTGCGCGAGCGCCTGCTCGAGCGTCACGCTGCCGTGGACGCCGGAGCAGTGGATCTCGTCGCCGCCGATCGTGATGACGCCAGGGCAGTCAAACGTCCGGCTCTCAATGCCGTCGATCGTCTCGAGCGCCGCGGCGGCCGTGACGAGCTTGAAGATGGAGCCGGGAACATAGGTCGTCTGGAACAGGCGGTTTAAGTACACGCCGTCATACGCGCCTGAAGTGTCGTTTTCAATGTCCGGAACATCCTCCGGGTCATACGTCGGCGATGTGACGGCGCATAGGATCTCGCCGGTTTTGTAGTTGTATACGCCGACGGCGCCCGCACGGCCGCCGAGGGCGTTCAAGGCCGCCGTCTGGGCCTCGGCGCTGATGGTCAGGCGCAGCGTGCTGCCGCCGTCGTCCGCGCCGTATACGCCCGTGACGGGGTTGTAGCCGACGAGAAGGTCGGCATACTCGCCGAGGACGCTGCCGGCGATGTAGCCGTAGCGGTCGCCGAGCAGATGGAGCGCCGCGCGGCGCAGCAGCGGGTCGCCCGCGTAGGTGCGCTCGCCGCCGGTCTGCGTGAGCAGCGTCTCTCCCGCCCGATCCGTGACCGTTCCGGCGTCCAGATTGCTGCCCGTATAGACGTGCGGGCTGCCGGGAAACACGATCCACTCGCCGCCGCGCACAAAGAAAATAAGCAAAAACACCAGCGCGCCGAGCGCGAGCAGCCCCGCGGCGGCAAGCGCGCACAGCGCGCGTTTTGAGATCAGCTTCATGCCGCCGCCTCCTCTCCCGTCAGGCGCGGCGCGCGCTCCTGCCGGACGGCGAAGCTCGCGCCGCGGCGCGTGTCGGCCGCCTTGACAAACGCGAGCAGCCCCCATGCCGAGATCATGCTCGAGCCGCCGTTCGACACGAACGGGAACGTCACGCCCGTCAGCGGCAGGAAGTCGACCGTGCCAAACACGTTGAGCATGGCCTGCACCATCAGGATGCACATGGCCGCGCACGCGCCGATCGTATAGAAGCTGCTGCGCCCGGCCGCGGCGGACTTGACCGTAAACGCGCCGAGGCACGCGACAAACAGCACCATCATGACCGCGACGAGCAGCCCCCACTCCTCGCCGACGAACGCGAACACGAGATCCGTGTCCGATGCGGCGACGTATTTGAGCCAGCCGTTTCCCACGCCGAGGCCGAACAGGCCGCCCGAGGCGATGCACATCATCGAGCGCGTCTGCTGATAGCCGGACGAGAGCGCATTTTCCCAGACGTGCCGCCATGCCGAGAAGCGGCTGAGCGCATACGGCCGGAAGCGCAGCACGAGCGCGCCGGCAAACGCGACGCCCGCGCAGATGAGCGCAAGCCCCGCGAAGCTGCCCGAGCGCAGAAACGCGATGACGAGAAACGCCGCAAAAAACACGATGGCCGTGCCGAAGTCGTTCATGAGCGCCAGCGCGCCGCACACGGCGCCCGTGTAGACGAGAAACAGCGCCACATTGCGCCGCGCCACGATGCGGTCGAGCGTCGACGCGCCTGTAAAGACAAAGCATATCTTCACAAGCTCCGACGGCTGGAACGAGAGCGGGCCGATGAAGATCCAGTTCTTCGCGCCGTAGAGCTCCGTGCCGAACGCGAGGTTGGCCGCGAGCAGCACAAGGCCGGCCGCGGCAGCAAGATAGCGCATTTTCTTCGCACGTTCAAGGTCGCGCAGCATCCAGCCGAGGACAAGAAAGAGCACAAGGCCCATGGCCATGGTCAAAACGATCTTCCACAATCCGTCCGGATTGTCCGACGCGCCGATGGCAAGGCCGAGCGTTGAAAGATAAAACGCGACCGTCTCCACATCATAGCCCGTCCGGCGCAGCGAGCGCAAGAGCGCGAACAGCAGCCACTCCATGGCGATGAGCGCGGCAAATGCCGCGAGCACCGTCCCGGCCGCGTCCGTGGAAAAGCACAGCTGCGCCGCCGTCAGGATCTGAAGGAGCGTCAGGACGAGCAGCGTCGCGCCCGGGCGGATGGCCCAGCCTGCGGGTGGGCGCGCATTTTCCTGCGCCGCCGTCTGCTCGGCCGTGAGCGGCAGGAGCGTCAGCTCGACGCCGCCGAGTGAGATGACGTCGCCGTAGCAGACCTCGCTCGACGCCGCATCCTGCCCGTTGACGGACACGCCGCCCTTCGAGCCGATGTCGCGGATGGACCACGAGCCGTCGTCATAGCGCGTCAAGACTGCGTGCGCGCGGGAGACGGTCGGAAAGTCGATGACGACGTCGCACGTCTTTTTTCGGCCGATCATATTCTCCCAGTGCGTGACCGGGATCGTCACGCCGCCGGGCAGCGCGAGCAGCGCCCACGTTTCCGGCTGCGCGCGGCCGCTGAGCAGCGATCGCGCGCAGCGGATCAGGATCCACAGCGTGAGCAGCGGGAACAAAAACCGCGTCACGGTGCATACCGGCGCGGCGAGCGTATCGCCATGCGATGAGAAAAAGTCCGTAATGCTTTGCAGAATTTCCAAAAGTCAGCCTCCGATCTGATCGTCAGAGCGCGCTTGCCGCGGCGAAGGCGCTGCGCAGCCCCATCTGAAGATCCGGCGTGCCCGAGGCATCGCCGATGAGATAAAACTCCGGCGCCGCCGAGGCATACGCGAGCGCCGCCTCCATCTCCGGCTCCACGCCGCCGCAGACGACGACGCTGTCGCCCTCGACCGTATGCAGCGCGCCGCCGGCATCGCGGTATGTCACGCGGCCGCCCTCCACACAGATTGTCTCGGCGTTTGTGATCCCGTGCAGATTGTCAAATTTCTCCCAGTACGGCGCAAGGCAGCCGTAGCCGAGTGCCGGGTCGACGCGCACCCACGAGATCGTGATGGAGTGCAGCGGCGAAGCGTCCTTTGCCAGCACGCTCTGCCGCGTCAGGCACGTCACGTCGTGGCCGCAGTCGGCCAGATAGCACGCCGTCTCCACGCCCGTCTCCGAGCAGCCGATCATGACGACGCGGCGGCCGAGCGTCTGCTCTTTCCCGATGACGTCGCGGCACGTCGGATACGCCGCGCTGCCGTCCGGCCGGCGCAGCCCCTCGATGTCCGGCACGGCCGCGCGCGAGCCCGTCGCAGCGATGACGGCGTCAAAGCCCTGCGCCGTGATTTGCTCCGGCGTGGGCGCCGTGTGGAGCCGGAGCTCCACGCCGAGGCGGCCAAGCTCTTCGATCTGCCACTGGCGGAAGCGCCGGAACGGCCACTTGAACGGGAAAAAGTCGGCATGGAACAGCTGGCCGCCGAGATAGCCGCTCTTTTCAAACAGCGTGACCGCGTGGCCGCGCTTTGCGGCCGTGATGGCCGCCTCCATGCCCGCCGGGCCGCCGCCGATGACGGCGACGCGCTTTTTCCGCGCGCTCGGGCGCACCATGTTCCCGAGCCGGCACTCCATGCCGAACTCCGGGTTGACCGTACACACGCTCGTCCACGGCGCGCGGCGGCGGCCGTGGCAGCGGTTGCACTTGACGCACGGGCGGATCGTCTCGCCGCGGCCGGCGCGGATCTTGTCATAGAACTCCGGGTCTGTGAACTGTCCGCGGCCAATGCTGATGAGCTCGCACGCACCGGCGGCGAGCAGGCGCTCCATCTCGTCCGGATCCTGAAATCCGCCGGCTGCGGCCAGCGGGATCGTGACGCCCGCCTGCTTCATCTGCCGGATGTAGTCCACGCAGTGATGCTCGCCCTCGGAGAACGTGAAGCCCGTCGGGTGGCAGTCGGCCATGGACTGTTCGCGCACCGTGATGAGGTCGGCGCAGCCCTCGCAGAGTCTGGCCAGCGTGATGAGATCCTCCAGCGCATAGCCCTCGCGCAGGTTGCCCATGCCGCCGTGCGGCGCCTGTCCCATGGCGATGAGCTCGATGATGAACCGGCTCCCGCACGCTTTTTTGATCGCGCGGCACAGCTCGACGGTGAAGCGGCAGCGGTTTTCCGTCGAGCCGCCGTATTCGTCCGTCCGGAGGTCCGTCTCATGGTCGAGCCCCATCGGGTCGAGCGCAACGCCGTCAAAGCCCCAGCTCTGGTAGCGGCGGATGCGCTGCACCGCCGCGTCGATGGCGGCCGCGATCTGCTCCTTCGTCGCCATCTGCTCCGGCGGCGGAGTCATGAAGCCCTCCGCGCTCTGCATCCGCTCGGGGGTCCCGCCGCCAAGCCCCACGCCCGGGCCGAAGTCCGGCCGCGTCTGCACAAGCAGCTTCGAGCCGTAAAAGTGCACGTCGTCGGCGAGCGTGCAGAAGTAATTCTGCGTGGCGGGGTTGGCGATGTCAAAGCTGTACGAGTGCGAAAAGTCGTGCCACTCCGGCATCTGGCGCACAAACGGCCGCTCGGCGTCGCACACGATGACGAGCGCGTTGCCGCGGCGGGCCATCTCGCGGTGGAAGTGGATAAACTGCTCCGTCGGCCACGTCTCCGGCCCCTGGATCTGGTCGGGCGCGCACTTCGGCTGGATCATGCGGTTTTTCAAAACGGCGCCGCCCGGTAGGCGCAGCGGCGTCAGCAGCGTTTCATAGCGATGCTTCATCGGAATTCTCCTTTCGCGTTTTCCCGGATGCTTGCTCCTTATTTTATCAGAACCCTGAGAAATTACAACCCCGCCCACGCGCAAAACGGCCCGCTTTCCCTTAAGAAAGCGAGCCGTTTTGATTCAGAATTTCCAAAGCTCACAGCAGCTGCTCCAGCGCGGCTGCGACGTCCGCCTTCGGCCGGTAGCCGACGAGGCGGCCAGCCTCGCGGCCGTCTTTGAACAGCAGCAGCGTCGGGATGCTCGACACGCCGTAGCGCACGGCGATGTCGGCCTGCTCGTCGACGTTGACCTTGCCGACGCGCACGCGGCCGGCATAGTCCTCGGCCAGCTCGGCAACGACAGGCGCCATCATGCGGCACGGGCCGCACCACTCGGCCCACAGGTCAATGAGCACGGGCTTGTCCGAGGCGAGCACCTCGGAGGCAAAGTTTTCTTTTGTGATGGTAAGCTCAGCCATTGGGCTTGTCCTCCTTGGATTTGTAGTAGAGCATACAGTGGCAGTAGCCTTCAAAATCTGGGTCTGCCATCTGGTCGCGGAATTCGCGGCACATGCAGCGGTTGTCCTCCGTCCGCTCGAGGCGGCACGGGCAGTAGCCGCCAGTGCGCTTTAGCCCCTCGCGGATGGTCTGAACGACCTCCGCGTCGGGATTGAGCGTTACGGCCATGTCAGCACGCTCCGTGGTGGCAGCCGTGCTCGCCGCATGTGTGGCCCTCGCCGTGCTCATGGTCATGGTGCGAGCAGCGGACGAACGGGTCGTAGCCGAGCGAGCCGGCCAGCAGCGCGGCCACCGCCGCATCCGCCTCGCCGCTCACGCCGCCGTACAGGGCGATGCCCGCCTCCGCCAGCGCCGCCTGCGCGCCGCCGCCGATGCCGCCGCAGATGAGCGTGTCGACGCCCTGCGCCTTCAAAAAGCCCGCGAGCGCGCCGTGGCCGTTGCCGTTCGTGTCCACGACCTGCGCGCCGGCGACGGCGCCGTTTTCCACGTCGTAGAGCTTGAAGTGCGCCGTGTGGCCGAAATGCTGAAAAATATTGCCGTTTTCATAGGTGACTGCGATTCTCATGGTACATTCTCCTTTTGGACGGATCGTATTGGCCTTGCATGGCTCGCCGCAGCGGCCGCAGCGCGCCTCGCCGCGGCACAGGCGGTACCGCCCGCCGGCGATGGCCAGCGGCCGTCCGCAGACGATGCTCTCGGCGACCTTTTCGCGCGCGGATTCGTAGATCTCTGTCACGGTCGTGCGGGAGACATCCATGCGGGCGGCGCACTGCTCGTGCGTGAGCTTTTCCAGATCGACGAGCCGCAGCGTCTCAAATTCGTCGAGCGTCAGCGTGACCGCCGGCCCGCCGGGGTAGCCGGCAGGCGCGAAGTAGTCATAGTCCGGCTCGGCGCAGATACGGCGGGCACGGCAGGGTCTTGCCATTGTTCGGCCTCCATTTCCGTCATATGTCGAAAATATAATAGCAGCCTCGCTGAAAAAAGTCAAGTCCCCCAGAAGCTTCTGGAGGACTTGTCAGTGTTCGGGCTTCAGCCGCAGAACGCGTACTTCAGCAGCCGGTCAAGCGCCTCGACGACGAGTGCGTGCGGCAGCGCGACGTTCATGCGGATGGTATTGTCCACGTTGAACGGGCGGCCGTCCTGCCAGATGACGCCGCAGGAGACGCCGCGGCGGAGCAGCTCGTCGATCGTCACGCCGTGCGCCTCGCACCACTTTGTGCAGTCGAGATAGAGCATATAGGTGCCCTCCGGCCTGGCCAGCTCGACGCCGGGGACGTGCTCTTTGAGGAAGTCATAGGCGTAGGCCGTGTTCTCCGTCAGGACGGTGCGCAGCTCGCCCAGCCAGCGCGCGCCCTCGTCGGAATATGCGCCCGTGAGCGCGGCGACGGACAGGACGTTCGCGTCGTTGTAGTGCGACAGCGCAGCCTGCCGCGTGACGCGGTCGCGCAGGTAGTCGTTATAAATAATATGGTACGAGCCGATGAGGCCGGCGAGGTTGAACGTCTTCGACGGTGCGTAGAGCGCGACCGTGCGGTTTTTCGCATCCTCAGACACCAGCTCGGGCGGGATGTGCGTGTAGCCGTCCAGCGTCAGGTCGGACCAGATCTCGTCGCAGACAACGAGGCAGTCGTTGTCGCGGTAGACCTCCATGGCCCGCTCGACCTCCCAGCGCTCCCAGACGCGGCCGGTCGGGTTGTGCGGCGTGCAGAAGATGGCAACGTGGATGTTGTTCTCCTTGAGCTTGCGGTCCATGTCCTCGTAGTCCATGCGCCAGACGCCGTTTTCGTCGCGCTTTAAGTCGCTCAGGACGATCCTGCGGCCGCAGCCGTTCATCGTGCCGGTAAAGCCGACGTACGTCGGCGCGTGCAGCAGCACGGCGTCGCCCGGGGCGGAGAACGCCTGCACGGCCGAGGCCACGCCGCCGAGCACGCCGTTTTCATAGCCGATGTGCTTTTTCTCGAGGCCGGCGGCGCCGTTGCGCTCCGTCTGCCAGCGGATGATCGCGTCAAAATACGCGTCCGGCATGGCAAAATAGCCGTAGCACGGATGCTGCACGCGCTCTTCCATCGCCTTGACGATGGCGGGCGGGACAGCAAAATTCATGTCGGCGATCCACATCGGGATGCGCGAAAAGCCCGGGCGGATCTCCGCGTCCGGGATCGGAATGACATCGACGGCGATGGCATGCGTGCCGCTTCGGTCGATGATGCTCGAAAAATCAAATTCCATGGTCGATCGTCCCCCATTCTCTCTGTGTGCGTCAGGCGCAGACACTCTGCGGCCATATTAGCTCGTAAAGCAGCAAAATGTCAAGTGACGGCGAATGTTTTCTTGCAATTTCATCCCGGATGCCGGATAATGACTGTATCCGGGCCGGATCCCGACAGGGCGCCGGCCAGACAAAAGGGGGAATGACCATGTCATCCAGACATCGCAGCCCAGCGCTGGCCGTGCTGGCCGTCCTTCTCGTCGCGCTTTTGGCCGGCGAGTGCGTGTTTCTCGTCTGGTTCGTGCGCACGGACATCTTGAAAAAGCCCGCCGCAGGCAGCGGCGAAACCATCCAGACGCCCGGCTCGCCCGCGCCCGCGGAGCCGGACACGCCGACTGAGCCGGAGACACCGGCCGAGCCCGACACACCATCTGAGCCGGATCCGCCCGCGGAGCCCGACCAGCCGGCTGAGCCGGAGGCGCCGGCTGAGCCGGAGCCCCCTGCCGATCCGACCGCCGCGCGGGCGCAGGAAATTCTGGATTCCATGACGCTGGACGAAAAGATCTATCAGCTCTTTGTCGTGACGCCCGAAACTCTCACAGGCGTCGGCACGGCCACCCGCGCGGGCGAGACGACGCGCGGCGCGCTGGAGGCCTCCCCGGTCGGCGGCATCATCTACTTTGCGAAGAACCTGGAAAGCGGAGAGCAGACCCGCGAGATGATCTCCGCGACGCAGAGCTACGCAAAGCTCGGTCTGCTCATCTGCGTCGACGAAGAGGGCGGCCCCGTCGCGCGCCTCATGGACCAGCTCGGCACGACGCGCATCTCGGCCATGTACACCTACAAAGACGATGGCGCGGACACCGCGCGGGAAAATGCCGCGACCATCGGCCGCGACATTCTGTCCTACGGCTTCAACACTGACTTTGCGCCCGTGGCGGACGTCTGGTCAAACCCGAACAACACCGTCATCGGCAAGCGTGCCTACAGCGACGATTTTTCGCAGGCCGCCGAGCTTGTCGCCGCAGCCGTTTCTGGCTTCCACGACGCGGGCGCCATCTGCACGCTCAAGCACTTCCCCGGCCACGGCGACACGAACGAGGACTCGCACACGTCGAGCGCCCATGTGAGCAAGACGCACGCGGAACTGGCCGGCGAAGAATGGCTCCCCTTTTCCGCCGGCATCAAGGCCGGTGCGGACATGGTCATGGTCGGCCACCTGACCGTGCCGGACATTGACGATGTTCCCGCGACCATCTCGCGCACCGTCGTGACGGACTGCCTGCGCGGCGAGCTCGGCTTTGACGGCGTCGTCATCACCGACAGCCTCGTCATGGACGCGGTGAGCAGCCTGTACGCCCCCGGCGAGCTGTGTGTGCGCGCGCTCGAGGCCGGATGCGACCTGCTGCTCGAGCCGGAGAGCTTAGCAGGCGCAGCCGCCGGGATCTCGGACGCGGTCGCATCCGGACATCTGACGGAGGCGCGCATCGACGAGAGCGTCGTTCGCATCCTAACATTAAAACTCAAATATGGAATTCTTACATAACGGTCGTTGACAAGCGGTGCGGATTTGGTTAAAATGTTGCTAAGGGATTGCTGCCCTGCCGCGTTTTTTGCCGCGGCCGCATTGAGAAAAGAAAGGATGATCCACAGTGTTAATCGGTGAAATTCTGGAAAAAGCCCCCATCGACGAGTCCTGGCAGATGAGCGCCAACAAGGCCGCCGACACGATCCGCAACATCTGGCTTGAGAACAAGGCCAAGGGCATCTCCGCATGGGAAGAGAGCTTCGAGGAGTCCGGCGAGCAGGTCGAGCGTATGCGCAAGGAGGGCTTCAAGGACGTCTACGAGATCGACTACATTTTCAAGTGGTGGGACAACTTCGAGGATCCGGATGGTCTGGCCGGCGAGTTCAACGTCATCTGGAAGACGGAGAACGGCGATGAGAACCACTTCTACAAGACGGTCTGCCGTCTTGCCAACCGTGACTTCATCCTTGGTACATATTCCACCGAGACCCGCAAGCGCGAGGCGTTCCGCGCCGAGTTCCAGCAGGCCTTCAACACCTGGAGAAAACTCTTCCAGGCGCTCTAAATCAAATAAAGAGAGCTCAGCCGGCCGGCTGAGCTCTCTTTTCTGTTTGTCATGCGCGGGCAACAACGTCGTCCTTTGCCTTATAGATATGATCCGGCGGGATGACGCCGCGGACGCTGCTCGTCGGGTAGACGGACACGCGGCGGCACAAAATCGCGCCGGGGTTCAGGACGCTGTTGCAGCCGACCTCCACACCGTCGCCCAGGATGGCGCCGAATTTGCGAAGGCCGGTCTCGAACACGCCCTCCGGCGCACGGACGACGACGTTCGTCTTGTCGCTTTTGATGTTCGACGTGATGGAGCCCGCGCCCATGTGCGCGCCGCGGCCCAAAATGGAGTCGCCGACATAGTTGTAGTGCGGCGTCTGCACGCCGTCGAACAGCACGACGTTTTTCAGCTCGACGGAGTTGCCGACGACGCAGTTTTTGCCGACGATGGCGCTCCCGCGGATAAACGCGCAGTGGCGCACCTGAGCGCCATGGTCGATGATGCAGGGGCCTGCGATGTACGCAGACGGGAAAACGTGCGCGTCCTTCGCGATCCACACGTCCTCGGCCGGATGGTCGAACTCCGCCTCCGGCAGCGTTTTCCCGAGCTTCAGAATAAACGACTTGATCTCCCCAAGCGCCTCCCACGGATACACTTTTCCCTCAAACAGCGCCCGCGCGATCGTCGCGTCCAGATCAAACAGCTCTTCGATCGTGATCATGCTATCACCTCATTGCCCGTTTTCTGCATTATAGTGGCCGCGGCGGCGCTTGTCAACGCGGCGGCGCAACTAGGATTTGCATTTGCGCCTGATTTCGTGTAGACTATGGTGGAATCTACCCGGAATGAGTGATCTTATGTCAACCTATCTCGCCGCGTTCCGCGGCCGTCTGCGCGCCATGCCGGGCTGCGGCGTCTGGCGCGACGTACTGGGCGCCGTGTGGGTGCTCCTTTCGTTTCTCGCCATCGAGCTGTATCTTCGCGCATTTCTCGGCGCGGCGGATCTCTACGGCTTCTGGATCTCGGCCATGTGGGCCGCCGCCGGGACGGCGGGGCTGCTGCTCTTCCCGCGGCGCGTCGGGCAGGTGCTTTACGGTATCGGCTATTTCGTCCTCGCGGGCTTTGCCGTCGCGCAGGTCGCCTGCGTGAAGATCCTCGGCCACATGATCTGGCTGAGCGACATCGTCCACGCCGGCGAGGGCGCGGACTACACCGGGACGATCACGTCGGGGTTAAACGCCGCGTTCTGGCTTTCCGCCGTTTTCATGGTCGCCGTCGGCGTGCTCGGCATTTTTGCCATGCCGCGCTTTCGGCGCCGGTGGTATGTGCCGCTCGTCTGCGTCGCCGTCGCGCTCGGCGCGATGACCGCCAAGCACTACATCTTGGCCGACTGCCTCGCCTATGACGCGAAGGACAAGTACAACGCGACCGTCTTCCGCCAGACCATCAACAGCTACGGCATCTACAGCACGTTTTATGACGCGCGGAAGGTCTACTCCGTCTGCGGCTACTATCAGCTCCTGACGCAGGACGTCATCCGCCACCACATCCGCCCGCGCCTTCCGGCCTATCAGCAGGCGCTCGCGGCAAAAAAGGCGACGGCCGACGAATTCTACGCCCAGCGCGGCGAGCACGAGGCAAACGGCATGACCGGCCTGTTTGAGGGAAAGAACGTCATCCTCGTGCTCATGGAGACGATGGACGACTTCCTCATCAACGAGGGCGACACGCCGACGATCTGCCGTCTGATGCGTGAGGGCATCAACTTCACGGATTTCTACACGCCCATCTACTCGTCCATCCACACGTTCAACGCCGAGTTCTGCGCAAACACCGGCTATTTTCTGCCGACGTCGGGGCTGTCCTCGCTCGGCTATTCGGACAACGATTTTTCCGAGAGCCTGCCGAACCAGTTCCGCGCGCTCGGCTATTCGGCCGAGGTGTTCCACTACAACACGCCCATCTTCTACAACCGCGGCGTCATGCTGCCCGCCATCGGCTTTGAGGCATACAACAGCTATGAAGACTATGTGGACTCCGCGGACGATCCCGCGCTCTACGACGACTGCTTCATGCTCAAAAACGACACGCTGCGCGAGAAGATGTTCGGCGGCGACGGCCCGTTTTTTGACTACATCATCACCCGCAACGCGCACACGCCGTTTACCTATGACGACGACTTCGCCGCGTGGGGTCTTGAGATCCACCCGGAGTACATCGGAAAATACGAAAACGAGACGCTCGACGTCATCGAGAGCAAGGCGCGCCTTGTCGACGACATGTTCGCCATGCTGCTTGGCACGCTCGAAGAGTACGGCCACCTCGAGGACACCGTCATCGTCGCCTTCACGGATCACTACGCCTACCCCATCTCCGACCAGAACATGGTCATGGAGCTGTCCGGCGTGGATAACACCTACCTTGAAATGAGAACGCCGTGCTTCATCTGGTCTTACGGCATGGAGCCTGTGACGGTCGACAAAACGCTCAACACGAGCGACCTTGCCCCGACGCTGCTCAACCTGTTCGGCATCGAAAATGACTTTGACTACCTCGGCCGCGATGCGTTTGACGACGACTACCCCGGCTACGCCGTCTTCAGCGACGGGACGTGGCTGTCCGGCGGCGTGCTGTGCTCCGGCGGCGTCGTCATCGAGGAGCTGTGGGACGGCGCGGCGGACGCGCTCGACATCGACGCCATGGAAAAGACCGCCGCGGCTTACATCCGCACGAGCGACGCCATGATCGAGACGGACTATTACCGCCGCGAAGATTAAGGGAGGGATCGCCTTTGTCCAGCAGTTATATTCCGATTTTGATCCTGATATTCCTCGTTATCATCCCCATGTGGCGTGCAAACCGCGCTGCGGCCATATTGGCCGCGCAGAACCGAAAGGAGAATCCGGAAATGGAAGAGCTTGCGAAGACCATGATCGGCAAGGAGTGCATCGTCGACGTCGTCGCGCAGTCGTCCGGCGCACAGGGCACGATCGTTGCCGTCGAGGGCGGCGCGCTGCTGCTGCGCGACCTGACGCCGCAGCAGAATGAGCAGATCATCAATCTGCAATACGTCACCCGCATCCGCGCCTACCCGCGCAACAAAAAGGGCAAGCGCAAATCCGTCGTGCTCGACTGAGCACGAAAAATGCTCCGGCCGCCGGGCCGGAGCATTTTTTATTCTCGGACGCTGCCGAAATACGCGACCGTGTCGTTCGGGACGGTCAGGACGCCGCCGCTTCCATAGCGGTCGAAGATGTCCCCGACGGCGGCGCGGTAGGCACCGTAGGCGTAATTGCCCTGCCGCGGTGCATACGAGCTCGACAGGCACCAGCGGACGAACGTCTCGCGGTCGAGCATCAGCGGCGCAGGAAACGCCAGCTCCTCAAAGCCCGGCGCGAGAAACTCCGAAACACGCTTGTCCCCGCGGCGCACGCCGCCGGAAAAGCCGCGAAAGTCCGGGCAGTAGAACGAGTTGACCGTATAGAGCTCCCGGTTGACGTCCGCGCTCATGTCCCGCAGGTTCCACACGAGCAGGACTTTCCCGCCCGGCCGCAGGATGCGCCGGCACTCGGCCGCGAACGCAGCGGGATCAAACCATTGAAACGCCTGCGCGGCCGTCACAAAGTCGACGCTGCCCGCGTCCAGCCCCGTCGCGGCCGCGTCGCCGGACGTCAGCGTGAAGTTCGGGTGCTGCTCGCAGAGCGCCTGCGCCCGCTCGCGCATGGCGTCGTTCGGCTCGACGCCGAAAACACGGCTTCCGCGCGCGAGCAGCTCCCGCGCAAACAGCCCCGTCCCCGTTCCGACGTCCGCGACGGCGCTGCCGGCGGAAAAGCCGCAGTGGTCATAGAGCGCGTCATAGAGCGCCGGCGCGTAGCCGGGCCGCGACGCGGCGTAATGCGCCGCCTTTTCAGAAAATGCTTCTTTCCCTTCCAAAAAAGCTCCCTCCTCAGTAGACGACGACCGTCGTGCCAAACGGCATATTCTTCGAGATCCACGCCACGTCCTCATCGTACATCCGGACGCAGCCGTGCGAGGCGGTCGAGCCGATCGTCGGGTCGAGCAGGCCGCCCGTGCCCTTGACATAGGTGCGCGTGTGGAACGCATGGCCGCCGTTGAAGCCGACGACCGTGTTGACATAATAACTTCCGAAGTCCCATGCGTTCTGCTTGTAGTAGATCTCAAACACGCCCGCGATCGTCGGCGTTGTGTTCTTGCCCGAGCAGCACTCAAACGAGTGCAGCTCCTTCCAGTTCCCGGCCGAGCCCTGATACACAACGACCTGCTGCGTCGCAAGGCTGACCCAGATGAGATAGTCCGTCTTGCTCGTATAGCCCTGCCGGTTGACGAAGCCCTCTTTCTGCTCCGTCGTAAAGTTGTACTGCGAGACAAAGTTCTTCGTCGAGATGCGGATTGCGCCGTAAGGCACCCAGCCCTTTACGCCGTCCGGCGTGCGGATGCGCGCGGAATATGTACCGGAATAGTTGTCATAGACGACCGTCGTGCCCGCCTTGACGCGGCCGACATAGCCGCCGAGGCCAAGCGTGGAATAGATGTTGGTGTCATAGAGGACCGTGGCCTCGATGTTCATGGTGCGCACCATGGCGATGGCGGCGTCGAGCCGCTCCTGCTCGGCCTTCTCGGCCGCGGCCTTTTCGGCGGCAAGCTGCACCTGATATGCCTCGTAGGCGGCCTTTGTCTCCTCGTTCAGCGTCACCTCGCGCCGGAGCGACGCGTCGGCCATGCGCGAGGCGATGGCGCACGCGGCGCGGCGCGTGATGGCCGCATCCGGCGAGAACGAGCCGTACTCGTCGCTGCCCGTCAGGACGCCCGCGCGGTAGAGCGCATAGACGGCGTCCGCATACGGCGCATCGAGCGCAACATCCGGGATCGCGTCGTCTTCGACCGTGTTCTTCTCCGGCAGCTTCTCCTTCGGCAGCGCGCTTTCAAGCATGAGCGCAAACTCCGCGCGCGTCACGGTGCCGGAAAAGCTCTCCAGCTCGCAGGAGATCCCGTGGTCGGCCGCGTAGGCGCGGTAGAGCTCGAGCTTCGTCTGGCCGGCGTAGTTTTCTTCGATCGTGTCCGTGCCCGTCAGGACGCGGCTGTTCACGCGGCAGGCGATGATCAGCGCCGCCGTGCGCGTGAGCGGATCGGCCGGGCCGAATTCCGTCTCGGATTTCCCTTTGATGAGGCCGAGGTCATAGGCGGTGCGGATGTTCTCTTCCATCGCGCTGTCGGGCGCGACGTCCGAAAAGCGTCCGGATTCGTACCGATCCTCTCCCGCCTCCGCCGCCAGCGCGCCCGGCATGAGCGCCGCGGCCAGTGCGATGGCCAGGATGAATGCAGCAATGCGTTTCATGGTATTCCTTCTCCCTGCTCAAATTTCTTTTATTGTAGGACATTCCATGGCGCATTTCCACTTGGCAACCTGTCCAAATATCCGTACACGAATTTCGTCGGCATGGCACGAAATGCACTTGACAAGCCCCCGCAATTCCGCTACCATGATCGGGAATCAAATACGCCGGGCTGACGGATATGGGAGAGCGCGGATTTTCCGCCGCCGAAGGTGCAAAACTCTCAGGCAAACGGACTGTATCCCGACCGGGCTCTGGAAAGCATGCCCTCGATTGGCAAGGGCAGCGCCGACGAAGCAATCCGCCATTTCCGGCGGAGCATCTTTCAGGTAAACAGACAGAGTACGCCTCTTTTTGGGGCGTACTCTTTTTTGCGGAGGGAACGCATGGATACGCTCATTCTCGTTCTGGAGATCATCGGCACGGTCGCCTTCGCCGTCTCGGGCGCGCTGACCGGCATCAAGCGCGGCATGGATCTGTTCGGCGTCATGATCCTCGGCGTCGCGACGGCCGTCGGCGGCGGCGCCATCCGCGACGTGCTCATCGGCATCACGCCGCCGGCCATGCTCTCCGACCCGTCGTATACGCTGCTGTCCGCCGGCGTGTCCGTCTTGATGTTCATCGTGTGCACGAGCCGCTTTTTCCAGCGGATGCAGCGCCCGTTTGACCAGGCGCTGTTCGTGTCCGACTCGCTCGGGCTCGGGTGCTTTTCCGTGTACGGCGTGAGCGTCGCCTACAGCGCGCAGCCGGAGAGCGAGCTGTTTCTGGCCGTATTCCTCGGCGTCATCACGGGCGTCGGCGGCGGCGTGCTGCGCGACATATTCGCGGGCAACCTGCCGTATATCTTCACCAAGCACATCTACGCCTGCGCGTCCATCGCCGGGGCGCTCGTGTGCGCGCTGCTGTGGAGCGTGACGGGCTCTGCCGCCGCCATGATCATCGGCATGGTGCTCGTCGTGCTCATCCGCTGCCTTGCGGCGCATTTTGAGTGGGATCTGCCCCGGGCGCACTTTTTCCGGGATCAATCTTAAGCCAAGCGCCGCAGCCCGGTTCGGGCTGCGGCGCTTATCTTATGCTGCAAGACGCGCGGCGAGCGCGGGAAATACCGCCTCGTCATAGGTGAAATAATCGTCCTCGTCTGACGGGCCGCGGTAGGTCAGGCTGCACACGAAATTGCCGCGGATGGCGATGTAGGTCATCGTGCCGTACCACGCGCGCTCTAACCCCGGGATGTCGTACTCCACAAAGCTATCCGGCCCGTGGGCCAGCGCGGCCTGCTCCATGAGCGCGCTTGCCGCGGCCATGGCGAGCGCGGGCGAGCGGAGCTCATACACATCCTCGTACAGCCACAGATCCTCGCCGGACGGCGTTTGCAGGCTCTCGTAAATGTCATAATGCCGCGCCGCGAGCGAGCGCGTGACGACGCGCGAATTCTCCCGGCCGAACATCTCCGTGCGCACGCCGGATTCCAGATCCTCGATGAGCAGATACGGCCCGTCCGCCGCGGCCGGGAGCGGCCCGGACGTCTTCCCCGCCCACTGCCAGACGGCCAGCAGCGCAAAGATGACCGCAAGCGCCCCCAGCGCGTCGCCGACGATCTGCGCCGCGCGGCGGTGGTGCGGCGCGTGGTCGATGGGCTCGCCGCGCTTTAAGCGGCGGTAGAGCCGCATCGTGCTGACCGCGCCGCGCAGATAATCATAGATCGCCGCGGCGCACAGCGCGCCGTAGCTCAGCACGAGCGCCGTCGAGTCGACGAATGACAGCCGCAGGCCGGACAAAAAATCCGCCGCCATCTCGCCCAAACTGCCGCGTATGGCCGCGCCGAGCAGGAGGTTGAACGCAACGAGCGCCAGCGCCCCCAGCCACCCCGTCCGGTACTGCCGCCGCAGCGCGCGCAGCATCCCCGCCTGCTGGCGCGGGTCGGAGTAGATCTCCGGCGCGTCGCTGCCCGCCGGGGCGCAGAACACATACACAAGGCCGCGGTGCGCGGCTAAGCGCCAGCCGCACTCCTCATAGAGCGCCAGCTGCTCGTCCGGCAGCTCTGTCTCGTCCAGCCACTTTGGCGCGGCCAGCTCGATGCGGTAGCGCATGTGACGCATCTCCCCGCGCTCAAAGCGGCTGAAATTCGCGCCGCGCTTTTTGAGCATCCAGCCCTTTTCCGCCATGGCGGCGTAGAGCGCCTCGTTCTCGCCGATGGCGTAGTCCGGCGCATGGCGCACATATTTCCGGTTCATTGCACATCCTCCTCCAGTGCGGCTCCGTCGCGCACAAGCTGCTTGAGCCGCTCATATTCCAGCCGCAGCGCCTCGCGCCCCGCGTCCGTGATCTCATAGTTCTTTCTGCGGTCCTCTTCGCCCGCCAGGCGGATGAGGCCGTCTTTTTTCATGCGCGTAAGCACGCCGTAGAGCGTCCCCGGCCCCATCACGAGCCGCCCGCGGGACAGCTCGCGGATGCGCTGCATCATGCCGTAGCCGTAGCCCGGCCGCAGAAGGCTCAAAAGGATATAATACATGGCCTCCGTCATCGGCTGCTGCTCCATATGCGCGCTCCTTTCTATTATGCCTCACGATATATCGTGTGGCATAATAGTACCACATTCCCCTGCCGTCTGCAAGCCGCTTCGCCTTAAGATTTTCTTATCCCGATTATTCATGACGTGCCTGCCGGTCCAGTCTTTTCTGCTATTTCCGTTTTTCCGGCGCAAGCTGTATGATGGAGAAAAGGAAGGGGAATCGCCATGCACGAATACGCCTCGCTCTATCAGCAGCTTTACGCCGAGAAAAAAGGCACGCTCGCCGACTGTCTTTCGCTCATCCGCTCGGGCGACGTCGTTTTTACCACGAACAACTACTCCGAGCCGACTGTCATTCTCTCGCACCTGCACGAGATCGCGCCGCGCGTTGAGAATGTGCGCGTCTGGAAGGGCCGCTCGGGCATCTACCCGTTCATGACCGATCCGGATATGCGCGGGCATATTGAAATGTACAACTATTTCTTCGGTCCGACGTTCTACAACGTCTCGCAGAAGCTCGGGCTCGTGGAGTACGTCCCGAGCGACCTCCAGAGCTATTTCACCGTCGCTGTCTCCGGCCATCCGGCCAACGTCTGCATCGCAGCCGTCACGCCCATGGATGAAAGCGGCGTATTTCACCTCGGCCTGAACTTTGCCGCCGACGGTCTCGGCGTGCAGGACGCCATCGACAACCACAAGACGATCATCCTCGAGGTCAATCCGAATCTTCACACCATGGCCGGCGCGCAGGAGATCCGCATTGAGGACGTCACGATGCTCCTTGAGGTCGACAGCCCTGAGTACGTCATCCCGCCCATCGTGCCGACGGAGCTGGAGGACCGCATCGGCGCGCTCGCGGCCGGGCTTGTCCGTGACGGCGACACGATCCAGCTCGGCATCGGCGGCATCCCGAACGCCGTCGGCAGCTATCTCATGGAAAAGCACGACCTCGGCATCCACTCAGAGATGTTCACGACGAGCATGATGCACCTCATCAAGGCCGGGGTCATCACCGGCGAAAAAAAGTCCTTCGACCGCGGCCTGCATGTGTGCGCGTTCGCCGAGGGCGTGCCGGAGCTTTATCCGTTTTTGCAGAATGACCCGAACTGCCGCATCCGCTCGGGTCACCTCGTCGTCGACCCGTTCGAGATCGCGCGGCAGGACAACATGGTCTCCATCAACACGCTCGTCGAGATCGACCTGACCGGTCAGGTCTGCGCCGAGTCCGTCGGCCCGCGGCAGATCTCCGGCTCCGGCGGCGCGTTCTGCTTCGCCTATGGCGCCTATCGCTCCAAGGGCGGCCGCAGCATCCTCGCCTTCCCCGCGCGCACCGGCAAGGGGCAGTCCAAGATCCGCGCCACGCTCACGCCGGGCGCCGTCG
This sequence comes from uncultured Oscillospiraceae bacterium, assembly GCA_934589675.1. Lineage (GTDB taxonomy): Bacteria > Bacillota > Clostridia > Oscillospirales > Oscillospiraceae > CAKTOF01. The sequence goes on from CAKTOF010000002.1 coordinate 19,895, forward strand.
TCACGACGCCGCGCAACTACGCCGACTACATTGTCACGGAATACGGCGTCGCGCACCTGAAGGGCGCGACCATCCGCGAGCGCGCCGAGCGCCTCATCGCCATCGCCCATCCGGACGACCGCGCGGAGCTGACCGCGCAGGCCCGCGCGCTGCAATTCCTCTGATTGCTTCTTTCGCCTTTTTCCTCCATTTCCTGCGCCGCACCCCCACTTATGCGGCAAAAGACGCCGCCCCTCCGGCCTTGCGGAGGGGCGGCGTCTTATTTTGATCTTTACGGCGCCGCGTTTTCAGACGGGCGGCCGATGCGCAGCAGCGCGGGCGCGGCGAGCGCGCTGGCCACGAGCACGGCGGCGCAGATGAGGAACACCGTCTCATGCGGCAGCACGTCCATAAGCGCGCCCCACAGCAGGCCGCTTGCGCCGAACGAGAGGTCGGAGAAGAACATGTACGTCCCCGTCGCCGCGCCGCGGCGCGATGCGGGCGCGCGGCGGTAGACCTCCGCGTCAAGCCGGGAAATGTTCGCCCCGCTGCCGATGCCGTAGAGCACGCCGGCAAAATAGAACACCGTCTCGTTGTCGACCAGCGCGATGAGCGCCAGGCCGACCGCGCCGATCAGCGAGCAGCCGACGATGATGGCCATGCTCGGGATCCGCTCGCCGGCGCGCCCGGCGGCGGCCTTCGTCACCATCATGACGACGGTCGAGATCGTGAAGAACAGCCCCGGATTGACATAGCCGCGGCCGACTGCAAACAGCGTCACATACATGCCGACAATACCGAGGCCTAGATTCACGATAAACATGGTGATCCCGACAGGCAGCGCGGACTTTTCAAAATAGTCACGCGGGTCGAATTTCTTTTTTTCCGCCGGAGCCGCCGGATTTGTGCGGTAGCGGGCCGCAAGCGCCAGAAGCGCCGCAGCGCCGCCCGCCGCGGCCGACGTGCGGAACGACACCGGGTAGCCCCAGCGCTCGAGAATGGCGAGCAGCAGCATCGCGCTGAACGCCGAGGCGATGTTCTGCGCCATGCCGAAATACGCGATGCCCTCGCCGATGCGCTCCTGCGGGCAGACGTCCGCGCACGCGGCGTAAGACGCCGTTGTGGCGGCACTGAAGCCGGCGCCGTTGAGCATCCGGCACAGCAGCAGGAAGCCGACGCCGGAAAACACCGGAAACAGCGCGCAGCCGAGCCCGTAGAGCACGCAGCCCGCCGCGACGACGGCCGTCTTCGGGAAGCGATCCGTCAGATGCCCGCCGAACACGCGTGAGAGCATGGCAACGATGGCGAACGCTGCCGTAAGATAGCCCGCGGCCGTCGTGCCGTAGCCGGCGTCCGTCAGATAGAGCGGCAGCTCGATGCAGACCATGCCGTGGCAGAAGCTCAGCGCCAAAAGCGAGAGAAACAGCAAAACAAAGTGCCGGTTAAAAAGTCGCGCGGTCGATTTCATAGGTGTTTCCTCCATCCGGCGCTATTAACCGCCGTCTCCTGCATCATATCGGCCTTCGGCGCACATTGCAAAGCATTTCTGTTCGGGCATAAAATTTTCAGCAAACTGACAGAATCTGCACAGTCAGATTTGTGCAAAAGCAGTTGGTGCGCAGACTGGACAATTCTGGTCATTTCCGGTATACTTCGTACACAGAGGTGTAAACGTATGTTTCATTGGATCGACAGCGTTCGCCCGCCCGCGGGCGCAGCGGTGCAGGAGTGCTCTGCGCTGACGTTGGCGCGCATCCCCGAGTCTGAGCAGCTCGTCACCGCGTGGGACTTTATCTCTCACGATACGCCCGGCGAGTGCGAACGATTCGAAAAGGGCGGGCACGACATCTACGACGTCGTCAAGGCGCTCAAAGCCGTCGGCCTGTACTGCGCCGAACAGCGCGAAGGCTGAAAAAAATCAAGCCCCGCATCCCAAGGATGCGGGGCTTGCCTTACTTTTTGTGCGACTCGATCATGCACAGCAGGATCCCGATGAACGCGAGCGCGGCGGCGACGAGAAACGGGAGGAACAGACCGTTTCCGCGCAGGTTGGCAAACATGCCCTCGCGTCCGTTTACAATGACAGGATTCTGGGTCGCAGTGACGAGCAGGACAAGGGAATAGATCGCGCCAACGGTCGTCAGGAACATTCCAAACAGCATTTTCTTCATGGTTTTCCCCTCTCTTTCTCTCTCCGCAGGCCGCCTTACTCCGACGAGCGGATGGCCTCGAGCGCCGAGATCTTCACGGCTTTATTGGCCGGATAGAAGCCGGAGACAAGGCCGATGAGCACCGAAAATACAACTGCGAACAGCACGAGCCACGCGGGAATGACGCTCGTGCGCGTGATGTCGTCTCCGCCCATGATGCACAGCAGGACGTTGGCCAGCGTCGGCCCCTGCCCGAGCGAGACGAGGTTCATGATGATCATGGCGATGTAGCTGACGACAATGCCGATGAGCCCGCCGATGAGCCCGATGGCGCCCGCCTCTGAGAGAAACAGCAGCCGGATGTCGCGCACATAGCAGCCGAGCGCCTTCATGATGCCGATTTCACGCGTGCGCTCAGAGATGGACATGATCATCGTATTGGCGATGCCGATGGCCGCGACGAACAGCGAGATGGCGCCGAGGCCGCCGAGCATGAGCATCTTCTGCCGCGCCTCTTTCTGGAGCGGCTCGCGGATGCTCTCCATGGAATAGGTGCTGTAGCCCATCGACTCGATCTCAGACTGCGCGTCGGCCACGTGGTCGATGTCGACAGCCTTGACGACGACATTCTGGTAGACGATGTCCTTCTTCGTGCCCTCCTGGACCATGGCGCGCTCCAGGATGGACTTTATGGCGCCGGCATCCATGATGATGCCCTCGCTCGTCTCCCAGCCGGTGTTGTAGTTTTCCTTCACCATGCCCGTGACCTTGACGTCCGTTGTGAAGGTAATGTCGTTGCTGAGCGTGATGGAGATCGTGATCTTCATGCCGACGGGGTTAAAATACGGGTCGGGGACGTTGATGAGATTGCCCTGCTCGTCCCAGCCGCCCTCATAGCGATTGATGGTATTCATGCCCTGCGGGCGGAGCGTATCGGCGAAGTTATAGGCGAAATATTGGCCGACGAGTACCTCGTCCGAATTCTCCGGCATTGTGCCATCTATAAGCTCATAGCCGAGATCCTGCGCCGAGGCGGTGTCGATGCCCATGATCGTCGACCAGTTGGCCTGGTAGCGGCGGTTCGGGCCGGCGTAGAGCTCTGCGGAATAGTAATTGCCCATCTCCAGCTTCGGCGAGACAGCCTGCACGCCCTCGATCTGGCGGAACGTGTTGATGGTGTCGTCCTTGATCTGGTGATCCTTATCGGAGTTGCCGTAATTATAGACCTCGATGAGCGTCAGGTCGCCCATCTGGGCGAGCATTTTCTCCTGTGCCTCCTGCGTGCCGAGGCCGAGCGAGACCATGATGACGATCGCGCAGCAGCCGATGAGCACGCCGAGGACGGTCAGAAATGTGCGGGATTTTCGCCGGCTCAGGTTCTGGAGGCACATATGCAGGATGTCGCTGCTCCGCATAGCTTACTCCTCCTTCCCTCCCACGCCGGACGCTGCCTTTTCGCCCGCGCCGGAGTCCGTGAAGTCGTCGTCCTGCGCGTCCCAGTCATCCCATTCATGCTCCGCGCGGCGCGCGGCGGACTTTTTCTTCTTCGCGCGGGTGAGCAGCATGAGCACGATGACGAGCACCACGCCGCCCGCGGCCACGCCGATCCAGAGGCCCCAGTTCGTCTTGACCTCCGGCTCGAGCGGCTCATCCGGGGAGACGTCGTCGCCGCCGCCCCAGTCATAGTTCATCTCCTGCACGGAGAGCGTCATGGGAAATTCGCGCGTGACGGACTTTGCATTGGCGTCCTCGTAGGTGATGGTGATCATAAGCTCGACGTCGCCGGCATTCCACGGCGTGACGACAAAGCTGATGTTGCCGGACTTGCCGGACTCGAAGTTGCCGAGGTACTGCGTGGCCTGGAGCGTGTCGACGTCGCCGGAGATGGTCGCCTCGACGTTGGAGATGTCGCTCTTGCCCTTGTTGACGTAGCTCATGGTGATGGTCGTCTCCATGCCGGCGTAGGCCATATCGTAGAGCGTCGGCTCGTCGATCTGCAGGCGGTCGGGCTGGTAGACGGGGACGGAGAGCTTGATGTCCGCCGAGCTCGACGAGCGCTGCTTGTTGTCGACGTACTCATATTTGAACGAGACGTTGACGGTCTGCGCGCCGGTCTTGGCTGTGGCGAGCGTCTGCATCGGGACGGACTGCGTCAGCGTGCCGCCCGCGGAGAGCGAATCGTAGTAGAACGTGTTCGTCGAGCCGTTCATCGTGAAGCTCTCGCCGCCGTCGACGAGGACGACGATGTTTTCAACTCCGACGCGGCCGGTGTTCTTGAACGTGAAGCTCAGGCTGAACGGCTCGCCGGCCGCGACGGAGTCGCCGCCGAAGGTGAAGTCCTCCACGATGATGTTCGGCACGGGGCTGGCCGTCTGGCTGCCACCGTCCGTGCGCGTGACATTGGCGGCGATGTTGACGCGCTCGCTCGTCGACGCCTGCGTTAGGCCGCTGCCGTTGTCATAGCTGAAGCGCAGGTCGGCGCTGACCGACTGCGTCGTGGAGCTGATCTCGCTGGCCGCCTTGATCTTCAGCTGGACGGACTGGCTCTTGCCGGCCTCGATGTCCGGCAGGACGAACGTAGACGCCTCGTTCTGGAGCACGAGCGCCTCGCTCGTGGAAATATTCGCAACGGGGCTGACGAGCTTTGTCGTGCCGGCGTTTTTGAACGTGATGGTAAGGTCGAACGTCTGGTTGGCCGAGATGGCGCTCACGGCGCTGCGCGTCACAATGACCGGCGGCTCCGGCGTCGTGACGCCGCCGCCCGTCGTGGCCTTGGCCGGGATGGTGACGGTCTCGCTCGAGCTGCCCTGCACCGTGGAGACGTTGTTGAAGTAGTCATATGTCAGCGAGACGCCGAGCGACTGCTGGCTCGACGAAATGCTCTCAAGTGCTTTGATCTTCACCGTCGTCGTGACGGTCTTTTTCGCGCCGATGTCCGTGAGGACGAACGTGGAGCTGCCGCCCGTGAGCATGAGGCTGTCGGACGGGGTGTACTTGACAAGCGGCGTGCGCAGCGTGAGGTTGCTCAGGTTCTGGATGGAGATCGTGACCTCCATCTCCTGGCCTGCCTTGATGGGCTCTTTGATGTCGCCGCGGCTGATGATGAGCATCGGCGCGGGCGCCGCGTCCGGCGTGTAGTCCGGCTCGGGCTCCGGCGTCGGCGCGACGTACTCCGTCGCCTCGGAGATGTTCTGAGAAATGGTCGTGTACGTTCCGGCGTAGGCGATCATGAGCGTCAGAGCCTTGCCCGTGCCGGAATATGTAACATTTTCGACCTTGACGTCAAACGTCAGCGGATCGGAAGCACCCGACGTCACGGTCGCCGTGACGCTGCCCGCGGTCGAAAAGCTGTCGACAAGCTTTGTGATGTCAATGGCACCGGCGGCGCTCGTCGTTGTACTCTGGTCTTTGAAGTGGAACGTGATGTCCGCCGCGTTGCCCATCGTCAGGTTCTTCTGGGCCGGATTGGTGCGGTTCGTGACCTCATACGATGTCACGACCGGCGCGATGGTCGCCGCCGACGCGCCTGCCGGCAGCACGGCGCACAGCGTCGTCAGGATCAGGAAGACCGCTGCGATCCGCAGAAACGACTTTTTCATGATTCATGCACTCTCCTTGTCTTTTCGTTCGTCTCCGATGATCTCGCCGTCACGAAGCGTGACGATGCGGTCGGCGTAGGACGCCATTTCCGGATCGTGCGAGACGAGAATGATCGTCTGGTGATATTTGCGCGCGAAGGAGCAGATCATCTCCATGACCTCCACGGTCGTGCGCGAGTCGAGGTTGCCGGTCGGCTCGTCGGCAAAGACGACGTCCGGCCGCGTGATGAATGCGCGCGCGATGCCGACGCGCTGCTGCTGTCCGCCGGACATCTGGCTGGGGAAATGGTCGAGCCGGTTCGGCAGGCCGACGGCTGCGAGCATGGCCCGCGCGGCCTTTTCCCGCTCTTCCTTCGCAACGCCGCGGAACATGAGCGGGAGCGCCACGTTTTCCGTCGCCGTCAGGTTCGGCAGCAGGTTGTACGCCTGAAACACGAACCCGATGTGCTTCTGCCGGAACGAGGCCAGCTCATTTTCGCTCAGCCGCGTGATGGGAACGCCGCCGATGCGCACCTCGCCGCGCGTCGGCTTCTCCATCCCGGCCAGCTGGTTGAGCAGCGTGCTCTTGCCGGAGCCGGACGTGCCGAAAATGCAGCAGATCTCGCCGCGGCGGATGCTCAGGTTGATGCGTTTGAGCGCAACGACGACTTCGTCGCCCATCGGGTATTCCTTTCGGACGTTTTTGACAACAATCAGCGGGCGATCCCGCAGATTCCCCTCCGCCATCGCCATCAGCTCCTTTCACATCTAACAGTATACGGGCCATCTCTTCACCCGTCATTTACGCTTCCTTATGATTTCGTAAGGCTCCCGTCGCACGGGAGCAGGATCTCAAACGCCGTGCCCTCGCCCGTGCCCGGCAGAAGCCGGATGGAGCCGCCGTGGCTCTGGACGATGCTCCGCGCAATGGCAAGGCCAAGGCCGCTTCCGCCGCCGGAGCGGGCGGCGTCGCCCGTTGAGAACGGCTCAAAAAGGCGGTCGCGCACGGACGGCGGGATGCCGATGCCGTTGTCGGAGATGCGAAGAACCGCGCACGTTCCGCGCGTGGAGAGCTGGATGCGGATGAGTGTACCGAGCGTATTGTAGCGCAGGGAGTTTGAGAGGATGTTGTCCAGCGCGCGCCGGAACTGGAACCGGTCGATGCGGCAGCGCACCGGCGTCTCCGGGATGCGCACGTCGAGCGAGAAGCCGGCAAGGTCGATCTCGCTGTATTTCTCCGCAAGGTATTCGCGCAGGTATTCGCCGAGGTCGAGCTCCTTGCAGTCGAGCTTGAAGTCCGGGTGCTCGGTCTTGCTGAATTCGTAGAACGTGTTGATGAGCTCCGTGAGCGCCGCGGCCTTGTCGTCGATGGCCGAAAGGTAGCGCGGCAGCTCATCCGGCGGGATCTTGCCGTCGCGGATGGCGCTCGTGTAGCCGGCGATGACGGTGATGGGCGTCTTGAGGTCGTGCGAGATGTCGGCAATGAGCTTCTGCCGCTCGCCGTCGAGCTTTTCGCGCTCGCGCTCGCTCGCGTCGAGCCTGGCCGCCATCTCGCTGAAGTTCTCGGCCATGCGGCGGATCTCCGCCGGGCCGCCGCAGTCGGTAAGGTCGGCCTTCTCCCCGCGGCCGAAGCGCACGATGGCCGTGTCGAGCCGCGCCAGCGGCCGCCCGATGCGCCGCCGCAGGCCGAGGATGAAGCAGACCGTCGTGAGAAGATAGAGCGGTATGAGCAGCAGCCACGTCCGGTTTGCGTCCGCGACGACCTGATTGTAGTGCTGCTGCGTATAGGCCGGCAGGCGCACGAGCACCGTGCGCGTCTGCCCGTCCAGCCCGGTGGTCTGTGTGCGGTAGTATTCATAATCCTGCGCGTATGTTTGCGTCAGCAGGCGGAACTCCCGCTCGGTATACGCCGTCCGTCCGTCCGCGCCGCCGCGCAGGACGCGGTAGTGCTCGTCGAGCTCGGCGATGCAGCGGTTCGGCGCCGTCGCGTCGTCCAGATCCGTCTCCACGACGAGATAGACCGTCTGGCCGTCGTCCTGGCAGGCGATGACGGTGACATAGGTGCTCGCGTTATAGACCGGAACGCAGGCTAGCTCCTCCGCCGTCAGGTCGCTGAGCATATTCTGCGGCGCGTGGTATAATCGCTGCCCCTCCCCGTCAAACACGGCAAAGCCGCCGCCGTTTCCGAGGTAGCGCACCGTGTCCACGCGGCTGTAATTGCCCGCGGCGAACGCGGACGACGAGATCATCCCGTCCACGTCGCCGAGGCCAAACCATGTATCGGCGCAGTGGTTCCAGATGTAGTACAGCCCGACGGCGATGGCAAGCAACGTGATCGTAAAGCACAGGAAGCTGCGCGTGAGGATCGTAAACAGGCTGGCGCTCTTGTCACTTTTTTTCAAATTTATACCCCAATCCCTTGATCGTGATGATATGGGTCGGCTTTTTCGGGTCTTCCTCGATCTTGTTGCGCAGCTTGGAGATGTGTACCATCATCGTATTGTCGTCGCTTTCGAAATACGCGCCGTTCACGGCCTCGTACAGCTGCACCTTCGTAAAAATGCGGCCGGGCGTGCGCATGAGAACGGACAGGATGCGGTACTCCGTCGGCGTGAGCGGGATGGACTTGCCCGCGCGCGTGAGCGTGCAGGACATCGTGTCGAGCGACAGGTCGCCCACCGTGAGCACGCTTGTGCTCATGCGGCTGGCTCGGCGCAGCTGCGCGCGCACGCGCGCGACGATCTCGAGCGGGTTAAAGGGCTTTGCGATGTAGTCGTCCGCGCCGAAGTTGAGGCCGAGCACCTTGTCGTTCACCTGATCGCGCGCCGACAGGATGAGGATGGGAATGTCGCTCATCTCGCGCAGCGCGCGCGTGAGCTCGTAGCCGTCCATCTGCGGCATCATAACGTCAAGGATCGCAAGATCCGGCAGGTGTGCGCGCGCGCCGGCAAGCGCGTCGGCGCCGTTGTCATAGGCTTCTACCTCATAGCCCTCGCTCTGCAGATAGAGCGTGAGCAGATTCCGGATGTCCGCATCGTCCTCGGCAATGAGGATCATTTGTGCCATGGTCGTTCTCCCTCCCTGATGCTTGGGACATGATCTTGTTCGCATTATACCGGATTTTTTCGTCCGGCGCAAGCAGAATGCCCGCGCCTCATCCTCAGTATCAGACGAAGCGCGGGCGGAAATTGTTTCCAGTTTTCACAGGCCGAACCGCCGCCGCAGCTCTTCGCGCAGCGTCGGGACGCAGCGGAACACGCACAGCGGGATGACAAGCCCGATGCACACGGCAAGCACGATGATCGACCATCCGGGGCGCCATGCGCCGTCGAGGAAGCGGTCGATGCACGCCTCGACGCCGAGCGCCAGCAGCGCCACGGCGCCGATGGACAGCATCGTCCTCGACAGGATCGACCGACGCCCGCCGCGCAGCAGGAAGCTCAGCACGAACACATCCACGCACGCCACGGCCAGAATGGGCAGCGCAAGCGAGCAGAACCACGAAAGCCCGTCCAGCCCGAGCGCGATGAGGAACACGTAAAGGCCGATGGCCAGCACGTCGGCCGTCAGCCGCACAAATATGGGAAGATGCCGCGCGAGCAGCGGCAGCACGAACCACACCCAAAGCATGGCCGTCGCGCCGACGACATACAGCGCCCACGGATTGTCCGCCGTCAGGATCAGATTGAGCATGCCGCAGCACAGCGACACGCTCACGAGCATACTCGTCAGCACGAGCGCAAGCGCCCGCTTCGACACCGGCTCGACAACGGCCGGCTTGGTCGGAAAATACGGCGCGTCCGGCGTCCAGTGCTCCGGATGCCACGCCTGCGTGCCGCACAGCGGGCACTTTTCGGCGCTTTGCCCAAGCTCCACGCCGCAGTTGACGCAATAAGACATGGTAAACCCTGCTCCTTTCAGCGGTTGCTCTCCACATGCACGGGGATGCCCTGCCGGACGAGAAAGCGGAAAAAATCGCGTTCAAGCGTTGTCTCGGCCTGCGTGCCGGCGAAGGTGATCCCCATTGTGTCGCCGTAGCTGATGGCCGCGCAGTGGCTGCGCGGCACGATGGCCTGCCCGAGGATGACCTCCATGCGCGCGATGTGCGGCCGCACCTCATCCGGCACCGCAAATGCGCCGGGATTGGTAAACGTACACGAATACGGCGTAACCGCATGCGCCCGATAGCTGAGCGACATGACGGGCGTCTTGAGAAAGATCGGGATGAGCTGCAGCGCGAGGCTCTGCGTAAAGCGCACGTTCCCGGTAAACGCCGCGCGAAGCTCCTGCCGGTTCGTATGCAGCTTCATGAAGTGGCGCACCTGCATGACGATCTCTTCAAACGTGTACTCCCCGAGCGCCGGGTCAATCACCGGCCGGACGGTCGTGATGAAGTTGCGCAGCGTCTTTGTCGGGAAAAAGCCGCGCAGATTGACGGGCACGGCCAGCGCCACGGGCTTTTTTCTGTACGGCCGCTCGCGCTCCTGCTTGTCAAGCAGGACCCGGATGAGCACGGCGGCCAGATACTCCGTAACGGACGCGCCGCAGCCCGCCGCCTTTTCCTTGAGCGCGCTGAGCGGCAGGAAGCCCATCGTCACATGGAACGTGTAAAACGGCTCCGGCGTGCCGATGTTGGAATAGGCGCGCGGCAGCCTGTGCAGCCCGAGCGCGCGCGGGCCGGCGTAGCGCGCATACGCGTCCTCAAGCTCCTCCGGCTCCGGCTTCTTTTTCAGCTCGTCCGCGCCGGGGATGTCGATCCCGCGCTGGCGCAGGTATTCCTCCAGCAGCGCCCGGAAGAAGGTCAGCGCGCCCGCGCCGTCGGAAATGGCGTGGAACACCTCGATGGAGATGCGGCAGCGGTAATAGTAAAACCGGATGAGCCACCGCCCGTCCTCGCGGAAGCGGAACGGCTGGCACGGGTCGGACACGTCCTCGCGCACGAACGGCCCCGGCGCGTCATTCGGCTCAAAATAGTGCCAGAACACGCCGCGGCGGATGCGCATGCCAAAGATGGGATAGCGCGGCATCGTCCGGTCGACGGCGCGCTGCAGCGCCTCCGGGTCGACCGGCTCCGTCATAACGGCAGAGAATCGGTAGGTCGACGAGTAGTTCTCCTTCTGCAGCGCCGAGTATAAAATGCCCGCGCTGTCCATCTTATACCACCGCGTCTTTGCCATGCCGTGCCCTTCCCTCCGTCATGATGTTTTATTATTGTAGCACGCCCCGCCATCCGGCGCAAGCCGTGGAGAAGATGTTTGCAAACGCCGCGTCCCGTGGTATAATCAAGAAAAAAGCGCAGGAGGAACGCCATGCCACGCCGCTATCACAAATCCGAACGGCCCGAGCGCGAAACGGCGCGCCTTGCCCCCGTCATGCGGGCGCTCAAGGCGCTGCACTCAGCCGCGCAGCCGGGCGCAATGACGACAGAGGAGCTCACGCGCCAGCGGCGCAGTCAGGAGCTGCTCGGCCGCCTCGCCGCGCCGACGGCCGGGCTGACATGGGACGAATTCGAGCTTTCCGGCATGAAGGCCGCCTGGTCGCGCCTGCGCGTCCCGCACGACGGGCTGCACGCCATCTTATACTGCCACGGCGGCGGCTACACGAGCGGCAACCTCGGCTATTCCCGCGTGCTCGCCTCGAAGCTCGCGCGCGCGACGGGCTTTGACACGCTCTCGTTTGAATACCGCCTCGCGCCGGAAAGCCCCTACCCCGCCGCGCTCGACGACGCGCTCGCGGCGTGGGATCACCTTATGCTGCTCGGCTACGGCGCCGAGTCCGTCGTGCTCGCGGGCGACTCGGCCGGCGGCAACCTCGCCCTCGCGCTCTGCCACAGGCTGCGCGCGGCCGGCCGGCGCATTGCGGGCGCGCTTCTTCTCATGTCGCCGTGGACGGATATGACGATGCAGGGCGAGTCCTACGACCGCTGCGCCGAGCTCGATCCCATGCTCACGCGCGGGTACATTACGGCCGCGCGCGACGCCTACGCCGTCGGCGCCGACGTCAAAAGCCCGCTTTTGTCCCCGCTCTTCGGCGATTATGCCAATTTCCCGCCCACGCTCATTCAGGTTGGCGACCATGAGATCCTCTACTCCGACTCCGCCATGCTCTACGACCGGCTGCGCGCGCAGAACGTCCCGTGCCGGCTCGAAGTCGCGGAGGATATGTGGCATGTCTACCAGATGTTCCCCCTGAAAAAATCCGCCGCCGCCATCGACAGCGCCGCCCGCTTCCTGCTGGAGCACCGCATCTGAGCGCGCCCGCCTCCGCCCCGCTCATGGGGCCGCTGCGGTCCGGCGATGATCCCGATCCCGTCATTAAAAGCCCTCCCTTGCCTGCTCGCGCTCACATTGCAGCGCAGTCAGGCAAGGGAGGGCTTCGCCGTCTGTTCGGCGGCTTTTGGCGCATTCATTTTTCCTTTTATCTCTGCCTTTTGGCGATTATTTCAGGCAGCACGCTGTTTCACGCTCCCAGCAGACTCTGGTCAAACGCGAACAGCGCCTCGTTGATCCTGAAAATGTTGTAGTCCCGACGCGTGATGAAATACTCGACGATGGCGTCGAACTTGCTGCCGTGGCCGAAGGCGTAGCCCGCGCGGGCGATGAGGCTGCGCGTCTCCGGAAGGCTCAGTTCCAGTGCGACGGCAAAGGCGGCGGCCGCTTGTTTGGAGGGCTTATAGTCCGGACTGCTGCGGATGGCCGAGAGCAGCGCGCGATCCACATTGGCTTTCCTGCAGACCTCGGCGTCCTTTTGACCGCTGCGGTCGATGTGCTTCAGCAGCGCCTCAGAAAAGCCCGAGCCCGGGCTCGCGGACGTTTCGTCCGGGACGGCGTCCGCCGCGACGGCGTGCTCGCCGATGCAGGCGGCGATGCTCTCAAAGAGCGCATCGTCGATCCGGCACGGCTTGCTGCCGAACACCACGATGTACACCGTCATGTCGTTTTCCAGCAGGAATTCCCCGATGGTATCCACCGCCACGCGCAGCGCCTGATCCTTGGGATAGCCGTAAACGCCGGCGGAGATCAGCGGGAAGGCAACCGTCTTGCAGCCGTGCTCCCTGGCAAGGGCGAGGCTTGCGCGGTAGCAGGAGGTGAGCTTTTCCCGCTCGCCGTCCCCGCCGCCGTTCCAGATAGGGCCGACGGTGTGGATCACAAATCTGCACGGCAGGCGGTACGCGCCCGTGATCTTCGCCTCGCCCGTCCGGCAGCCGCCGAGCGTCCGGCACTCCCGGAGCAGCTCCGGCCCCGCCGCGCGGTGGATGCAGCCGTCCACGCCGCCCCCGCCGAGCAGGGTCTCGTTGGCTGCGTTCACAATGGCGTCCACGGACATTTTCGTAATGTCATTTCTTACGATTTGCAGCGGCATATTCTTTTCACCTCAGTTAAGCTTTCTTCCTGCGCATCCGCGCCGGACGCTTCCCGTTTTTCTCATGATAATCCGCCCAGGCCGCCCCGTCAAGGCGGAAAAAAGCAGGCGCGGCAAGCCGCGTCTGCTTTTTCCGGGTGGTGTGATTTATGAAAAAGGAATGGTTTACAGGGTATTTTTATAGGCCACGCCGTTTTTCATGACGAAGCGGATGTTATCCTGCTCGGCCAGCAGCGTGACGTCCTCGACTGGATTGCCGTCAACGAGCAGCAGGTCGGCGTACGAGCCTGCCTCGAGGCGGCCGATCTCGCCGTCCGGATACGGATGCTGGTAGGTGCAGAGCTTGTAGAGCTCGCCGGCGTTGCCCGTGAGCGCGCGCAGCGTCTTGAGGTCGCCGAAGCGCTTCTGGAACAGGCGGATGTCCCCGTGCTGGCGCATGGCGACGTAGTCGATCTTGTCCGAGGCGTCCGTGCCATAGACCAGCGGAATGTCGAAGCGGTTGATGAGCTCCGTGGACTGGCGCTCGGCGTTCTGCATGAACTCGATCGGGATCTGGTGCCCGCTGGCCTTCGGCGCCTCCATGCCTTCGCGCTTGACCGTGCTGCCAAACTGCGGGCAGGTGCACACCCAGATGCCGTTATCTTTGATGATGCGGGCCGTCTCCTCGTCCATGAGCGTCGCGTGCTCGAAGCTCTTCACGCCCGCCTTCGCGGCGCGCTGCATGCAGCGCGGCGTGTAGATGTGCGCCATGACATACGTTCCGTAGTCCGACGCGCAGTCGACGGCCGCCTTGAGCTCTTCATAGGTGTACTGCGTCGTATAGAGGTGATCGAACTTGCTCGAAAGGCCGCCGCCGGCCATGATCTTGATCTGCGACGCGCCGAGGAACAGCTGGTCGCGCACCGCGCGCATGACCTCCGGCACGCCGTCGGCCAGAACGAGGCCGCCGTTGCGCATGGTCGAGGCCATGATGGTGCCGTCCGGATGGCGCTCCTGCGAGCGGTCCGTGCGGAAGTCCGCGTGGCCGCATGTCTGCGAGATACATGCGTGCGACGGGAAAATGCGCGGGCCGGGGACAATGCCGGCGTCGATAGAGGCCTTCAGGCCGTAGACGAGGCCGCCGGCGTCGCGGATGGTCGTAAAGCCGCGGCTCACCATATCGCGTGCAAAGGCGACGGAGCGCACGGCGATCTCGTCGGGGCGCAGCGTCTCAAACTCGCCGTGCGGCGCGCTCATGCCGATGTGCGCGTGGCTGTCGATGAGGCCGGGGATGGCCGTGCGGCCGCCGCCGTCCACGACCTCGCCGAAGCCCTCGTGCGAGACTTCGCCCGTCAGGATCTCCGCGACGATCCCGCCCTCGACGACGATGGACGCGTCATGCGTCAGCGCGGCGTCATGGCCGTTGAACACGTTGACATGCTCAATGAGAATGCGTTTTTCCATACAGATCCTCCGTTTTCTGTTCCGGCATGGCGCCGGCTGGGTGATTGCAGCTTAGTCCTCGACGCGCACGCGCGGCCAGGCCTTGCAGAACTCGGCTGAGGGCACGCCGTCGCCGATCTCACATGTGAGCGCGCCGACCGGGCAGGCGTGCACGCACGCAGGCTCAAGGCCGTTGCGCAGGCGCTCGATGCAGCCGTCGCATTTTTTCATCTTGTCGCGCTTGCCGGCCTTGACGAACGTCACAAACGTCGGCGCGCCGTACGGGCAGGCCATCGAGCAGGAGTGGCAGCCGATGCACTTGTCCGGATCGTAGAGCGTCAGCCCCGTATCCGCGTCCTTGTACAGGCAGCCCGTCGGGCAGCCCTTCACGCACGGCGCATCGTCGCAGTGCATACACGCAAGCGACATAAAAACTCGTTTTCCGTCTTCCTCGTATGTCACGACATGGCGCAGCGACGACTCGCCGGCGGCAATGTCCACATCGTTCTGATCCATGCACGCGACGGCGCAGGCGCCGCAGGACATGCACTTGTCCGGATCGCAGCGAAATGTTACTTTCATTCCGTCACCTTCTTCCGTAGACCGCAGCGATAGCTCTTGAAGGCCGGGAAGCCCGAGTAGCGATCGCACGCGTCGGCCGGGATGAGCTTGTTGACGTCCGCATCCCGGAAGCTATGGTAGGTATTGATCGTGCCTTCCATGGTAAAGGCAGTCAGCTTTGCTTTCATCTCAATGCTGCCGAGGTCTGTGTACAGCTCGACCCAGTCGCCTTCCTTGATGCCGAGGCGCTCGGCGTCGAAGGTATTGATCTCGGCCGTGATAGCCGTGCCGAGCGCCTGAAGCCACGGCATATCGTGCAGCCGCGAGTGGAGCATATTCGGCCGGCGCGTGCCGCTGATCATCGTAAACGGGTATTTCTCCGCATCGCCGGGCAGCGGGTCGTCCATCGTCGGCAGCGGCGTAAAGCCCTGATCGGCGTATTTTGCGATGCGCTCGCTCCAGAGCTCGAACTTGCCCGACGGCGTCTTGAACTGCCATGTGCCGACCTCGTACATTTTGGCGTTCACATGGACCGGCAGGCCGCCGGCGGACTTGAGCTCGTCGAGGTCGATCTCGGGATTGTCGCGCAGCATATAGCGCAGGCAGGTATCGTAGTCGCTTGTGATGTACGAATCGTCGAGGTTCAGGCGCTTTGCAAGGTCGAAGATGATGTCCGTGTCGGAGCGCGACTGGAACATCGGCTCGATGACCTTCTGCGTGTAGGTCGCGTGGCAGCCGCCGTGGATGCGCAGCTCGCTGCGCTCAAAGCCCGAGCAGCACGGCAGGACGATGTCGGCCAGCTTGGCCGTGTCGGTCAGGAACAGGTCGATGTCCACGAAGAAGTCGAGCGACTCCAGCGCGCGCTTCATGCGCTCGTCGTCGCTGAACATGCGGTAGTTCATGCCGTGCGCCCAGACCATCTTGATGGGGTACGGGTCGGCATCAAGGATCTGCCGCGGCAGATCCATGGACTGCATCTCATGCACGGTCTCCTCCCAGACAGGGAACGTGCGCGCGCCGACGGCCTCGATGTACGGGCGCAGCTCGGTGGAAAACTCGTACTCCTTCGTCTCAAAGCCGCCGATCGAGTGCGCATACGTCAAAAAGTTCGGGATCTGGCCGCCCGGGCGGTCAAACGTGCCCATGAGCGCCGAGAGTGCCATGATGGCGCGGTAGCCCTGCATACCGTTGCGGTGGTGGAGCATGCCCGAACCGCTTTCGTTGATGGCAACGGGCGCATTGTCGTGCATCATCTGCACGGCCTGCTCGATGAGCGCGGGGCTCACACCCGTGATGCGCTCGGTGTACTCCGGCGTGAACCGGCTGACGTACTCGGCGTACTCCTTGAAGCCGTGGACGTTCTTTTCGATATAGTCATGGTCGATCCAGCCGCGGCGGATGAGCTCGTTTGCAAAGCAAAACGCCAGCGCGGCGTCCGTGCCGGGGCGGATCTGGATGAACAGGTCGGCGATGCGCTCGGCCATCGGCGTGCGGCGGTGGTCGATGATGATGACCTTCATGCCGTTCTCGTGCGCCGTGATCGTCGGCCTTGCGCTCAGATACGCGTTGTAATAGCCGCCGTAGGCCCAGCCGAGGAACAGCTTGCAGTTGCGAAGGTCGGGGTCGCACTTGTCCACGCCGGCGGCGATGCGCCATGCCATGACAGCCGCCGTGAAGCAGCAGCTCGACTCGGTGCCGTAGTTCGGCGAGCCGAACGCATAGGTCAGCCGCTCAAGGTACGGACGGTACCATTTTTCGTAGCCGGAGAAGAACGCGACCGACTGCGGGCCGAACTGCTCCTTGTACTCGAGCATGTGCTTGGCCACCTCATCGAGCGCCTCGTCCCACGAGATCGGCTCGAACTTGCCCTCCCCGCGCGCGCCGACGCGGCGCAGCGGCGTGTGAATGCGGTCCGGCCGGTAGACGTACTGCCGGTTGGACTGCCCCTTCGGGCACAGCAGGCCGTGGTTGGTCGGGTGCGAGTCCGTGCCTTCGACCTTGATGATCTTCCCGTCTTTGACGTAGCAGTCCACGCCGCAGTGCGGGCCGGGCGCGCAGACGTCGCAGACGCTGTGCCGGATGGTAATTCCGGTGTCCTCGCCGGGGATCTTCGCTTTGATCCTGCGTTCAAGTTCCGTCATGTTGATCTCCCTCCGTCGGCCGGAACAGGTCGATGAACTCCTGCTCCATATCCACCTGACTCAGATAGCCCTTGAGCGCCGGGGACATCGGCTCTTTCGAGCCGGCCAGCACGCCGAGCATATAGTTGCGGATGATGCCGCTGACCTGATAAATGTCGAGAATGTTGACCGCGACGACGCGGTCGTCCGCCACGGTGACGCGGATGTACGTCGGGCCGTCCGGTCTGCCGAAGCGGCGCGTCTCTCCCTGGATCCGGATGTCGCCGAAGCTCACGAAGTCCATGCCCATGAAGTGCGTCAGGTTATGCGGGATGTTGCCCGTGAATTCCACATGCCCGCCGGCCATGACGCGGCCGGCCGTCTCGCCCTGATAGCCTGCGTTGGCCCACAGGCCGATGATCATCTGGCTGTTGTCCATGAGATTGCGGCCCTGCGTGCAGTCGCCCGCGGCGTAGATGCCGGGGACGCTCGTTGACATGTCGTCGCCCACGAGGATGCCGCGCTGGACGTTCACGGCCGTGCCCTGCACAAGCTCCGTGCGGGCACGCGTGCCGACGCACATGACGAGGATGTCCGACTCAAGCACCTTGCCGTTGTCAAGGCTCGTCAGGATGCTGTTTTCCGTCTCCTCGGCGTGCTTGACGCCGCAGCCGAACAGCAGCGAGACGCCCTGCGCCGCAACGCGGCGCTCGATCTCCTCCGCGACGTCCGGGAACGCCGCGACGGAGAAAATATGCGGCGCCAGATCCATGAGCAGGACGTGCTTGCCCCGCTTTTGCAGAAGCTCCGCGACCTTGATGCCGACCATGGACGCGCCGACGACAACGGCCGAGTTGACCCGCCCTTCCACGAGCGCATCGCGCAGCCGGTCGGCATCCGCGACGGATCGCATGTAAAAAACGCGCTTGGAGTCTCCCACGCCGAGATCCGGCGCGATGGGCGTTGCGCCGGTCGAAAGGAGGATCTTGTCAAACCGCTCTGCTTTGCCGTCTTCGAGCGTGACGGTCTTCGTCTCGGGATCGAGCGCGGTCACGCGGCAGTCGCGGTGGATGACCGCGCGGTATTTCGCGCTGATCTCCTCCAGCGAGCCGAACGGGTAAAGACCGGAGCGCGGGATGATGTCCGAGACATAATACGTCGTGAGCATGGGGCTTGCGGGCGGATCTCCAAGCTCCGAGTAGACGTGGATCTCACCCTCGAAGCCCTGATCGCGCATGGCCTTGAGCGCATGGTAGCCGGCGCATCCAAAGCCGATGATTGCATATCGTTCCATAGCTGAACTCCTCTCCCTCCGGTCAGACGTGGGTCTTTGTGGCCGACTGCTGCATGGCCATGCGGCTGGCAGCCATGATCTCCCGGGCCCACTTGCTCATGGGCCGGCCTGTCCGGTATATGCAGCCCCACAGAATGTCCACGTCGCACTCAAGCGGAATGAGCGCGAGCGGCTGGGGGCGGACATTGCGTTCAAACAGCGTCGTTGTGAATCCGATGGCCTGATCCCGCGAGATCAGATTGCGGAACAGCGAAACGTTTGAGGAATTGACCAAAACATTGGGCTCGGCCGTCTCA
The DNA here is from genome assembly GCA_934589675.1 of uncultured Oscillospiraceae bacterium. Taxonomy (GTDB): domain Bacteria; phylum Bacillota; class Clostridia; order Oscillospirales; family Oscillospiraceae; genus CAKTOF01. The sequence goes on from CAKTOF010000002.1 coordinate 38,657, forward strand.
TCGTCGAGGATATGGCGCACCATGTCGACCTCCGACGGGAAAATGGCCAGCGGCACCGTCTTGAGGATCTCCTTCGTGATGCACGGCAGCGCCGCCAGCGGCGACGACTGCGCCACATAGGCCATGAGCGGGCAGCGCGCGTACTCCTCAAAGACGACCTTCCCGGATCTGATGTTTTCCGACTGCTGGAGCAAAAACTCCGGGATGGTGATGATGCCGATGCTGTCGCCGGGGAAGTTGCCCGGCTCATCGGTGATATCGAGCGGCAGATTCTCGATGATGCGCATCTGCGGCGCAGGCGTCATATGGCCGACCGTCGAGATGATGCGCGTGAGGATGGAATTTGACACAGCCGGTGTCACATAAACCGTGACCGGCTCGCGGCTGTCCGCCTCGGGGTCGGAAAACACGGCGAGCGACTCGACCATCTGGTCGTACTCAGCCACGATCTTCCGCAGGCGCGGCAGGATGAGCTTGGCCTCCTCCGTCGGGAAGAGCGAATTGCCGGTGCGCGTAAAAAGCTGCGCGTGCAGCTCGCGCTCGACCGCCTTGATGGCCTGACTGAGGCCCTGCTGCGTGATGAAAAACCGCTCGGCAGTCTGCCGGATGTTGCAGCTTTCCGCAACTGCGATGACGTATTTGCAATGGTCGATCCGCATGACCGTTCTCCTTTCTGTCCGGCGTCCTTCAGGCCGCCCCTGTGAGATCCAGTATAGCAGGAAACGCCCGGTTTGGGTAGCTTGGTGCTCTTACTGCCGTTTCAGGTGCAGATCCATCCAGCGGGTGATCTCCGCAAGCCGGCGCACGCGCGAGATCGGGTGCCCCGTGCGCGAGAGCGAGTGATTTTCGCCCTTGAACAGGCAAAGGCGCGTCTCCACGCCCAGCCGCTGGAGGTTCGTGTACATCTGGAGCGCTTCGACATGGTAGCAGCAGTAGTCCTCGAGCGCGTGGATAAACAGCGTCGGCGTGACGGCACGGTCGATGAACTTCAGCGGCGACTGATCCCACAGAAGCTCAAACGAGCGCTCCTGCCCGGGCTGGAGGCAGCTGAGGGTAAACATCCGGCCGTTGCCGGTCGTGGCCTCGTTGGAGATGTTGTTGGCCGTGGAGCGCTGCGACGCGGCCGCCGCGAAGCGATCGGTGTGGCCGATGATCCAGTTCGTCATAAAGCCGCCGTAGCTGCCGCCCGTAACGCCGAGGCGCTCCGGGTCGATGGCGGGATAGGCCTCGAGCGCGCGGTCGACGAAGTCCATGATGTCGAGGTAGTCGATCTGGCCGGTCTTGCCGCACACGTCGCCGAAATACTGCCCGCGGCCGAGCGAGCCGGTCGGGTTGCAGAACAGGACGAAGTAGCCCTGCGCGGCCCAGTACTGCATCTCGTGGTAATAGACCTCGCCGTAGGCCGCGCGCGGGCCGCCGTGGATGTCCAGAATGGCGGGATAGCGCTTGCCAGCCTCATAGCCGACGGGGCGGAGCACCATGCCGTGGATCTCGTTGCCCTCGCGGTTTGTAAAGCGCAGGCGCTCGACCGGCGCGACGGTGTGCCCGGCGGAATATGCGTCGTTGAAATGCGTCAGCTGCACAAGCTCGCCGCCCGCCAGCTCATAGAGCTCGTGCAGGCGCTCGCCGCGCATCGTGAGCACGACCGTGCGGCCGGAAGCGACGGAGAAGCCGTCGACCGCGCCGTCCTCGGCGACGACGGGGCGGAGATTGCCCTGAAGGTCGATGTACACAAGGTGTGCGAACTCCTCGACGCCGATGATGGCGTACACGCCGCTCTCATCGGCCTGGAAGTCGACGGAGCCGGCGAAGCGGCAGTCCGTGCCGACGGGGTTTCCGTAAGTCAGCTCGCCCGCGTGGATGAGCGTGAGCGCGCCGGTGGCGGTGTCCATGGTGTAAAGGTCCTGCATCTGTGCGATGGTCCTGCCCTTGTGGCTGCACGCGGTGAGGACGAGCCTGTCGCCGCAAAACGCGAGGGCGCCGACCTCCATCGTCTCCTCCGGCATGAGGCACACGCGCTCGCCCGTTTTGAGGTCATAGCGGTAAACGCCCGGAAGATTCGGGCGCATCGTGTCAAACTCCACGCCGGTGTAGACGAGCTGCGCCGTTTTTTCGCAGTACGCCGCGCCCATGAGATCGAAGAGCTCCGGCGTGATGCGGACGCACTTGCCCGTCGCGGCGTCGCAGCGGTACAGGCCCGTGCGGAACTTGTTCGTCACGCCGATGCCGTTCTGCCAGAACGGATACTCGTCGAACACCTCGCATACGGCGTGGTCGTCGGCGATGGCCTTTTTCTCGCGCTCGAGCGCTTCGCCCGTCAGACCCTCAAGGCGGCGGGCATCGGCCACCTGCACCGTGCCGCGCAGAAGATACTCCGTCTCGCCCGTGCGCGCGACGATGCCGGCCGGGAACGGGACGGAAAGAAGCGGCGCCGTCTCGTTCGTCTCAACGTCCGTCACGGCAAACGCGCTGCATCCCGGCTCGCCGGGGACTGCGTGCAGCAGATGCTGCGCGTCGAGCCACATCGCGCTGCCCGGGCAAGCCTGCGGCAGCTCGCGCACCGCGCCGCCTTCCAGCAGGCAGAGCGCCGTGCGGTAGTCGTTCTCCTCCATGCGCGGCTTGTGCGAGAAAAAGCTCACCCGCCTGCCGTCCGGCGAAAGCTGCGGCGCGCTCAGAGAAGTGATCTCGGTAAAATCGGTCAGTTCCACACGTTTCATGTCTGCCTCCCACTGCAAAGCCCACAAAAGCGGGGCTATTTTTCCGCTTATAATTTGTTAGCTTTATCTTACTCCAAATTGTTTGCTTTGTCGCTCAATAAAATGTTGTTGCAATGAACAAAGCGCAAAAAGAAAGCGCCCGGCGGGAGGGCAATTCCCGCCGGGCGCTTTCTCAGATCCGCTCGAGCCGCGCGCGCAGCGCGATGGAGCGCGGCGTCGGCATCGTGTCGAACTGCACGATGTGCGCGCTTCTGTCCTCGTCTGCGCCGAGCACCGTTCCCGCGCCGAATACGGCGTGACGCACGCGCGTGCCGGCCGGCAGGAAGGCCGCGCCGTCCGCTGCGGCAAGGCGCATATCCGCAAGCGCGCACGCCTCGCGCGCGGCGCGGATAAGGCCTTCTCGCGGCGGCGCAGTGTACTCGACAAGCTCGTGGTCGATGTCAAGCAGAAAGCGCGACGGATAACGCGGCGAGCCGTCAAAATTCCGCCCGTCGGCCTCGGAGAAGTAGAGTGCCCGCTCCGCGCGCGTCACGGCGACGAACGCGAGCCGCCGCTCCTCCTCCATGGCCGGCTTTGTCCGTACCTTGCGCGAGGGGAAGACGCCCTCGTTCATGCCGCACAGGAATACATGCGGAAATTCCAGCCCCTTGGCCGCGTGGACGGTCATGAGCTTGACCTTGTCGCCCGCGTCGGCCGCGTCCGCGTTTGTGAAGAGCGCGACGTGCGCAAGATAGTGCGGCAGCGTGCTCTCCTCGCCGCACGTCGTCTCGTATTCGTAGACGGACTGCTTGAGCTCGGCCAGATTGTCCAGCCGCTCCTGCGCGCCCTCGGTGCGAAGAAGCGCCTCGTAGCCGCTGCGGCTTAAAATGTCCGAGAGCACCTCGGACACCGGGCGCCCATCATACTCCGCCGCAAGCTCCTCGATGAGCCGCACGAACTGCGCGGCCTTCGTGCCCTTGAAAATGGGGTCGTCGAGGTGCGCGCGCAGCGCCGAGAAGAGCGTCGTCCCGTCTTGTTCCGCCGCCGCCTCCAAAAACGCCATGCGGCGCTTGCCCATGTTGCGCTTGGGCACGTTCACGACGCGGCGGAACGACAGGTCGTCGCCGCAGGCGATCATGCGAAGATAGCCAAGCGCGTCGCGGATCTCCGTGCGGCCAAAAAACTGCACGCCGCTGTAAATGGTGTACGGGATCTTCGCACCCAGCAGCGCCTCCTCCACCGCGCGGGAGACATAGTGCGCGCGGTAGAGCACGGTCATGTCCGCATACGGGACGCCGGACGCGTGCAGCGCGGCCATTTTCTCCGCGATCCACTTCGCCTCATCTGCCTGCGTCGGCGCAAAGTGGCACAAAACGGGCGCGCCATGCGGCAGCGTCGGAGTAAGGCTTTTTTCGATGCGGTTTTCATTTTTGGAGATGAGCGAGTTGGCCGCGGCCAGGATCTCCGGCGTCGAGCGGTAGTTTTCCGTCATCATGACCGTTTTCACGTCCGGAAAATGCCGGTCGAACTCCATGAGGTATTTCACATTCGCGCCGCGCCAGGTGTAGATGGTCTGATCCGGGTCGCCGACGATGAACAGGTTGCCGTGATAGCCGCACAGCGCCTCCATGAGCTCATATTGCAGCGAGTCGATGTCCTGAAACTCGTCGATCATGATGTACTCGAGCCGCTTCTGCCACTTTTCGCGGATGTCGGCGTGCTCGCGGAAAATGTAGAGCGTAAATTTGATGAGGTCGTTGTAGTCGAGGCCGAAGCACTTTTTCTGCTGGTAGAGGTAGCCGTAGAACAATATATCCGCGGCCGTGTCCGCGCGGTCGTACTTTTCGCGCAGCGTGTCGAGCGGGAGCGTGATGAGGTCGACATAATATTCCGGCTCCTTGAACAGCTTGCGGATCTCGAACATATCGCGCGCGGCGGCAAACGTCATGTCGCGCAGCGTCAGCCCGCGCTCTTCGTAGATGATCCGGAGCATATCGTCGATGTCGGAATTGTCGAGGACGAGGAAGCTCTTCGGATACTGCACCGCGAAGCTGTCCTCCTGCAGGACGGACACGCAGAAGCCGTGGAACGTGTTGATGTAGCCGGTGTCGCTGTCGCCGGTCAGGTTGTGGATGCGCTGGCGCATCTCGGCGGCGGACTTGTTCGTGAACGTCACGCACAGGATATTGCCCGGCAGGATGCCGAGCTCGCCCACCAGATAGGCAAACCGGTGCGCCAGCGCGCGCGTCTTGCCCGAGCCGGCGCCGGCCACGACGCGCACATACCCCTCCGTCGCCGTGACGGCCTCGCGCTGCGCGCGGTTGAGGTTTTCCAGAAGATCCATTTTTCGTTCCTCCGACGAACATTTGTTTTATGGTATCACATCCGCCGCGCCGATGCAAGGCGCAGTTTTCGCCGCGATCCATGCGCGCGGTCTATATGGTCATAAGCACCGTGCATTGGACGCCGTCCGTTCGGTGCAATACAATATATATAGCTTCTTCTCGCCCTACACAAGGCCGCAATCGTGCATTGCGCGCGCCGTCGCCTACTGCATCGTGAACATCTCCGGCTGCCGCAGCGGCCTTGAGGATATGTCCGGCGCGGGCTCATCTTCCCCGCGCCCGGTCTTGTCCACTCCGCGCCGCTGCTGTGGAACACCGACCACTCGTTCGTGCTCGTCGGCGGGCGCGACTGGGGCACGATCTACCTCGGCGGCGGCGACCACGGCGGCCCGGTGTGCAAAAAGGCGCATCTTCCGAAGGACTATGACGCGCTCTGCGAAAAATACCCCGGCAAAAAGCCGGATTATGTCAACTACTAAGGAGGCAATTTCCATGACATATCTCTTGAAAAACTGCGTGATCTTCGATGCGCTCCACCCCGGTGAAGCTCTTGAAATTTTAGTGGACGGCGAAACGATCCTCGGCGGCGGGCTGGCCGGGTGCGAATGCGCCGTTCACCTCGCGCGCGAGGGAAAAACGGTCCACCTCGTCGAGCTGCGCGGCGCCCTCGCGCCGGACGCAAACGTCCGCCACCGCCCCATCCTGCTCGCCGAGCTTCAAAAATGCGGCGTCGCGGTGCACGTAAACTGCGCCGGAAAGGCCGTCACGCCGGAGGGGCTGCTGTGCGAGGAGTCCGGCCGCGAAGCGCTGATCCCGGCCGACACCGTCATCTGCGCCGCCGGCCAGCGCGCCCGCAAAAGCCTCGTCGACGAGCTCCACCGCGCCGCCCCCTTCGTCCGTGCCATCGGCGACTGCACCGGCCCCGCCAACATCACAAAGGCCATCTACGAGGGCTACCACGCTGCGCTGGACATTGAATAACAAAAAACAAGCGGCAATGCGGCAGTGCCAGGCAAGAAACCGCAGCCCGCACGAAATGGCCCGTTGGGATTCTCCCAACGGGCCATTTCCTATATTTTTTATCCGATTCTTTCTTTCAGCCGCTTCTTTTTTATGCAAATTCGATGTCTTTGAGCTCAGGCCAAAGCGCGCGGGCAGCGCGCCTGATCATCGCCCGGTCGGCCGGGCCGAACAGCGTGATTGTCAGGCGGCTGCCCTTCCGGCTCCACCATCCGGCGCACGTCCCGCGGACGAGCAGCGCCGGGCGGACGAAGCCCGCGCGCGTGAAAATATCGCGCACGTGCTTGGACGGCAGGAACGGACTTCTCGTCTTCTCATATCCGAGCATGAGCTGGTCAAAGCCCGCGAGAAACAGACTTTCCGGCAGCTCCGCGTCCGGGATGCCTTCGCCGATGCGGTAATACATCTCGCCGTCCAGCGTGAGTTCCGCGAGCGGGAGCCCCGCCATGGCCGCTCTGACCTTCGTCTGGGTCCAGCCGAAAAAGTACGCCGCGTCGCGCACCGTCGCGGGGCCGAAATTCGTAAAATACCGACGCAGGAGCTCCTCGCGCGCCGCCGCTTCCGCCATCGGCTCGAACGCCGGGCAGAGGCGGTACGTCTTTTTCTCCTGCACATTCTGGCAGATACGCCCCGCCTCGCTCATCGCGCGGAGCAGGCCTCCCCATGGGTCGAAAACGCTGCGGCTCTCGCGCTCCGTCATCCCGGCGCGTTCGCAGACGGCTTTGAGCGCTTCGCGCTCGTCCGTGCCCTGTGCGATCGAATCTTCGAGCAGCTCCGCAAAATACGCCTTGCGCTGCGCGGTCAGATCGTCGTCGCTCTCCATCGTGTCGACCGGGCGCAGGAAATGCGTGCGTCCCTCGTGCAGGAACAGCGGCAGGTCGTCCTCCGAGAACACGTGCATCGTCCCGCGGATCGTCCAGCTTTTGCACAGCCCGTCCGTACCGCCGCTTCCGCCGCGGATGGCGAGTCCATGGCGCGCGTGGCCCAGGAACTGCGCCTGCACGCCGCACAGGTCGTGCACAACCGTCCGCGTATCCGCCGGAGCAAGCAGATGCTGCCCGGCAAGGCGCATCAGGCGGAGCTCATCGGATGTCATGCTTGTAAATTCTCTTCTCCAGCGCGAAGATCCGGCCGGAGAACTCGCCGGGGCGCAGGCCCTCGAAGGCCTCGCGGTAGATCTCCATGCGGCTGTCGACCTTGTCGATGTAGGAAAGCAGCTCGGCCTCGGCGCACATGGGGACGACGGCGGCGCCGAACTCCGGCTCGCCGTGGTGCGAGAGGACGACGTGCTGCAAAAGCACGCTCTTTTCCTCCGGCGTGCCGAGCGCGCGCGCGACCTCCGCGACCTCCTGCGCGCCCATGACAAGATGGCCGAGCAGCTGGCCCTTCACGGAGTATTCCACCGCAAGGCCGAGGTCGGAGAGCACGAATTCCGTCTCCTTCTGCAAATCGTGCGCGAACGTCCCGGCCAGCAGCAGGCTGCGGTCGACCGTATCAGCGTAGAGCCCCGCGAGGAAGTCGGCCAGCTTCATCATGTTGCCCGTGTGCATGAGCAGCCCCTGCAAAAATCCGTGGTGCACGCTCTTGGCGGCCGGGATGCTCGCAAATTTCGCCTCGTGGCGGCACAGCAGCTCGAGCGCGACGGCGCGGTAGTCCGCATCCTCGATGGACTCGAGCAGCGCGCGCACGTTCGCCATCTCCCTGTCCGTATCAATGGGCGCGACGGGCACGAGCGCCGACACATCGACCGGGTCGGTCTCCTCCGCCAGCCGGATGCGCCCGACGGACACCTGCAGCGCGCCGCGAAACTCCGACACATTGCCGCGGATCTTCACGACCTTGCCCACGTCCGCGCTGCCAAGCGGCCCGCTGTAGTCCCACACCTTCGCGTCCACCGCGCCCGTCCGATCCGACAGCGACGCCACCAGAAACGGCTTGCCGTTCGCCGTCAGCTTCGGGACGGCGGATTTGAGAATGTAAAAGCCCTCGATCTCATCGTTGATCCGAAGGTCCGAAATCGCCTTGTTGTACTCCATGCCGATGCTCCTTTTTGCGTTTTTCACCAGTATAGCAGATTTCAAGCCCGCTGTCGCGGGGAATTTGCGAACGCCCTCCGCGCAGCAGGCAGAGCCGAAGAACGATCAGAAAAAAACGCGCGCAGCAGCTTCGCTCGTGTATATCCTTTCGCAGCGGGAGCAGACGGGAAAGCCGGGCTGTTATACCGCCGTCAACAATCTGAAAGCGGCGGCAAAAATGCTGAATTTTCTGCAAGAGAATCAGATCATGGATATGGACGGCTTGACAAAAGAATTGGCAGGTATGTTCGGGAAGCAGCGCGAAATATCCAAAAAGCTGAAACCCATTGACAGGCGGCTGAAAACCCTTGACGGGCATATTTCAGGCAAAGGCAGAACGGCGGGACGGTAAAGCCCGTCCCGCCGCTTGCGTTTTGAGGGGTTTGCTTGGTTGATAAGCCGGAAATTATAAATCAAACTTGAAAATGCACTTTTCTGTATCACCATCGTTGGCTCTCATATCGCTATCCTCCGGCAATTCTGCGATTTCCAACAATTCGCCTTTCAGATATTCAAGGGTTTTTCTGGATGGAAGGTTATCGGGATTGCAGGTGATATACAAATAACTCATATTGTGTTTTTTCGCCAGTAAAAAGAGCAGTTTGCACGCTTTGGCGGCATAATGATGTCCTCTGTATTTCTCATGAACGCTATATCCGATATGTCCACCATGGTAAAGACTATCATGATATCCAATCCTCAGGGCGCAATGCCCCATGGCAGTCCCTTGCCTGTCGCAGATCAAAAAATGATATGACGGTACCCAGTTCCTCGCCGGATCAGCGTCAGTCGTTCTTTCCAAAACTAATTTGATTTCATCGCTTTCCAAAAAATCCGTATCTAAAAACGCCATAACCAACAGCCTCCAAATCCAATATGCCTGTCGACCAACCATCTTGATTTTAGCATAGCTTTATGAGCTTTTCTATCACTTCCGCACTTTGTAGGCAAAATATATCTCAACCGCTCCACTCCCTTGCAAGTCACCGCTTCTCACCGGCCTTTCCGTCCATCTTGCCTCGCGAGAAGTAATAGAATTCTTGTTATTTTTTATCATCAAGTAGCAGGATTTCTATCACTAATCCCAGAAATCTCCCCAAGACGCACCAAGAGCAGGAAGGGCGAGGCCCCTCCTGCTCCGGGTGCAGATTGTGAAATTTATCCCTTCATGCTTTCTCGAACAGGTCGAGGAAGCGCATGAGGATCGTAGCTGTCTGGCCGCGGTTGGTCAGCTGCTGCGGGTTCAGCCGGCCGGCCGAGCCCTGGACAATGCCGCTGCGGATGGCCCAGCCGAGCGCGTCGCGCGCGTAGGTGCCCGCCGCGTCGGCGTCGGCGAAGGCGCCCAGCGAGCCGGAGGCCGTGTCATAGCCGCACAGCGCCGCGTAGCGGTAGAGGAACGTGACGAGCTGCTGGCGCGAGACCGCCGCCGCGGGCTGGAACGTGCCGTCCGAGAAGCCCGTGACGATGCCGTTCTCCGCCGCCCAGATAACCGCGTCGCGGCACCATGTCGCGTCAGTGACATCGGAGAATTTGCGGCTTCCCGTCACGGCCGGGGAGCCGGCCAGACGGTAGAGGATCGTGACAAACATGCCGCGGTTGAGCGTGCGGCCGGGCGCGAACATCGTCGTGGTGACGCCGTTCATCAGGCCGCGGTCGACCACGAACTCCACTGCATCGTGGCACCAGAGCTCCGGCGTAACGTCGTCAAACCGGTCGCACGCCGCGTGGGTCTCGGCCGGGGCGATGACCATGCCGCCGCCACCGATGGCTCCGCCGCCGGCAGGCGTGAAGGAGGCGGTCAGTTCAACCGTGCCGCTGGCCTGCGCCAGCGCCGTGAGCAGTTCCTCGGTCAGCACTTTCGTCGGGGTCGAAGCCGCGCCGTAGGACCAGCCGTTGAACGTCGCACCGGGCTTGCTGTCCGTCGGAAGCGCAGAGCCGATGTCCGCAGGCGTCAGCGTCTTTTTGACCTTGCTGCCGTCGGAGAGGGCGAACGTGACCGTCGCCGTGCGGGAATCGGAGATCAACTCGACCTCGGAGAAGCTGCTCTGCTTCCAAATTGCAAAGCCGGGCTTCGCCCGCAGGTCGATCGGCAGATATTCGAAGCCGCCGCTCGTCAGATGGTGCTTGGCATAGTTCGGCGTGAAGCCATTCGGCAGCGGGATGCACATCTGAATCAGCGAGCGGATCGCACTATTGGGAATCAGCTGCTCCACTTCGCCGATCGGGTTGCCGTCTGCGTCCTTATATGTCACGACCGGCTTGAGCTCAAGGCGAAGCACCTTGCTGTTGTCATACGACTTGACCGAAATCTTCAGCGCAACTTCAATCGTCTTGATCTTGTCGTTCTTCGCTGCCTCGCCGAAGATTTCCTGCGCGACAGCCGCGTCGAGGTTTTTGATCTCAGCTGTAGTCCAATCAACGCCAGTCAGTTCATCAGAAACCGACACCTTCACATGAACCGTCACATTCGCTTTCTTCACCGTCACCGCGGACGTATCAACCGTGTAGACGATCTTCTTGCCGTCCACCGTAACTTCCAGCTCCGCGTTCTTGCCAATGTCCGCCGCGGCGATCGTGACGGCGTTGCCCGTCACGCCGTCGGCCAGCGTCGGGGTGATCGTAACGCTGCCGTCGGAGGCGATGTAGCCCGCAACCTTGATGGTCTGGCCGTCGAGCGTGGCCGTGTAGGTCGCGTCATCCGGGACGGAAACGCCCGTGACCGGCGTCGCGACTGCCGTGATCGTGACCGTCTTGGAGGCCGCGTTGTAGTTCGTGGTCGTGGGGACCGTGATCGTGATGACCGCGCTGCCGTTGGCGAGGGCGGTCACTTTGCCGTTGCTGCTGACCGACACCACGGACGGGTCGGCGCTCACGAACGTGAACGAAGCGCTGCGGTCGAGGTCATGTTCGACCTCCGGAGTCAGCGCCGCGCTCAGCGTCTTGCCCGCAAGCGTCGTATCCTGAACATCGGTGATCGCGCCGCGGTCCGCCCTCGTAATGGTGTAATCCTGCGTCAGGCCGGACTCCGGGAGCTGATAGTTGCCAGCAGCCTCGCCCGTCAGGGCCGTCGCCGTTGCGGTGTGCGTGCCGGCGTTCTTTTCCGTGCCGCCGGAGACCGTCACGGTGACGTTGTCGCTGCCGATCTTATTGGAGACCGTGGCCGTGACCGCGCTGTTCTGGTTGTCGAACGTGCGCTCCGCCGTGCCGTCCCAGACAAGCGTGGCCGTGCGCGGCGTGATCTGGAATGCGCACTCCGCCTTGCCGGAATGCGTGTCGCTGACGACCTCCGCGACGACCTTGTAGCTGCCGACGTTCGTCGGCGCGCCGCCCAACTTCGTGCCGGACGCCGTGTAGTAAGTATACGTGATTGTGCCGTCCGTGCCGTGACCGGCGTCCATCTGCTCCGCGACCGGGGTCGCAAGGGCCGTGCCGTAGACAGTGTCCGTGATCGACGTTGTGAACGCGACGTTGACCGGGTACTTCGGCGTGATTGTCAGCGCGAACGTCGGCATTGCGGCCTCGACCGTCGCCCACGCCGGGAACGTGTTGTTCATCATGAGTGTCACGGTGGTGTCGGTCGTGCTGACCTGGCTCGCGGCCGACTTCACGGCATCAATCGTCGTGTTCCAGGTCGGCGTGAGCGTCTTGAGATCATCATCCGAAACAACGGTCGGATCCCACGTAACAGTCGCCGTGACCGAGCCTGTCAGGTTGGCCAGATTAGAAGCACTCGTGGCCTGGCTCTTGGCGACCGTTGCTGCGTTGGGAGCAAGTGTGATCGCCGTCACCATGACCGGCGAGACAACGACCTTAGCCATCAGCGTCAGGTTAACATTCTTGTCGTTCTTAAAGTTATTGTTCAGCTTGATCGTGCCGGTGAAGGTATACTCGCCGCCCTTGACATTGAAGGTGCCGCTGCCGTCGTCCCAATCCACTGGCATGTCGATTTTGCCGCCCGCGTAGTACACGGGATAGCCTGTCGGGAGATTGAGCAGCGTTTTCAGGCTCACAATCGAGGTGTTCGCGCTGTGGTTCGCATTGAGCGATACCACAAGCGTCTCCCAAGGCTCGATTTTCGTGATGCTCGCCTGCGTGATGGTGAGCTTTCTCGTGCCGTTGACCGTAACATTATAGTTCTTGTTTTCGCAGGTGCGCATGCTGATCTCGTAGCTGCCAACGGAATCACCAACGCTCGCATTTGTCTGCAAGGACAGGCCAAGGCTCTCTTTCGTGTCCGAGCCGACAAGCGCGCCGTCCGGGACCGTGAAGGTCAGCGTGGGGATAGACTGCCCGTACTCGACGGAGATGGCGTCCGCATCGACCGTGATGTCCTTCGCGCGGACGGCGGTGATGGTGTAATCATACTCAAACGTGCCGCTCACGCCGTAGCCAGCGTCGGGTGTAAAAATGAGTGTGACCTTCGTCGTGCCCGCCGCCGGGTAGGCAGCCGCGTCCTTGACGGAGATCGTGCCCGGGACATTGACTGTCGTCGTGGCCGTCAGTTTGTCACTCGTGACCTTCAGAATGTCGCCATTCGTCATGCCGTAGACCGGGTCGCCCACGATCGTGATGCCGTTCCCGGCCGTCGGCCACGGGATGTTGATGTTCACAGTGGTGAACGTGATGGTAACAGTCGCGGCTTCGTAGTTGGTGCTGGAGATCGTGGCCTCGACGGTCGCGGTCTTGCCCGACTCCGCCGTGCCGGTCGGGGTGTAGATCAGGACGCCGTATTCATCGACAGACGCGCTGGCGATGACCGAGTCGCCCGAAATTGTGGGCGTGCCCACGAATTTGACACCCGTCCAGCCGGTCGCAGGCGCGCCGATCAGGTCGGAAGCCTTGAGCGTTCCCTCAGTCTTGCTCTCGTGGTAGAGTGAGACGGAGCCTGTCAGCGCAGGGGCGGCGGCTTTGGCGATGGCAAACTGCACTGCGCCGGTGTTAGCCGCTTTGTAGTTCGTCGTCTGTTCGACAGACGCCTTGACCCAGTAGGTACCGGCGTTGGTCGGCTGTGCTGTTGTTTCGCCCTGCGTGCATTCGGCATTGGTGTAATACTTGTACGTCACAGTGCCATTGCCGGGATTCCCGGAGACCGTCGGCGAATTCGCCGTCTGGCCATACGTCCAGCCTGCCAGCGTGACCGCCGGGGCGATCGTCGCGCGGCCAATCGTGTAGTTCGCCGAACCGGTCGCGCCCGCATAGTTGCCCTTGCCGGTCGCCGTGACCGTCGCCGTGCCCGCGTTGGTGCAGTTCGTATAGGCGAGCTCGTAGTCCGTGCCCTCAGTCAGCGGCGTGCCGTTGCTCGTAACCGTGACCGTAGCCGGCTTCTTCTCGTTGCCATTGTCATAGACAAGCGTCTCGTCGGAAACCGCAACGTTCAGCGCCGCCGTGTTCGCCGTGATGCTCCACGTGAGCGTTATGTCATCCGTTGTTCCATCCGCCCACTGTGTCTCCGTCTTGTCGTTCAGAACTACGCCGGCCGTATAATCGCCGACATTGGTTCCTTTCTGCGTGCCGGTGATTGTGTAGTAGGCATTCCCGGACGTATTCCCGACCTCAAACGTCTGCTCTTCGCCGGTGTAAGTATAAGTACCGGTAGCTGTCGGGATCTCGACCGGAATCGGGTTTACTGTGATGCTGCCTGTCGTTGCAGTTTGACCGTTAATCTCCGGCGGCTCGATGCCCGTCGCGGTAATAAGGATCGGCTTTCCATTATGCTCCGCGACCGTCATTTCAGTTCCTGCCTGAAGGAGCACTCCGCCAACCGTCAGGTTGTACTCGCGGACTGCAATCTCTCTCCCACTCTTAAACACCGCAACAACACTAAGGCCAGCCGGATCAAACTCATTGCCGCTCTGATAGGTCATCTTCGTCGGCTGCGACGTCACTTGGATTCTCTGCAGCTTGTCGCGGGTAACATTGATATACGCCGTCTCAGTGATTCCATTGGCCTGCACCGTAATCGCATTCCTACCGACCAAGAGGTCAAGATAACTGATGTCAAACGACGTAACCGGCGATGCCGTACCGTTTTCGTCAATGTGCTCGACCGTCAGCGCGTTCTTGATTGTTTCTTTGCTCGATGTCGGGTAAATAACTGCGTTCTCATCAACCGTCACTTTCAGCGCGGGCGTGACGACGACGCTGTAGTCGCCCATTTTGATCGTGTCTGTGCCATCCGTGGCCAGGAACCGGATGCTGTTAATATCATCTTTTCCCAGATCCGCAGTTGCCTGAAACCAGATTGTCGTAAGGAGGCCCTGTGTCTGGATGACATTGGTTGCGGTCGGGCCGGTACCCTCTTTGCGGTAAATGCCATCATTGCTTGCCCAGCCCGCCTTGACCACGCCCGCGCTCGGACTATTGGCCTCAGGCTTTGTAAGCGCATTATCTTCGTCGCGTCCTACATACTTCAGCTTCGCCGCGTCGAAGCTGAATAGGAGATTGTAGTTTTTCACGGACTCTTCCAGTACGGATGAGTTTCCGGAGAAATAGACATTGGCATATACATATGAGTCTTCCGCTGCGCTGTCAATCTCCTGCATATTCATATCCGTCAGCTTCAGCGACAGATAAATCGTCTTTCCGTTTGTCCCCTCCGCAATCGGTGCAGCGGACACCGGCAGGACTGCAAAGCCCGCCAGCAGCGCCACAACCAGAAGCAGCGAAATCGCTTTCTCGAGTTTTTTCAGCATATGTTTACCTCTCCTTATGATACTTAGTCAAAAGTCGTGATTTGTCCAACAAAGTACTTCAGAATCAGCAATGCGTCTGCCGAATCTATCGTATTATCCCGGTTCACATTTGCTGCCAGCCGCTGCTGCTCTGTCGGCGTTTTCATTCCAACAAAAAACTGCAACGCAAGAAGCGCGTCGGCCGAGTCCACCGTCCCGTCGTCATTCACGTCTCCCAGCCGGTACGCCTGATAATACGAAAACCCCGCGACCTTTTTCAGCGTTCCGCCTTCGCCGACGATGCAGAGGCTGTACGCTCCCGCTTTCAGGTCGGACGGGTAGATCTCGAACACCACGGAGCCGGATGCGGCCTTCTGGTCGATGTAGCGGATGTTCTTCTCCGTCGGCAGTTCGGTGTCTCCCTCGAGGGCGAGGACGAGCTGCTGGCCGGTGAGGCTCGGCGTCGTAAGCGTAAAGCGGACGGCTTCGGGATAGAAATTCTGATCTTTGTCCCCGACCGTCGCCGTCTGCGCGTCGATCGCCGTGCCCGCCGCGTTTTTCACGGTCAGCGTATAGCCCTCCGCCGCCCAGTCGCCGTACACGCCCGACTGCGTCGGGGCGGCCGCGTAGGCCGTGACGGCGAGGGCCGCGAGCGTGAGCATCAGGACGAGAATCCCACGGATCTTTTTCATAAATGCGCTCCTCCTTACGAAATGGCGTCCACGAAGTTCAGCAGGATGGCCGCGATCTGCGCGCGGCTGGCCGGCTTTTTCGGGCTGAGCGTCGTCTCGGACGTGCCGGAGACGACGCCGTTGTAGATGGCCCAGTCGAACGCCGCGCGCGCGTAGGACGCGACGGCGCCGCTGTCTTCAAACTTGCTTTGGTAGACGGCCGAGAAGAGCGTCTCCATGCCGCTCACGCCGCCGCTGTAGCGGAAGAGGATGGCCACGGCCTGCTCGCGCGTGACGGCACCGGACGGGTCAAACCGGCCGTCCGCGCGGCCGTTCACATAGCCGTTCTGCGACGCCCACGCGATGGCGGCTGCGAAGCGGCTCGTCGCCGGGACGTCCGGAAACTTCGCCGCGGCCGTCACGGCCGGCTCGCCCGCGAGGCGGTAGAGCATGAGCGTGAACTGCGCGCGCGTGACGGGGTCGCCCGGGCGGAATGTGCCGTCCGCGTAGCCCGCGATGAGGCCGAGCGACACGGCGCGCGCGATGGCGTCATGCGCCCAGTAGCCGGACGGGACGTCCGTAAACAGCGCCGCCGCAGCGCCGCCCGCACCGGGCAGGACGCCGGGCGTCCCCGCGGCGAGCGACCAGACGATCTCCGCGCCCGCCTCGTCCGTCAGCGACACATCCGCGAGTGAAAAGCCGGGGTCGCCGGATTTTAAGACCACGAACCGGAACGACGCGAGCACACCGTCGCGCTTACCCGGCGTCGTCCCCGCGGCGGCGACGATCGCGCCGCCGGAGGCGGCCTCGTTGCCCGCGCTGAGCATCCCGGAAAGCGCCGCGCCCGCCCCGGCAGATGTACAGCGGACGACGGCGGCATTGTACCGGAGCGTCAGCTGCGCCGCGCACAGGCCGGGATTGCCCGAGATGGACACCGTCACCTCGAACGACTGCCCCGCTGCCGGCAGCGACGCGGGCTGCGTCAGCGTCAGCACCGCGCCGTCCGCCGCCCGCGCCGGGACAAACAGCCCCGCCGCAAGCGCCAGACAAAGCACCAGTGACGCCCACCTTTTCCATTTCATTTTCGACCCCTCATTTCCGAGATTTTTATGTTCTAAAGGGTTCCATTCCTATTATTTAGTATAGCAGTTTGCCCGCCGCAGCGCAAATCGAATGTACCCAAAATTTCCAACCCATTTTTGTAACTCTTGTCTCATACTTTCGGATGGGTCACAGCAAAAATCACCGACTGAGCGACATTTGTCGCCCAGTCGGTGATGATGGAAGGCAGCGCGATTTTTCAGGGGTTCTGCGTCTGTACGTCGATCTCGCGCCAGCGGAAGCACGCGACGCGGTGGCCGGGCTCGGCCTCCTCGAGCGGCGGGACGGCGGTATTGCACCGCTCCGTTGCATACGGGCAGCGCGCGGCGAAGCGGCAGCACTCCGGCGAGTCGACGGGCGAGGTGATCTCGCCGCGCAGCAGGATGCGCGGCGGCTTTTCGCCCAGCGTCGGCACAGGGATGGCCGAGAGCAGCCCGGCCGTGTACGGGTGGAGCGGGCGCTCAAACAGCCGCTCGGACTCGCAGTATTCGACCGTCGTGCCGAGGTACATGACCATGATGTCGTTGGAAATGTGCTTGACGACGGACAGATCGTGCGTGATGAACACGTACGACAGGCCGTGCGCCTCCTGAAGATCCTGCAGCAGGTTGAGGATCTGCGCCTGGATGGACACGTCGAGCGCCGAGACCGGTTCGTCGCAGACGATGAACTTCGGATCGAGCGCGAGCGCGCGGGCGATGCCGACTCTCTGTCGGCGGCCGCCGTCGAGCTCGTGCGGGTAGCTGAAGGCGAGGCGGCGCGCGAGACCGGCCGTGTCCATAAGCCCGAACACGCGGCTGCGCAGTTCCTTTTTGCTGCGGCAGACCTTGTAGATGCGCAGCGGCTCGGCGATGAGGTCATAGATGCAAAGGCGCGGATTGAGCGACGAGTACGGATCCTGGAAAATGAGCTGCATATTGCGGCGCAGCTGTTTTTTCTCCTCGCCTTTGGCCTCGGTGACGGACTTTCCGTCGAAGAGGACGGTGCCCTCCGTCGCGTCAAGCAGGCCGATGATCGTCCGGCCGAGCGTCGACTTTCCGCAGCCGGACTCACCGACGACGCCGAGCGTCTGCCCCGCACCGAGCGCGAACGACACGTCTTCGACCGCATGGAGCGTGCCGGACGTCGTTTTGAAGTACTTTTTCAGATTGCGGACCTCGAGAAGCTCTCCCATCACGCATCCTCCTTTTTCTCCTGGCAGAACAGGCAGCGGACCTGATGGCCGGGTTCGACCTCATAAAGCCCCGGCTGCTCCTTCGCGCAGCGCTCCTGCGCCGCCGGGCAGCGCGGATGGAATTTACAGCCGGCCGGCAGCGCCATCGGGTCTGGCATGAGGCCGGGGATGGGCTCGAGCCGCCGCACCTTGCGGTGCAGGCTCGGCAGCGAGTGAAACAGGCCGAGCGTGTATGGGTGGCGCGGATTGTTGAAAATGTGCTCCAGCGTTCCATATTCCACGATCTCGCCCGCGTACATGATGGCCACGGAAGAGCACGTCTCTGAGACGATGCCGAGGTCGTGCGTGATGAGGATCATGCTCGTTCCGAAATCGTGCTTCAGGCTTCTGATCATGTCGAGCACCTGCGCCTGAATCGTCACGTCAAGCGCCGTCGTCGGCTCGTCGGCGATGAGCAGCTCCGGGTTGCATGAGAGCGCGATGGCGATGACGACGCGCTGTTTCATCCCGCCGGAGAACTGGTGCGGATAGTCCCGGCCGCGCGCGGCCGGGATGCCGACCTTCTCGAGCATCTCAAGCGCGCGGTCCAGCGCTTCGGTCTTCGAGCAGCCCTCGTGGATGCGGATGCCCTCGGCAATCTGCTCGTCGACGCGAAGGACGGGGTTGAGCGCCGTCATGGGGTCCTGAAAGATCATGGCGATGCGCTTGCCGCGGATGCGGCGCATCTCGAGCTCGCTCTTCTCCATGAGGTTTTCGCCATCCAGCCGGATCTCGCCCTTTACGATCTTGCCCGGCGACGGAATCAGGCGCAGGATGCCGAGCGCCGTTGTCGTCTTGCCCGCGCCCGTCTCGCCGACAAGGCCGAGCGTGCCGCCCTTTTCCAGGGTCAGGTCGATGCCGCCCACAGCCTGCACGCAGCCGTCGTCTGTCAGGAAGTGGATCGTCAGGTCTTTTATCTCAAGAAAACTCATGCTGCTTGCCTCCTTAGCGCTTCAGACGCGGGTCGAGCGCGTCGCGCAAGCCGTCGCCGAACAGGTTGAAGCCGAACAGCGTTGCCATAATGGCCAGGCCGGGAAATATGACCATGGGATAGAAATCACGAATGAACTCTCGTCCGCTCGAGAGCATGGAGCCCCACTCCGGCGTCGGCGGCTGAACGCCAAGGCCGATGAACGACAGGCTCGAGATCATCATGATGCACGCGCCGACGCGCAGCGTCGACTCGACGATGATCGGCGAGAGCGTGTTGGGCAGGATATGGCGCAGCATCGTGCGCACACTACCCGCGCCGCACACGCGCGCGGCCTCAACGTACTCCTGATCGCGGATGGACATGACGATGGCGCGCATCATGCGCGCGTAGCCCGGCACCGCGCCGATGGAGATGGCGATGATCGTGTTGAAAATGCCCGAGCCGAGCGCCGCCGAGATACAAACGGACAGCAGGAAGCCCGGGATGGCCAGGATGAGGTCCATCAGGCGCATGATGACGCTCTCGCAGATGGAGCCGAAGTAGCCCGCGATGAGCCCGAGCACCCCGCCGGCCACAAGGCCGAACGCCACGGCGAGCACCGCGACGAGCAGCGACACGCGCCCGCCGTAAATGACGCGCGACAAAATGTCGCGCCCGTAGTTGTCCGTGCCCATGAGGTGGCGCGCGCTGGGGTATTCCATGGCGGCGGCAAAGTCCGTCGCCGCGTAGTCATATGGCGCAACGATGTCGGCGAAAACTGCGCATATGGATAAGACGAGCACGAGCGCCATGCCGACCATAGCCAGCTTGTTGCGGCGGAGGCGGCGCCAGATGTCGCGCAGCTGGCTGCGCTTTTTCAGGTCGTCGTCCGAGAGGACGGCGGCATTGACTGTCGTTTCCACTCACGCCACCTTCTTTCCTGCCGGGCGGCGCTTTTTGCCGCTGGTGTACTGGCTCATGATGCGCGGGTCGATAAAGCCGTAGAGGATGTCCGTGAGCAGATTGATGCAGCAGATGAGCACGGACAAAACGACGACGCAGCCCTGAATGACCGGGTAATCGGCGTTGCTGATGGCCGTCGTCATCAGCGAGCCGAGGCCGGGGATGGAGAAGATCATCTCCACGACGACCGAGCCGGAGACAAGATTGCCGAGCTGAAGCCCGAGCGACGTCACGACGGGGATGAGCGCATTTTTGAGCGCATGGTGGACGATAACGCGCCCCTCGCGCACGCCCTTGGCACGCGCGGTGCGGATGTAGTCCTGCCGCACAACGTCGAGCATGGATGAGCGCGTCAGGCGCGTGATGGACGCGACCGGGCACAGTCCGACGGCGAGCGACGGCAAAATCCAGTGCTTCCATGTGACAAATTTCGTCGCCATGGACGCCGGAAGCCACTGGAGATTCAGCGAGAAGATAATGATGAGCATCAGCCCGAGCCAAAAGCCCGGCATGGCCGCGAAAATGAGCGAGAACACCGTCACGGCGTAGTCCGCGATGGAGTACTGGTGCGTGGCTGAGATGATGCCGAACGGGATGCCAAGGAAGATCGTGATAAGGCAGCCGATGACGCCGAGCTTGAGCGTCGTGGGCAGGCGCTTGAAGATCTCGCCGCTCACGCTCGTACCGTTCTGGTACGAGCTTCCCATGTCGAGCTTCGTGACAAGGTTGCGGATGTAGACGGCGAACTGGACTATAAACGGCTTGTCCAGCCCCATCTCCGCCTTCTGCCGGTCATACTGCTCCTGCGTGTAGCTGCTGCCGAGCACGCCCGCGACCGGGTCGGCCGGCGACATGCGGTTGATGGCAAACACGATAAAAATTACGCCGATCACGATCGGGATCATGATCAGGATGCGTTTGATGACAAATTTCAGCAACAAGATCCCTCCTTCAAGCCGGAGCGGCGCAGATGCGCTCTGCGCCGCTCCGGATTCAGCTTGTCTGCCGTCAGTCCTTGGTGATGTTGTAGATGTAGAGTACGCGGTAGTCAAACGCCATCACGTTGTGGATGTCGTTCTGATAGGCCGTGTAGGACACAGGGTAATTCAGCGGGATCCAGCGGTAGTTCTCCGCCTGCCATTTCTGGATGTTCGCGTAGCACTCAGCGCGCTCGGCGTCGTCCATGCTGTAGCGGGCCGTGCGGAGCCACTCGTTGTACTGCTCGTCCTTCACAGCCGCGCCCTGGTTGCTGGCGTCGGCGGCGGAGTCGCTCAAGTATTTGGCAATGTCATAGTTGCCGCCGCCCGTGCCGCCGAGCATGACGGCCGTACCCATCTGCATGTAGATCGGAATGGCCGTGGGCGGATCATAGGCCTCGATGGTCAGCTCGATGCCGATCTCGCGCAGGCATGCCTGAATGGCCTCGGCCTGCTTCTGCTTTTCGGGCATGTTGAAGATGACGATGTTGAAGCTCAGTCCGCCGTCCGGATAGCCCGCCTCTGCCATGAGCTCCTTCGCGCGGTCAATGTTGCGCTCATGCTCGCCCTGCGAGACGTAGTACGGCAGGCTCGGCATGCCGACGGAGTCGGCCGCGACGGCAAGCGAGCCGAACGCGGACTTCGTGATGCCCGCCACGTCGAGCGAGAGCGAGATGGCCTCGCGGACGCGGATGTCGTCGAGCTCCGGCGTGTACCATGGAAGCGAGAGATAGTTGATGTCGTTTGTGTTGATGCAGACGTACTGCGCGTCGACCTCGCCCGCGATGAGGCGGTCGGCGTCGGAGGCGGAGACGTTGTTGGCGATGTCAAGGTCGCCGTTTTCAAAGTCGATGAACATCGTCGTCGCGTCGCCGTAGATGTAGAACGTCACCTCGGAAAAGTCCGCGGGTCCCTGCCAGTAGTCGTCGTTGCGGGTGAACGCATAGTGCGAGCCGGCCTCGTTGGCCTCGAGGATGAACGGACCGGAGCCGACGGGCGCGTCCCAGAAGCTGTCCGGGTTGGCCTCGACGTAGCTCTGGCACAGCACGGCGGCCCATTTGCAGTCTGCCAGCTGATCGACGATAAGCGGCGTCGCCTCGCGGAGTACCAGCGTCAGGTCGTTGCCGTCGACGGTGCAGGCGTCAAAGTCGATGTTGTCAAAGCCGCTGTCGGTGTAAAACTGGTCGTTCGTGGCAAAGCGCTTTAAGCTGTAAAGCGCGTCAGCCGCCGTGACAGGCTCGCCGTTTGTGAAGGAAATGCCATCCCGGAAGTGGAGCGTCAGCTCCGTGGAGTCGTCGTTGAACTCCCAGCTCTCGGCCAGCCCGCCGATGACCTCGCCCGTTTCGGGCTCGCGCATGAGGATGCTGTCGTAGACGAGCGAGAGCGTCGGGTTGCTCGACGAGGTCGTCGGGTCGAAGCCGTCGCTCGCCTGAAGAATGCCGACGGTGAGCGTCTTGTCCCCGCCGCCGGTGCTGTCGGTGCTGCCGCCGTCGCTGCCGCCCTGCGTGGTCTCCTGGCCGGACGGCTGCTGCGTGTCCTGCCCGCCGCCGTCCTCCGCGCCGCCCGAGCAGGCCGCGAGGGCGAGCGTGAACATGAGCACAAGTGCAAGGAGCAGGCAAAGTCTCTTCGTGTTTTTCATGGTTCCATTCCTCCTGTCGCAAGAAAGCGGCACATGGCCGCAATCCCAATTTGCACCGTCAGTATATCAGGGCATCCACGCGCGATTCCTTCATAAATCATGCACGAACCTATAAAATACGTGCATCCATTTTCAGCTTTTTGCATAAAAAAGAAGGCAGCGCGGCACGCTGCCTTCTCATTCTATGCTTCACCGGGCCGATTCCTGCTCCCGTTTTTCCGCGCGGTACTGCTGCGGCGTCCTGCCGGTGCATTTTTTAAAGCACGAGGAAAAGTACGTCGACGACGAGAACCCGACGCGCAGCGCGATCTCCGTGACCGTCATGGCGCCGCCTGCAAGGTAGCCGCACGCCCGCTCGAGCCGCGCGCGGAGGATGTAGTCGGCGATCGTCGTCTGCTTCTGCTCGCGGAAGAGCCGGGCCAGATAGTTCGCGCTCACGTGCGCGTGGTCGGCGATCGTCTGGCGGGACAGGTCGCCGTCGAGATTGCCCGCAATGTACGCCTCGGCCTGCTCGAGCGCGGAGCCGGACTGCCGCGTCGCGCGGCGGCACTCGGTGCAGTACCCGGCCATCATGCGCAGCCACTGCACCAGCTCGTCCGGCGAGCGGTGCGCCGCCGTCAGCTGCTGGCGCAGCTGCTGCAAAAGGCGCGGGTCGGCGCTGCGGTAATCAAGCTGCGCCATGGCGATGGTCACGAATCGGTCGAGCTCGTAGATGAGGTTCACAACATAGTCCGTCGTGAGGTCAGGGCTTTCTTCGTTGTCGCGGAAAAACGCGCGTGCCTCCTGCTCGAGCCGGTCGCCGCGGCCGTCTAGGATCAGCTTGCCCCACTCCGTGACGGGCGCGTAGCTCATCATCGGCCGGTGCACCTCGTCGGCGCCCATCATATAGACAGCCTGATCACGGAACTGCCGCTTGTCCGCCTCGGCGCGCATGAGCAGCCACTCGTCCGTCAGCTCGTGCGCCTGCCGCGGCCGGCCGATGACGATCGTGCACGCGCCGCCATACTGTCTGCGCACCTCGCGGCAGAACTGATAGCAGCGGTGCGCGATCTGGTTGAACGGCAGCCGGATGTCATAGGGATAGAACACCGAGGCCGAGCGGTCGCCCTCAAAGATCGAGCATCCGCCCTCGTCTCGCAGAATGACGGAGCTTGCAAGGCTCTCAAAGGTATTCTGCACGCGGTATCGGCTCGTCTCGTGAAAAAGTGCATCCGTGTCGCCCTCTTTCAGCCGCAGCGAAATGAGCACAGGCAGCGCCAGCTCCTTCTCCACGCCCTCGATGCCCGCAGCGATGGCCGACTGCACAACGCTCGGCCACTGCCGGCCGCCGTAGCTGCGCACGCGCGTGACGGAGTGGCCGTAGAGCGCCTCGCTCCAGAAAATGCGCGCAAGCAGCGGCTGCGTCCGCCGCCAGAGCGCCTGCGCGGACGGCGCATACGCGCCCGTCTGCACGATCTCGTTGTCGTCGAGCGTCTGCTGCACCGCAAAGAGCGTCTCCGCCCGGCCAAGCGGCTTGAGCAGAGTCAGGTAATTCTCATAGCGCCGGTCGTGCTGCACAGCGCTTAAATTCTGCGGCTCGGCCAGAATGATGGCCATCGTCCGCATCTCGTTGGCCTCAATGAGGTCGAGGATGCCAACAAGACGGTAGTTTGGCGTTTCAAAATCAATAAAGCAGATGTCGATGTCCCCGCCGAGCAGGCATTCGCGGATGGCCTGCGCATCCGTCAGGTACCGGATCTGCGCGCAGTCGGACAGCTCCGACAGGATCTTCCGCAGGCTGCCCACATCCTGTGTCATTTCGCAGGTAACGAGGATCTTTGCCATATTTTTCGCTCCTCCCCTTGTCCGCACGCACCGTTTGTAAAGGCTCAAGCACGTTTTTTTAATGCTTTTTGCCAGAGTATACTGTAAACTTTCTCACAAAGCAAGCAGAAAATTTTCAGAATTCTCATTTTTGATCTTCAGGAGGGGCTATGAAACACTACGCAATTGCCGGCACGGGTTCCATCGGCTGCCTGCTCGGCGGCTATCTGACCCACGCCGGGTACGACACGACCATGATCTCCGCGTTCCGGCCCGAAAGCGCGGCGTTCCTGCGCGAAAACGGCCTGACCATCGGCGACCTCGCCGACGGCCGCGAGCTGTTCCACGCGGACATGAAGGCCAGCTACATCGGCGATCTGGGCGGCGCACAGTTCGACGTCATCCTGCTCGCGCTCAAGTCGAACGACCTGGCCGCCACTGTGCCGCAGCTGCTGCCGCACCTTGCGCCGGACGGCTTTTTCGTCACATTTGAAAACGGCATCAACGAGGATCTGCTCATCCCCATCGCCGGGCGCGAGCGCGTCGTCATCGGCAGCACATTCGCCGGCGGCAAGCTCGCTTCGCCCGGAAAAATGTACTCGCATGAGGGCTTTTTCGTCGTCGGCGAGCTGGACGGGGCGATCACGGAGCGCGTGAAGGAGCTCGGCGCGGTGCTCGAATGCTGCCGCCCGACCGTCGTGTCCGATCATGCCCGCGCTTACCAGTGGGAGAAGCTGGGCCGCGTGTGTCTGTCCGTCCCAAGCGCGTGCATCTCGGGGCTGTTCCTCGGTGACGTGTTCACCGAGCCGCGCCTTCAGAAGCTTTTCGCATGCCTCGCGCTCGAGATTTTCGCTGTCGCAGAACAGGACGGCTGCCCGATGGACTCGCTGGAGAACAAAACGCGCGCCGACTGGCAGGCCGTGCGTGACGGCCGCCTGACCGGCCTTGAGGGACGCGACGAGGGCGCATGGCCGCCGGGCATCGTCGACGCGTACACATCCGACATGAAAAAGGGGCTGCCGCTCGAGGTCGGCTTCACAAACGGTGCCGTCTCGCGCCTCGGCCGCAAATACGGCGTCCCGACGCCGGCGAACGACAAAATCGTCGCCATCATCTCCGACATTGAGGCCGGGCTGCGCAAGCCGGGCTTTGAAAACGTCAGCGAAATTCTCCACGCCAGCGGCGTGAATTGAAGGAGGAGCCAGATATGCTCAAAACAATGGACAACGAGACCTTCGGCAAGGTCCAGCCCGGCAAGCGCGCGCTCATCATTTACGCCACGCTGACCGGCAACTCAGAAAAGATCGCCATGGCGTTTGGGCGCGTGCTCGAGCACTACGGCTTCGACACCGTTGACGTCTATCAGGCCAAGGACGCCAGCCACTTTGTGCCCATCACGGGCTACGACCTCTACCTCGTCGGCACCGGCATCGTCGGCGGGCTGCCCGAGCGCAACCTCATGGCCGCGTTCGGCGCAGGCAACTACACGAACATGAAGCAGCTGGCCGAGATCGGCGGCGACACCGGCGCGCCCCAGTGGGGCCGCGGCGTCAAGCTGGCCAAGGGCGTCATTTTCCTCACCTACGGCGGCACGCGCCGCGGCCCGTCTGAGGTACTCGGCGCGGAGAGCATGCTTGAGATGATGATGACCGAGATGGGCATTCAGGTCATGGGCAAATTCTGCTGCCCCGGCACAGCCCACCGCGGCGGCCAGACGCACGACCAGCTCGACACGCTCTCGAAAAAGCTCGGCACCGGCGTCGACGAGGTCGCGCCCATGCTCTACCTCTACAAGACCGACCCGGAAAGCGAGGTCGTAAAGAGCTGGAAGCCCGAGGTGCTTGAGGCCGTCCGTGCGGCCGCGGAGAACACGGGCAAGGTCGACATGCGCCTGCTCGGTATGCCGCGCCCGTGGCACAATCAGGCCGCCGACCGCCCGAACGACCGCGACATCGCCAAGGCCGAGATCTTCCTCTCCGAGCTCATTGAGGACGTTTTCCTGCCGGATGAGGCCGACTCCATCGACACCTGCTACGTCTGCAAAAGTTAAAATCGCCACCCCACCTTTGCGGCCCCGGCGCGTTTCCTGTTCGCGCCGGGGCCGTTTTTTTGTAAAAATGTCCTCCCGCATCCAAGCAAAAAAGAAGCCCTGAATTCTGCAAATTCAGGGCTTCCTGTGAAACGGCGGCAAACGCGGCTGCCAGCAGCTGCGCTCCGCCTTTGCGCAGCTGCTGCTTCAGCCTTTCTTCCTCAGTGCAGCGCCTTTACCGGGCAGGCCTTTGTGCACTCGTAGCAGAGGATGCACTCCGTCCCGTTTTTCCGCCTGCGGGATTCCTTGTTGACCTCCACGCCCATGGGGCAGACGCGCAGGCATTTGCCGCAGCGGACGCACCGATCCTCATCGCAGTGGACGCGCAGCAGCGAAAAGTAGCTCATGGGCTTGAGGAACACCGTAATGGGGCAGAGATATTTGCAGAACGCCCGGTTGTCCCGGAAGGCAAACGCCAGCGCGATGCCCGCGAGGTAGTAAAGCGCGTTTCCGGCAAGAAACAGCCAGAACATGACCCGCTCCAGATCCGCGGCCTTCATCAGGAACAGCCCGGTCACCAATGCCAAAGACAGCGCGAACATCCCATAGCGCAGGACGCCCAGCTTCTCCTTTCGCGGTCTCTGCGGCTGCTTGTAGGGCAGAAAGTCCAGCACCATCGCCGTCCAGCAGGCGTAGCCGCACCAGCCGCGCCCAAAAAGCAGCGGGCCGAAGATCTTCGCCACCGCATAGTGGATGGTCGCCGCCTCAAAAACGCCGAGGAACAGATAGTACCAGAAGCCCTCGATCTGCATGTTCTCGCGGGAAATGACGCCGAGATAGAGCAGCATATAGCTGCCCACCGCCAGCTGCACAAAATGCCGGGCGTAGCGCTTCCCGGCGGTAAAGAGCGCCGTCCCAAGCCCGAGGCAACCTCCGATGTAGCTGAAATTCAACAGATAGAACAGGTTGTCCTTCGTGCGCCACAGCGTGACCGCCACCGCCTCAAACAGCAGGAACAGCAGCACGGACGGCACAAAGCTCCGGAGCCTGTTATTGCTCTTTTTCATCCTCTTTTTGGTCTTTCGCTCCTTTCTTCCCGGCCGATGCCGCCGGTCTTTGCGCCGCCGCTCCGGGAGGGCTTATCCGTTTTCCTCATGGGGCTCCTCCGGAGCCGCTTCCTCCTGCCGGTCATCCTCCGGCACGCGAAACACCAGGATCGCCTTGGCGGAGTTCGTCACTGAGAACGTCACCAGCTCCCAGCCGTCCTTCGCGCGTTCGTTGGCTTCTTTTTCGACGGCCGCAGCCATCTCCTTTGCCTTGGGCGCATAGCCCACCACAACCGTTTTGTACATCATGATGCTCCTCCTTATTTCCGGTTATTCCGTCAGTCTCTTCCGCCCGGCAGGCGCACGTCCTTTCCGGTATCTATTGCCATTATAACAGAAAAGCGGACGCGTGCGGCCTGAATTTCGTAAAACAGGCGTAAAATTCCCCCGGCACCCAGGGCAAGAACGGAGAAATGTTCCAGATGTGTTTTTGAAAAAAAACGGGGCGCGCAAGCGCACAATTCAGGCTCCCGAATCATATGCCTTCGCACCTCGTCAGTGCGAGTATTTGTCGCGCTCACGCTGTTCGGCGCAGTTTCGGAATACGCGCAATAGGTTCCTTATTGCCGAATCTCCTTCCATGCATCCGCCTGCGTCATTTTGCAGGAGCATTCATCGTGCGTCGCATCCAGCTTTACAGATAATAGAGAGACGGCGACAGGGAAGCGCTGGTATTACATCCAGACTGCAAGCGGGAAGACCGGATACGCGAGCGCGGCGTATCTGGTACGGTAAAAAAGCACAAGAAAGGCTTCGCGGAATACACCGCGAAGCCTTTTGCATTATGTCCACCATCCGAAAAAGTGCTTTAGTATCAGCACGATAACGGCGCAGCCGGCAAACCCGACGATCAGAGATATTATCGCGTATACGATGCACATGCCGCCGGCATATACGGGATCTGGCTTGCGCTTCTTTCCATGTGAGGATTTATAACTCGGCGTGATTTCTTCGTCTTCATCTTCGAGGATAATCCAAAAATCATCATTAGGATCCATTTCGACTCCTCCTGTTCGCTGAATGGAGACTTTGGCGTCCTCCGAGGTCTCGGTTAAATCAAAATGTCGCAACGATTCCAAATGACAGAGGATCAAAGCCCGTCTCCCTTAGACACAATAACGGCCGTTGACAGATCGTCCATGTAATACCGCACCCAGACGGAGTCTCCGACTGCCGGAAGTGGGGATAGCGTCGACAGATACGGAAGCCGGATCGTAGCGCCATAGGCTTCTGCTACGCCAATTTTACCACCGCTTACAGCGGTTGTCACGGTCATTTTTCGCGCCCGCACACACGAGCGCGTTTTCTGTCATACAGGCAACGGATGCCGAAAGGATATGTGTGCGTGCTGTGCGTGAGCATCTGCGCAGCGACGGGCGCGGACGGCCCTGCCGGGCAGGACGATCCTGACGGAATAACCGGAAATAAGCCCGCGCAGCAAAAAAATCCTGAATTCTTTCGAATTCAGGATTTTGGTGGAGATAAGCGGGATCGAACCGCTGACCTCTTGAATGCCATTCAAGCGCTCTCCCAGCTGAGCTATACCCCCATTTGAACTTGCGGCGCACTGTGCGGTGCGAGAAGTATAGTATCAGACATCTGCGAAAAAAGCAACCCTTTTTTCAAAAAAAGTTGAAAAATCTTTTCCGGCTGCGTCCGCACCGCGGCAAGCCGCTCAGCCGATGGCCACCCAGAGTGCAAGCTCCAGCGCGAGCAGCGCAAGATTCGACGCTGTGAACACGCCGAAGTAGCGCCCCTTCTCCCCCGGCCGCGCGCGCGTGAGCAGGCGGTAGGAGATGAGGCTTGCCATGGACGCGATGAGCGTGCCGAGCCCGCCGAGGTTCGTGCCGACAAGAAGCGCGGGGACGTCGTCAGAAAACCCTGCCAGCAGCAGCGCGGCCGGGACGTTGCTCATGACCTGCGACGCCGCGACGGCCACCGGCACCTCGCGCCCGGCAAGCGTCCGGGCAAGCAGCGCCGAGAGCGCCGGCAGCCGGCCGAGGTTGCCGATAAAGACAAAGAGCGTGGCAAACGTCGCAAGCAGCGAGTAGTCGACGAGCCGCAGCGTCTTGCGGTCAAAGAGCAGCGCGGCGGCCAGCACGGCAAAAAACGCCGCCTGATACGGCAAAACGCGCAGCACCGCAAGCAGGCACAGCGCAAACAGCGCCGCATAGAGCGCCGCGAGCCGTCCGTCCGCCCGCGCCTGCGGCGCATTCGGCACGCCGGGCGCGCGCGCCGCGCCGCGGCGCGTAAGGGCGCGCGCCCAGACGGCAAGCGCAATGCCGGCCAGCAGCGTATATGGCCCCATGAGCCGGAGGAGCTGCCCGGCCGTCAGGCCGCTGCGGGCATAGAGATAGAGGTTCTGCGGATTCCCGACCGGCGTGAGCATGCTGCCGAGGTTCGCCGCAAGCGTCTGCATGGCCACGACGGGCACAATGAGCCGCTTCTGCTCCGTTTCGTCCAGCGTGCCGAGCACGCCGAGCGCAAACGGGACAAACGTGACGAGGGCGACGTCGTTCGTGATGAGCATGCTGCCGAAAAAACACAGCCCCACGAGCGCGAGCACCAGTCCGGCCGTGCTTTTCATCCGCGCGAGCATCGCCCGGCCGAGCCGGTCAAATACGCCCTGCCGCCGCAGCCCCGCCGTCACCGTCATAAGCGAGAACAAAACGGCAAGCGTGCGCCAGTCGATATAGCTTCCATAATTCCGATCCGGGCGGACCACCAGCATCGACGCCAGCGCAAGCACGACGGCAATGCACAGGACGCTCTCCGTCTGAAGCAGCTTTTTCACTTTCATGGCTCCCATCTCTTTCGTCTTGATTTCCAAGCAGGATCACACCATGCCTGCGTGATCTCAAATGCGCGCTTGCCTCGCGGTGCGGTGTGTGCTATCGTAAAAGAAAAAAACGCACGGAGGAATGGCATGAAAACCGTATTTTTTACCCGCCATGGCGGGCCGGACGTTCTTCAGATCACCGACGCGCCCATCCCGGAGCCCGCGCCGGGCGAAGTTTTGATCCGCATGGCAGCCGCGGGCGTCGGCAAGCCGGACTATCTCATGCGCACGGGCGCCTACCCGTGGACGCGCGACATCCTTCCGTTTTATCCCGGCCTGTACGGCACGGGCACCGTCGCCGCGCTCGGGTCGGGCGTGACGGGCTTTTCCGTCGGGCAGCCGGTGTTCGTTGATCATCCGGTCGTGTGCGGATGCTATTCAGAATACAAAACCGCCCCGGCCGAGCTTGTCACGCCGCTGCCGGACGGCATCGATCTTGTATCCGCCGCGGCCGTGAACAACCACGTCATCGCCTGGAGCCTGCTGCACACGGCCTGCGCGCCCATGGAGGGCCGGACGCTGTACATGAAAAGCGCCGCCGGCGCGCTCGGCTCGGCCATCGTGCAGCTCGCGCCGCTGTGCGGCCTGAGGGTCATCGCCTCGGCCAGCACGGAGGAAAAATGCGAGCATCTGCGAAAGCTCGGCGCCGGGCACGTGTTCTGCTACAAGGCCGAGGACGAGGCGGCCGCCGTCCTTTCCGCCACGGGCGGATGCGGCGCGGATTACATTCTCGATCAGGTCGTCGGGAAAGACTTCACGCGCCAGTTTTCGTACTTAAACCGCGGCGGCACCGTCGTCATCTACAACACGCTCGGCGGCTTCCCGGAGGAGAATATCCCGCAGTTTCTCACGGACAACTTCGCCAGGTGCTGGGCCGTGCGGGCCTTCTCGTTCCACAAGCACGACGGCCATCCGGACGAGCTGGCCGCGCTGCGCCGCGAGGTGTTCTCCATGCTCGCAGAAGGGAAATTCCAGCCCGCCATCGCCGCAGCCATCGGGCAGGCGGACATCGTCCGCGCACATGCGCTCATGGACGCAGGCACCGCGCTCGGCTCGATCGTCCTGACGCTCTGACAAGAAAATTCCGGCTCATGCATGAGCCGGAATTTTTTATTTTGCTTCTGCCGGCTTCCGGAAGAAGCCGAGATAGACGATGAGCGCCGCAATGATCCAGAAATACGCCATCATATACGGCTCTTCAAAAATGTTCTCAAAGTAGCAATGGACGAGCACGCCGCAAAGCCCCGCAAGCATGCCGGCGCAAAGCGGCGACATCCTCCCGCCGTCCGATTTTTTCGTGCGGTACACCGCGCGCAGACCGATGAGGACAAGGCACACCATGAGCGCGATGAAGAACACAAAGCCGACATAGCCCATCTCCGTGAGGATCTTCAGGTAGTAGTTGTCCATGTAGAAATAGCTCATCCACGAATAGACCTTGTGCTGCACGGCGACGGCGCCGCCGAACATCCCGAGGCCGAGGCCGAGCATCGGGCTTGCGCTCAGATAGAGCAGGCCGAGCTCCCACCGGCTGGCGCGGCCGCCGTTGGTCGTGGACGCCGCGAACTCCTCCGTGAACAGATACCCGATACGCGAGGCGACAAACGGGATAAACAGCGACACAAAGCCCGCCGCGAGCACGAGCAGCAGCAGCTTGCGGTCATGCAGCAGCGCGAACACGAGCACGGCCACCGCCATGGCCACCCACGCCCCGCGCGACATTGTGAACAGGCAGGAAAGGCACATGGCGAACGTGCAGCACCAGAAAAACGCCTTTGCCTTCCAATCTTTGCAGTAATATGCCATGCCGGCGGCCATCGGCGCGAACAGGACCATGAAGTCACCCATGATATTGGGGCTTCCGAAGATCGAGAACACGCGCGTGCGCACGCCCTGCTCGGCCTGATCGACCCAATTCGACGGGATGGGCACGGCGACGATATACTGGTAGATGCCGTGCAGCGCGATGAGCGCGGCGAAGAGCACCATGGCCATGTACATCTGCCTGAAGTCCCGGTCGCCGCGCACAAGGCGCGTCACGACGAAAAACCAGAGCATATACTGCACCGTCGCGCGGTAGCCCTCGACGGCAATGGAGAAATACGGGCTGACGAGGAACATAAGCGTGAGGCCGACGCCGAGGAACGTATAAAGCGGCACGTCGAGCGCGTTGGCGCGGCTGGGCAGCGGCGCTCCCTCTGTCATGCGCGTGCGGACGATCCAGCACAGCGAGAACATGAGCAGCGCCTCATCCCACAGCGAGGCCAGAATGTTGATGCCGACCACATTGCGCAGCACATAGTTCACCGGCTCATAGAGCGCAAGCGTGAGCAGAATAAACGACGTCAGGCCGCCTGCGAACAGCCAGCCGAAGAGCAGGCTCCCGCGCCCGACGCGCATGATAAACGCGTAGATGCGCCCGACCACACTCGCCCGCCACCAGCGCGGCAGCGTCCGCACGCGGGCGAGCAGGCCGTTCAGCCGCCGCGACAGCCGCCCGGGAATGGCGTTTTCCGTCGCCGTCATGGGCGCGGCGAGCGAGCGCGTCACCGCGCAGCAGACGCGCGAATTTCTCGCGCACCGGCCGACGGCCGCGTTGAACCGGCGCAGCCGGCTGACCTCATACATCGCGGCGAGCGCCGCGAGCATCCGGCCGAGCAGGCTGGCGCGAAACGCCTCAGCCATTGACGTTCGCCACTTTCGTCACGGTGCCGGTGATCTCGAGGTCGCCGGTCTTGACGATGTGGTTCTTGCCCACGCGAACCTCCTGCGAGCCGACGGAGTTATTTTTGTCGCTCGGCGCGAGCGAGACGGAGATCGTAAAGCGCAGATTGCTGCGCGCCTGATCGGTCACTGCGACGGTGTTGCCGTCGGAATCGACGCTCGTGGTGATATACGGCTCGACCGTGCAGCCGGTCACATAGCCGTCGAGCAGGTCGCCGTTGCTCATGAGCTGGCCGCCGACGTGCTCGGAGGCATAGGTGCACACGTCGTTCCAGACAGCCGTGCAGAGCACCTCGTACTCCAGCGTCGTCTTGCTCGACGGCGCGAGCACGTCCGTCACATCGTCGCCCGCGATCTTCCAGAACACGCCGGCCGCGACCGCGATGAGAACAAGGACGACCAGCAGGTCGATGAGGTTGACCTTGCCGAACAGCTTTCCCTTTTCGTCAATGACTTTCAAGTTTGTTCGCTCCTTTTCGGATTTGCCCCGATTGGGGTTTGATTCTTGGGGGAATTTATAGTAGAATAACAGAATACTGCGGGCGTCCGCAGATTCGTGCATATTGTATACGATTTTCCCGCATTGCACAAGTAAAAGTTCTTTAAGAGGGATCCTATGAAGATCATCCATCTCATATCCGGCGGCGACGTCGGCGGCGCGAAAACGCATGTACTGTCCCTGCTCAGCCACCTCATGGCGACGGACGACGTCCAGCTCATCTGCTTTACAGACGGCGACTTTGCCGCCGAGGCGCGCGCGCTCGGCATCCCGACGGACATCGTCTCCGGCGCGAACCCGTTTGCCGTCCGCAGCGAGCTCATGCGCCGCATCAAAGAGGGCGGCTTTGAGATCATTCACTGCCACGGCGCGCGCGCGAACATGATCGGCGCCATGCTGCGGCGGAGGCTCGATCTGCCCGTCGTGACGACCGTGCACTCGGATTACCGGCTCGACTATCTCGGCCGCCCGCTCGGCCGGCTGACCTATGGGACGATCAACGCCGTCGCCCTGCGCCGCATCCCGTACCACATCGGCGTGTCCGACGCGATGTGCAGCCTTCTCATCTCGCGCGGATTTGACCCGCAGACGATGTTTGCCATCTACAACGGCGTCGATTTTTCGCCCGTGACGCCCGCCATGGGGCGGGAGGAATACCTCGCGTCCGTCGGCCTGTCGGCCGGGCCGGACAGCGTCGTGTTCGGCATCGCCGCGCGATTAAACCCCGTCAAGGACATCGGCACGCTCATCCGCGCCTTCTCGCGCGTTGTGGCAAGCGCGCCGGACTGCCGCCTCATCGTCGCGGGCGACGGCGAGCAGTCCGGCGAGCTGCGCGCGCTGGCCGCCGAGACGTGCCCGCCCGGCACCGTCGCCTTCCCCGGCTGGGTCACGGATACGGACAGCTTCTACGGCGCGCTCGACGTCAACATGCTCACGAGCCTGTCTGAGACGTTCCCGTACTCGCTGACCGAGGGCATCCGCCTGCACTGTGCGACCATTGCCTCCGAGGTCGGCGGCGTGCCCGTGCTGATCGAAAACGGCGTGACAGGCCTGCTGTTCCGCCCCGGCGACACGGACGAGCTGGCAAAGCTCATGCTGCGCTATGCCCGCGAGGGCGAAACGCGCCGCGCCATGGCCGAGCGGCTCTATGAGAGCGCCTCGCGCCGGTTCTCCATCGACGCGACCGTCGCGCACCAGCGCGAGATCTACGAAACGATCCTCCGGCGCGAGCCGCGGCGCAGCAAAAAGCGCGACGGCGTGCTCATCTGCGGCGCCTACGGCAAGGGCAACGCCGGCGACGACGCCATTTTAGAGGCCATCTGCGCGCAGCTGCGCTCCGTCGACCCCGACCTTCCGCTCTACGTTCTCTCGCGCACGCCGACGACCACGGCGCAGCGCTACCGCATCGGTGCCATCTACACCTTCAACTACCCGGCCTACATCCGCCGGATGCGGCGCGTGCGGCTTTATATCTCCGGCGGCGGCAGCCTCATTCAGGACGTGACGAGCTCGCGCTCGCTTTTCTACTACCTGTCCAGTCTGCGCTCGGCGCACCGGAGCGGCTGCAAAACGCTCATGTACGGCTGCGGCATCGGGCCTGTCAGCGACCGGCACCTTTCCCGCGCGGGCAAAACGATCGACCGCTGCGCCGACCGCATCACGCTGCGCGACCATCTCTCGCCCGAGGTTCTGAAGCAGATGGGCGTCACCCGGCCCGATATCCGCGTGACGGCCGACCCTGCGCTGCTGCTCGATCCCGCCCCTGACGATCAGGTGGACAGCCTGCTGCTCGGCCGCGGCATCCCGGCGGACGGGCGCTATCTCATGTTTGCGCTGCGCCCATGGCAGGGCTTTGCGGCCAAGGCCGGGGTCTTTGCCGCCTGCGCGCAGCGGGCATACGAAACGCACGGCCTGACGCCGCTGTTTCTCGCCTTTGAGCCCAAGCGCGACCTTGCGGCCGCGCAGAGCGTGTGCGAAAATCTCACCTGCCCGTATTACATCCTGCCGACGCCGGAGCGCGGCGACCTCATCGTCGGCCTGATGCGCCGCGCGAGCGCCATGGCCGCCATGCGTCTGCACGCGCTCATCTTCGCCGCCGGGCAGGGCGTCCCGCTCGTCGGCGTCGTGTACGACCCGAAGGTCAGCAGCTTTTTAGACGACCTCGGCCAGCCCCGCTACGCGCCGCTGCGCGACGTGACAGAGCCGCTGCTGACCGGCATGATCGAAGACGCGCTGGCCGGCGGCCAGCGCGCCGCGGACGCCAGCGCGCGCCTGCGCGCCCTTGCGCAGGAAAACTGCGACGCTGCGCGCGAACTTCTGGAGGAGACGAAAT
The DNA here is from genome assembly GCA_934589675.1 of uncultured Oscillospiraceae bacterium. Classification (GTDB taxonomy): domain Bacteria; phylum Bacillota; class Clostridia; order Oscillospirales; family Oscillospiraceae; genus CAKTOF01. The sequence continues at coordinate 74,273 of CAKTOF010000002.1, forward strand.
GAACCGGATCATCTGCCTTTCCACCTCGCCGTACTACCCCATCCCCACGCGCAAGCAGCAGGTCATGAGCCGCCTGCCGGACTCCGAGATCCTCTACTTTGACCCGCCGGTGACGTATCTTGCCCCGCTGCGCGATAAAAGCGCGAGGGAAAAGCTCCGCGCGTACAGAGCACCGGGCGTGAAGGTCGGATCGTCCATCACGGTCTACTCTCTGCCGCCCGTGCTGCCGTTTTTCAACAAATTCCGATTTGTCAACCGCATCAACCAGCGCCGCATTGCGCGCTTTGTGAACAAAAAGGCAAAAGCGCACGGCTTTTCCGACCCGATATTGTGGTGCTACTCCCCCACCTCGTGCGACAGCGCGCCGCGGATCGGCCACCGCGCGCTCGTCTATGACTGCGTCGACCTGCACTCGGCCTACGGCGGGCTCATGAACCCGAAGGTCGTCGACCAGATGGAGTTCGATCTCGCCGCCGAGGCCGATCAGGTCTTTGCGACGGCCACGCGCCTTGCCGCGCGGCTTCGCGCCGTGAACGGGACGGCCGTCATGATCCCGAACGGCGCCAATTATGAGCGCTTTTCCGCCGCGGCGGGCGACCTGCCCTGCCCGGACGATCTGGCCGCACTCCCCGCGCCCGTTTTTCTGTTCGTCGGGGCGCTGCAAGACTGCATCGAGTACGACTACGTCGAGCACGCCGCGAAGCAAAAGCCGGAGTGGTCGTTCGTGTTCATCGGCGCAGAGAAGCCCGGCGTCGACCTCTCCGCGCTGCGCGCGCTGCCGAACGTGCATTTTCTCGGCCTTAAGCCGAACGAAGCGCTGCCCGCGTACATCCGCCACTCGGCGGCGTGCCTCAATCTCTTCGCCGACAATGCGCTCAGCCGCGACGTCAGCCCGCTGAAGTTCTACGAATACCTCGCCACGGGCCGACCCGTCGTCTCGACGCCGCAGCCGGAGCAGGTGCTCCAGTACGAGGGGCTCATCCGCATCGCGCGCAGCGCGGACGAATTTGTCGCCGCGTGTCAGGCGTGCCTGACGGACGACGGACTGTCGGAAGCCCGCATGGCAGAGGGGCGCCGCTGCTCATGGGACGCGCGCGTGGCGCAAATGTGTGAGATTTTGAAAGCAAAGGAGATCTTTCAATGAGAAATATCAATGAGATCCTGGACGCCAACCCCTATCCCGGGCGTGGCATTGTCCTCGGCGTCAGCCCGGACAGCCGCTATGGCGTCATCGCGTATTTCATCATGGGCCGCAGCGAGAACAGCCGCAACCGCGTCTTTATCGCGACGGAGGACGGCATCCGCACCGAGGCGCATGACCCGTCGAAGCTGTCCGACCCGAGCCTCATCATCTACCATCCCGTCCGCGTGTGCGGCGACAAGACCATCGTGACAAACGGCGACCAGACCGACACGATCTACGACGCGCTCTCCGCCGGGCACTGCTACCGCCACGCGCTGCTCGAGCGCACGTTCGAGCCGGATCCCCCGCACTACACGCCCCGGATCTCCGGCGTCCTGCTGCCGACGGGCGACTACAAGCTCTCCATCCTGAAGTCCGATGACGGCGACCCGGAGACGACGCTGCGCTGCTTCTTCGAGTATTTTGACGCGCAGCCCGGCCGCGGCCACTTCATCCACACCTACGCCCGCGCGGCCGAGCGCCTCGTCTCGTTCGAGGGCGAGCCTGTCTCCGTCGCCATCACGGCCAAAAATGCCGGCGAGCTGGCCGCGCAGCTGTGGGAGCACCTCAACGAGGACAATAAGATCTCGCTCTTCACGCGCTACATCGATCTGGAAACCGGCCAGACCGACGACTGCATCATCAACAAGCTCGGCTGAGACAGCCGCATTCAACTTTTGGGAGGTCATACTTCGTGAAACGCACACTGATTTCCGAGATCATCGCCGATCCGGCCGGATTTGACCGTCAGCAGGTCACCGTCGGCGGCTGGGTGCGCACCATCCGCGACATGAAGACGTTCGGCTTCATCGAGCTCAATGACGGCTCGTGCTTCAAGCCGCTGCAGATCGTCATTGAGGACGGCGTGCTCGAAAACTACCGCGAGATCGTCCGACAGAACGTCGGCGCGGCGCTCGTCGTCCATGGCACGCTCGTCCACACGCCGGACGCCAAGCAGCCCATCGAGCTCAAGGCCGCCGCCATCGAGGTCGAGGGCGCGTCCACGCCGGATTATCCGCTCCAGAAAAAGCGCCACACGACCGAGTATCTGCGCACCATCGCGCATCTGCGCCCGCGCACGAACCTGTTCTCGGCCGTGTTCCGCGTCCGCTCCGTCGCGGCGCACGCCATCCACACGTTCTTCCAGGATCAGGGCTTTGTCTACATCCATACGCCGATCATCACCGGCTCGGACTGCGAGGGCGCGGGCGAGATGTTCCGCGTGACGACGATGGATCCGGAGAATCTGCCCATGACGGAGGACGGCAAGGTCGACTACACACAGGACTTCTTCGGCAAGAGCGTCAACCTGACCGTCTCCGGCCAGCTGAACGTGGAGTCGTTCGCGCAGGCGTTCGGCAACGTCTACACGTTCGGCCCGACATTCCGCGCCGAGAACTCCAACACGCAGCGCCACGCCGCCGAGTTCTGGATGATCGAGCCGGAGATCGCCTTTGCCGACCTCGAGGACGACATGGACCTCGCCGAGGCGATGATCAAGTATATCATCAACTTTGTGCTCGAGCGCTGCCCGCAGGAGATGGCGTTCTTCAACAGCTTCGTCGACAAAGGCCTGCTCGATCGCCTTGAGCACGTCCGCACGAGCGAGTTCGGCCGCGTGACGTACACCGAGGCCGTTGAGATCCTCAAAAATTCCGGCGTGAAGTTCGAGTACCCCGTCGAGTGGGGCATCGACCTTCAGACCGAGCACGAGCGCTACCTGACCGAGCAGCACTTCAAGCGCCCCGTGTTCGTCACGGACTACCCGAAGGACATCAAGGCGTTCTACATGCGCCAGAACGACGACGGCAAGACCGTCTCCGCCGCAGACTGCCTCGTGCCGGGCATCGGCGAGATCATCGGCGGCAGCGCGCGCGAGGAGCGGCTCGACCTGCTCGAGGCGCGCATGGACGAGCTTGGCCTCAAGAAAGAGGACTACTGGTGGTACCTCGACCTGCGCCGCTACGGCACAACGCGCCACGCCGGCTTCGGCCTCGGCTTCGAGCGCATGATCATGTACCTCACGGGCGTCTCGAACATCCGCGACGTCCTCCCGCACCCGAGAACGGTCGGCAGCGCGGACTTTTAAGCTCAAATAAAAAATGCCGGCCTCCGGGCCGGCATTTTTATTTGTCGGAGATGCAGCCCGCCGCGCGCGCCCGCTGCGCGCGCACACTTGCGGACTGAGAAGAGTTTTCCCGACGTACACGCCGCCGAAAAAAACGGTTCTGAATTTCTTCGCCGCCTGCGGTCGGCGAACTCTGCAAGACGCGCACGCAAAAAAACGCGTCCCGAATCGGGACGCATTTTTTCTTATTCCGCAAGAGTTCTTTCAAGTTTCCTGCGGCAGTGCAGGAACAGCGGGAGCTGGGCCGCGACGCACAGCAGCCAGCTGACCGGATAGGAGACGAACAGCTCCGTGAGCGTGTGATGGCTCGGGAATATGGCGTACACCCAGAAAAAGCGCGTGCCGATGATGCCGACCATCGTAATGAGCATCGGCGTGAGCGAGACGCCGAGGCCGCGCAGGCCGCCGGAGAGGACGTCCATATACGCGCAGAGAATGTACGTCAGCCCCATGACGACAATGCGCTCCATGCCGATGGCGATGGCTTCCGCCGAATCGGGCACGAAGATCTTCAGAAGCGGCTCGCGGAACAAAATGATGAGCCCGCCGAACACGCCGCCGATGACCGTCACGCACGCGATGCAGATGCGCACGGTGTTTTTGATCTTCTTCATGTCGTGCGCGCCGACGCCCTGCCCGACAAACGTGACGGCCGTCTGGTTGAACTGCGTCGTCGTGAAAAATGCGTAATTCTCGATCGTATTGCACGCGGCGCACGCTGAGACGGCCGCGGCGCCGAGCGAGTTGACAGCCGACTGCAAAACGACGTTCGACACGGAGAACAAGCTGCCCTGAATGCCCGCTGGCAGGCCGATGCGCAGCACCTGCCGCAGCGTCGCACCGTCCACGCGAAGGCCCTTCCGCGTCAGACGCCACGGGCACGCCTTGCGGCAGAGCATCCACACGACCGCCACGGCGCTGCCCGTCTGCGTGATGCTCGTCGCGAGCGCGACGCCGGCCTCGGCCATGCCAAAACCCGCCACAAACACGATGTTGAGCACCACGTTCGCCGCGCCCGCCGCCGCGAGGATGTAGAGCGGGTGCTTCGAGTCGCCCACGGCGCGGAACACGGACGAGCAGAAGCTATATACGAGCACGCCCGGCACGCCGAGGAAATACACCTTCATATACCGCTTTGCGCCCTCGAGCACCTCCGGCGGCGTGTCCATCCACTCAAGCAGCTCGCCTGCGCAGAAAAAGCCCGCGATGCCGACGGCGATGCCCGTCGCAAGGCCGACGATGAGCCCCGTAGACGCGGCGCGGCCGACGCGGTCATATTCCTTCGCGCCATACGCCTGCGCCGCCGCGACGCAAACGCCGGACGCAAGGCCCATAAACAGGCTGATGATCAGATTGATGAGCGCGCTCGTCGCGCCGACGGCCGCCGTGGCAAGGCTGCCGGAAAACTGCCCGACCACGGCGAGGTCGGCCGTGTTGAACAGAATCTGCAAAAGTGCCGTCGCCATAAGCGGCAGTGAGAATGCAATGATCTGGCGGAAGAGAGACCCGCTTTTTTCCTGCAATTTCATAATTATTGACACACATCCTTCATTTCGCCGGAATACTGTATCATACTTCATCCGCTCTTGCAAGCGCGGCAGAAAAGATTCATTCTGCACCAGTTGACATCATTTGAAATAGTCCGTAAAATCTAGGTATCGCTACACCACAGGAGACACCAAAATGAAGAAAAAACCGTTTGTCACGAAAGACCAGCTTGAATCCATCGCGGCGGTCTATCCCACGCCGTTCCACATTTACGACGAGGCAGGCATCCGTGAAAACGCGCAGAAGCTGCGTCAGGCGTTCGCCTGGAATCCGGGCTTCCGCGAATATTTCGCCGTCAAGGCCACGCCGACGCCCGCCATCTTGAAGCTGCTGCACGAGGAGGGCTGCGGGTGCGACTGCTCGTCGCTCACGGAGCTCATGATGAGCGAGCGCTGCGGCATTACAGGCGACGAGATCATGTTCTCCTCCAACGACACGCCGGCTGAGGAATTTCAGCTCGCCGACCGCCTCGGCGCGACCATCAACCTCGACGACATCACGCACATCGCCTATCTCGAGCGCGCCATCGGCCGCATTCCGGAGCGCATCTCCTGCCGCTACAATCCCGGCGGCAACTTCGCCATCTCCAACACGATCATGGACACGCCGGGTGAGGCGAAGTACGGCATGACCCGCCCGCAGATGACCGAAGCGTTCCGCACGCTCAAGGAAAAGGGCGCCCGCGAGTTCGGCATCCACGCGTTTTTGGCGTCGAACACCGTCTCGAACGAGTATTACCCCGTGCTCGCCTCCATCCTGTTCAAAACGGCCGTCGAGCTGCATAAGGAGACGGGCGCGCACATCGCGTTCATCAACCTGTCCGGCGGCGTCGGCATCCCCTACCGCCCCGAGCAGGAGCCGAACGACATCTTCGCCATCGGTGAGGGCGTCCGCCGCGCGTATGAGGAGATCCTCGTCCCCGCCGGCATGGGCGACGTGGCCATCTACACCGAGCTCGGCCGCTTCATGCTCGCGCCCTACGGCCATCTCGTCACGCGCGTCATCCACGAAAAGCACACTTACAAAGAGTACGTCGGCGTGGACGCGTGCGCCGCGAACCTCATGCGCCCGGCCATGTACGGCGCGTACCACCACATCACCGTCATGGGCAAGGAGACTGCCCCGTGCGACCACCAGTACGACGTCGTCGGCTCGCTGTGCGAAAACAACGACAAGTTCGCCATCGACCGGATGCTCCCGAAGGTCGACATCGGCGACCTGCTCGTCCTGCACGACACGGGCGCGCACGGCTTCTCGATGGGCTACAACTACAACGGCCGCCTGCGCTCGGCCGAGCTGCTGCTGAAAGCGGACGGCACCACAGAGCTCATCCGCCGCGCCGAGACGCCGGACGACTATTTTGCGACGCTCGTCTGGTAAAATGAAAAAGGAGAAAGAGAACATGAAAAAGCGAATCCGCCTGCTCGCGCTGCTGCTTTGCGCCGCGATGCTGCTCGGCCTTGCCGCCTGCGGCAAAGCTGACGAGAAATCACCCGATACGGCAGATACGACCGACCCCGCCGAGACAGCCGATCCCGCCGACACAGCCGACCCCGCCGAGGCCGCCGAGCCGGAGACGCCGGACGAGCCGGAGACGCCGGACGAGCCGGAGACGCCGGAAGGCTCCGACCCCGCGCCTGATACACCCGACGCGCCCGACACGCCCGATACGGCCGAAGCGCCTGGCGGGGCCGGTTCCGGCGCCGAGCCGGACGCCGCCGCGGAGGACTTCTTCACCATCACGCTGCCCGACGGCACGGAATTCGGCCGCGTGAGCGCCTATCTGGACGATTACCTCACCGACGTGACGAGCGTCACGATCGGCGGCTCGGAGGCCGTTCTCGTCAACCTGGCGATCGACGGCGACACGGAAATGCACTGCGTCGAGCTCTCGTTCACCGACAGCGGCGAGACGATGGTCTTCACATGGTGGGGCCTGTACCGCCTGTCGCTGCATGTCACGGACGAGACGGACGACGGTTACGTCATCGACGACTACGAGCAGGAGCAGATCAACGCAGCCGACTATTTCTCCGGCACGCGGACGCTCCGCTTCGACGCGGAGGCGGACGACGGCGCCGAGCCGATGGTCGACACCGTCACGTTCTACGACGACATGACGTGTACGATCGAGGAAAACGGTGAAACCTACACGGCCATGTACGCCGGGAACGACAGGACGATCTACCTCTTCCTCCCGACCGACGGCGACGTGAACCCGCTCACGGACGAGACGTTGGCGGACGACGCGGGAAACTGCGCCTATTTCATGCTGCTCGCGTATGACTACGCCGAAGATGGCGGCGACATTGTCGTCTCCGGCGGCTACACCGCGCTTTTGGACGCGGCGTATCTTCTGGATATGTGATCATGTAACAGAAAGCGTGCAGGCCGGACGGCCTGCACGCTTTCCTATTCGGCAGGCCGGACGCCTGCCGTTTTTTTCTGCTTACCACTGCTCAAAATGAACGCGGTCGGCCTCATAGCGGTCGTTCCGCTCAGCCGTGATGTCCTCGGCCGGATAGCCGAGGGCAATGACAGAGTTCGGAATGACGCTTTCCGGCAGAGAAAACAGCGCGCGCTGGTTTTTAACGCGATCCATCTCCGGCCATGTGCCCAGCCAGACGGAGCCAATGCCAAGCTCGTGCGCAGCGAGACAGAGGTTCTGTCCCGCGATGGCGCCGTCGATGATCCAATAATCCCTGGCGGGCGGGAACGAGCGGGCCGTGTCGCCGCAGATGAGAATGCCTGCGGCCGCCGAGCGCAGCGGCTCGGCCGGGCGGCCGTTTGCGTCGGCCATTTTCCCGAGCGTCTCGCGATCTGTCACGACGACAAACGACCAGTCGCGCGCGTTCACGCAGCACGGGCCGCTCATGGCCGCGGACAGCAGCGTATGGAGCGTTTCCGGCGCGATGGCGCGCCCATCAAATTTCCGGACGCTGCGGCGGGTGAAGATGGCGTCTAACGTATTCATATCCGGATCATCCTTTCTGCTCTTTCAAAAAAGCGGCCGGCTCTTCAGCCGGCCGCGGGATCACTCCTCGAGCTGCTTCTTTCTTGCGAAGTTCATCGTGCCCTCCTGCATCTGGCCGATCCACTTCAGGCTCTTGCCGCAGCCAAAGGCGACGCACGACTCCGCGTCGTCGGCCAGCGTGCAGGCGATGCCCGTCGTCTCCGAGATCAGGCGGTCCAGTCCCCAGATGCGGCTGCCGCCGCCTGTGAGCAAAATGCCATTTTTCGACACATCGACAACAAGCTCCGGCTGCGTCTGCTGCAAGACATTCTGGATCTCCTCGATGATCTCATGCACCGGCCGGCGCAGCGCCTCGCCCGTCTCGCTCGCGCGGAGCAGGAATTCGTGCGGCAGGCCGGTCTTGAGGTCGCGGCCCTTGACCTGCATGGCCGGGTCGTCCGGGCGGTCGGCGACACAGCCGATGGTCATTTTGATCTCCTCGGCCGTATTGGCGCCGATGGCCACACCGTAGCGGCGGCGGACAAAGCGCGCGATGGCATCGTCAAACGCATCGCCCGCGACCTTGACCGACGACGAGACCGCGACGGAGTCCATCGACAAAACGGCGATGTCCGTCGTTCCGCCGCCGACGTCGACGACCATATGCCCCTCCGCGCCGTCAAGGCTCAACTCCGCGCCGAGCGCCGCAGCCAGCGGCTCCTCAATGAGATAGACGCGGCGCGCGCCGGCCTCCATCGTCGCCTGAATGACGGCGCGCTCCTCGACGCCCGTCACGCCGCTCGGCACGCACACGACCGCGCGCGGCTTGACGAGCGGCATCCGCATCGCCTTGCGCACCAGCTGCGTGAGCAGCTTCTGCGTCATTTCATAGTCGCAGATGACGCCGTCGCGCAGCGGGCGCAGCGCCGCGACATTGCCCGGCGTGCGGCCGAGCATATTGCGCGCGGCCGAGCCGACCTGCAGCACGCGCCCCGTGGACTTGTCCACGGCGACGACGGCCGGCTCACGCACGACGACGCCCTTGCCCTCCACATAGATGAGCACGTTCGACGTGCCGAGGTCAATGCCAATATCTCTGGACAGTTTGAACATACTGCTTAAGTTCCTTTCGTCATTCCTGCGGCCGCAAACGCCGCCAGCACCACGTCTTTTGCGCCGGCCGTGCGCAGCACGCGGCTGCACTCCGAGGCCGTTGCGCCCGTCGTCACAACATCGTCCACCAGCAAGATCCGCCGGCCGGAAAACGCATCCGGCTCCACAGCCTCATACGCGCCGAGCACGTTCGCCCGCCGCCGGTCTGCCGGGAGCGTCGACTGCGCCGGGGTGTCCCGCCGCTTTCTCAGCATTCGGAACACCGGCGCGCCGAGCAGCGCGGCCGTCTGCCGCGCAAGCAGCTCCGCCTGATCGTACCCGCGCTTTCGCCTGCGCTTTGCGCTCACGGGCACCCATGTCACGGCGTCAAATTTTCCGTCCAGCCGCTCGCGGATGCACGCGGCCAGAATGGGCGCGTAAACAGCCGCGTACTCCTGCCGGCCGGAGAACTTAAACCGCCGGATCGAGTCGGAAACCGGCGCCTCATACGGCAGCGCCGCGATGCCGGATGAGAAGAACTCCCCGCTCTTCTCCTGCGCGTCCATATGAAGAAGCAGCTTCGCGCACACGTTGCACGAGCCGCGCTCGTCTTTCTCCAAAATCCGGTGGCAGAACGCGCACTTTCGCGGAAAGAGCAGATCGAGCACAAATTCCGCCGCCCGGATCATGAGACATTCGCCTCAATGCGGAGCTTCAGGCCGGAATAGCGCTTCGTCTGGCGGTTGTTTGCGACCATCTGCGCGATCATCTCCTCGTTTCCGACGAGAATGAGCAGCTCTCTCGCGCGCGTGACGCCTGTATAGAGCACGCTGCGCGTGAGCAGCAGCGGCGAGCCCTGAAAAATGCTCATGATCACGGCGCGGTACTCGCTGCCCTGCGACTTGTGGACGGTCATGGCATAGGCCAGCTCCAGCTCGCCGAGCATATCGAACGAATAGTCGGCCTCGCGGTCGTCAAAGCGGACGGTCACGGTCTCCTCCTCGGTGCTGATGGCCGCCAGCGTGCCGATGTCGCCGTTAAAAACGCCCGTCCCGTGCTCGAGCGTGCCGGGCTTCTTCCATACTATATCATAGTTGTTGCGGATTTGCATTACCCGGTCGCCCACGCGGAACAAAAAATCTCCGTATTTTTTCTCCGGCTTGTCCGGCGCGGGCGGGTTGAGCGCGGCCTGAAGCGCCGCATTCAGGCTCTTTGTGCCGGTCTCGTAGCGGCGGTGCGCCGAGAGCACCTGGATCTCCGAGGCCGGGATCCCCATGTTTTTCGGCAGCCGCTCGCGGCACAGATCGCAGATCGTCTGCACGACGGCCTCCGATGAGCGGCGCTTCAGGAAGAAAAAGTCGCGGTCTTTCACACCGAGCGCCGGATCTTCGCCGTGGTCGATGGCGTGCGCGTTCATGACGATCAGGCTCTGCTGCGCCTGCCGGAAGATCTCCGTCAGGCGGACAACGGGGCAGGCGCCGGAGCGGATGATGTCGGAAAACACGTTGCCGGGGCCAACACTGGGCAGCTGGTCGGGGTCGCCGACCAGCACGAGGCGGCAGCCGTCCGGCAGCGCGCCCAGCAGCGAGCACATGAGCGGCAGGTCGACCATCGAGCACTCGTCGACGATGAGCGCGTCGAGCTTTAATGGCTCGGACTCGTCGTGCACGAAGATCATCTCGCCCGTCTCCTGCGAAAACTGCGCCTCAAGCAGGCGGTGGATCGTCGCGGCAGAGCGGCCGGTCAGCTCGGACAGGCGCTTGGCCGCGCGTCCGGTCGGCGCGGCAAGCTCCGTTTTCAGGCCCATGTGGTCAAAAAGCGACAGGATGCCGTTCACCGTCGTCGTCTTGCCGGTGCCGGGGCCGCCGGTCAGGACAACGAGCCGGTGCGACGCGGCGGCGAAAATGGCCTCGCGCTGCTGCGCCGCAAAGACGATGCCCTCCGCCTGCTCCGTCCCGTCGATGATCCTCTCCACATCCTCCGGCGCATCGGCATCGCCCGCGCCCATGGCTGCGACGCGCGCGGCGACGGACACCTCCGCCTCATGCAGCGCGGGCAGATAGCACGCGCGAAGGCCGGCGACGGTGTCAAGCGTCATGCGGCCCGTTTCATCGAGCGCGTCCATGCCGGCCGCGACCGTCTCGCTGTCAAGCCCCAGAAGGCGCATCGTCGCGCCGAGCAGCTTGTCCGCGGGCAGAAAGACGTGGCCGTTTCCGAGGTTGTGGCGCAGCTCGAAGAGCACGCCGGCCTCGACGCGGCGCGCATCGTCCGCCTCGACGCCCAGCTCGACCGCTAACGCATCCACGGCTGCAAAGCCCGCGTGGAATGGCTCATCGCTGAGCAGATACGGGTCGTCGCGCACCATCTCGATGGCATATTCGCCGTACTCGCGGTAAAGCCGCATAGCCAGCTCCACGGGCAGGTGATGGCCCGTCAGGAACTCGATGAGCCGCCGCACGCCGACCTGGCGGCGGAAGCTCTCGGCAATGAGCATGGCCTTTTTGAGAGACATGCCGGGCACCTCGGTCAGGCGCTCCGGCTCCTCCTCGATGATGCGCAGCGTGTCCGCGCCGAATTTGTCGACCAGCTTTTTCGCCGTCCGCTCGCCGATCCCCTTCACCGCCCGGCTGGACAGGTACGAGAGGATCTCCGCGGCTGTCTCGGGCATCTGCCGCTCAAGAAACTCGGCCTGAAACTGCTCGCCGAACGTCGCGTGCGTGACGTAGCGCCCCGTGATGACGAGGCGCTCGCCCGTCGTGACGAGCGGGATCGTGCCGACGACCGTCACGGTCTCGCCCGCCTCCGTGCGCAGGCGCAGGACGGTGTACCCATTTTCCGCATTGGCAAACACGACGCCGACGACGGCGCCGCGCAGGATCTCCTGTTCGTCCCTCAAGACTCTTCCCCCAAACCAAATAGCTCCGCGGCCTCTCGGCGGGAGTAGAGCGCTGCGCCGCTGCCCGGCGCGCACAGCCGCTCGGCAGCCGCGCGGCCGCGCGCGGTCAGGCCGCAGTCGACGACGACAAGCTCCGCCTGCAAAAGGCCGCTGTCGCGCAAAAAGCGGTAGCTGCGCACGCGCATCTCCAGCGCGCCGGCGTCGCCGCGCGCGCTAAGCACCACGAAGTCCTCCTGCGCGGGCAGCAGCAGGCTCGCCGTCAGCGCCCAGATGACAAGCAGGATCCCCGCCGACGCAAGCGCACAGATGCAAATCTCACCGATCACATTCAAGCACCTCCACGCGCCATGGTATGCCGCCGCGGCGCGTCCGGTGCAAAGACTAAGCTCCATTTTACACGAAAACTGCGGAAATTGGAAGCGCACCGGCGCTGCGCGCGCAAAAAAAGCAGGCAGAAACGGGAAAACCGTTTCTGCCTGCAATCATGATTCAAAAGAACCGATCAGGGGAATTAGCCCTCGATGTCGATAACGACGCCGGAACCGACCGTACGGCCGCCCTCACGGATAGCGAAGCGGAGGCCCTTCTCGATGGCGATCGGGGTGATCAGCTCGACATCCATGTCGATGTTATCGCCCGGCATGCACATCTCGACGCCCTCGGGGAGGGAGATGATGCCGGTGACGTCCGTGGTACGGAAGTAGAACTGCGGACGGTAGTTGTTGAAGAACGGGGTGTGACGGCCGCCCTCGTCCTTGGACAGGACGTAGACCTGGCCCTTGAACTTGGTGTGCGGGTGGATGGAGCCCGGCTTCGCCAGAACCTGGCCGCGCTCGATGCCCTTCTTGTCGACGCCGCGGAGCAGCAGGCCGACGTTATCGCCAGCCTCGGCGAAGTCGAGCAGCTTGTGGAACATCTCGATGTCGGTGACAACGGTGTTCTTGATCTCGTCGTTCAGGCCGACGATCTCGACAGCCTCGTTCTTGTTGATTTTGCCACGCTCAACACGGCCGGTAGCAACGGTGCCGCGGCCGGAGATGGTGAAGACGTCCTCAACCGGGCAGAGGAACGGCAGGGAGTCGTCACGCGGCGGGGTCGGGATGTAGTCGTCGACCGCGTCCATGAGCTCCTTGATGCAGGCATACTCCGGAGCGTTCGGGTCGGTGGACTCGGAAGCCAGGGCGTTCAGAGCGGAGCCGCGGATGATCGGGATCTCGTCGCCCGGGAAGTTGTAGCCGGACAGGACCTCGCGGACCTCCATCTCGACGAGCTCGAGGAGCTCCTCGTCGTCGACCTGATCGCACTTGTTCAGGAAGACAACGATGGCCGGAACGCCGACCTGACGGGCGAGAAGGATGTGCTCCTTCGTCTGAGCCATCGGGCCGTCGGAAGCGGCGATGACGAGGATGGCGCCATCCATCTGAGCAGCGCCGGTGATCATGTTCTTGATATAGTCGGCGTGGCCCGGGCAGTCAACGTGCGCGTAGTGACGCTTCTCGGTCTCGTACTCGACGTGAGCGGTGTTGATCGTGATGCCGCGCTCGCGCTCCTCCGGAGCCTTGTCGATGCTGGCGTAATCCTCGTACTCAGCCTTGCCCTGCAGGGAGAGCCACTTGGTGATAGCCGCGGTCAGCGTGGTCTTACCATGGTCAACGTGGCCGATGGTGCCGATGTTAACGTGCGGTTTGGTTCTTTCAAATTTCTGCTTCGCCATTGAAAAAATCCTCCTTGTTGTGATTTGAATTCAACAAAAGCTTCTCGTCTGATTCGTAGTAAATATACTACATTCTGCCGTACTTGGCAAGCGGTATTTACGCCTGCTTGCCGCGCTTGGCGATGATCTCCTCCTGGAGGCTCTTCGGCAGCTCGATGTAGTGGCTGGGCTCCATCGAATACTGGCCGCGGCCCTGCGTCTTGGAGCGGAGGTCCGTCGCGTAGCCGAACATCTCGCTGAGCGGGACGTTGGCGTCGATCTGGCTGGTGCCGTTGTGGCTGTTCATGCCGAGGATGTTGCCGCGGCGGGCGGAGATGTCGCCGATGACGTCGCCCATATATTCCTCAGGAACAATGACGGCGACCTTCATGATCGGCTCGAGGATGACCGGCTGCGCCTTGCGGCAGGCCTCCTTGAAGGCCATGGAGCCGGCGATCTTGAACGCCATCTCAGAGGAGTCGACCTCGTGATAGGAGCCGTCGTAGAGCGTGACCTTCACGTCGACGACCGGATAACCGGCGAGCACGCCGGCCGCCATTGCGCCCTGAATACCGGCGTCGACCGACGGGATATACTCCTTCGGGACGGCGCCGCCGACAACGGCGTTGACGAACTCGTAGCCCTTGCCGGACTCGTTCGGCTCGACAATGATCTTGACGTGGCCGTACTGGCCCTTGCCGCCGGACTGACGAGCATACTTCGTATCCTGGTCGACCTTCTTGCGGATGGTCTCCTTGTAGGCGACCTGCGGGGCGCCGACGTTGGCCTCGACCTTGAACTCACGCAGGAGGCGGTCGACGATGATCTCCAGATGGAGCTCGCCCATGCCCGCAATGATGGTCTGACCGGTCTCGTCGTCGGTGTAGGTCTTGAACGTCGGATCCTCTTCGGCCAGCTTGGCGAGGGCGATGCCCATCTTCTCCTGACCGGCCTTCGTCTTCGGCTCGATGGCGACGCGGATGACCGGCTCCGGGAACTCCATGGACTCGAGGATGACCGGATGATCCGGATCGCAGAGCGTGTCGCCCGTCGTGGTGTTCTTCAGGCCGACGGCGGCAGCGATGTCGCCGGAGTAGACCTTCTCGATGTCCTCGCGGTGGTTGGCGTGCATCTGCAGGATGCGGCCGATGCGCTCACGGTTATTCTTCGTGGCGTTGAGGACAGTCGCGCCGGCGTCGAGCGTGCCGGAATAGACACGGAAGAAGCACAGCTTGCCGACAAACGGGTCGGTCGCGATCTTGAACGCGAGCGCGGAGAACGGCGCGTTGTCGTCGGACGGGCGCTCCGTCTCCTCGCCGGTGTCGGGGTCGACGCCCTTGATGTGCGGGATGTCGAGCGGGCTCGGCATGAAGTCGACGACCGCGTCGAGCATCTCCTGGACGCCCTTGTTCTTGTAGGACGAGCCGCAGGTCACCGGGACCATGCGGTTTGCGATGGTCGCCTTGCGGATGGCGGCCTTGATCTTGTCCTCGGGGATCTCTTCGCCCTCGAGGTACATCATCATGATCTCCTCGTCCTCGTCGGCGACGGAGTTGAGGAGCTTGTCCCGGTACTCGGCGGCGAGGTCGGCGAGATCCTCCGGGATCTCCTCCTCGTCGATGTCCTTGCCGAGGTCGTCAAGGAAGACATACGCCTTCATCTTGATGAGGTCGACAACGCCCTTGAAGTCGGCTTCCTTGCCGATCGGGAGCTGGATCGGGACGGCGTTGCACTTCAGGCGGTCGTGCATCATGTCGAGCACGTTGTAGAAGTCGGCGCCGAGGATGTCCATCTTGTTGACGTACACCATGCGCGGGACCTGATACTGCTCGGCCTGACGCCAGACCGTCTCGGTCTGCGGCTCGACGCCGCCCTTGGCGCAGAGCACGGTGACCGAGCCGTCGAGCACGCGCAGGGAGCGCTCGACCTCGACCGTGAAGTCGACGTGGCCCGGGGTGTCGATGATGTTGATGCGCTTACCCTTCCAGAAGCACGTCGTCGCGGCAGACGTAATGGTGATGCCGCGCTCCTGCTCCTGCGCCATCCAGTCCATGGTGGCGTTGCCCTCGTGGGTCTCGCCGATCTTGTAGGTACGGCCGGTGTAGAACAGGATGCGCTCTGTCGTGGTGGTCTTGCCGGCATCGATGTGCGCCATGATGCCGATGTTTCTGGTGTTTTCCAGGGAATACTGTCTAGGCATTCTATGATCCTCCGTCGCTTACCAGCGGAAGTGAGAGAACGCCTTGTTGGCCTCAGCCATCTTGTGCGTATCCTCACGCTTCTTCACGGCAGAGCCTGTGCCGTTGCAGGCGTCCATGATCTCGGCGGCAAGGCGCTCTTTCATGGTCTTCTCACTGCGGGCGCGGCTGTAGTTCGTCAGCCAGCGCAGGCCGAGCGTCTGACGGCGCTCCGGGCGGACCTCAATCGGCACCTGATACGTGGCGCCGCCGACACGGCGGGACTTGACCTCCAGCGACGGCATGATGTTCTCCATCGCCTGCTGGAACGCGTCGAGCCCGGTCTTGCCGGTTTTTTCTTCAATGATCTCGAAAGCACCGTAGACGACTTTCTGGGCCACGCCCTTTTTGCCGTCAAGCATGATGCTGTTGATCAGCTTGGTAACCAGAACGGAATTATAGATCGGATCCGGGAGGATCTCTCTCTTGGGTACATTACCTCTTCTGGGCACTTCGCTTCCCTCCTTCAAATTAAGAATTCATAGGTACTCAGAAGCACATTTTCTTCTGATGGCGCCCTGCCGAGGTCATTATCTATGATAAATCCTCAGCAAGGCCGTTGCCTTGCGATAAGGCGGTAGTGTGTCGCGTTTTTAGAAGAAGGCTTACTTCTTCTTGCCGGCCTTCGGTCTCTTCGCGCCATACTTGGAGCGGCTCTGCATACGGCCGTTCACGCCCTGGGTATCGAGCGTACCGCGGATGATATGGTAGCGCACGCCAGGAAGGTCCTTGACACGGCCGCCGCGGATCAGGACGACAGAGTGCTCCTGAAGGTTGTGGCCGACGCCCGGGATATAGGCGGAGACTTCGTAGCCATTCGTCAGACGGACACGGGCGATCTTACGAAGAGCGGAGTTCGGCTTCTTCGGGGTAGACGTACGGACCGCGGTGCACACGCCGCGCTTCTGCGGAGAAGACAGGTCGGTGGTGCGGTTCTTGATGGTGTTCATCCCCTTCTGGAGAGCCGGAGACGCGGACTTGTAAGTTGCCTGCTGTCTGCCCTTTCTGACAAGCTGGTTAAAAGTAGGCATGGTGTTCCTCCTTTCTCAAATGTTGCTGCATTGCAGCTGTTATCTTACCCGGAATCATGAAAAATATTCCGAAAAGACCAAAATGATGTCTTAGCGCAGGATGCCGGCCGCCGCGGCGCCGACTTCGATGCCGCAGGCGTGGCCGAGTTCGGCCATCGTGGGCGCCCATTCGACCTCGACGCCCGCTTCCCGGCATTGGGCCGCGATGGGCGAGGTGATGCGCTCTTCTGCATTTTCCGCCAGAAAGACCTTGCTGCACGATCCCTCGCGGAGGGCGCGGCGCAGCTGCTTGATCCCAACGATCTTGGCGGCGCTCTTCAATTCTGACAGCATGAGTGAGCCTCCAATTCGCGTAATCTCACGAATTACAATTATAGCAGAGCCCCTCCGATCCGTCAAGCGGATCGGAGGGGCCAAATTGTAAATTTTCCGGTAAAAATCAGAACTGCTCGTTGTCGATCATGTCCTGCGTGACTTCGCTCTCGGGCGAGATGCCCTCCTGGAAGTCGCGGTAGACCGTCATGCCGGCGCCGGCCGGGATGAGCTTGCCGATGATGACGTTCTCCTTCAGGCCGACGAGGTGGTCGACCTTGCCCTTGATGGCGGCCTCGGTCAGGACCTTCGTCGTCTCCTGGAACGATGCGGCCGACAGGAACGAATCCGTGGCGAGCGACGCCTTCGTGATGCCCATGAGCATCAGCGTGCGCGTGGCAAGGCGGAGCGGATTGCCGTCCTCACCAAGCTCGCCGGCGGCGATGCGCGCCTCGACGGCGGCGTTGGCGTCCTCGAACTCGAACACGTCGACGACGGTGCCGTCGAGCAGCGTCGTGTCGCCGCAGTCCTCCACGCGGACCTTGCGCATCATCTGGCGCACGATGACCTCGATGTGCTTTTCGTTGATGTCGACGCCCTGCTGGCGGTAGACCTTGAGGACTTCCTTGATGAGGTAGTCCTGCACGGGCGCCTCGCCGGAGATGCGGAGGATGTCGTGCGGGGAGAGCGAGCCGTCGACGAGCTGCGTGCCCTTGGTGACGTGCTGGCCGTTTTCCACGCGAAGCGTGACGGAGTACGGCACCTGATACTGCTTGACCTCGCCGTCGGACTCGTTCGTGATGGTGATCGAGCGCAGCGCGGACACATGCGTGTCGTCGATGTCCACGCGGCCGGAGATCTCGGCCAGCTGCGCCATCTTCTTCGGCTTGCGCGCCTCGAAGAGCTCCTCAACACGCGGAAGACCCTGCGTGATGTCGTCGCCGGCAACACCGCCGGTGTGGAACGTACGCATGGTCAGCTGCGTGCCCGGCTCGCCGATGGACTGCGCGGCGATGATGCCGACGGCCTCGCCGAGGTTGACCTCCTCGCTCGTGGCGAGGTTCATGCCGTAGCACGTGGCGCACACGCCGCTGCGGGCGCGGCAGAAGAGCATCGAGCGCACGCGCAGCTTGCGAAGGTCGGTCTGGGCATTCGCCTGCTCGGCCGGGTCAAACTCGATGGGGTTACCCTCGTAGTCGACCTCGTTCACCTGCTTCCAGCGGTGCTTTGCGAGCAGCGCCGCATGATCCTCGTGGAGCATGACGCCCGTGTCGATGAGCACTTCGCCCGTCTCGGTGTCGACGACCGGATGGGTGAGATAGCGGCCGCGGATGCGCTCTTCAAAGCTCGAGAGCGTCTGGTTCTTCTCGCGGATCTCGAACATGAGACGGCCGCGGGTCGAGCCGCAGTCCTTCTGGCGGATGATGACGTCCTGCGAGACGTCGACCATTCGGCGGGTCAGGTAGCCGGAGTCGGCCGTGCGGAGCGCCGTATCGGTCAGGCCCTTACGGGCGCCTCTCGAGGAGATGAAGTACTCGAGGACGGACAGGCCCTCGCGGAAGTTTGCCTTGACCGGGATCTCGATCGTCTTACCGGCGGTGTTGGCCATCAGGCCGCGCATGCCGGCCAGCTGACGGATCTGCGCCATGGAGCCACGGGCGCCGGAGTCGGCCATCATGAAGATCGGGTTGAAGCGGTCGAGGTTGTCCTGCAGCGCGCCGGTGACCTCGTCGGTCGTCTTTTCCCACTGCGAGACGACAAGGCGATAGCGCTCGTCGTTCGTGATCAGGCCGCGGCGGTACTGGCGGTCGAGCTTGACGACCTCTTTTTCCGCCTCGTGGATGAGCGCGTACTTCTTCTCCGGGACGCTCATGTCCGCGATGGAGACGGTGATGGCGCCCTGCGTGGAGTATTTGTAGCCGAGGCTCTTGACCGCGTCGAGCATCTCGGTCGCGATCGTGAAGCCGTGCTTGCGGATGCACTTGTCGATGATGACGCCGAGCAGCTTCTTGCCGATGGTCTCGTGGATCTCAAGGTCAAAGAACTTGTCGGGGTCGGTGCGGTCGACAAAGCCGAGATCCTGCGGGATCGGCGCATTGAAGATGAGCCGGCCGACCGTCGCCATGACGACGCGGGACTCCATAACGCCGTCGACTTCCTTCTCCACGCGCACGCGGATGGGCATCTGGATGCCGATGTCCTTCTCGAAGTAGGCGAGCATGGCCTCGTCGGCGCTCTCGTAGCAGTTGTAGATCTCGTACGGGCGGACGCCGCCGGCCTGCTTGGCATCGCGGCAGAGCGCGGCATTCGTGCGGATATAGAAATGGTCGGAATCCTTGATGGCCTTGATGTCGTCCCAGGTGTTCCGGACGTAGACCTCAGAGTCGGCCTCGAGGTGGCCTTCGTCCAGCGCGCGGACGACGTCGTCGAGCGTCTCGTAATCCAGGCTCTCGTCATGCGGGTCGTAGCGCTCGTAGGTCAGGTAGTACGTGCCGAGGATCATATCCTGCGTCGGGACCGTGACCGGCTGGCCGTCCTGCGGGCGGAGCAGGTTGTTGGCCGAGAGCATGAGCATTCTGGCCTCGGCCTGCGCCTCGGCGCTCAGCGGGACGTGAACGGCCATCTGGTCGCCGTCGAAGTCGGCGTTGAAGGCCGTGCAGACGAGCGGATGGAGCTTGATGGCGCGGCCCTCGACGAGCACCGGCTCAAAGGCCTGGATGCCGAGGCGGTGCAGCGTCGGCGCGCGGTTGAGCATGACCGGGCGGTCCTTGATGATATAGTCGAGCGCGTCCCAGACCTCGGTGCGGCCCTTGTCGATCATCTTCTTTGCCGACTTGATGTTGTTGGCCAGCCCGTCCTCGACGAGCTTTTTCATGACAAACGGGCGGAAAAGCTCGATGGCCATCTCCTTCGGCAGGCCGCACTGATAGAGCTTGAGCTCCGGGCCGACGACGATGACCGAGCGGCCGGAATAGTCAACGCGCTTGCCGAGCAGGTTCTGGCGGAAGCGGCCCTGCTTGCCCTTGAGCATGTCGGAGAGCGACTTGAGCGCGCGGTTGTTCGCGCCGGTGACGGCGCGGCCGCGGCGGCCGTTGTCGATGAGGGCGTCGACGGCCTCCTGAAGCATGCGCTTCTCGTTGCGGATGATGATGTCCGGCGCAGAGAGCTGGATGAGGCGCTTCAAGCGATTGTTGCGGTTGATGACGCGGCGGTAGAGGTCATTGAGGTCGCTCGTGGCGAAGCGGCCGCCGTCGAGCTGGACCATCGGGCGAAGCTCAGGCGGAATGACCGGGATAACGTCCAGGATCATCCACGACGGCTGGTTGTGCGACTGGCGGAAGTCCTCGACGACCTGAAGGCGCTTGATGATCTTGAGCTTCTTCTGGCCCGTCGCGGTCTTGAGCTCGGCGCGCAGCTGTGCCGAGAGCGCTTCGAGGTCGATGTCCTCAAGCAGCTTCTTCACGGCCTCGGCGCCCATGCCGGCGTCGAAGTCGTCCTCGTACTTCTCGCGCATGTCGTGGTATTCTTTTTCGTTGAGGATCTGGTATTTGATGAGCGGCGCGTCGCCGGGATCGGTGACGATGTAGCTGGCGAAGTAGAGAACCTTCTCCAGCACGCGCGGGGAAATGTCAAGCAGCGTGCCCATGCGGGACGGGATGCCCTTGAAGTACCAGATGTGGCTGACGGGCGCGGCCAGCTCGATGTGGCCCATGCGCTCGCGGCGGACCTTGGCCTTTGTGACCTCGACGCCGCAGCGGTCGCAGATCTTGCCCTTGTAGCGGATCTTTTTATACTTGCCGCAGTGGCACTCCCAGTCCTTCGTCGGCCCGAAGATCTTCTCGCAGAACAGGCCGTCGCGTTCGGGCTTGAGCGTGCGGTAGTTGATGGTCTCCGGCTTTTTGACCTCGCCGTACGACCACTCACGGATCATCTCCGGAGAGGCGATGCCGATCTTGATCGCGTCAAATGTCTGATTGTTGCTCATGGTATCGCCTCCTCCTTAAATATCAATTTCGTCGGACGCGTCGTCGCCGTCCTCCGGCTCGTCGTCGTCATCGTCGCCGAAGTCGAGCGGGATCTCGCTTCCGGCGTCCTCGCCGGCATCCTCGATGGAGTAGC
This sequence comes from uncultured Oscillospiraceae bacterium, assembly GCA_934589675.1. Classification (GTDB taxonomy): domain Bacteria; phylum Bacillota; class Clostridia; order Oscillospirales; family Oscillospiraceae; genus CAKTOF01. The sequence goes on from CAKTOF010000002.1 coordinate 95,465, forward strand.
CGGCATCGGTGACCTCCGTGTCGTCCGCGACGTACTGCTCGCGGCCCATGGCCGAGAAGACGACCTCGTCGTCCTCATCGTCCTTGAGCTCGATCTCGTTGCCGTCCTCGTCGAGCACCTTGATGTCAAGGCACAGCGACTGAAGCTCCTTGACCAGAACCTTGAACGACTCCGGAACGCCCGGCTTCGGCACGTTGTGGCCCTTGACGATGGCCTCATACGTCTTGACGCGGCCGTTGACGTCGTCGGACTTGACGGTCAGGATCTCCTGAAGCGTATAGGCCGCGCCGTAAGCCTCGAGCGCCCAGACCTCCATCTCGCCGAAGCGCTGGCCGCCGAACTGCGCCTTGCCGCCGAGCGGCTGCTGCGTGACGAGCGAGTACGGGCCGGTCGAGCGGGCGTGGATCTTATCGTCGACGAGGTGGTGGAGCTTGAGGAAGTAGACGTAGCCGACGGTGACGAGGTTGTCGAACTTCTCGCCGGTGCGGCCGTCATAGAGCTCGCTCTTGCCGTCCTCGCGGAGGCCGGCAAGCTGGAGGCACTGGCGGATGTCCTTCTCATTGGCGCCGTCGAAGATCGGCGTGGCGACCTTCCAGCCAAGCGCCTGCGCGGCGTAGCCCAGATGGACGTCGAGAACCTGACCGATGTTCATACGGGACGGAACGCCGAGCGGGTTGAGCACGATGTCGAGCGGCGTGCCGTCCGGCAGGAACGGCATATCCTCCTGCGGCAGAACGCGGGAGACGACGCCCTTGTTGCCGTGGCGGCCGGCCATTTTGTCGCCGACGGAGATCTTGCGCTTCTGCGCAAGGTAAACGCGGACCATTTTGCTGACGCCGGGGCTGAGCTCGTCGCCGTTTTCGCGGGTAAAGACCTTGACGTCGACGACGATGCCGCTCGCGCCGTGCGGGACCTTCAGGGAGCTGTCGCGCACCTCGCGGGCCTTCTCGCCGAAGATGGCGCGCAGCAGGCGCTCCTCGGCCGTCAGCTCCGTCTCGCCCTTCGGCGTGACCTTGCCGACGAGGTAGTCGCCCGACGTGACCTCGGCGCCGATGCGGATGACGCCGTTCTCGTCGAGATCCTTGAGGGTGTCCTCGCCGACGTTCGGGATGTCGCGCGTGATCTCCTCGGGGCCGAGCTTCGTGTCGCGGGCTTCGGTCTCGTACTCCTCGATGTGGATGGACGTGAACACGTCCTCGCGGACGAGGCGCTCGTTGAGCAGGATAGCGTCCTCGTAGTTGTAGCCCTCCCACGTCATAAAGCCGATGAGCACGTTCTTGCCGAGCGAGACCTCGCCCTGCGAGCAGCTCGGGCCGTCGGCGATGACCTCGCCGGCCCCGACGCGCTGGCCGGCCGAGACGGTCGGGCGCTGGTTGATGCACGTGCCCGCGTTCGAGCGGGCGAATTTCGTCAGGTGGTACGTCTCGACGTCGCCGTCGTCGTAGCGGACGGTGATGTCCGTGGCGGAGACCTTCGTGATGACGCCCGGCGCGCGGGTGTAGATGCACACCTCAGAGTCGACCGCGCTCTTGTGCTCGACGCCGGTGGCGACGATCGGCGCCTCGGTGACCATCAGCGGCACGGCCTGACGCTGCATGTTCGCGCCCATGAGGGCGCGGTTGGCGTCGTCGTTTTCGAGGAACGGGATGAACGCCGTCGCGACGGACGTCATCATCTTCGGCGAAACGTCGATGTAGTCGATCATGTCGCGGTTCACCTGAATGATGTCGTCGCGATGGCGGCATGTGACGCGCTCGTTGAGCAGGCACCCGTTCTCGTCGAGCGGCTCGGTGGCCTGACCGATGTAGTAATCGTCCTCGACGTCGGCCGTCATGTATTCGACGACGTCCGTAACGCGGCCGGTCTGCTTGTCGATCTTGCGGAACGGCGCCTCGAGGAAGCCGTACTCGTTGACCTTGGCGTAGGTCGCAAGGTAGTTGATCAGGCCGATGTTCGGACCTTCCGGCGTCTCGATCGGGCACATACGGCCGTAGTGCGTGTAGTGGACGTCTCGGACGTCGAAGCTCGCGCGCTCACGCGACAGGCCGCCGGGGCCGAGGGCCGACAGACGGCGCAGGTGCGTCAGCTCGGCCAAGGGGTTATTCTGATCCATGAACTGCGACAGCGGCGACGAGCCGAAGAACTCCTTGATGACGGCCGTGACCGGGCGGATGTTGATCAGGCTCTGCGGCGTGACGGCATCCATGTCCTGAATGGTCATGCGCTCGCGGATGACGCGCTCAAGGCGCGTGAAGCCGACGCGGAACTGGTTCTGCAGCAGCTCGCCGACACAGCGCAGGCGGCGGTTGCCGAGGTGGTCGATGTCGTCGGTCTGGCCGACGCCGTTGGCCACGCAGATGAGGTAGTTGATGGACGCAAGGATGTCGTCCGGCGTGATGGTCTTCGGGATGAGCTCATCGGCGCGCTCGGCGAGGTTCAGCTTCCACGCCTCTTCGTCCCAGCCCTCGGCCTTGGCCGTCTCGAGCATCTGGCTGAGGACAGCAAAGCTGACCTTCTCGCGGATGCCGTACTCCTTCGGGTCGAAATCCACGAAGCCGGTCATGTCGACCATGCCGTTGGAGAACACCTTGACCGGCGTGCCCTCCACGTCGACGACGGCGTGCGACACGCCGCGGTCGGAGATGCGGTGGGCATCCTCGCGGGTGAGCACGTCGCCGGCCATGGCCAGCACCTCGCCCGTGAGCGGGTCGGTGATGGTCTCGGCGAGCTTGTGGCCGTTTAAGCGGGACCAGATGTCCATCTTCTTGTTGAACTTGTAGCGGCCGACCTTCGACACGTCGTAGCGGCGCGGGTCGAAGAACAGCGCGTTCATATACGACTGCGCGTTTTCCACCGTGGGCGGCTCGCCCGGGCGGAGCTTGCGGTAGATCTCAAGCAGGCTGTCCTCGCGCGTGCGGCAGGTGTCCTTCTCGAGCGTGGCAAGAATGCGCTTGTCCTCGCCGAACAGGTCGCGGATGGCGCCGTCGGTCTCCACGCCGAGGGCGCGGATGAGGCAGGTGATCGGGATCTTGCGGTTTTTGTCGATGCGCACCCAGAACACGTCCGACGCGTCCGTCTCATACTCGAGCCATGCGCCGCGGTACGGGATGACCGTCGTCGTGTACGTGTGCATCTCGGCCTTGTCGGCGGTGTCGCCGTAGTAGATGCCGGGGCTGCGGACGATCTGCGAGACAATGACACGCTCGGCGCCGTTGATGACGAATGTGCCGCCGTTGGTCATGAGCGGGAAATCGCCCATGAAGATCTCCTGCTCCTTGATCTCCTCGGTCTCCTTGTTGAGCAGGCGGACGCGCACCTTGATAGGCTTTGCGTACGTCGCGTCGCGCTCCTTGCACTCCTCGATGGAGTACTTCGGCGGCTCGTTCATGGAGTAATCGAGGAATTTGAGCTCCAGATTGCCGGTGTAATCGGTGATGGCGTCCATGTCCTGGAGCACCTCGCGCAGACCCTCGTGCAGGAACCACTCAAACGAATCCTTCTGGATCTTGAGCAGGTTCGGCATTTCGAGGATCTCGTCGTGCTTGGCGAAGTTCACGCGTTCGGTGTTGCCGTACATGGCCTTTTTCACCGGAATGCCCGCGCGGATCGCTTCCTCCACACTGACCTGTGGCATCATGAATCACTGCCTTTCTTTATCCGGGAGCCGCGGCGCTGCTCGCGACACGCCCGGTAGCGTTGCTTGTTTGTTTCCTTCTCCACTTGCCGCAGCGCGCCATCCGTGGTAAGATAAGACCATCCAGAAACGATGCTGGAGCGGTATGGGCATCTGCGGGCGTGGCAATGGGACTACTATGGTATCATGTCAAGCGGCAGATGTCAATCTTTTTTATGGAAATATACACAAATTTCAGCACGCCGATTTGGGCGTGTTTTTTGTTTGCTGTGAGTTGCGTGGCCGGATGGAGAAGCGTAGGGCGGGATGACCCCATCCCGCCGGAGGTGCGCGGTGAAACAGAAGGACGCGCCAAAGCCTCCCTTGTGTAAAGGGAGGTGGCTCGCCGTCAGGCGAGACGGAGGGATTGTAGGGCGGAGGGTTTGCTAAAGGGCTCGTTCTGACGTTGGTCTTTTGCTTCACCCAACCTTACAATTCCCCAGTCGGCTCCGCCGACAGCCCCCTTTACACAAGGGGGCTGTTTTGAGGAAGACGCGTACTGCAATCGGCGCGGTACAGACGCGGCGGCGCAGTCGCGGGGCACAAAAAACGCCGCCGCAGGAGCCCATGCTCCCGCGGCGGCCATTATTATATAGTATCCTCACTCCACCACAAGCTCAATGATCCCGCGGTACGTCCCCGGCGCGATCGCCTTTGCGCGGCCGCCGACCTTCATGGTGAGCGTCTTGCCCTCGGGCGCCCTGACTTCGCAGCCCTCGCCGATCGTCAGGCGCGTCAGATAGCTTCTGCCCGTGACGGTCCACACCGCGCCGTTTTTCAGCTCGACGATGGCGCCGTTGTTCACCGGGCGCGTCACGGCGACGTCCACGTCGCCGAGGTACTCCGGGTTTGTGTAGTAAATGCCGTAGCCGATCGGCTTATACTTCTTCTTGTCCGACACGTCGCGGATGAACACGCCCGTCTCATATGTGAGCGGGACCATGTACTGCACCGGGATCTTGCCGAAGAGCAGGTCGTGATCGACGATCGTGACGAGCTTGTGCCCCGTCTCGTCCGTGCAGAAGCGATTGCCCTGCTTGTCCTCCGCCACATAATACGACACATGGCGGTGGGAATACGTGCCGGACGAGATGACGCCGGTCACGTCTGCTGCGTCAAACGTCAGCACAAGATTCTGCGGCTTGCGGCGCGTATTGTAGAAGTCGCCCGCGAGCGTCATGTTCTTGAACTCACAGCGCGCGTTCTCCTTCGCGTCCGCGTCGGCGAGGTCGTGCGACTTGTCCTTTTCGATCTTTCCGGTGAACTCCGCGCACGGCGCCCAGCACGGGTCGTGCAGGCGGCCGCCCATGCCCGGATCGTCCGACTGCATGAGGTGGACGATGCGCGGCGCCGTGACCGTCACGCCATCGCAGCGGATGGTGGGATTGTTGATGCGGTCGTCGCTCTTGATCATAAACGCCGTGTCGCCGGCCTCGATGACCGTCGTGGGATAGAAATCCCAGATGCCCTCAGCCTTGTGGTGCCACATGCCGCCGAAGCGGCCCGCGCGGACGACGGTCGGCCGCTCCGGGACGGATGCGAAGCTGCCGCCGAGCTCTTTTTTGAGCAGCGCGAGCGGCTTTTTCTTCTTCTCAAGCAGCTTCTGCGAGCTCGGGCCGACGATGATGTGCTTCTGCGACCCGCCGGCGGCAAAGCCGGCGTCCGGCACGTCGATGTGCACGCCGAGAAACAGCGAGTGCGTTGAATTCAAGATGTACGCGCCGTAGCCGCTGGCATACTTGCTGTCTTTGGAAATGACGGCGTCCGTGTTGATGATGTTGTGGTATGCATTTTCGCAGAAATCGACGCTCAGCACGCCCCAGCCGTTCGATTCGACCTTACAATTATAATAGGTCGTCACGGACTGGTCGAGCACGTTCGTCGAGCGCAGCGTTCCGTGCAGGCCGAGCACCCACGGGACCTCCGTGAGGTGCGGGAATTTCGTGAAATAGCCCTCGTTCGTGTCGCCGTGGCAGTCGATATGGCTGTCGCGGATGAGCACCTTGGAGTCGCCGGCCGTGATGATGCCGGTCGAGATGCAGCCGTGCGTGTGGATGTCGACGTCCTCGATGACGACCTCTGCCCGGTTGCCGGTCGTGATGGCCGCGCCGTAGGCCTCGAAATCGTCGCCGCCGCGGCCCTCGACGTCAAATTTTGTCCCGCGGATGCGAAACTCGCCGTTGTTGACTGCGATGCCGTTGTACCGGTCGCCATGGATGGCGACCGTGCCGCCGGTCACGGCGTGCGGCTCGACCGCAGCGCCGACAATGCCGCTGAGCGCCGAGCGCTCCGGCCGGACGCCCGCTTCGTCGGCAAAAACAACGCAGCGGTACTCATTCTTGAAATCCGAAAACTGCCCGACGCGCTCTAAAACCTCCAGCACGATCCTCCCCGTATATGTCCCGGGCTTTGCGTCTGTCGTCACGCCGTCTACCGTCATGACAAGGCTCTTCCCCTCCGGCGCGCTGAGCGACGCGCCCGGCGCGATCGTCAGCTCTTCAAGCTCCGTGCGCGCCTCCACACACCAGGCGCCGCTTTCCACTGTCTTTTTCACGGTTTCCTTCCTCCTTCAAAATGAGGTTTGCTTCCGCTATCGTATCACAGATTCTCTTTTCATGCAAATATTCCTTGTACTTATTCCTTATATGTATGGGATTTTCCGCTTCGCTTCTGGTATAATTTGCACAGAAATCAAAATAAGGAGGATCTTCCATGGGCACCTATCTGACCTGCTACCCCGGCGTTTACACCGAGCGCGAGCGCAAGGCGCTCGCCGAGTTTGCCGCCACTTCGCGCGCCATCGCCGAGCGCGGCCCTGTCGACGTCTCCCGCCTCATCTCCGGCGGCTACCCGGAGGGGACGCCCGGCATCCCCAAGTGCGCGCATGTGAGCGAAGCGCTCGTGCGCTACTACAACGAAAAGTACCTGCCCGACCAGAAGCTCTACAATGACGATGCGTATGCCAAGGCCGCGGGCTACCGCGGGATGCTCGCGCTGCCGACGCTCGTGGCGTATGAGCACCTCCTGCAGATCGCCGTCCCGCCCGCCGCGCGCGACGAATTCATCGCCTCGAATCTCTGGCGCAAGGTCACAAACGTCGCGCCCATCTTCGTCGGCGACACGGTCTGGTTCGTCGTCGACTACCTGAACTTCAAGGACCTCACGCCCGCCTCCGGCAGCATCTACCGCACGATCTCCATCGCCTGCGGCGGCAGCATGTACAACCAGAGCGGCCAGCTCGTCAGCCGGATGGACATGAAGTGGTACGAAAACCTGCGCACATACGCCGGCGACGCGCCCGAGATCGCCTCGCCGTTCGTTCTCGTCGACTGGCAGTCGCGGCCGGATCATTATTACACAGACGAAGACTGGGCCAGGATGCAGTCCATCTGGGCAAACGAGTATGACCGCGGCGCGGAAGTCCTCTACTGGGACGACGTTGCCGTCGGCGACGAGCCGGCCTGGACGCTCGACGGCCCGTTCGACGACACACCGAACCCGACCGACCCGTGGGGCCCCGGCTGCGGCGGCTCTCGCTCGCTGCGCCGCGAGTACACCGATCCCGAGATTTTCAAAACGATGATCCGCAACCCGCAAGACGGCATCTACCGTCTCCCGTCGCGCCGCGCGTCGTTCCCCGACATCCCGGACGAGCTCGGCACGGTCTTCAGCGCCGGCAGCGGCTTCGGCGAGTGGTCGTTCGCCGCGAGCGACGACCCCGCAAGCCCGCCGCCCCCGCGCGCCATCCTCATCAATTTCTTCGGCCGCGACGTGGCGCTGCGCCACATTATGAACTACATCGGCGAGCATGGCAAGCTGCTCGACATCTCGTGGGGCATCATGAACTGCCCGATGTTCGCCGCAAAGGGCTATGACTTCCCCGAGGATCCCGACATTCCGCGCTTCCTCGACGTTCTGCCCGACAAGCGCGGCATCATCCAGACGCACGGCCTCGAGCGCGACGCGATGATCGTCAAGTCCCGCGTATTCGAAAAAGGCGTCGAGTGCGGGCAGCACTATGTCCGCCTGGCGTGGTGGATCGAGACGATCGACGGCCAGATCTTTGAGTCCGGCCACGCGACCGTCGCCCTGCCGGCAAAGGAATAAGCCTTCCCCATCCCGGCGCGGCCCCTGCCGCGCCGGGATTTTTTCAAGTTATGAACAATTTATGAATTTTAGCACTCTCCACTTGACAGTGCTAAAAAGCGTGTTATAATGAAGACGTTTTTAAGAGAGGGGCTTGAAAGAGACCTCCTGAAGGACAAAATTGAATTGTCAACAATGGCAGCAGAAGTTCGTGAGCCCGCGGCTTGCAGCCTTCAAGGCCCCGAAAACACGAAATGGAGGAATGACTTATGTTGCCCAGCATTTTTGGTGAAAATCTTTTTGATGACTTCTTCTCTGATCCGTTCACGATGATGGTTCCGTCCGGCCGCGACCCGCTGTTCGGCAAGCACGCCAAGAACCTGATGAAGACCGACGTCCGCGAGACGGAGGACTCCTATGAGCTCGACGTCGACCTGCCGGGCTTCAAGAAGGACGAGGTCACCGTCGACCTGCAAAACGGCTACCTGACCATCAGCGCCGCAAAGGGGCTTGACAAGGACGAGCAGGACAAGAAGGGCAAGTACATCCGTCAGGAGCGCTACGCCGGCTCCTGCACGCGCAGCTTCTACGTCGGAACCGGCATCGAGCCGGAGCAGATCAGCGCCCGCTTCGAGGACGGCATCCTGCGCCTGAGCGTGCCGAAGGACGGCAAAAAGCTTCTGCCCAAGAGCACGAGCGTGTCCATCGAGTAATCCCATTTTCTGCGCCGCCCGCGTGATGCGGGCGGCGCGCCTTTTTCCCTCGTTTTCTGAAAACTGAAAGGAGGAATCTCGCTATGAACAAAACCGTTTCCCGCATTCTCTGGGTTCTGGCCGGCGTGCTTCTCATCGCCGCCGGTATTGTCTGCTTTGCCCGCCCGGGCGCAGCGCTGGACGGCATTTCGTGGCTGCTCGGCTTTGTGATGCTCGCCTCGGGCGTCGTCGACATCGTCATTTTCGCCTCCGCGCACGATCTCATGTTCGGCTCGGGCTGGTTTTTGCTCGACGGCGTTCTGACGATCCTGCTCTCCATCTTCGTTCTGTGCAACCAGTGGTTCACCGTGCTGACGCTGCCGTTTATCCTCGGGATGTGGCTGCTGTTCTCCGGCGTCGGGATGTTCGTCGATTCGTTCGACCTGCACCGGCTCGGCGTGCGCGGCTGGGGCTGGTTCACGGCGCTCGGCATCGTCGAGGCCATCTGCGGCTTCCTCTCGTTCTGCGACCCGCTGGCAGGCGCGGCGGCGCTTGCGTGGATGGTCGGCATGTTCCTCATCCTTCAGGGCGTGGCAGCCATCGTCCGCGGCTGCTTCACCGGCCGGTTCTGGATGTAACCAGAAAATCACCGGATGGCCAATGGCCGTCCGGTGATTCTTTTGCTCATCCGCAGCTATCGGAAATAGTGTGCAAAAAGCTCCATGCACCGCCGGTGCATGGAGCTTTTTCTTTTATTCCGTTCCGCCCTGCACCGGGAGCATGACCTGCACGCGGAATTCGCCGCCGGACGCGGAGAAATCGCACAGGCCGCCGCGGCGCTCGGCGATGGTCGCGATGCTCCGGCAGCCGTAGCCGTGACCCTCGCCGCGCGAGGAGACGGGAAGGCCGTCTTTGATCGCGACCGGCCCGCGGCAGGGGTTGCAGATCTCAATGAGCAGCTTGCCCACGCGCACGCCGCAGTAGAGCTTCACCCACCGCTGCGCCTCGGGCAGCTCTATGACGGCGCGCAGCGCGTTTTCCAGCGCATTTGAAATGATGGAGCACAGCTCCGTATCCGACACGGGCAGCTCCGGCGGGAGCTTTGCCTCGACCGTGAGCTTCACGCCCGTGCGCGCTGCGCGCTCGGAAAATGCCGAGCAGAGCAGATTGACCGTGTCGTTGTCGCAGAAGCGCTTCGGCGTGATGGTCTCAATGTCCGCCTGCACGCTGCGGATGTACGCCTCGGCCTGCTCGCTCTTGCCCGCAGAGAGCAGTCCCTCGATCATATTGAGGTGGTGGCGCATATCGTGCTGATAGACAGCCGTCTGCGTCTCGCTCCGGCGCAGGGCGTCCATTTCCAGCTGCAACTGCCTGAGCTGCGACGAGAGCGCCGCGCCGAGCATCTCCGCCTGCGCGCGCCTTTGCATTTGGAAGTGATAGAGCGTCAGAAACGTCACATAGAACACGATGAGCACCGTCGGCAGGAACTCATTGAGCGCCGCGTAGCCGGAGTAGAGCGCGTCGGAGTAGATCGTCGTTGCGTAGTCAAACCCGTAATAGGCCACCGGAAGCCCGCCGAAGAGCAGCAGCGCCGACGGCGAGAGCGTCATGGCGTCGTTCGCCGCGCGGACAAAATAGCGCCGCAGCAGAATATACGCCGGCACGATGGCGAGCGTATAGCTGATCTCCCCGGCGAGCACCGAGCCCGTGACTGCGCTGACGGTGACGTCGACCCAGCGCGGGATCTGGCAGCACAGATAGCCCGTACAGGTGGCAACGATGGCCACGCCGACAGGCTTTTTCAGCAGGAAGATCAGCGCGAGCACAAGCGGGATGTGCGCAATGAGCGGATAGATCCGCTCGACCCTGTCCACGCCGAGCAGCGCCCAGAACACCGCCTGAACGAACAGGAACACCGGGCAGAGCACGTGCACGATGCTGCGCTCGCGCTGCGTGCGGCATCCGCCGGCAATGTCCACGCTCAGAAGCAGCCCGTAGATGAACACGAGTCCGTAATTGAACACGCCCAGCACTTCGACAGCCGTCACGGCGCATCCCCCTCCCGGTCAAAGAGCAGCTTGAGATAGTCCTTTTGCAGCTGCTGATACAAAAGGCGCGACACGGGCAGGCTCTGCCCTGAGAATGTCCGCACGCCGCTCTGCGACAGCTCCGCGACCTGCAGCATATTCACGATGTACGACCGGTGGACGCGCATGAACTCCGGCCGCGCGAGCAGCCGCCCCTCGTACTCCTTCAGCGCGCCCGTGACCTCGCGCACCTGTCCGTCCGTCAGGTTGAAATAGAGGTGCTTGCCGTTGACCTCCACATAGGTCAGGCTGGAAAACGGCACGCGGATGAACGTCCCGCCCGCGTGGAGCGTCAGCGCCTGCTCCGGCTGCTGCTCGCGCAGGAGCAGGCGGTCGAGGATCGGGTAGAGCGCCTTGGCGCGGATGGGCTTGAGCAGATATTCCATGGCGCGAACGCCGTAGCTCTCATAGGCAAAGCCGGGCGACGACGTCAGAAAGACGATCTCGGCCGCGTCGTCGAACGTACGGATCTCGCGCGCGGCGGCCATGCCGGACAGGCCGGGCATCATGACGTCGAGCAGGTAGAGCGTAAAGCGCTCATGCTGCGCCGCGTCGAGCAGCTCGCCCGCGGCGGAAAACGAGCGGAAGCGGACCGGATGCCCGCGCTCTTCCTGCCACGCGTGAAGCAGCGCCGTGATCGAGGCAAGCTCCTCGGCCTGATCGTCGCAAACTGCGATGTACATGCTTCTGTCTCCCTCTTCTGTGTTTTATCCCACCGCTATTCTATCACGGCGCCGCCCCGCTTTCCAGCGCTGTGTTGCATTTCGTGTCGAAAAACCATACATTTCGTGTCTCCGGCGCTCCATGACCACAAAAAGCTGGTATTCTTGCCTTACAAAACTAAGGAAGGAGTTGAGATCCCGATGAATGCATGGTTTCCGTGGCTCATCGCGCTTTCCGGCACGTCGGCGCTCATCGCACTGTGGTTCCGGCAGGCGAATCTCCTGCTGCTGCGCCGCATGAAGATGGTCGAAGGCGCTGAGAGCCAGCTGGCCGCCAGCCGCCGCCGCGTCGCCCGCGTGCAGGACGATGCCGAGGCCCGCGCCGTCCTGACCCGCAGTGAAAACATCCGCCGCCAGGCCGTCGAGCACTATAACGACGCCCTCAAGACGTTCTGGGTTCGCCTGCCTGCAAAAATTCTGGGATTTCAAGAAGTGACTGCATCATGAAAAAGAGAATCCTCACCCTCACCCTCGTCCTGTGCATGCTTCTGTCCATTCTGCCGGTGACGGCGATGGCGGCAACTGTACAAGATCTGCTGGACGAGCTAGACACAACAACATTTAGCTATTTATACGACGCGCAGCGCAGGCCCAGCATTCCGGAAAAGGCCGGAGCTTCCTTCAATTTGCACGGCCTTGACTTTCCACTCACCTCCACTGGCAGTCGTTATACCTACTGTAAGAGCAGTTGGACACTTACGCGTGTTGGCTCTTATGCCGATTTCAAGAACACGCATACTCCCTCTAGCAGCATGACGGATATTATCAGCCTTGTTGAAAACGCGTACGCATCCGCAAATCTCACTGCTGATACCGTTCTTATTCATGAATTGAAAGAAAACGGCAACCATGTCGCCTACGGCGTCGTCATTGCTTATACGTCCGGCAGTAATGGTTACGCCGCCTTTTTAGGCGATACGCATTACAATGGCACTGGTTACTTTCTCTCAAAGACCGCATTGGACACCACACAGTCTTATGATGTCTATGCGAATATGATTGCAACGGATTTCGTGCAGGATATTGCTCTCGATACGGTCGGCACGTACGACTTTGGTGCCAAACCCAGCGGCTATGATGCTAGCACGCTCTCTCACGAGTTCACCGTCACTAATGTCGGCACTGTTGCAACTGGCAAGATGAACATTACCGTCACCGACAGCAACGACCATTCTATCGACACGTTTGTTGTTAGCCCGAATCAGCTTGCATCCATCGAGTCGCAGAATGGGACTCACAAGTTCGCCGTCACGCCGAAAGCCGGCTTGGCCGCTGGTACTTACAACGCAACCATTACGGTCAACGGCGACAACGTCACCCCCAAGTCCTTCAACGTCAAATTTGTCGTTACCGAAGCTCTCACCCCGGCCATCACGCTTAACCAGTCGAACATTGACTTTGGCTCCGCGACCGTCGGCTACTCGGCTGCTCCGGCTGCGCAGACCGTCACCGTTACGAGCACCGGCACTGCCGCGACCGGCGAACTGACTGTCTCTGTAGACAACACCAGCGACTTCAACGTTTCCCCCGCGACGATCGCTTCCCTTAATGCAAGCACCGAAAGCACTGGCAAAACCGCTTCCATCACCGTCCAGCCGAAGACCGGCCTCGCTGTCGGCGAGCACAACGCGACTGTCACGGTCCGCGGCACCGGAGTCACGCCCCAGTCCTTCAACGTCAAATTTGTCGTCTCTGAAGCCCCCAAGGCAGTCCTCGTTTTTGGCGACAGCACAAGGGGCATCGGCTGCACGCTGAAGGAAGGTTATACCAACCCCGACCCCTTGGTTATCCCGCTCAAGAACAGCAGTGACGTCGCTGCCAATATTACCAGCTTCTCGGTTGAGGGCGAAGATACGATCTTTACTGTCTCGGCCAAGCCGAGTACGGTCGGTGCCAACAGCTCCGTCGACCTCACCATCACCCCGAAGACCGGCCTGACCGTCGGTAAACACACCGGCAAGATCACCCTCGAGGGCAACTTCACCAAGCAGACGCTCGACATCGAGATCAAAGTCGAAGCCAAGCCCTCCGAGCCTGTCTACACCCCGTCCTACGCCGTCACGGCCGCCTCTGCTGAGCACGGCACCGTCGCGCTGAGCGCGAAAAGCGCCTACGCGGGCAGCGCCGTGACCGTTACGGTCACGCCGGACGAAGGCTATGCCCTCTCCTCCCTGACCGCCGCCACCCGCTCGGGCGCAAATGTGGCCCTCACCGACCTCGGCAGCGGCCGCTACCGCTTCACGATGCCCGCCTCCGACGTCACCGTCACGGCCGCCTTCGCCGCGGGTGAGAAGATCGCTCGCTTTGTCGACGTCCCCGTCGGCTCGACGTTCTTCGACGCCGTCGAGTGGGCCGCCGCGAAGGGCGTCACGACCGGCACGACCGACACGACCTTCTCTCCCGCAAACGCCTGCACCCGCGGCCAGATCGTCACCTTCCTCTGGCGCGCCTTCGGCTCGCCCGAGCCCAAGACGGCCGCCTGCCCGTTCTCGGACGTCGCGGAGGATTCCTTCTGCTACAAGGCCGTCCTCTGGGCTGTTGAAAACGGCATCACGACCGGCACGACCGACACGACCTTCTCGCCGAACGTGCCCTGCACCCGCGCGCAGGCCGTCACGCTGCTCTACCGCGCCGTCGGCTCCCCGGCCGTCTCCGGCACGAGCGGCTTCGCCGATGTTCCGGCCGGCGCATACTGCGGCAGCGCCGTGACATGGGCCGTCGAAAAGGGCGTCACGACCGGCACGACCGACGGCCTCTTCGCCCCGGGCGTCAACTGCAACCGCGGCCAGATCGTCGCGTTCCTCTTCCGCGCGCTCTTTGCGCAGAAGTGATCCGCAATCCATGACCCGTCAAAAGCGGCGAAAGCCATTCGGTTTTCGCCGCTTTTTCTTGAGACGAACACATCCGACCCGTACAAAAGGAGCCAATTATGCAATACGACATTCCCGAGCTGACCGACGGCTGGGACAAAACATTCCCGCGCTGCATCCTTGTCAGCCACCGAAAGGCCGTGTTCTGCAACCGCTTCGGCATCCGGCTCGCTGCCGACGTCTATGCGCCGCTGCGCTCGTCCGGCCCGCTGCCCGCCGTCGCGGTCTGCGGCCCGTTCGGCGCGGTAAAGGAGCAGGCCGCGGGGCTGTACGCGCAGTCGCTCGCCGTGCGCGGGTTTCTCACCGTCGCGTTCGATCCGTCCTACACGGGCGAGAGCGGCGGGCTTCCGCGCTGCGTCGCCTCGCCGGACATCAACGTTGAGGATCTCTGCGCCGCCGTCGACTTTCTCTCCATCCAGCCGAACGTCGACCATGCGCGCATCTGCGTCCTCGGCATCGGCGGCTGGGGCGGCATGGCGCTGGCCGCCGCGGCGCTCGACCCGCGCATCCGCGCGGCGGTCACATCGTCGATGTGCGACATGACCCGCCAGATCACAAACGGCCTCTTCGAGGCCGAGGACTCTGAGCAGAATCGCCTTGAAAAGCGCAAAAAGCTCGCTGCGCAGCGCACATATGACTTCGCCCTCGGCACCTGCGCCCGCGGCGGCATCGCCGATCCGCTCCCGCCGGACGCGCCGGACTTTCTGCGCGATTACCACGACTACTTCAAGACGCCGCGCGGCTATCACCCACGCGCGCCGCTCTCCGGCAGCGGCTGGTGCGAGACGGCGCAGCTGTCGTTTCTGGGCGCGGATCTGCTGCACAGCATCGCCGAGATCCGCTCCGCCGTTCTGATGATCCACGGCGAAAAGGCGCACTCGTGCTACTTCACCCGCAGCGCCTATGCGCTCCTGCGCGGCGAAAACAAGCAGCTCCTGCTGATCCCCGACGCCGTCCACACCGACCTCTACGACCGCACGGACATCATCCCGTTCGACACCATCGAGCGCTTCCTGCGCAGCAGCATACAATAGGAAGACCCCGGCCGCCGGTTCTGACCGGCAGCCGGGGTCTTGTTCACAGCTGCATCCTAAGCGCGCGGATCCCGTTTTCCGCGGCGATGCCGCGCTGCTGCTCGACGGACAGCGGAAGGCTCCGGAGAAATTCCACGCCGCTTGCGGCGCGCTCCATGGGATAGTCCGAGCCGAACAGGATGCGCTCTGCGCCCATGACGCTCCGGGTGCACGCAAATGCCGCGGGGTCGAACTGGCCGCTTGTCGTGACGTAGAAATTGTTGCGGAGATAGTAGTCGATCCCGTGCGCGCACTGCCCGCCGGAGCGAGCCGGGTCGCCGCCCATGCGCTTTGCGACGAACGGGAGGCCCTCGCCCAGATGGCCGAGCACGAAGCGGATGTCCGGGCAGCGGTCGTACACCCCGGCCAGCTGCATTTTCACGACCGTGAGCATCGTGTCGGCCGCGTAGCCGAGGCCGCCCCACAGCGCGGGCGGGCCGCCCTGATATTCGGCCATATTCGGCGCCGTCGGATGGATGTAGACCGGGATGGCCAGCCGGTTCGCCTCCTCCAGAATCGGCGCGAACATCGGATCGTCCAGCCGCTGCCGGATCCCGAAGTTCGAGTAGACGTTCCAGCCGAGAAAGCCGAGCTCCTGCACGCATCGGCGAAGCTCCTCCGCCGCCGCTGCCGGCGCGCGCACCGGCAGCGCCGCCCATCCGAGGAACCGGCCCGGATGGCGCTGCATCACCTCATACACCGCGTCATTTACGCGCCGCGCGACGGCGACGGCCCGCTCCGGCTCAAGCGCCTCGATGCCGGCCGAATGGCTGAGCACCTGCATGTCGATGCCGCAGCGGTCCATATCCGCAAGCCGCACGTCGATCCGCGAGAGCGTCAGGTTCTCCAGCGGGCCGGCCGGCGGCCCGCCCGGTGCGTCGCCCGCCGTCTCGTCGTGATTGTCCCGGTTGACGAGCGCACGCAGCGAAAACGTGTCATCCAGGCAGTAATGTGCCTCAAAATCAATGAGCATCTTATCCCTCCCGCTCAGAATCCGACAAAGCGCAGGTCGACCGTATAGACGTCCGTGATCTGCGTGCTGGCGATCTTCTCGCCGTAGGCAAGGCCGAGGTTCCACTCGCTCATGGGGATGACCGAATAGGAATTGAAGAGGTATTCCTGAAGCTGCTCGTAGTATTCCTTCCGGACGGACGGATCGAACGAGTACGCCGCGCCGTCAATGAGAGCATTGATGTCCTCGCCGTTGCGGTTGGAGCATTTGAAGCTGGCCGTGCTGCCGAGGAACGTCATGTTCGTGAACGGGTCGCCGGAGGAGTTGGCATTGTTGTCGTTGATGATCTGGAAATCCGTCGCGCCCGGCTTCTGCCACTCGGCGATGCAGGTCAGTATGTCATACACCTCGACGGCGACCTTGATGTCGAGCTGCGACATATACGCGTTGAAGCCCTCAGCGATCGTCGCGGCCGCCGAGCCGCTCTGCACGAGCCACTTGAGGTCGACCGTGCCGAGGCCGCTCTCGTCGCGATAGTGCTGCGCAAGCTCGGGGTCATATTCATAGGTGTAGCCCGGCGCGCAGTACTGCGAGGTCGAGGCGATGTAAGAGACCGGCTTCTGATGCAGCACGCCGAAGGCAAGCTCCGCCAGATCCTCAGCCGGCGTGCCGTAGCAGATGGCCTTGCGGAGGTTTTCGTCGTTGAAGGCCTCCGTTCCGTCGACCGTGTCGTAGTTCATCGTGAGCAGCGACACCGCGTTCGAGCTGACGGACTGCGCCGTGCCGATGGACGGGTCGGCGATGACGCGCTCCATGCTCGAGCTGCTCAGGGAGAGCGCCATATCGAGCACCCTGTTCTCCAGGTCGATCAGCATCGTCGTCTCGTCCGTGTACTGGTAGCAGCAGATGCGGTTTGCATAGCAGAATGACGTCGTCATGTACTCCTCTGCGCCCCACCAGTCGTCCACAAGCTCATAGACGGCCGAGACGTCGACGGTCAGCTCCGTCGGCAAATAGGCGCCGAGGCCGTTTGCCAGGGACGGATCGAACCAGTCAAACGCGTCCTCGCCGCCGTGGCTCTCGATCCACGCCTCCTCGAGCACGCCGATGGCCAGAATGCTCTGGTACGCGCCGAACGGCATGTTGAACGGAACGTAGGCCGTCCTGTTGTCGTCGGAAACGCTCGCGCCGTCCAGATCGACATACTTGGCCCAGTTTCCGGCCGCCATGGGCGCATTGGTGTTGCGGCGGAACGAGTAGAGCAGGTCGGACGCGAGCAGCTGATTGCCTGAGCGGGAGAAGCGCGCGCCGTCCTTCACATGCAGCGCCACAACGTTGTTCTCATCGACGTCCCATGAATCAAGGATGAGCGAGGTGTACTGCCGCGTGGCCGGGTCCACGAAAAACACGCGCTCAAACACCAGATTGATCGCCGTCTGGCCCACGTCCGTGGAGAAGCCGCTCGTCGCATCGAAGTGGCCGACGGATTTGCCGCCGACGGAGCCGACGTGGATCTCCGTGAATTCGTGATCCGCCGCGCTTGCGGTCTGGCCGGCCTCGCCGATCCCGGTCGCGCCGCGGACGTTCGAGTCGTTCGACACACCCTCGGACGGCTTCGTCTCCTGTGCCGGGTCGGCCGCCGAGCTCACCGCGGGATCCGGCGCGTCGCCGGCCGCCGCATCGTCCTTTGCACCGCAGGCGGAAAGGGAAATCACGGCCGCTGCTGCAAGCAGCAGAGCAAGCAATCGTTTTTTCATCTCGTTCTCCTCATTTCTCAAAAAATACGGCGGCCGGCGCGCACCGCGCCGGCCGCCTGTATCCTACTTTAGCGGAAAACTCGAATAATATGAAAGATGATTTTTCTATAAAAGGCGCGATTGATTCAAATTACGAATCAATCAACTCTCCCGCCGCCAAAGAAAACGCAGCGCGCAGCGCATCGACGAGCTGCTCTCCGCCCGCACGGCAGCCGACCGGGCGGACGGCATAGATCTCCAGCGCGCCGCTCTCCGGCGCAAGGCTGTAGTATGACAGCGTCTTGGAAAAGCGCACAAAGTCGTGCCCGTCCGGCATAATGGCGACCCCACGGTCAAATTCCACGCAGGTGAGCGCCGTGACGCCGGAGTCGATCCACTCGATGGCGGGGTGGGCAAAGCCGCTGAGCGAGTGCATCGACCCCATCGGCACGCCGCTCGAGCGGCTGCGCGGATACCAGACGATGCTCGCATTTTTCAGCTCCGCCTCCGCCTGCGCGCGCGTGAGCGCAGACGCATAGCCCGGCCGCCGGCGCGTGACAAGGCACAGCGGCAGGCGGCAAAGCGTCGTCAGCACATATCTCTGCCGGTCGATCGTCCCGCCGGAGCAGGCCAGCACGACGTCGCATCCGGCCAGCGCATCCGCCAGCTCCGTCGCCTGAAAATACCGCGGCCGGAGGTCCGTTTTCTCCTGCGCGGAAACCGACTCGCACGCGCCGAAAAACGCCCGTCGGAAGCGCGCGAGCGGGTAGAGCCCGTCCTCGATGCCGACCAGCAGGCGGTTCCCGTTGGATTCCAGCCGGGCGCTGAGCTCCATGCGGTTCGCCTGCGCCAGGATCTTGCGCGCATCCGCCAGAAACCGCTGCCCCGCGTCCGTCAGGCGGACGGACTTTGTCGTCCGCTCGAGCAGCCTGACGCCGAGGCTGTCCTCGAGGTCGCTGATGCGCTTGCTGAGCGTCGGCTGCGAGAGATTGAGCGACACCGCCGCGCTCGTAAAGCTGCAATTCTCCGCTACATGCACAAACGCGAGGATCTGCTTGAGCTCAAACATGGTAAGCCTCCGTCCGCCCCGGCTTTTCCGGGCTGTTTTTTTGATATTGTAAAGCAAAACCCGGAATAAGTCCAGCGAATTGATCGAGAATTTGAATTGATCGTGCCGCCACTTCGCCGCAATAAAAAAACTCGTCGCAAGCGATACGAAGCTTGCGACGAGCTGCGCTGTGTCAACGAAAAAGGTGCACTGCCCGCCGATCGCGTCCCACCAAATGCGAGCCCAGCGTCAGCGGGTCGCATTTGGAGCGGAGGAGCAGCGGAATGAGTGCGCTCTGACTTTTTTGATAAAAAAAGTCGGAGCAAGCGATATGAAGCTTGCTCCGACGTGTCGTGTGTCGACAGAAAAGATACCGCCGTCAAAGCCTTGCGCCGCAATGGTTTTGCGGTTTTGCAGTCTTATGCGCAAGAGAAATACCCACCGTTAAACCTCATCCTCTTTACGATCTCCGAGCCCATACTTTTTTATGAGTTCTATTGCAAGCCGCTCTCCTTCGTCTGTAAACACGATCGGTTTTTTACCGCCTTCACCACAGATAAGCCCCTGTGCTTCCAACCTTTCCAGAACCGAAAAATCATATCCCTTCCAGCAGCAGCGCAGCAGCGTATCATGTGTGGAACGGTATAACGCCCAGTGCGAACAGGGAAAGGATCTGGATTTCTGTAAAAAGAAAGAGGAGCTGATACCATTGTGTAAAGCTCCCAACTATGCCCTGCGGTGCTCCATGGCCACTGACGGGGCCTTCGGTGGCGTGCCTGTGGACGAGCACAGCCGCGCCATGGCTGCGGACGGCTCCGTGATGGAAAATCTTTATGTGACCGGAGACTTTGCCTCCGGCCGGTTCATCAACCAGGGCGGCATTAAAGTACAGATTATCAACGACCTGGCCTGGGCCTTTGCCAGCGGCTTTATGGCCGGCAGTCATGCCGCGGAGCAGCTTCAGAAATAAAACGGCGATTTTTAGGAAGCAACAAACAGAAAGCGCCGCTGTGGGCATTCGCCCGGCAGCGGCGCTTTCCTGCGGAAGAGAAGATAAGCATTTCTGATCAAATGTGAAACGAACAGAGACAGATGCGCATCAAGCTCAAATCAGGTGATTCCGATCAATCTCCAGTAGGGCACCATGACGATCATCATAAAGGCTAGGAAGAACATGGCCTTGATGACGCAAATTTTGACGAAATCCTTGAGCTTCACCGTGCCAAAGGAGTAGAACACCAAGAAGGCTGTGGATTCATAGGGCAGGAACACAAAGTTACACGACAGGTAGAAGGCGTACAGGCCCAGCAGGGGGTTGATGCCCAAATCGGTGAAGACCTGACAGATGGGAGCGGTCCCCACGCCCATCATGGCCATGGGGGTCAGCAGAAAGTTCAGAATGGTGCCGAACAGAGTGGTGGCACCGGACAGCAGCCAGTGGTTGGAGATGCTGCTGATCATGGGCGTGATGGTGCGGGTGATGAGGGGGCCGATGCCAAGACTGCCGGCCACAAAGCCGATGGACATACATGCGGCGGCAAAGAAGATGACCGGAAACTTAATGCCCTTGATGGTTTCTTCAGTGGCCACATTCACGCCGGGAAGGAACATGACCCAAGGGACCAGGGCCAGAATCCATTCGCCGCTGAAGTTGGTCAGGCTGGTGGTCAGCAGCAGGAGGATGATGACAACAGACACGATCAGGGCTTTGATTTCCCGGGTGGTCATCTTGCCCAGCGTCTGATACTCAGAGACAAAATATTCCTTGCCATTGATGGGCACGTCAGGCTTCCAGAGCTTACACATCAGCAGCACAAAGAGGACCAGGGCAATGAGCCAGGGCCAGTTGTGCAGGAAGAACTGTGTATAGGAGATGGTGAAATCCTCACCCAGGACAGACTGGGCGCCTCCCAGCAGGACGGCCATATTGCTGGGCTTGAAGATGAACAGACAGCCGTCGATACAGCAAATGGCGGCGACCATGGTGATGCCGGCGGAGGTCTTGCTGGTGCCCAGGCCCAGGGCTACGCAGATGCCGAAGATGAAAGCCACCATAATGGTGTCAGCTGAACCGGAGGTCATGAACGTCAGGACCAGACTGGCCACCAGAATGCCCAGCAGAATGCCGCGATAGGTGCCGCCGGTCTTGGCCAGGATGCCATAGGCGATGCGCTTGAGCAGGCCGCACTCGGCCAGACCCATGGCCAGGACGAAAGCGCCCACCAGCATATAGGGCAATGGCTTGGTCCATGCGCCGAAGGCGGTGGAAAGATCGGCCACTCCCAGCAGAACATATGCCGCCGGCAGCAGAATGGCGGACATGAGGATGGGAAGCAATTCCATGGCAATGACCATCATCATGAACAGGGTGATGACAAAGAACAGTCTCATAGGTGCGGTGAACACCTCGCCCACAGGAATCAGAAACAACAGCGCCGGGATCACAATGGCGGCCAGCCATTTGACATAGACGGCGGAGGAACGTGCGGTTTTCTCCATTTTTCTCTCTCCAATCGATTTGTTCGCATCACGGCAGAGAAACCGGCCGTGATGCGGCGGGGGAAACGGGGAGAAACCTATCGCTTACAGTATTCGGCGGCCTCCTCGCCGGCCAGGAAGCCGGAATTCATGGCCCAGCAGAAGGAGGAGAACATGGGACCGTATTCCGTGCCCATCCAGTTGGAAGCGTTGTCGCCCGTGACATACAGGCCGGGAATGACGCTTTGGTCAGGGCGCAGAGCCTCAAAATGCTCGTTGATGGAAATGCCGCCCATGGTGACGTCAAAGTTTCTCTGAAGGCGGATGGCATAGAAGGGACCGGTCTGGATTTTGCGAAGGTTCTCGGGAGCTTTATAGAACTCGTCGTCCTTACCGGCGTCACACTGGGCGTTGCAGCGGTCTACGGTGGCCCGCAGGGCCTCCGGCGTACAGCCGATATAATCGGCCAGGCCCTCCAGCGTGTCGGAAACGGCCAGTTTGCCCTCGGCGGCCTCCTGATCCAGGTCGGCCCAGAACTCCTCCCATGTGGGGGAGCGGTCTCCAAAGCGGACATGGTCCAGCACCAGACCAAAGGCTTCCTCCAGTGTGGGGCGGTCGATAATGTAATAGCCGCGGCCCTCGGGCTGAAGGTCGGCCACATATTCGGCATCATCCGCCTCGTCCTCGCAGCAGAACCGTTTGCCGTTTTTGTTGACGATGATGGCCACCGATTCGTTGATCAGACGCTGGATCGGATAAGTGCCGGGATAGTGGGCCAGAGCGTGAATGCCGATGCTCATATTCTTGCCGACCTCGGCTCCGATTTCCTCCGCCATGGCGATCCCGTCGCCGGTGAGGCTCTTGAGACTGTAATGGGAGAAATAGTTGTCCGAAGTAAAATAGCGCGGCAGGAAGCGGCGGAGCATTTCCATATTGCCGGCCATGTTGCCGGCGCTGATGACGGCGGCTTTGGCGTTGATCACATAGCTCTTGTCCTGGCCATCGGCCCTGATGCCCACCACCGCGCCGCTTTCGTCGGTGATGAGGGAGCGTACCTTGGTTTCCAGCAGGACGGGGACCTGATACTTCTCCATCTCTTTCTTCAGCACGGTCAGAATAATGGTGCCCAGCCAGCCGGGGCCATAGGCGGGATTGTTTAGGGGGCTGGGTTCGGCGGGTTCTTTGGCCAGCAGAACGGCACCGTCAAAAGCCCAGCGGGAATTGTTGATGTCCAGCCCCTTTTCCACCAGCCATTCCAGATAGTGCCCGGAGTTTTTGATGTAACGGGAGAAAATGGCCGGGTTCAGCAGATAGCGGTTGAACTTGTGGGCGGTTTCGAGATAAAAGTCGGTCTTATCCTCAAAGCCGCGCTCACGCTGGTACTTGGAGGTGGTGGACAGCAGGCCGCCGGCCAGCCAGCTGTTGCCGCCCAGACGTTCCATTTTTTCCACCACGACCACCTTGGCTCCCAGCTCGCTGGCACGGACAGCCACGTTCATGCCGGAGCCTCCGCCGCCCACGACGACGATGTCGCAGTCGATGGCCTCCACCGGGCCGCCCGCATAGCTGGGCAGTTCGCCCTTGTCGTACTCCTCGTACATTGGCAGTAACTTGCTCATGTTTTTCGCTCCTTTTCTGTTGTAGTTGTAAATGGTATGATTTCGGCCGTTGCCTGGCGGCAGGCCGTTGTCAACGCACAAATGTGGCCGCGTCAAAGCCTTCCCGGACAGCGGCAAAGACGTTTCTGGCCCGCTTGGCATCTCCAATGACTACGAAGTCATAGTCAGGACTGCGCAGAGCCTCCACTTCGGCGGTGCGGGCCTTCAGTCCGGCGGCAATGAGCACGCTGTCTGCAGGGAAGGAATGCACTCGGCCTTCGGCGTCCGTGGCTTCCACGGCCTCTTTGGTGATTTTGGTCACTCGCATGCCGCAGGCGATTTTGACGTGCTCTTCCAGCCGGGGCATCAGATACCGGCGATGGTCGGCGGTGGCGTCCACAGCCACGTCGTCCCGCATCTCCAGAACGGTGACGTCATGTCCCTGCATCCCCATGTGAAGGGCTGTCTCACAGCCCACCAGGCCTCCGCCAATGACGATGACCCTCTGACCGGCCTCAAAGCCGTTATCGTACATCTCGGTGGCGACGGTGACATGCTCCAGATCAATTCCTTCGATTGGCGGAACAATGGCCTCAGAGCCGATGGCGCAGATTACGGTATCCGGTTTTTCCCGGGCGAGGAGTTCCGGGGTGACCGGGGTATTCAGCACTACCTTGACGCCATATATCCGGCATTCGTGCTCCAAGGACCTGGCGTAGTTGTACATGTCCATTTTAAAAGGCAGGTGCCGCTCCATATTGAGCCAGCCCCCCAGTTGGGAGCTTTTTTCGTACAGCACCACATCATGTCCCCGCTTGGCTGCCGTCACCGCAGCCTCCATGCCGCCGCAGCCGCCGCCGGCGACCACGATCTTCCGCTTGGGAGAGGGGGCCACGTTGCGGATGGTGAATTCGCGTCCGGCGCAGGGGTTGATGGCGCAGCGGAGTACCTTGCCGCGGTTGTGGTACTGGGCGTTGTTGCACACAAAGCAGCGCAGGCACTGGTGGATCTCCTCCGTGCGGCCGGTGCGCGCTTTGGTGGGGAGTTGAGGGTCAGCCAGAATGGACCGTCCCAGCACAAAGCCGTCGCACCGTCCCTCTTCCAAAAAGCGTTCCATCAGAGCTGGGTCGGTATATCCGCCCACACTGGTAACGGGAATGTGAACCGCCCTCTTGACCGCTTCAGCCAGCGGGGCGTTGATGCCCCGTTCCTCAAAGACGGGTATGGCCATCCGTGTGGTCCAGGGCGCGCCGGCTGAGACGTTGATGAGATCAAGGCGGCTTTCCGCCAGTTTGCAGAATTCCACCACCTCGTCAATATCCAGACCGCCCTCCAAAAACTCGGAGCCGGAAATCCGCATATCCAGCGCAATGGTATTGCCCACCCGCTGGCGGACACGGTCCAGCACCATCAGGGGGAAGCGGGCGCGGTTTTCAAGACTGCCGCCGAACTCATCTGTGCGCTTGTTGTGCAGGGGGGAGAGGAACTGGTGCAGCAGCCAGCCGTGGCCGCAGTGGATCATGGCCATATCAAAGTCACAGTCCCGGCAGATCTCCACCGCGTCAGCAAAGGAATCGGCAACCTGATCCATGTCCTCATAGGTCATCTCACGAATCTCATCGCCCCATTCGTCCACCATGCCGGTGGGACCCATGGTCTGGTGTCCATCGTTATAAATGGAGTCGGCCATGGCGCCGCCGTGGCTGATCTCAATGTTGATCAGGGCGTTGTGGGCGTGGACCGCATCGGCGATGCGCTGGAGGGAAAAGGGAACGTCAGGGTTGTCAAAGCGGATCTGCTGCAAGTGTGTCATGCCATTGTCGCTGCCGATGATAGACTCGCCCAGAGTGACCACCGCGGCGCCGCCGGCGGCCAGGCTTTCGTAGAAGGCGATGGCCTGCTCTGTATAGCCGCCCTTGGGGTCCAGCTCTACAATGGACATGGGGCCGGTTTTGATGCGGTTTTTCAGTGTCAGGTTCCCCACCTTGAGTGGAGAAAAAAGATTTGGATACTGTGTCATGTTGTTTCCTCCCGATCATTTCATAAATACTGTGACATAAGTGAAGGTTGTCAGCGCCACCACGCCCCAGGTGCAGCCGCCCAGCAGGACGGGCTTGATCCCCTTGGTGAACAGGTCCCGCAGATTGATTTTGCAGCCGACGCCCACCAGGGCCACTGTAATGAGATATTTGTTCGCTTTTTTCAAAATGGCCGCCAGCGTGGTGCCGAACAGGCCGATGCCGGAGAAGTCCGCAATGGTATTGAGAACGGCCAGCCCCAAAAAGCCGAGAATGAATACAGGAAACGCTTTCAGGACCTTGCGGGCGCTGCCCGAGGTGTCTACGCTGCCCTCGCCCTGAATGCGGCGCTTGTTCCAGACGCTCCAAGCCATAACGGCCAGCGCCACGAAGACCAGCATTACCACACGGGTGAGCTTGACCACCACGGCCAGCTCACCGCCGGTGACGCCGGAAGCGGACACGGCGGCAGCGCCCAGCAATGAGTCGTAGGTGGCCCCCGCGGCAGTCACGCTGGCCACATCATTGATGGCGATGCCGGCCAAGATGCTGAACTGTGAGGGGCTGAGCTTGAGCGCCAGTGCCACATAGGGCCACATGAGGGTGGCCAGAATGTCGAACAGAAAGATAGCGGTCATGGCATAGGCCATTTCGTCCTCATCGGCATCCAGCACAGCGGCCAGAGTGGCGATGGCGGTCCCGCCGCAAATGGAGGTGCCGCCTGCCACCATGATTCGAGTGTTCGTCGAAACGCGGATCAGGTATTTACCCACCAGGCAGGCTGTGATGAACGCAAAGGCAATGCTGAGAATGATATACGGCAGAGCCCCGGCGCCAGCGCCCACGATCGTTGTAAAGCTGAGGGTCCCGCCGCACAGGATGATACCCAAGCGAAGAATGACTTTGGATGAAAATGCGGCGCCTGATTTTATTTTGTTCAGAAAGCCGGGGCTGACCCAGTTGGCAAGCAGGATGCCCAGAAACATCCCAATCATGGGCGCTCCAATGATATGCTGAAGTCCACCCAGCCAGGTTGCGACGATCCCAAGCAAACAGCACAGTCCGATTCCAAGGTACATATTGATCTGCCCCTTTCCCAGTGTTGTAAACAATTATATAAATGTTTGATTGGTTTGTGAAATAGCGATTCCCAAATGACCCATTGCATGAAAACAATGGGTTTTGGCCTTGTGTATTTGTGTGCTTTTGCTATATAATAAATAAAACTGCCAGAGGAAGGAACGTTGTCGTGGAACTTACGCAGCTTCGGTATTTTCAGAAGGTGGCCCGCACCCGCAGCATCACAAAAGCCGCCCAGGAACTTTACATCTCACAGCCGACGCTCAGCCAGAGCCTCAGACGGTTGGAAAGCAGTTTGGGCTGTCCGCTTTTTACACATCAGCCAGGGAAACGAATGCAGCTCAACGAAATAGGGGAAATGTTTTTGCAAACGGTGGACCGGGTGCTTGAAGAACTGGAGATCGGGATCAATCAGGTGCGTGAATTCAACCGGTGCGCCGAATTTCAGGTGTCTGTTGCCAGCTCAGTCCACGATTTGTGTGATGACTTGGTGGTTGCCTTTTTTGAAAAATATCCCGGCTCGAAAATCTCGCAACGGTTGGTGCCCATCAATTCTTTGTCGGAGCTTTTGTTGAACGATGAGATCGACTTTGCCATATCACCCTGCCCGCTGGAGGACCCGCGCATGGACAGCCGCCCGCTTTATCTGGAAGAACTTCTCGCGGTGGTAGGGACTACGCACCGCCTGTTTGGCCGAAAGTGGATCTGCCGGGAAGACCTGACGCATGAAAAGTTTATCTGTAATTATTCAGAGGCGGACCGTATTTATTTGGAGGATATGCTGTTCGAATCATCACAGGATGGACTGGACATCATTTTGGAGAGCAATGAGGTCAGTACGCTCCGGCGTCTGGTAGACTCCGGAGCGGGCGTGACCTTCATGCCGGCCCGTGTGGTATATCAGCGGATCAAAAATGGAGATCTGCTGTTGGAACAGGCAATGTGTGTCAGCGATTACAAATCAGACACGCCGACTTGCATCACAAAGAAAAAGAATCGTTTTCTCTCTGGCGCGGCAACAGAATTTTTTGAGTTTGCCACCAAGTTTTGCCGGGAGGAGAATGTGCGGATCCAGCAGTTTCTTGCGGAGAATTTCAGCGAATCGTAGCTTGTCGGCGTCAGCGCAAAATGATTTGCGCTGCCTCAGAAACAAAAAAGCCAGTTGGTAAAAACCAGCTGGCTTTTTGATGTATATAGTCCAGTACAAAAATTCTAAATGTCGCCTCTCGCGGGGCAAAACTGCAATTTTGAAAAATCGAGTTTTTGCAACTTTTTCACTCTAAAAGTGGTGTGTTATATGTGAAAACACCGCACTTTCGTGCGGTGTTTTCGGCGTTGCATCTTTCATCAACACATTTTGGAGCTACTGGCCGGACTTGAACCGGCGACCTGCTGATTACGAATCAGCTGCTCTACCAGCTGAGCCACAGTAGCATTTGCGCCATCCATTTGGGCAACTGCGAGATGTATTCTAGCACGGATCGCGCGATTCGTCAAGCCCGTTTCTGCGTCCGCAGCCGGTTTTTTCGCGCGCGGCGTGTCGGTTCGGCTGCATTTGCAGTCAGGCCGTCGCCCAGCCGCCATTGCCGCGTGTGGCGGCCGCCGCAGGTTTCGATGTCAATACCGGAATTTCGACCAGTTCTGTCCGACAAAATCCGGCATATTTTTCACTGCCGAGTTGACCGTAACGAGCCGCGAATTTTAGTTTCCGCAAAAGTTATTCACACTTTCCACAGGTTTCTCCACAGCCCCCAACTCCCCTTTTTGTCCGCGTCTCCGCAAAAATTGTTAATTCGTGCCAGTGCGCGCAAACGAAGTTCTTTGCCGGACGAAAGCGCGAATTATCGTTGACATAACGCGTTTTATCCGTTTTGCGCACGGCGTACCGGTTCAAAAAATGCAAATGCAGGGAGGCGCCTGCCCTCCCTGCATTTTTCTTTTTCAGATGCGCGGCGGCTCCGAGATCGGCATGGTCGCATAGGCGTTCAGGCTCTGATCGGCGATGTGGCCGGCCAGGAATTCGTAGTAGCCCTGCGCGCCGATCATGGCGCCGTTGTCGCCGCAGAGGCCGAGCGGCGGCGCGCACAGGCGGATGCCGCGGCGGGCCGTCTCGCGCTCAAATTCCGCGCGGATGCGTGAGTTGGCCGCAACGCCGCCTGCGATGGCGAGCGTGCGGTAGCCGGTGTGCTCCACGGCCGCCATCGTGCGCGGGACGAGCGTGTCGCACACAGCGGCGGAAAAGCTGCCGCACAGCGACGGGACGTCGACCGTCTCGCCCTTCTGCTCCGCGTTGTGCAGCAGGTTGAGCGCCGCCGTTTTCAGCCCCGAGAACGACATATCGAGCGGATGGTCCGCCACATGCGCGCGCGGGAGGGCGTAGCGCCGGTCGTCGCCGGACTGCGCGGCCGCGTCAAGCGCCTTGCCGCCGGGGTACGGCATCCCGAGCACGCGCGCGACCTTGTCGAAGCACTCGCCCGCCGCATCGTCGCGTGTCGTGCCGAGGATCTCAAAGTCCGTATAGCCGCGCACGTCGACGATGAGCGTATGCCCGCCGGAGACGACAAGACAGACAAACGGCGGCTCGAGATCCGGGTAGGCCAGGTAATTTGCCGCGATATGCCCGCGCATATGGTGCACCGGGATGAGCGGCACGCCGAGCGAAAGCGCCGCGGCCTTCGCAAAATTCAGCCCTACGAGCACGGCGCCGATGAGCCCCGGCGCGTAAGTTGCCGCGACGGCGTCAATGTCGCCGCGCGCGAGCCCCGCCCGCGCGAGCGCCGCATCGGCAAGGCCGTACACGGCCTCGACGTGCTTGCGCGAGGCGATCTCCGGCACGACGCCGCCGTAGAGCGCGTGCATCTCGATCTGCGAGCTGATGCAGTCGGATAAGATCTCCCGCCCGTCGCGCACGACGGCGACGGCCGTCTCGTCGCAGGACGATTCCACTGCGAGAATGTTCATGGTTCGGTCTCTCCCCAATCCTTCCGGAGGATGAGTGCGTCCTCCTTCGGCTTTGTATAGTAGTTTTTCCGCCGGCCGACCTCCGAAAAGCCGAGCTTTTCATAGAGCGCGCGCGCCGCGTCGTTGGAAACGCGCACCTCGAGCGACAGCGAGCGGACACCGGCTTTCTCCAGTCGCGCGATAAGCGAGCCGATGAGCGCCTCCGCGACCCCGCCCCGCCGCGATTTCTGCGCGACGGCGACGTTCATCATGTCCGCCGCATCCAGAACGCTCTGCGAGCCGATGTAGCCGGCGACCGCGCCGCCCTTTTCCGCCACGAGCCACAGGCTCAGCGGGTTCGATAGCTCCGAGCGGACGGAGCTTTCGCTCCACGGGTCGGAAAAGCACGCCTTTTCCAGCGCGGCGACGGCGGCGACGTCGCGCTCCTCCATCGGGCGGATGACAAAGTCGCTCATTTCGCGTCGTACCAGCTTTCTCCGATCTTCGCCTCGGCGCTCAATGGCACAGCCAGCTGCGCCGCGCCCTCCATGGCCTCGGTCACGAGCTTTTTCACCTGCTCGGCCTCCTCGCGCGGGCACTCGACGATCAGCTCGTCGTGGATCTGCAAAACGAGCTGCGCCCGCAGGGGCGCAAGGGCGTCCGCCGTGCGGAGCATAGCCTTTTTGATGATGTCCGCCGCCGTGCCCTGAATGGGCGTGTTGAGCGCGATGCGCTCGGCCGCGGAGCGGACGTTGAAGTTCTTGCTGTGGATGTCCGGCAGGTCGCGCCGGCGGCCGAACATCGTGGCGACGTAGCCGTTTTCGCGCGCGAAGTCCACAATGTCGTGCATATAGCGCCGAACGCCCTCGTAGCGGGCGAGGTAGCTGTCGATATACGCCTTGGCCTCGGCGCGCGTTACGCCGATGTCCTCGGCAAGGGAAAATTCCGAGATGCCGTAGACGATGCCGAAGTTGACGGCCTTGGCGTGGCGGCGCATCTCGGGCGTGACGTCCCCGGGCGCGACGCCGAACACCTGCGCGGCCGTGGCGCGGTGGATGTCCTCGCCGGACAAGAACGCCTGCTGCATGAGCTTATCGCCCGCGATGTGCGCGAGCACGCGCAGCTCGATCTGGCTGTAATCCGCGTCGACGAGCACCCAGCCCGGCCGCGGGACGAACATCCGCCGAAGCTCGCTTCCGAGCTCCGTGCGGACGGGGATGTTCTGAAGATTCGGCTCCGTGGACGAAAGGCGCCCCGTCGCCGTGACCGTGTTCTGGAACGTCGTATGGATGCGCCCGTCCGGCGCGATGACCTTGAGGAGGCCCTCGCAGTACGTCGAGTTGAGCTTCGTGAGCATCCGGTAGTCAATGATGCTCTGCACGATCGGGTGGTGCCGGCGCAGCTTCTCGAGCACGTCGATGTTCGTCGAGTAGCCCGTCTTTGTCTTTTTCACAGGCGGCAGGCCGAGCTTTTCAAAGAGCACCTCGCCGAGCGCGCGCGTGGAGTTGATGTTGAACTCCCCGCCGGCATAGGTGAAGATGGCGTCCTGACAGTCCCGGATGCGGCCGGAGAGCATTTCGCTGAAGGCCCTGAGCGCCTCGCGGTCGACGGCGACGCCGCAAAGCTCCATGTCCGCCAGCACGCGGCAGAGCGGCAGCTCCAGCTCGCTGTGCAGCGCCGCAAGGCCAAGCACGTCCAGCTTTTCCTTCAGCACCGGCACGAGCGCGGACACGGCCGCCGCGCGGCACTCTGCCCCGCCGGTCTGATCCAGCTCGCGGCTGAGGTACGCGACCGTCAGGCGGCCCAGCTCATAGTGTCCCTGCGTCGGGTCGATGAGATACGCGGCCAGCTCCGTGTCAAACACGAAGCCCTCGGCCGGGTATTCTCTGGCCGTCAGCCGGTGCGTCAGCGTCTTGACGTCGTGCGCCGCTTTGGAGACGTCCGGCCCGAACAGGCGGCAGAGCACGCCGTCATAATCTTCGCCGAGCGCGTCGCGCGAAAAAAGCACCGTGCGTCCCTGCTCCGGCAGCGCCGCGGCGACGGCCGACAGGTCGTCCGCCGCCCAGACAGGCACGAGATCGAGCGCGGCCATCTCGCCGAGCAGCTCGTCCGCGCGCGCGGATGCATCCGGGGTCTCGCTCCTGTACGTCTGCCGGGCGGGAGCCGGCGCCTCAGGCGCGGCCGTCTGCGGCCGCAGGCCGTAGCGGTCGATGAGGCGGAGAAACTCCAGGCGCAGGAACAGCGCGTAGAGCGATGCGTTGTCCGCGGGCTGCACGAGATTGTCCTCCGGCCGGAAGGCAATGGGCGCGTCGGTGCGGATCGTCGCAAGCTCATAGCTCAAAAACGCCTTCTCGCGCCCGGCCTCCAGCTTTTTTCGCACGGAGTCGCGGATGTCGGGGCTGTCCAGATTGTCGTAGACGGCCTTCGTCGAGCCGAAGCGCAGCAGCAGGCTCGTCGCCGTTTTCTCTCCGACGCCGGGCACGCCGGGGATGTTGTCCGAGCTGTCGCCCATGAGGCTCTTGAGGTCAATGAGCGTCTTCGGCGCGAAGCCGTATTCCGCCTCAAAGCGCGCCGTGTCGTAGCGCACCGTGTTCGTCTGCCCGCCGCGGGACGAGACGTATTTGACCGTGACGTGGCTGTCGATGAGCTGAAGGTCGTCGCGGTCGCCCGTGACGATGACGCAGTCCCAGCCGTCCTCCCCGCAGATGCGCGCGGCCGTGCCGATGACGTCGTCGGCCTCCCAGCCCTGCACCTCGTAGATTGGGATGTTCATGGCGCGCAGCACGTCGTGCATGACGGGCATCTGCATGGCAAGCTCGTCGTCCATGCCGTGGCGCGTGGCCTTGTAGCCGTCGTAGCGCTCGTGGCGGAACGTCGGCCCGTGCAGGTCAAACGCGACGCACAGCGCGTCGGGCGTCTCCTCCTTGCGCATGCGCTCTAAGATGTTGAGAAAGCCGTAGATGGCGTGCGTGTACAGCCCGTCCTTCGTCGAGAGCGGACGCACGCCGTAGTAGGCGCGGTTGATGACGCTGTTGCCGTCGAGGATCATGAGCTTCATGCGGATTTTGTCTCCTTTTCGAGTTTTTCAAGCGGGAACCACACCGTGGCGAGCATGGCGGCAAAGCAGGCGATGCAGCATGTGCAGTCAGAAAGCGGCTCGGCGAGGAACACGCCCGAGATGCCCAGCCCGCCCACGCGCGGCAGGATCAGCATGGCCGGCACAACGACGATGACCTTGCGCAGAAGTGAGAAGAAAATGGCCTGCTTCGATCGGCCGAGCGCCACGAACGTCGACTGCGCGCCGAATTGCAGCGCCATGAGCACATAGAGCGCATAATACTGCCGGATGGCCCGCGGCCCGGCGGCAAGAATGGCCGCGTCGCTTGTGAAAATGCGCATAAGCAGCGTCGGGAAGAGCATGAGCAGCGCCCAGACGGCGACGTTGTACCCAAGCCCCGCCGTGATGGCAAACCGGATGCCGCGGCGCACGCGCGCGTAGCACCCCGCGCCATAATTATACCCGATGACAGGCTCCGAGCCGTTGTTCAGGCCCTGAATGGGCATCATGACGACCTCGCGGATGGAGTTGACGATCGTCATCACGCCGACGTACAGGTCGCCGCCGTAGGCAAAGACCATGCGGTTGGCCACGATCTGCACGACGGAGTTCGTCGCCGCCATGATAAAGCCAGCAAGGCCGAGCGACAGGATATTTCCGATGATCTTCGCGTCGGGCTTCAAGTCCCGCAGGCGAAGACGCAAAGTGGCCTTCTTCCCCGTCAAAAACCGCAGCACCCACGCGGCCGAGCACGCCTGCGAGAGGACGGTCGCCAGCGCCGCGCCGCGCACGCCCATGTCCAGTGCAAAAATAAAGATCGGGTCGAGCGCGATGTTCACGAGCGCGCCGACGAGCACGGTCATCATACCCGTTCTGGCGAAGCCCTGCGCGTTGATGAAGCTGTTCATGCCGAGGCTGATGAGCACGAACGTGTTGCCGATGAGATAGATGCGGCAGTACGCGCCCGCATACGGCCACGTCGCGTCCGACGCGCCGAAGGCGTACAGGATGGGCTTTAAGAAGATCAGCCCGCCCGCCGTGAGCAGCACGGCCGAGAGGAGCAGCAGGAAAAACGCGTTGCCCTGGATGCGCGCGGCTTTTTCAAGGTCGCCCCGGCCGCGCTCGATGGAGCACAGCGACGCGCCGCCCATGCCGCAAAGGCGCGAGAACGCCGTCACAAGCGAGATGACCGGCAGGCAAAGCCCCAGCCCCGTCAGCGCCATGGCGCCGGAGCCGGGAATGTGGCCGATGTACATCCGGTCGACCAGATTATAGAGGATATTCAAGATCTGCGCCGCCGTGATGGGCAGCGCCATGCGCAAAATGGCTCTGGGGACGCTGCCCTTGGAAAAGTCGTTCTTCTGCTCGGCCACAGGATTCATCTCCTTAACCTAAACAGTCTACCACATCCGGCCGACAATGTCACGCGCCGCGAAAGTTTTCGCCGCGAAGCGGCTGCTTCGCGGCGAAGAGTTCAATCGTCGTAGGGGTAGAACTGCATCGCGTCCATGACGGTCGGGAATGGGCCGGAGCTGCTCCAGCCCTCCGTCGTCTGCGCAGAAAACGCCGAGCGGACGGGGTACAGAATTGACGCCCTCTGGTGCGTCACGATGACCCACGAGTCTATGATGTAGCCGGGTTCGGCCACACCCAGCGTCGCGGCGACCCATGCGCGGCGATTTTTCGCGCCGCGCGGGAGCGAGAATTCGGCAAAATACGCGCTTTCCGTCTGCTCGTCCCAGAAGATGGCCCCGTGCGTGTACGACCGCCAGCCGGAAGAGGCGAAGTCCGCACGCATCGTCCGGCCGTCCGTCTGGCAGAGGAGGCCGCCCGTCACGCTGTCCGGGCTGACCGCCCAACCCTCCGAGAGCGCGGGGCGAAACTGGATGCACTCCGAGCCGGGCGCGGCGAGATCGTCTGCATAGCGGAAGAAGTGGTACACGCGCCACGCGTCATGCTCGCGCGGGAGATGGACGGCGACGGCAACTGCGCAAAGCTCGTATTCATCATAGACGGTCTCGAGCTGATCCGTCGCGGAGCGGTACTCCCTGCGCCCGTCACCGAGTGCGAGCTGCTCCTCCTCGACCTCCACGCGATCCGCGCCCGCGCACAGGGCGATCTCGTCGTCGGGCAGATCGGCCAGCGCCGAAGCCGGGAACCCGAGCGCCGCGAGCGCTTCGCGCTCAGATTCCATCGAAACAGCCGCCGCGGGCGTCCAGTCTATTTTATACCGCTGCCCGAACGCGAGGCCGCAGGCGATGCCCGCGAGCACGGCGCCCGTCAGCATGGCCGCAAGCGCCCAGTCCGGCACACGCACCGGCGCGGTGCGCACGGCATAGCCCGCCGCGTCCAGCGCGCGCGACACGCGCACGAGGCTGTGGATGAGAAATCCATACGCCGCGATGAGCGCGATGACCAGAATCCACCCGCCATAGCCGAGCAGCGCCAGCGCGCACACAATCGCGTACCACGCGATCAGCCCCGCCGCGCCCTTCGGCCTTCCCTCGAGCCCGGCCTTTCGCCACACGGCGCACAGCGCGAAGCGGAGGAACCCCATCTGCACAAGCACAAACGCCGCGCCGCACGCGCTCAGGATCGTCCCGAACGCACCGCTGAGCGCGTCCGCGCCCGCGCGCGTGCCGCTCAGGACGAGCACCGCGGCCTGCACGGCCATGCGCAGGAGCTGCAGGCCGAACATGGCCGAAAACGCCCCGTTTTCCCGCCGCAGCGCGCGCAGCGCAAGCAGCATCAGCACGCCGCCGGCAAACGGCAGCAGGTAGTTGAGGTTCCAGAAATTCAGCGTGAACGTGCAAAGCCCCAGCCCCCACAAAAGCCGCCCGCTCGCGCGGCGCCACGGCGTGACAGCCTCCGCCACATCCTCGGGCGGCGCGTCGGGCAGCGCCGCGGCAAGCAGCGCGTCGAGCGCGTCCGACCGCGTTTGTTCAAAGCCGTCATGTCGCATCGCCGTCACCTCCCAGCTCGCCGCGCAGCCGCTTTTTCAGGCGGTAAAGCCGCCCCTCCACGGCGCGCTCGGTCAATCCCATCTCCGCGGCGATCTGCGCCGTGGGCTGCCTGTAATAGTATTTCCGGTAGACAAGCGCCCGGTCGCGCGGCGAAAGCCCCTCCAGCGCGCGCAGCAGCGCATTCTGCCGCTCCTGCCGCAAAACCGTCTCCTCCGGCGTCTCCGCCGCATCCGGCGCGCCGTCGCCCAGCGGCTCGGCCGGCCGTGCGCCGCGCGCCATATTGAGCGCGGCGTTGCGCGCGATGGCCGTCAGCCAGGTTCGGAAGCTGCCGCGCGATGCGTCAAACGTCTCAATGCGCTCCCACACGCGCAGCGCGACGGTCGAGACGCACTCGTCCCGGTCCTGCTCGTCCGGCAGGATCGGCGAGATGACATAGCGCACAAGCGGCCCGCAGCGGCGAAGCAGCGCCCCGATGGCCCGCTCGTCGCGCGCAAGCAGCTGCGAGATGATCGTCTGCTCGTCCAATGCGCCCCCTCCTTTTTCTCTTCTGCCCTATCATACACGCCCCGCGAGAAAAACCCACGCATTTTTGCAAAAAAAGCCGGGGAGACGGCGTCTCCCCGGTCGGATTTACGCGCTTCTGCCAAGCTCGTAGGCCTCGCGCAGCGCCGGATGGTTCGCCGCCTCGCCCGGCATTCCAACGCCGCCGGCGAACGCCGTGCCGCAAAGCGAGGCGCGCGGGAAGCAGTCCACCCAGCCTGTCAGGCCGATGCGCGCGCGCTCGGGCGTGTCCGGTGCGTCCTCGGCCGCGGCGGTGAGCAGGTAGATGTCCGTAAAGCGATAGTCGCCTCCGTAGAGCGGGTTGCAGCGGTCGAGCAGCGTTTTCATCT
This sequence comes from uncultured Oscillospiraceae bacterium, assembly GCA_934589675.1. GTDB lineage: Bacteria > Bacillota > Clostridia > Oscillospirales > Oscillospiraceae > CAKTOF01. Next base: position 131,429 of record CAKTOF010000002.1, read on the forward strand.
GGCCGCTCATCTCGAAATAATAGATGGGCGTTGCAAATGCGATGACGTCCGCATCGTGCATTCTGCGCAGGATGTCCGCCACGTCGTCCGCGATCGGGCAGCGGCCCGTGCCGATGCACGCCATGCACCCGCGGCAGAAGCGAAGATCCGCCTCGCGCAGCGAGAGCTTCTCCGCCTCGTGCCCCGCATCCTGCGCGCCGCGCAGGAATTCATCGGCCAGCATCTCCGAATTGCTGTTTTTCCGCGGGCTTGTGGAGATAACGAGCACTTTTTTCATGGATCTGACCTCCAATTTTTCTGTCTATTCCTCCGCCTGACGCATCCGCTCGGCGACGGCCTGCCCCGTCGGCGTGGCCGCAAGGCCGCCGCGCGCCGTCTCGCGGAATTCTATCGGCATTTTTGTGCCGATCTCATTCATGGCGTCGAACACCTCGTCGGCCGGGACGGCGCTGTGGATGCCGGCCAGCGCCATGTCCGCCGCGGCCATGGCGTTCACGGCGCCGACGACGTTGCGCTTGACGCACGGCACCTCGACCAATCCCGCGACCGGGTCGCACACGAGGCCGAGCAGGTTTTTCATGGCCATGGCCGCCGCGTCTGCGATCTGGCGGCCGGAGCCGCCGCGGAGGTGGACAAGCGCGCCGGCCGCCATGGCGCTGGCCGCGCCGATCTCGGCCTGACAGCCGCCGGCCGCGCCGGCGATGGACGCGCGGTGCGCGATGACCTCTCCGATGCCGCCGGCGACGAAGAGCGCCTGCACGACCCTCTCGCGCGGCGTGCCGGAGGCAAAGAGCGGGATGAGCACAGCCGGCAGCACGCCGCATGCGCCGGCCGTCGGCGCGGCGACGATGCGCTTCATGCACGCGTTCGACTCGCCCATGCCGAGCGCCTCCTCGATGACGCGCGCCATCGCGTCGCCGCAGAGCGTGCCGCCTCCGGCGCGGTAGGCCGCCATCCTGCCGGCGTCGCCGCCGACAAGCCCGCTGACGGAGCGAAGCGACGGCTCATAGCCGCGCCGCGCGTCCAGCATCGCAGAAAGCAGCCCGTCCATGCGGGCAAACGACTGCTCCGCCGTCACGGCGCGCGCGTCGCAGTCGTCGCGGAGTATGACCTCCCAGAACGCGATGTCCTGCCGCTCGGCCGCGTCTAAGATCGCGCGGATGGATTCCTGTGCCATGGCTACCCGGCCTCCTTTTCGATGAATGTGACCTTCAATACGCCCGGGATGGCGCGCAGCGTCTGCTGCGCCGTCTCTGGCACGAGCTGATCGGTCTCGATGACCATGACCGCATAGCCGCCGCGGCGGTTGCGGTACAGGCTCATGAAGGCGATGTTGACCGCGTTTTGCGCGAGCAGCGTCGTGACCTCGCCGACGTGGCCGGGCTGGTCGAGATTGTGGACAATGAGCGTGTTGTACTCGCCCGTGAAGTTGACCTCGATGTCGTCGAGCCGGTTGACGAGGATCCGCCCGCCGCCGAGCGACGAGGCCTGCATCTTCACCGTGTTGCCCGCCTGTCCCGTCAGCTCCAGCAGCGCCGTGTTCGGGTGCGCGCCGCGCAGATTCACGACGCGGAACTGGAACTCCAGCCCCGCCTGCTCGGCGAGGCGGAAGCTGTCCGGGATGCGCACATCGTCTGAGGCCATGCCCAAAAGCCCCGCGATGATGGCGCGGTCCGTGCCGTGGCCGAGGCCGGTGTCGGCAAACGAGCCGTGCAGGCCGACGACGGCGCGCACGGGCTTCTCGCCCAGCAGCCGCCGGCCCATGGCGCCGATGCGCACGGCGCCGGCCGTGTGCGAGCTTGACGGGCCGACCATGACCGGCCCGAGGATGTCAAAAAGCGTCATCGTACTGCCTCCTTTTGGCAGAAGCGGGAGGTGCAAACGCGCGTTCACACCTCCCGTTTTTCATATTGTACCCCATTGCACATGCAAAAGCAACCGCTCAGGCTGGGCCAGATAAGAAAACATAGAAAATTACCCATCGGGATATATCCCGATGGGTAATTTCGCGCAGCGCCGCACGGAGATGGATTTTCGTTCCTGCGAAGCAGTTTTTCCGCAGCCCTACTTTGTGTAATGCAAGGGAAAACTGTGCACGCAGGGGCGAAAAGGCGCTCCGTGCGGGCTATGGTTTCTTATCTGGCCTTGCCCCTCAGATCTTTTTCCACTTGACGCCCTGCGGCGTGTCCATGAGCTCGATGCCCATGTCCTTGAGCTCGTCGCGGATGCGGTCGGCCTCGGCGAAGTTTTTCTCCTTGCGCGCAGCCTGACGCGCGGCGATGAGCGACTCGACCTGCTCGCTGAGGTCGTCCTTTTTGCGCGCGTACAGAAGCCCGATGACGCCGGTCAGCTCGTCGAAGATCGCGCGGCACGCCTTGGCCAGCGCCTTTGTCGGCGTGCCCTCGAGCGCGGTGTTGATGGCGCGGGTCAGCTCGAAGAGGACGCCGATGGCGTCGGCGGTGTTGAGGTCGTCGTCCATGGCCTCGTCAAAGCGCGTGCGGTAGACGGCAAGGCCGTCCGCGGCCGCCTGCTCTTCCGGCATCATGTCGCCGTCCGCGCCGTTTTCGCACAGGAATTCCATGTTGTCCTTGGCCGAGTACAGGCGCTCCAGTGCGGCCTGGCTCTGCTCGAGCGAGTCTCTGGAGTAGTTGAGCGGGCTGCGGTAGTGCGCGGCGAGCATGAAGAAGCGGATCGTCTCATAGCCGTAGGCCGCGGCCGCGTCGCGCACGGTGAAGAAGTTGCCGAGCGACTTTGACATCTTGCGGTTGTCGATGTTCAAAAAGCCGTTGTGCATCCAGTAGCGCACGAACTGGCAGCCGTTGGCGCACTCGGACTGCGCGATCTCGTTTTCGTGGTGCGGGAACTGCAGATCCGCGCCGCCGCAGTGGATGTCGATCGTGTGGCCGAGGTAGCGGTTGGACATGGCCGAGCACTCGATGTGCCAGCCGGGACGCCCCTCGCCCCACGGCGACGGCCACGACGGCTCGCCGGGCTTGGCGGCCTTCCAGAGCGCGAAGTCCATGGGATCCTCCTTCTGCTCGCCGACGGCAATGCGCGCGCCGGCCTCGAGATCCTCGAGCGGCTGGTGCGAAAGCTTGCCGTAGTCCTTGAACTTCAGCGTGCGGAAATAGACGTCGCCGCCGGATGCATACGCGTAGCCCTTGTCGACGAGCGTCTGCACGAGCTCAATGATCTGCTGGATATTTTCCGTCGCGCGCGGGTGGATCGTCGCCGGACGGACGCCGAGACCCTGCGCGTCGGTGAAGTACTCGCGGATGTACTTCTCGGCGACCTCACTGGCCGGGATCCCCTCCTCGGCGGCGCGGCGGATGATCTTGTCGTCGACGTCCGTGAAGTTCTGCACGAACGTCACATCGTAGCCGCGGTACTCCAGATACCGGCGCAGCACGTCGAACATGATGATCGGGCGGGCGTTGCCGACGTGGATGAGGTTATACACCGTCGGCCCGCAGCAGTAGATCTTCACCTTGCCCGGCTCGAGCGGGATAAACTCCTCCTTCTGCCGCGTCATCGTATTATAGATCTTCATGGCAAATGCCTCCTCAAATTATTTCAAATCAAAAGCCCGCCCCCGCGCGCCTTTTCCGGCACGAGAGGCGGGCATCAGCTCGCGGTTCCACTCTCATTTCTTGCTCAAAGCCCGTAACGTGAGCCACGCGGGGTCTCCCCTCGCTCCCGGACGCACTTCGCGCCATCCCTCGCCGCGTCCGCTTGCAGCCATGGCGGACGCTCTCTGCCGCGGGGCAAGGGCGCTACTTTTTCCGTTCAACGCGATATGCAATTCTGAAATTCCGGAAGTATGATAACAGGATTTTGGGGGTCTGTCAAGCGCTGCGGCCGAGGCCGAGCACGCTGCCGTTTTTCATAAAGTACTCCACGCCGGAAACAACCGTCGTGCCGAGGATGACGGCGATGACGACCCAATCGAGCCAGCGGTACGGGAACACCATCATGATGCAAAGTCCGACCATGGTCGACGCCGTCTTGATCTTGCCCGACCACGCGGCGGCGATGACCTTGCCGCCGGACGCGGCGATCATGCGAAGGCCCGACACGGCAAATTCGCGCGTGAGCACAACCATGACCGCCCACGCCGGCATCCGCTCCCACTGGCAGAAGATGCACATGGCCGAGATAACGAGCAGCTTGTCGGCCAGCGGGTCTAAAAACTTTCCGAAGTCGCTGACCTGATGATAATGCCGGGCGACGTAGCCGTCCACAAAATCCGTCAGGCTCGCAAAAATGAACACGATGAGCGCCGCCCATTCAAAGCCGCACAGCAGCAGCGCCATAAAAACCGGAATGAGCGCCACGCGCAGCAGCGTCAGCTTGCTTGCAGTTGTCATTGCTCAGTACCCCTCTCCCTGTGCCGTGCCGATGAGGTCGCCGTCGGCCGTCTCGGTGATCTTGACCTGATAGAACTGTCCCGGCAGACCGTCGTCCGCTTCAAAGAGCACGCGGCCGTCGATGTCCGGCGAGTCGGCGTATGTCCGGCCGCACCAGAGCTGCGCGTCCTCGTCGAAGTCCTCGCACAGAACCTCCATGACCGTTCCGACGCGCGCCTCGTTCCACGCGTCCATGACGCGCGACTGCGCCTGACTGATGATCTCGGCGCGGCGCTCGGCGGTCTCGGCGTCGGGGTGCTCCATCTTTGCCGCGGGCGTGCCGTCCTCAGGCGAGAAGGCAAAACAGCCGACGCGTTCGAGCCTGTACTCGTGCAGGAAATCGCACAGCTCCTCAAACTCCGCCTCGCCCTCGCCGGGAAGGCCCGTGATGAGGCTCGTGCGGATAACAAGGCCGGGGATGCGGCCGCGCAGGCGCGTGAGCATCTCGGACAGGAACTTCGCATCGCCGCGGCGGTTCATGCGGCGCAATATGCGGTCGTTGACGTGCTGGATGGGGATGTCGAGATATTTGACGATCTTCGGCTCGCTCGCGATGACGTCGATGAGCTCGTCGGGGATCTCGTCAGGGTAGAGATAGTGCACGCGCACCCAGTGGAGCTTTTCGATCTTGCACAGGTCGCGCAGCAATGGCGCGAGCCTGCGCTCGCCGTACAGGTCGAGGCCGTAGCGGCTCGTGTCCTGCGCGACGACGATGAGCTCGCGCACGCCGGCCTCGGCCAACTCGCGCGCCTCCTGCAAAACGTCCTCATACGCGCGGCTGCGATAGCGCCCGCGCAGGCTCGGGATGACGCAGAACGAGCAGTGGTTGTCGCAGCCCTCGGCGATCTTCAGGAACGCATAATGCCGCGGCGTCGTCAGCACGCGGCCGACCTCGGGGATCGGCGCGTCGATGTCACCGAATCTCTCCGGCCGCCCGCCGGCAAGCACTTCCTCAACAGCCGGCACGATGTCATAATAGCTGCCCGTTCCGAGCACGCCGTCCACCTCGGGCAGCTCCTGCAAAATCTCGTCGCGGTAGCGCTCGGACAGGCAGCCGGTGACGAGGATCTTGCCGACGCGGCCGAGCTGCTTGCGCTCGGCGAGCATCAGGATGTTCGCAATGGCCTCGGACTTGGCCGAGTCGATGAAGCCGCACGTATTGACGACGGCGACGTCCACCTCATCCGCCTCCGGGCTGATCGCATAGCCCGCCTCGCTGAGCAGGCAGATCATCTGTTCGGTGTTGACCTGGTTTTTCGCACAGCCCAGCGAGATAAAGCCCACACTTGGCATAACACATTTCCTCCAAATTTATTCTTCCGGATCATTCTCCGCGGCCGACTGCTCATAGCGCCGCAGCGCGTCGCGGATGTCGCCGTAGCTGTGGCCGCGGCGGATGAGCGCGTCCGTCACGCGGCGGCGTTCCCGCTCGTCAGGAAGATTGCCGCGCAGACGCTGCGATAAAAAGCGGTCGATGGCGTCGTCCGGCTCGGGAAGCTCCGCTAACGCGTCGTCCCAGAGCTCTCTTGCGATGCCCTTGGCGTAGAGCTCCTGCCGGATGCGCGCTTTGCCGTATCCCTTGGCCGCGGCGCGGCGGGCGATGTCGCGCGCGGCCTTTTCGTCGTCGAGCACGCCGAGGTCATGGAGCCACTGCGCCGCGTCGGCCGCGTCGGCCTTGTCCTCGCCCTTTTGCACGAGGCGGCGGCGCAGCTCCTGCTCTGAAACGCCGGATGCCGCGACGATGCGCACGGCCCGCGCGCGGCTTGACGCTCGCTTTGCAGTTTTCAGAAGTTCCTCATATTCCTCGTCCGTCAGGAACCGGCCGGAATACAGGCCGCAGTCGGCCACGACGCTCGGCTCGACGCGCAGCTTGTGCCCGTCGTCGAATATGAGCGTGAACCGGCCGGACTGGGGCGAGCGTGTGAGGGACTCAAGCTTCATCGTCGAAGTCGTCCGCGCTCACGTCGACGCCGCCCGCAGCGGCCTTGGCCGGCTTGCCCGAGGACGCGGCCGCGCCCTTCGTGCGGGAGCGGCTCTCGAGCAGGCGGGTGCGGATGTTGTTTTCCAGCTCGTCGGTGAACTCCGGATGGTCCTTCAGGTACTGCTTGACGCTGTCGCGGCCCTGACCGATGCGCTCGTCGCCGATGGAGAACCAGCTGCCGGACTTTTCGATGTAGCCCATCTCGACGCCGAGGTCGACGAGCTCGCCCCATTTCGAGATGCCCTCGCCGTACATGATGTCGAAGATCGCCTCGCGGAACGGCGGCGCGACCTTGTTCTTGATGACCTTCGCGCGCGTGCGGTTGCCGATGACGGCCGAGCCCTCCTTGATGGCCTCGACGCGGCGGATGTCGATGCGGACGGAGGCATAAAACTTCAGCGCGTTGCCGCCCGTCGTCGTCTCGGGGTTGCCGTACATGACGCCGATCTTCATGCGGATCTGGTTGATGAAGATGACGACGCAGTTCGTCTTGGAGATGGAGCCGGCCAGCTTGCGCAGCGCCTGGCTCATCAGGCGCGCCTGCAGGCCGACGAACGCGTCGCCCATCTCGCCCTCGATCTCGGCGCGCGGCGTGAGCGCCGCGACGGAGTCGACGACGATGACGTCGAGCGCGCCGGAGCGCACGAGCGCGTCGGTGATCTCCAGCGCCTGCTCGCCGGTGTCCGGCTGCGAGATGAGCATGGAGTCGATGTCCACGCCGAGCGCCTGCGCGTAGTCCGGGTCGAGCGCGTGCTCGGCGTCGACGAACGCGACCTCGCCGCCGCGCTTCTGCGCCTCGGCGACGATGTGCAGCGCCAGCGTCGTCTTGCCGGACGACTCAGGGCCGTAGATCTCGATGATGCGCCCGCGCGGCACGCCGCCGATGCCGAGCGCCGCGTCGAGCGCGAGCGAGCCGGTCGGGATGGCGTCGACCTGCATCTCCGGCCTGTCGCCAAGGCGCATGATGGCGCCCTTGCCGAAGTTTTTCTCGATCTGGGAGACGGCCGTCTCCAGCGCCTTTTTCTTGTCCGAGGCCGGAGTGGGCGCTTCGTAGACAGATTTCTTCTTATCCATGGTGGATCACGCTTCCTCTCTGATGTACTGGGCGATGACGGCGCGCTCGATGTCGGCCGTGTCCGACGCCACCTGTAATACCTGAAACTGTGCCTGCTCTAAAATGCGGTAGACGGCGCGGCTTTGCCCCTGTCCGAATTCAAAGCAGAGATACCCGCCCGGCTTGAGCACCCGGCGGAAGTTCTTCACGATCGCGCGGTAAAAATCCAGCCCGTCCACGCCGCCGTCGAGCGCCAGATGCGGCTCATAGTCGCGCACCGACGGCTGGAGCGTCGCCATTTCGGCCGTCGTGACATACGGCGGGTTGGAAACGATGAGATCAAACTGGCCCAAAAACGCCGGCGCCGGCAGCCTTGCGTCCACGCGCACGCAGCTGACGCGGCGTGTGAGGCCGAGCGCGGAGCAGTTGTGCCGCGCCACAGCCAGCACCTCAGCCGACACGTCCGCAAGCGTCACGCGCGCGTCCTTCACCCGCCCGGCAATGGCAAGGCCGATGCAGCCCGAGCCGGTGCAAAGATCCAGAATGCGCGGATTCTGCTCCAAAAACAGCGCCCGGCGGATGGCCAGCGCCGTGACGACCTCCGTGTCGTCGCGCGGGATGAGCACGTCGGGCGTGACGGTCAGCGGCATCCCGTGGAATTCCCACTGTCCGAGCACATAGGCCAGCGGCTCTCCGCCAAGCAGGCGCGCCGTCAGGCGCTCCATTTCCGCCGCCTGCTCCTCGCTTGCCTGCGCCTCGCGCTCGGCCAGGATCTGCTCGATGCGCTTCCCCGTCACCTTGCCGAGCAGGGCGCGGGCGAGATATGCCGCGTCCTCGCCCTCCGTCGGCAGGAGCGCGCGGCGCGCGTCCAGGTACAGGTCAGCGTAGGTTTTCACCAGCGATCGTCCCCTTCCTTGTCCGGAAGCACAAGCTTCAGCGCCTCAATGCCGACTTCGATCATGGAATCGTCCGGTTCGTTCGTCGTCAGGTGCTGAAACCACATGCCCGGCGCGCTGAGCGCGCGCGTGAGCGCGTTGTCATGCCGGCCGACGAAGCGGTTGCACTCATAGCTGACGGCGACGACGACGGGCAGGAGCGCCAGATGGAGCAGCATGCGCAGCGCCGTGTTCGAGACCTGGATGACGGAGCCGACGAGCACGCTGATGATGATAACGACGAACAGAAAGCTCGTTCCGCAGCGCGGATGCAGCCGCGTCATCGGCCGCACGTTTTCGACCGTGAGCGGCAGCTGCGCCTCGTAGCAGCGGATGGTCTTATGCTCCGCGCCGTGATAGGAAAAAACGCGCTTCATATCCTTCATACGCGAGACGATGGCAAGGTAGCCGACGAACATGAGGATCTTCATCACGCCCTCGAGCAGGTTGCGGATGACAAGATGGTCATGCACCGGGCGGATGAGGCCGACGAGGAACGTCGGCAGCAGGAAGAACAGCGCAACGGAAAAGCACACGCCGAGCAGCGCAGCAAAATAGATGACCGCCTTCTCCATCTTCTCCGAGCCGAGCTTTTTCTCGAGCCACTGGTCGAATTTTGACGGCTCGGACGCCTCTTCCTCCTCCGGATAGTACTCCGCGGAGAACATGAGCGCCTTCACACCCGACACCATGGACGAGGCGAAGTTCACGACGCCGCGGATGAGCGGCCAGCCGCAGATGGGGTGGCGGTCCTTGATGAGCTTCAGGTCCTCGACCTTCGTGACAAGCCCCTCGGGCGAGCGGACGACGATGGCCTGCTTCTGCGGGCCGCGCATATAGATTCCCTCGATGAGCGCCTGCCCGCCGATGAGCGTTTTGAATTTCTCCTGGCTTGCGCCTTCTTGTTTTTTCATGCGAGTGATGCCTTTCTTTATGCTTCGCCCGCCGGCAGGCGGATGGTGACAAGCGTGCCGCCGCCGGGCGCATTTTCAAGGTCGAGCGTGCCGCCGTGCATCGTGACGATCTCGTCGCACACGGCAAGGCCGATGCCGCTTCCGCGGGCCTTGCTCGAGCCCTTGTAGAATTTCATTTTTACGTGCGGCAGCTCCTCTTCAGGGATGCCGGGGCCATAGTCGCGGATGCGGACGACGACGGCGCCGTCCTCGCAGTGGATGGACGCGTCGATCCGGCCGCCCTCGCCGCCGTGCTTGGCCGCATTGTCCAAAAGATTGAGGAACACCTGCCGCATTCTGGCCGGGTCGCAGCGCAGCTCCGGGATGTCCTCGTCGTTTTCGAGGTAGTCGAGCACGATGCCCTCCTGCCGAAGGCGGCTGCCGTACATGAACACCGTGTCCTCAAATTCCGCGCGCAGGTCGCACGGCTCGACGCTTAAGGTAAAACGCCCGTCCTGAATGCGGGTGAACTCGAGCAGCTCCTCAACCATGCGCGTCAGCCGGTGCGTCTCGCGCAATATGGTCTGGATGCCGCGGCGCGTCTGCACGGGGTCGAATTCGTCGGAGGCCAAAAGCGTCTCGCCCCAGCCGGCGATGGCCGTGAGCGGCGTGCGCAGCTCATGCGAGACGGACGAGACAAATTCCGACTGCGTTTTCTCCGACTGGCCGATCTTGATGGACATATCGTTGATGGTGTCGGCCAGCTCGCCGATCTCGTCGTCGTAGCGCTTCTGGATCTGCACGCCGTAGCTGCCCGCGGCGATGCGCTTGGCCGTGGCGTTGATCTCCTGCACCGGGCCGATGATGGAGCGGATAAAAAAGCGGCTGTTGAACAGGATGAGCGCCAGAATGGCGATCCCGACGAGCACGGAGCCGGCGATGTCGTAGCGCACCTGCCGGTCGACGAGCCGCAGGCTCGTCACATAGCGCAGCACGCCGATGACCTCGCCGTTCGTGTAGATCATCGGGCTGGAGACGGCCATGATGCGCTCGCCCGTCGTGGGGCTGCGGCCGGAAAAGACCGCGATCTCCTGCGTGGCGATGGCCTGAGTGATGTCCGACGTGCCGGGGTAGCCGCCGGCCCACTTCCCGTAGGACGAGGCCACAACGCCGCCGCGCGTGTTGATGAATTGCAGCTCGAGCGTGTTTTTCTCCTCGAACGACTGCGCATAGGCGATGCACGACTGGAAATACTCGTTGTAGCTCTGGCTGATGTAGTTGCCGAAGAAGTCGGTCGTCGTCTTGGCCTTGGCCACGAGGCCCGACTCCACATTGGAATAATAATAGATGGAAAACGCAACGGAGACAACGAGCACGGCGATGAGCACAACGGCCAGCACGATGCTCACGTTGTTGAGCAGCCAGCGCCGCTGGATGCCGCGGATCTTCGGCAGCTTTTTCATCGCCGCACCTCCTTTCCCTTCACTTGAAGCCGGGCGCTCAGGCGCCCCACTTGTAGCCGTAGCCCCAGACGGTCGTGATGTAGGTGGGACTTGCGGTGTCGTCCTCGATCTTGATGCGGAGACGGCGGATGTTCACGTCGACGATCTTCAGTTCGCCGTCATAATCCCGCCCCCAGACGGCCGAGAGGATGTCCTCGCGCGAGAGCGCGCGGCCGGGGTTCTGCATGAACAGCTTCATAATGGCGTACTCGACCTGCGTGAGCTTGATGCGCTGGCCGTTTTTCTCCAGCGTGCGGTTGCGCGTATTGAGCAGGAACGGCCCCTGCGCGATCTCGCCCTCCTCAGCCGCGATGTCGCCGCCGACGCGGCGGTAGAGCGCGTCGATGCGCGCGGTGAGCTCCGCGGGCGAAAACGGCTTTGTCACATAGTCGTCCGCGCCGGTCATGAGGCCCGTGACCTTGTCCATCTCCTGCGTGCGCGCGGTGAGCATGATGATGCCGATGGTCTTGTTCGTCGCGCGGATGTTGCGGCAGACCTCAAAGCCGTCGATGTCGGGCAGCATGATGTCGAGAATGGCCACGCCGATGTCGGGATTGTTCTTCAGCTGCTCGAGCGCCTCCATGCCCGTGCCCGCCTCAATGGCCTTGTAGCCCGCACGTTCGAGGTTGATGACCACAAAGCTGCGGATGGACACCTCGTCCTCCAGGATGAGTACCTTCTTCATTGTATCGTATCAGCTCCTTGTTGGTTTGCATCACATTTCGCCGGTGTTCCAGTCGACGCGGATATAGCCGAAGCGCGTGATGAGGCCCTCGCGCGTCAGCTCGCGTGCGCGCGGCGCCGTGCCGAGCGATGCGGCATAGGTCACGTCGCCCTTCTCGCCGAGCACAAAGCGGCCGTCCGCGGCCGCGAGCGCAGCCCGGTCGTCGCCGGTGAAGGCGTAGATGGTAAAGATCTCCTCCGGCTCGCGCCCGGCTCCGTACCACTGCGAGAACACATACCCGCGCACGCCGGAGTATTCCTCAAGGCGCGACACGGTCAGGCTCGTGCCCCACGCGTCCGGCAGGATGACATACCAGCCGCCGGAGTAGTTGTGGTAGGTCGTCATCTTCCTTGTGCGGCTGCCGTCGAGGCTCAGGCTGTACCAGTGGATGATCCAGTACGCGTCGCCCGAATCGGCGCCCTGCGCGCTCGGCAGCAGCTCCGGATCCGGCAGCTCGATGACGCCGTCGGCGTCGATGTCCGTGGCGTAGACGTAGTAGTTGCGCACTGTCGTGGCCGAATTTGTCCCGGCCGTGAGGTTGCAGAACGTGCCGTCCCGCACGGCAAAGACGTCCGTGAGAATGCTCGCGTCGTCATAGGTGCTCGCCACGAGCACGGCCGGGACATTCCCGCCGATGCTGCCTGAAATGATGCGCTTGACGGTGTTGACGCCCGTGGACATGGACGCCTCCGGCTCGCGCTCCATCATGCCATTGTTATAGGTATAAAGCTCAGCCACGCCCGTGCGCTCCTCCGCGTCGAAGCGGAGGACGAACAGGTCGCTCACGCCGTCGTTGGTCAGGTCGGTGACCGTGTACTCGGTGTAGTTGCAGCTGAGTAGCTCCACGATGTGCCCGTCGCGCAGCGCATAGACGCCAAGCGCCTGCAAGACCTGCTCGGACACCTGACGGCCCACGACGATCTCCGCGCCCGGCTCGCCGTCAAGCTCAACGTATTCCACGCGGTCGAACATGCTGCCGCTGCCCTCGATGACGGCGATGTTCTGGTAGGCGCCGTCCACAAGGTCGAACAGATAGAGCTTGAGCGGCTTTTCGTCGCTGGCCTTCAAAAACACGATGGCCTCGTCCTCGCCGTCGCCGTCGAGGTCGGCCAGCTGGACAGGCTGCTGATTTGAACCCGTGGCCGGCGCGCAGTAGGTCGTCCCGGCCGCCATGACCGCGTCGATGGCCTGCTGGAGGTTGTTGTAGTCGTCCGACTGGCGCGGCAGCGCATAGAGCTCCTCCATCGGCTGGGCAAAGCAGCCGCAAAGCAGCAGCGCAAAGAGCGCCGCGAGTGCAAGCAGTGCAGTTTTTTTTCGCTTCACAGCCGCTTTCCCCCTTTTCATCCGGTATTGCGTCAGGGTATGAAGCCCCATCCATACATTATAGCATAAGCCGGAACATTTGAACAGATATTTCTATTTCGGAACGACGCTTCCCTCGCCGAGCAGGCCGCGCAGCTCGGCGAGCATGGCGGGCATGGGCGTGCAGGCCGTTCCGCGGCGGGCCTTCGTGTCAAGGAAGTACAAAATGACGGGCACGGGGCCGGGGAACATGTTGAGGATGGCGCGCGCCTTGCGGTAGGCGAGGCTGTTCTCGCTTTCAAGGCGCAGATAGAGCTTGCTCATCTGCGGCGCAGCCGGCCGTTCCGGCGGAGGCGGCATGACCGCGGCGTCCGAAATGGGCTGGGCGGTATTGAGCATGATCTGCGGATCCTTATCGTCGCGCGCGGAGATGCGTCCCTGCACGACGATGGCCGAATTCTCCTGCAAATATCCGCCGTACTGCTGCAGTCCGCGCGCAAAGACGAGCATTTCAACAGAGCCTGTGTCGTCCTCGAGCGTGACGTAGGCAAACGACGTGTTGTTGCGCGAGGTCTTCATCTTCACGCCCTGCACGACGCCCGCCACGGTGACGGGCTGATCGTCGCGGTAGGTCTGCGGGCCCTCGGGATTTGAAAAATCCGCCAGAATGGAGCCGAGCGTCACGGCGCCGAGCCGGCGCACCTGCTCGCGGTAGCCGTCCATGGGATGGCCGGAGAGATAGAGCCCCGTCGTCTCCTTTTCCATGGCCATGCGCTCGCGCACGGGAAGCTCCGGGATGTTCGGCACGGGGATGGACGCGGCGGCAGAGGGCTGCTCTTCCTCCTCCGCGCCGAAATCAAAGAGCGACGTCTGGCCTTCTACATTGCGGCGGCGCGCTTCGAGCACCGTGTCGAGCACGGCCTCGTAAATCTGCAGCAGCTGCGAGCGGTACAGGCCAAAGCCGTCCATCGCGCCGCATTTGATGAGGTTTTCCACGGCGCGCTTATTGAGATCCTGCCCCTGCATCCGCGTGCAGAAATCCTCCAGCGAGCGGAAGCGGCCGTTGGCCTCCCGCTCGGCCATGAGCCGCCGGACAAAGCCGCGGCCGATGTTCTTCACCGCGGCAAGACCGAAGCGGATGCCGCCGTTCACGGCCGTGAAATTGTCGCCGGACTCGTTGATGTCCGGCTCGAGCAGCGGGATCTCCAGCTCTTTGCACTCGGCGATGTACTCTGCGATCTTCGCCGGGGAGTCCAGCACACTCGTCATGAGCGCGGCCATGTAGACCTTCGGGTAGTGGCACTTGAGGTACGCCGTCTCGTAGGAGACGATGGCGTAGCTCACGGCGTGCGCCTTGTTGAAGGCGTAGTTTGCAAAGTCCAATATCTCATCGTAGAGCGCGTTCGCGTCCGCCTCGGCCACGCCGTTTGCTACCGCGCCGCAGATGCCGCGGGACTCGTCGCCGTAGACGAATGCGCGCCGCTCGGAGACGATGACGTCCTGCTTTTTCTTGGAGATGGCCCGGCGCATATTGTCCGCCTGCGCAAGCGTGTAGCCGCCGAGCTGGCGGAAAATTTCAATGACCTGCTCCTGATAGACCATGCAGCCGTAGGTGACGGACAAAATGGGCTTGAGCAGCGGCGTGCGGTAGCGGATGGAGGCCGGGTCGTGCTTGGCCGCGATGAACTTCGGGATGGAGTCCATGGGGCCGGGGCGGTAGAGCGCGACAATGGCCGTCATGTCTTCGACCGACTGCGGGCGAAGCCCCGTACACACGGCCGTGATGCCGGCCGATTCGAGCTGGAACACGCCGCACGTTCTGCCCTCGGTCAGCATCCGGAACGTCTCGGGGTCGTCCTGCGGGACCTTGGTGATGTCAAAGTCCGGCTCGGTCCTCCGGATCTCCTTTTCCGCGTCGTCGATGACCGTGAGGTTGCGAAGGCCGAGGAAGTCCATTTTCAGCAGGCCGAGCTCCTCGAGCGTCGTCATCGTGTACTGCGTGACGACCGTCTCGTCGTTCGTCGCGAGCGGGACGTACTCATAGACCGGCCGCGCCGTGATGACGACGCCCGCGGCGTGCGTGGAGGTGTTGCGCGGCATGCCCTCGATAGAGCGGGCCGTGTCGATGAGGCGGCGGACGCGTTCGTCGCCGTCGTAGAGATCGCGCAGCTGGCTCGACGCCTTGAGCGCCTCGTCAAGCGTGATGTGCAGCGTCGTCGGCACGGCCTTGGCCACGACGTCCGTCTCAGCGTAGGTCATGTTGAGCGCGCGGCCGACGTCGCGGATGGCGCCGCGCGCGGCCATGGTGCCGAACGTGACGATCTGCGCGACGTGGTCTGCGCCGTACTTTTCCGTGACGTAGTCGATGACCTCGCCGCGGCGGTTGGCGCAGAAGTCCATGTCGATATCCGGCATGCTCACGCGGCCGGGATTCAGAAATCGCTCAAAGACGAGCGCGTACTGCATCGGGTCGACGTCCGTGATGTGCAGGCAGTAGGAAACGATGCTGCCCGCCGCGCTGCCGCGCCCCGGCCCGACCGGGATGCCGGCCGCGCGGGCGAAGCCGACGAAGTCGGCCACGATGAGGAAGTAGTCCACATAGCCCATGTCGCGGATGGTCTGCATCTCGTAGTCAAGCTGGCGCGCGCCTGTGCCGTCGTCGTCCGGATAGCGCGCCGCGAAGCCCTCGCGGCAGAGCTTTTCAAAGTATGTCCAGTTCGTGTACCCCTCCGGGATCTGGAACTGCGGCAGGTGGTACTTGCCGAACTCGATCTCAAGATTGCAGCGGTCGGCGACCTTCTGCGTGTTGGCGATGGCGTCGGGCTGGTTGGGAAAGAGCGCGGCCATCTCCTGCTCGCTTTTGAGATAGAATTCCTCCGTCTCGAATTTCATGCGGTCGGGGTCGTCGATCGTCTTGCCCGTCTGGATGCACAGCAGCACGTCGTGCATGGCGGAGTCCTCTTTGCGCAGGTAGTGCGCGTCATTCGTCGCAACGAGCGGCAGACCCGTCTCGCGCGCGATGCGCAATAATCCCTGATTGACCGCGTTCTGCTCGGCGATGCCGTGGTCTTGAAGCTCGAGGTAAAAATCGTCCGGCCCGAACAGCGCGCTCATCTCCAGCGCCGTCTGCTTTGCGCCGTCATAGTCGCCCGCGAGGATCCTGTGCGGGATCTCGCCGGCCAGGCACGCCGACAGGGCGACGAGCCCCTCGCTGTGCGCGCGCAGCAGCTCCATGTCGATGCGCGGGCGGCCGTAAAAGCCGTCCACAAAGCCCTGCGAGACCATGTAGCTTAAGTTCCGGTAGCCCGTCTCGTTTTTGCACAGGAGCACGAGGTGGCGGTTTTCGTTGTCGATGCCGTGGACGCGGTCGTGCCGCGAGCGTGGGGCGACGTAGACCTCGCAGCCGATGATCGGCTTGATGCCCGCCTTTTTTGCGGCTTTATAGAAGTCGATGCAGCCATACATGACGCCGTGGTCGGTGATGGCGCATGTGTCCTGCCCCAATTCCTTGAGGCGCTCCATGATCGCACCGATGCGGCAGGCGCCGTCGAGCAGGCTGAATTCGGTATGGACGTGCAGATGGACGAAGCTCATAGGCCGCCTCCCCTCTTCCCGGCCAGCTCGATGAGCTTGCGCATGCGGTGATTGATGGCCGACTTTGTGATGGGTGGGTCGAGCATCCCGGCAAGCTCGGAGAGCGTGCACTCCGGATTTTCCAGCCGGAGCTCGGCCGTCTGGCGCAGCTTCGGCGGAAGCTCGGAAAGGTCGAGCCGCCGGATCGCGACGAGCTGCTCCTGCGCCGCGTCGACGACCTTTGTGAGGTTGGCCGTCTCGCAGTTGACGCGGCGGTTGACGGAGTTGCGCAGATCCTTTTCGACCTTCGCCTCCATAATGCCCATGGCGCACAGCGGCGCGCCGAGCAGCGTCAGGACGTCCTCGATGGCCTCGGACTGCTTGAAATAGAGCACAAGGCTGCCGTTTCGCATTGTGTCCTTCGGCGAAAAGCCCATCTCAAGCAGAAGCGAGTACGTCTCGCGTCCGACGATCTGGTGCGACGTCGTCAGCTCGAGGTGGTAGCGTTTTTCCGGATCCGTGACCGACCCGCCGGCCAGAAACGCCCCGCGCAGGAACGAGGCGCGGCAGCACTCGTCCTCGAGCACGCCGAGGTTGACGTGCAGCGCCAGGCTGCTGCGCGCGTCATAGCCGAACTGCGAAAAAATATCCGCGATCTTCTCCCGGTCCGTGATCTGGAACACCTGCTTGGCCGCAGGGCCGTCCGGCGCCTCGTCAAAATTGAAGCCGAACGCGCGGCGCAGCAGCTTCGGAAGGCGCGCGGCAAAGTCCTCGCTCTCCGTCACGATGCGGATGAGCGAGGAAGAAAACGTATTGCAGTAGAGCAGCACGCCGTAGCACTCGGCCGCCGCGCAGCATTTTTTCTGCACGGCGGCGCGGCACAGCTCCGCCTTGACGTTCGATGAAAACGACATTTACCTGCCTCCTCTTCCGCGCAGCCCGGCCTGATGCTGCCACAAAAGCTCCATGAGCGACTGCGCAAGGCGCTTTGCGTCATGGCGCACGAAATTCTCTTCCACGGCCAGCAGCGGGGCCTCAGCCACGCGCACGCCCATTTGTTCAAGCTCGTCCCGGCAGAGGGCAAGCGGCTCGGCGCCCTCGGCGCGGTAGGCCGCGATGAGCTCCTGCGGAACGGGCGCGTGATTGGCCAGGCAGACGTCCACAAGGCCGTCGCCGCCGTGCGTGCGCAGCGCGCGCAGATGATCCGGGCCGGTGTAGCCCTCCGTCTCGCCGTCCTGCGTCATGATGTTCATCACAAACACGCGCAGCGCGCGCGAGGCGCGGATGGCCTCGGCGATGCCGTCGACGAGCAGGTTGGGGATGACGCTCGTGTAGAGGCTGCCCGGCCCGAGGACGATCAGGTCGGCGTCGAGGATCGCGCCGACGCTCTCCGGCAGCGCGCGCGGGTGCTCCGGCACAAGGCGGACGCAGCGGATGGGGCTGTCCGTCTGCTTTTTCGCGCGGAAAATACGGCTCTCGCCGAACACGGTCTGCCCGTTTTCAAACTCGGCCTCGAGGTGGACGTTCTGGTTCGTGACGGGAAGCACGCGGCCCGTGATGGCTAAGACCTCGCCCATGCGCCGCACGGCCTGATCGAACGTGTCGGAGATGCCGTTGAGCGCCGCGAGGAACAGGTTGCCGAAGCTCTGCCCGGCAAGCGAGCCCTCCGTGAAGCGGTAGCCCAGCAGCTGCTCCATGGCCGGCTCCGTGTTGGCAAGGGCCAGAATGCAGTTGCGGATGTCGCCCGGCGGGAGCATCCCAAGCTCCGAGCGCAGCGTGCCCGAGCCGCCGCCGTCGTCGGCGACGGTGACGATGGCCGTGATGTTGGGCGTGTACTGCTTGAGCCCGCGCAGCATCGTAGAAAGCCCATGCCCGCCGCCGAGCACCGCGATGCGCGGCTTGCCCCGCCCCGGAACATAGACCTTCGTGCCGTCTTCGCGCGGCGGGATCATCGGCCGCCCCTCCCGAGGTCGCGGTGGCTGACGGTCGCAGCAAAGCCCTGTTTGGCCACGACGCGGCCGACCTCCTCGGCGACGGCCGCCGAGCGGTGCCGCCCGCCGGTGCAGCCGATGGCGATGACGAGCTGACTCTTGCCCTCCTCCAGATAAAACGGAAGCAAGAACGCCAGCATATCCTCAAGCTTTGCAAGAAAGTCCTTCGTCTGCTGGTAGGAAAACACAAAATCGCGCACCGGCGCGTCGAGGCCGGAGAGCTTTTTCAGCTCGGCGATGTAGTACGGATTGGGCAGAAAGCGAACGTCAAACACAAGGTCGGCATCCATCGGAAGGCCGTATTTGTAGCCAAATGACATGACGCTTACCGCCATGGCGCGCTCGCGCACGCTGCCGCCGAACAGGCGGATCAGCTCGCCGCGCAGCTTGGCTGTGGACAGGTTCGTCGTGTCGATGATATAGCCCGCGCGGTTGCGCACGGGTGTGAGCAGCTGCGCCTCGCGCTCGACGGCCTCGAGCAGCGGTGTGCCGTCGGACGTGAGCGGATGCTTGTGGCGCGTCTCCTTGTAGCGCTTGATGATGGCCTCGCGCGTGGCCTCCATGAACACGACGGAGTATTCGCAGCCCATCTGATCGAGCTCGTCGAACGCGCGGAAGAGCGTGTCGAACGTCAGCCCGCCGCGGATGTCCGTGACGAGCGCGACCTTTTCATATCGCCCGCGCGTGGCCAGACAGATCTGCGCAAACTGGCCAATGAGCGCCGCGGGCATATTGTCCACGCAGTAAAAGCCGAGGTCCTCCAGATTGGACGCGGCGTTGCTCTTGCCCGCGCCGGAGAGCCCCGAAATGATGAGAAATTGCATGGTTCGCGCCTCCTTACAGGATCCGGATCTCCGGCTCGAGCCGGATGCCGCTCGCCTCAAAAACGCGCTCCTGCACGAGCGCGATGAGCGCCTTGACATCTTCCGCCGTCGCGCCGCCGGCGTTTATGAGGAAGCCCGCGTGCTTTTCCGAGACGGCAGCGCCGCCGACGCGCGTCCCCTTGAGCCCCGCCTTGTCAATGAGCGCGGCAGCATACGCGCCCGCCGGCCGCTTGAACGTGCTGCCGGCCGAGGGGACGTCGAGCGGCTGCGACGCGCGGCGCTTTTCGAAAAGCTCGTTCATCCGCGCGCGGATGGCCGCCGGATCGTCCGGCGTCAGGCGGTATTCCGCCCGCGTGACGATGACGCCGCCGCGTGCAAACGCGCTCTTGCGATAGCCGAAGCCCTGCTCGGCGCCCTCGCAGCGCCACGCCCGGCCGTCCTGCCGGGCGCCCCATGTGCAGGTCTGCACGTCGGCCAGCTCGCCGCCGTAGGCGCCGGCGTTCATGACCGCGCCGCCGCCGACGGTGCCGGGGATGCCGTGTGCAAACTCCAGCCCTGCAAGGCCGGCCTCGCACGCGAAATTTGCAAGCTGCGTGAGCGTCACGCCCGCGCCGGCCTCCAGGCCGGTCTCGCCTGCGCGCCGGATGCCGCCGAGGCAGCCGCGCGTGCAGATGACGAGCGTGTCCAGCCCCTCATCCGGGGCCAGAACATTCGTGCCTGCGCCCAGAATGACCGGCCGGATGCCGGAGCGCCCGGCCAGATCGAGCAGCGTGCGCAGCTGCGCCTCGGTTTTCGGTTTTGCAAACACCGCGGCCGGCCCGCCGATCCGAAACGACGTGTGATTCGAGAGCGGCTCGTTCTCCGCGCTCTCGATCTCCGGCGCGCTCTTGCGCAGCGCCGCAAAAAACTCCGTCATGCTGTTCATAAACGCCTCCGGGTGGATAATTTCGTTTCATTATAGCAGACATTTTGAAAAATTAGAATAGCCCCGCCCGCCCGAAACATAAATTTTACAAATAAATAAGAGCGGCCACGTCTGTGGCCGCTCCGGCTTAGTTGTTGATCGCGCTTTCGAATCTTTGGTTGATGCGGTCGGAGAATTCCTTGGCCGCATTGTAGCCCATCTTCTTCTGGCGGTTGTTCATGGCGGCGACCTCCAGTATGACCGCGAGGTTGCGCCCCGGCTTGACCGGGATGGTCAGCGCCGGCACCTGCACGCCGAGGATGTCCACGACGTGATCCTCCAGCCCCATGCGGTCATACGCGTAGCCGTCGCGCCACGGCTCGATGTGGATGACCATGTCGATGTTGGCGCTGTCCTTGACGGCGCCCATGCCGAACAGCTGCGCCACATTCGTCACGCCGATGCCGCGCAGCTCGATGTAGTGCCGGATGAGCTCCGGCGCCGTGCCGACGAGCGAATGCTCCGTCACTTTTTTGATCTCCACGGCGTCGTCGGCGATGAGCCGGTGGCCGCGTTTGATGAGCTCCACGGCCGCCTCGGACTTGCCGACGCCGCTCTCGCCCGTCAGGAACAGGCCCTCGCCGTAGACCTCGACGAGCACGCCGTGGCGCGTGACGCACGGCGAGAGATAGACCTTGAGCGTCGCGATAAGGCGGCTGACGAGGTCGCTCGTTGTCTCGCTCGACTGCAGAACCGTGATGTCGTGCTTCTTGGCCATGACGACGCATTCGTCGATCGGCTCAAGCCCGCGGGCGATGATGAGCCCCGGGATCTGATAGGAAAAAAACCGGTCGAACACAACAAAGCGCTCCTCGCCGGACAGCCCCTCGAGATAGGTGTTCTCCACAAGGCCGATGACCTGAAGCCGCGCGGGCTCAAAGTGCTCAAAAAAGCCCGTCAGCTGCAAGCCCGGCCGGTTGACGTCCTCCGTCGTGACGCGGATCTTCTCGTAATTGCTCGCCTTGTAGACCGGCGTCAGATTGAACTCCTCCGCGATCTGCGTCAGCGGCACGCTGTAATTTGCCACGTTCCTCACCCCGTTTTTTTGATTATATCCGCTTTTATGCCGTTTGGCAACCGCGTCCCAAAAAACAAAATGCGAAAAAAGGAAAATTTCTATTGCATTTTCTCCCCGCATCTGCTAATATAGCAGTCGGCGCTTCAAAGCGTCCTATCTTCGTGATTGATCTACAAGGCAAGGAGGTGCAGCAAATGGCTAAGTGCGATATCTGCGGCAAGGGCGTTACTTTTGGTATCAAAGTCTCCCACTCCCACAGACGGTCCAACAGGGCTTGGAAACCGAATGTCAAACGCGTGAAAGCGATTGTCAACGGGACTCCGTGCCATGTGTATGCCTGCACACGCTGCCTGCGTTCGGGCAAGGTTACCCGTGCGATCTGAGATCGTGCATAACAAAAGGCGCTCACACCGGTGAGCGCCTTTTTTATTGCCATCGTGCAAAAAGGCGCCCTCCCGGCCGGGAGGGCGCTTCTTTTTTTACTGCCAGCCCGCATTCTCAAGCTCATTTTTGCGGGAGCGCGTCATCAGGGCGGCCGGGACGCCGTGGGGGTCCTTGCCCTCGTAGAGAACCTGATAGACCTGCTCGGTGATGGGCATCTCCACGCCGGCCTTCCCGGCCAGCTCGCGCGCGGAGGCGGCGGCATAGTAGCCCTCGACGACGGCGCCGACCTCCTCCATGGCCTGCTCGGGCGCTTTGCCCTGGCCGATGAGGATGCCCGCGCGGCGATTTCGAGAGTGCATGGACGTGCATGTCACAATGAGGTCGCCGACGCCGGACAGCCCCGCGACCGTCTCGCGCCGGCCGCCGAGCGCCATGGTCAGCCGCGCCAGCTCCGTCAGCCCGCGCGTCATTAAAAGCGCCTTCGTGTTGTCGCCGAGCCCCATGCCGTCGGACACGCCGGCGCACAGCGCGATGATGTTTTTCAGCGCGCCGCCGAGCTCGACGCCGATGGGGTCGTCGCTGGCGTAGACGCGAAAGCGCTCGTTCATGAACGCATCCTGCACGATCTCGGCCTTGCGAAGATCCGCACACGCGGCCACGCAGCCCGTCGGCAGGCCGCGCGCGACCTCCTCTGCATGTGACGGCCCGGAGAGCACGGCGCACACGCGGCCGAGCTCCTGCTCTGCCGTCTGACTCAAGCGCAGCGACGTGCCGCGCTCGATGCCCTTCGCCACGCACACGGGCAGCGCGCCGAGATCAAGATGCGCCGCGGCCGCGCGCGCCGTCTCGCGCACGGCAAACGACGGCACGGCCAGCACGACAAGCTCCTTTCCTGCCGCGCACGCAATGTCGGACGAGAATTTCAGCCCGTCCGGCAGCGTCACGCCGGAAAGGCGCGGATTTTCATGCGTGGCCGCCATCTGCTCCGCATGATGGGCAGAGCGCGCCCAGAGCGTAACGTCATGGCCGTTTTCCAGCAGCAGCATGGCAAGCGCCGTGCCCCAGCTTCCGCTGCCGAGTACTGCAATGTTCATGCGATCGCCTCCGTGAGAAAAAAGCGGCTGTGCCGGCACAGCCGCTTTGCAAAGTTCAGGGTTTGTTTTTATGGATGGAGAATTTCGACTCCGTATGATGCACGAGCCGCTCAATGTTCGCCCGGTGCATATACACGGCCAGAATGCCGACGGCCAGCATCATAAGCACCACGGCCCAGTCGCCCCAGAAAAAGGCGAGCCCCGCAAGCGGGTACGCCGCCGCCGCGATGATCGAGCCGAGGGAGACATAGCGCGTGCAGACGACGACGACGGCAAAAATCCCGAGGACGGCAAGCCCCATGCGCCAGTCCATGACAACGGCAAGCGTCCCGGCGGACAAGATGCCCTTTCCGCCCTTAAAGCCGTACACGACCGGAAACATGTGCCCGACGACGCATGCCATGCCGCAGAGCATCTTGCCCTCCGCCTCAAGGCCATACTCCGAGAACAGGCACATGCCGACAAGGCACGCGAGCACCGTCTTTCCGATGTCGATGGCCAGCACCAGGAACGTGCTCGCGCCGCCGTAGCTGCGCAGGAAGTTCGTCAGCCCCGCGTTGCCGCTGCCGTGCTCACGGACGTCACCGTGCAGGACAAAATTCGACGTGATGATCGCGCCGTTCAGGTTGCCGAAAATATACCCGGCCAGAATGGCCAGCACAATGCGAAGCGCCACTTGTCAGTCCTCCTTGTCGCCCTTCTGGCGGATTGTCATGCGGATGGGCGTGCCCTGCATCCCGAACGTGCCGCGGATCTGGTTTTCAAGATAGCGCTGGTACGAAAAGTGGAAAAGGCGCGCGTCGTTGCAGAAGATGACAAAGTGCGGCGGCTTGACCGAGGTCTGGGTCATATAGTAGATCTTCAGACGGCGGCCCTTGTCGCTCGGCGGCTGGACGCGCGCCGTCGCGTCGGCGAGCACGCTGTTGAGCATGCCGGTCGAGATGCGCATGGCCGCCTGATCGTTCACGAAATTGATCAGCTCGAAGAGCTTATCCACGCGCGCGCCCGTGAGCGCAGAGATGAACAGCACCGGCGCGTAGGACATATAGCTGAGGTCGCGCCGGACGTCCGCCGTCATCTTGTCCATGGTGTTCGTGTCCTTTTCAACGGCGTCCCACTTGTTGACGACGATGATGGACGCCTTGCCCGCCTCGTGCGCAAGGCCGGCGATCTTCGTGTCCTGCTCCGTGACGCCCTCGTTGGCGTCGATCATAATAAGGCACACGTCCGCGCGCTCGATGGCCGCGATGGCGCGCATGTTGCTGTATTTTTCGATGGCGTCATCTACCTTCGACCGCCGGCGCATACCGGCCGTGTCGATGAAGCGGTATTTGCCGTACCTGTTTTCAAAGTAGCTGTCGATGGCGTCGCGCGTCGTGCCGGCGACGTCGGAGACGATGACGCGCTCCTCGCCCAGCACGCGGTTTAAAAGGCTCGATTTGCCGACGTTCGGCTTGCCGATGATGGCGACCTTGATGGTGTCGTCCTCCTCCGGCTCGTCGTCCTCGGGCGGAAAATGTGCCACGCAGGCGTCGAGCAGATCGCCCGTGCCGTGACCGTGGACGGCCGAGACCTCGATGGGGTCGCCGAGGCCGAGGCAGTAGAACTCATAGACGTCCGGGTTGATCTTGCCGACGCTGTCGCACTTGTTCACGGCCAGCACGACGGGCTTTTTCGCGCGCTGGAGCATGGACGCGATCTCCTGATCGGCCGCGGTGACGCCGACCTTGACGTCCGCGACCATGACGATGACGTCGGCCATCTCCACGGCGATCTCCGCCTGCCGGCGCATAAAGCGCAGCATCTCCGAGTCGGTGTTCGGCTCGATGCCGCCGGTGTCGACGAGGTCGAACTCGCGGCCGTTCCAGTCCGTCGACCCATAGATGCGGTCGCGCGTGACGCCGGGCGTGTCCTCGACGATGGCGGTGCGCTGACCGGTCAGCTTATTGAACAGCAGGGATTTGCCCACATTCGGGCGGCCGACGATCGCAACGAGCGGCTTGGCCATGCAGATTCCCTCCTTTTGTGTTTGTATTCTGGTATTATGCCATTTTCCGGCGATTTGGTCAACCGGAAAAGCGCGAATCAAGAAAAAGAGGAAGGCGAAAAAACGCCTTCCTCTTTTCAAGCAGAGTCATTACTTCGCAGTCTTGACCGCAACGACCTCACGGCCGTTGTACATACCGCAGGCCTTGCAGGCGCGATGCGGCAAACGGGGGGCGCCGCAGTTCGGGCACGCGACGACGCCGGGGATCTCCAGCTTCCAGACGTTGCTGCGTCTCTTGTCGCGACGTGCTTTGGACACTTTACACTTGGGTACTGCCATGGTGACACCTCCTTAGGTCCTGGATGCCTGAATCGGCAACTTATGATTTACAAATTCATTTCTTTTCCAGCCATTGCTGCAATGCAGCAAGACGCGGATCGGCTTCGGCGCGGCAGCCGCAGGGGCCTTCGTTCAGGTCGGCGCCGCAGGTGGGGCACAGCCCCTTGCAGTCCTCTTTGCAGAGGAATTTCTGCTCCATGTTGAGCACGAAGGCGGTGTTGATGACGTCGTCGAGATCGACGCTGTCGCCGACGAGCTCGAAGAGCTCCTCGTCCTCGTTTTCCTCGCTCTCCAGCTTCGCCGTCAGGACGGCGCGGAGCGGGAGGGAAAAGTCGCGCTCGAACGGCCGCGCGCAGCGGTCGCACACGCAGTGAAGGCGCGTATGGACTTCGCCGGTCAGGATCATGACCCCGGCGGTGTTGCGCACCGTGCCGGACGCATGGACGCTCTCCGTCACCGGCGCCTGCGAGCCGAACTCCATCCCGGAAAAATCGAGCGTTTCGTCAAACGGCACCGACGCGCCCGGACAGTCTATGATTTTGGCCAAAGACAGCAGCATAGGGCGCTCCTCCACACAATCATGCATCGGCTATTATACCGGAATCGGCCGGGCTTGTCAATGATTTTTCCGGAATATATTTTCTTTCCACCAGCCCGGATTTATGGTAGAATTGACCTGTTTCCCATGCAAGCTCACCCGATCTGACCGGAAAGGCGGTTTTTTGATATGGACCCTGCATCCATCCGGCTCGCTGCGCTCGACCTTGACGGGACGCTGCTGCGGCCGGACGCATCGCTCTCACCCGAGGCCCGGCGTGCCGTGTGCGACCTCGCCGCCTGCGGCGTCGAGGTCGTCATCGCGTCCGGGCGGTCGTACCATTCGCTGCCGCGCGAGCTTCTCTCGCTCGGCGCCGTGCGCTACGCCGTGACGTCGAACGGCGCGGCCGTCTGCCGCGTGCCGGGCGGCGCGCGCGTTTTTTCCATGACGCTCAGCCGTTCGGCTGTTCACCGCGCGCTCGCGCTTGTGCCGGGCGATATTATCATGGAGGGCTTTCTCTGCGGCGTTCCGCACTGCGACGCGCGCTATCTGGCCGATCCGGCCGCCTTCGGCTGCACGCCGGCCTATGTGCCGTATGTGCGCTCGACGCGCACGGCCGAGCCGGACATCCGCGCCTTTGTCCTCGCCCACGCGGGCGAGCTGGACAGCCTGAACCTCGTCTGCCCCGACCCGGATCGCCGCGATGCGCTGCGCGCGCAGCTGTCCGGCGCGATGGACGGCGTGTACCTCACAAGCTCCGCGCCGCATCTGCTGGAGCTCGTCGACGCGCGCACCGGGAAGGGCGCGGCCGTGCGCGCGCTGTGCGGCCTGCTCGGCATCGATCCGGCGCAGGTGGCCGCGTTCGGCAATGCGGACAACGATGCGGATCTGCTGCGTCTGGCCGGATTCGGCGTCGCGGTGGCCGACGCGTCGCCCGCGTGCCTGGCCGCG
This sequence comes from uncultured Oscillospiraceae bacterium, assembly GCA_934589675.1. GTDB lineage: Bacteria > Bacillota > Clostridia > Oscillospirales > Oscillospiraceae > CAKTOF01. Next base: position 157,889 of record CAKTOF010000002.1, read on the forward strand.
GCGGACGAAGTCTGCGGCCGCTGCGAGCATGACGGCGTGGCCGCCGTGCTGCGCCGCATCGCGGACGCAAAGCGCGCGTGATCGGAGGCCGCCATGGTATTTTCAAGTCTGTCGTTTCTCATCGTGTTCCTGCCGCTGCTGCTCGCGCTCTATTTTCTCACGCCCGCGCGCCTGCGCCGTGTGCGCAACCTCATCCTGCTCGCCTTCAGCCTCGCGTTTTACGGCTGCGCGGGGCTGCGGTTTCTGCCGCTCATGCTCGTGTCCATTGCGATCAATTATCTGGGCGGCCTTCTGTGCGGCAGCGGAAAAAAAGCCGTCCGGCGCATCGGCGTCTGGGGCGCGGCCGCGCTCGGGCTTGCGCTGCTCGGCTACTTTAAGTATGCCGGATTTTTCGTCCGGAGCGTCAACGCGCTCGGCGCTTCCCTGCCGGTTCCAAGCATCACGCTGCCCATCGGCATCTCATTTTTCACATTTCAGGGGCTCAGCTACGTCGTGGACGTCTGCCGCGGCGACGCGGCCGTGCAGAAAAATCCGCTGAAGGTCGCGCTGTACATTTCGCTCTTCCCGCAGCTCGTCGCGGGGCCGATCGTGCGCTACACGACCGTCGCGGGCGAGATCGACGACCGGCGTGAGAGCGTTTCGGAGTTTTCCGCGGGCGCGCAGCGGTTCTGCTTCGGCCTCGGCAAGAAAATGCTGCTGGCCAACGGCATCGCCGCCGTGGCGGACGCCGCGTTCGGCGCGAGCGCGCCGTCGGCCGCGTTTGCATGGCTCGGCGCGCTGGCCTATACGCTGCAAATTTACTTTGATTTTTCCGCCTACTCCGACATGGCCATCGGCCTCGGCCGGATGTTCGGGTTCCATTTCCTCGAGAACTTCAACTATCCCTACATCGCAGACTCCGTGACGGACTTCTGGCGGCGGTGGCACATCTCGCTGTCCACATGGTTCCGCGACTATGTCTATATCCCGCTCGGCGGCAACCGCTGCGCGCCCGCGCGGCACGTTTTCAATCTGTTCGCTGTGTGGTTCCTCACCGGGCTCTGGCACGGCGCGAGCTGGAACTTCGTCTGCTGGGGACTGTGGTACTTTTTTCTGCTGCTCGGCGAAAAATACGTCTGGGGCCGCGCGCTTTCGCGCTGCCCGGCGGCAATCCGGCATATTGGTGCGATGCTCGCCGTCGTGCTCGGCTGGGTGCTCTTCCGGGCGGACGGGCTTTCGGCGGCAATGGCGTACCTTCGCGCGATGTTCGGCGCGAACGGGGCTTTTTCCGGGCAGGCGGTCTATTACATTCTTGAATACTGGCCGGAATGGCTGCTCGGGCTCATCGCCATTTTCCCCGTCGCGGGCGCGGTTCAGAAAAAGCTCGCTGCAAAGAGCGGGAAACTCGCCGCCGCGGCGCTCGAGCTCGGGCCGAAGCTGCTCGCGCTCGCGCTTCTGGCGCTGTCGTACGTGTCGCTCGTCAGCGGGTCGTTCAACCCGTTCATCTATTTCCGGTTTTAAGGAGGGCGCGGCATGAAAAAGATTGCAGATTTCGCGTTTTTGCTCCTGTTTTTTGCTTTTTTGGCAGCCGCGCTGCTCGTGACGGCGCTCAAGCCGAAGGACACCTACAATTACTATGAGAACCGCACGCTCGCCGTCTGCCCGCCGCTTTCGCGCGAGGGCCTATCCGGCGGGGCGTACTTTGACCAGATGGAGGACTACCTCGTCGACCACGCCGCCGGGCGCGAGACGCTCGTGCGCGCAAAGACGAAGGCGGACATTTCCCTGCTCCGCCGCCCGGTCGTGAACGACGTCGTCGTGACGGACACGGCGCTGCTCGCGTTCAAGGCCTACGCCGACGTCGATGCAGACGCCGTCGCGCGCAAGGCCGAGCGCGTAGCCGACGACCTTGCGCGGCTGCGCGACGCGGTCGCGTCCTACGGCGGCCACTTTTACTACATCGCCGTCCCGTGCCAGTACGCAAGCCTCGAGGATCTCTATCCGTCCTATCTTTATAACAAATCCGCCTACACCGCCGTTGAGCTTCCGGCGTTTTGTGCCGCGCTCGCCGCGCGCAATATCGAGCTCATCGACATGGGCGAAGAATTTGACCGCCTCGGCGGCCGGGCGCAGTTTTCCTCGACGGTCGACAACCACTACAGCCTCTACGGCGCGTATGAGACCTGGCGCGCGCTGTGCGGCCGCGTGCGTGAGGTGCAGGGCGTCGATCTCCCCTGCCCGGCGCTCGATGACGGCGTGACGCTCCGCGCGCTGCAAAATCCCTACCTCGGCGCCTACGCGCGCAAGCTGCTGGGCCTCTGGGACTCCGGCGAGCCGCTCTACGCCGCAACGTTTTCCGAGCCCGTCGGCTTCACGCGCGAGGACAACGGCGTCTCCGTCGCCGCGACGGTCTATCAGATGCCCGCAAGCGACACGTCCGACGTGCTCTACAGCCTCTACATGGGCGGCGACATCGCCGAGACCGTCATCCGCACCGGCCGGCCGGAGCTGCCGACGGCGCTCATCTTCGGCGACAGCTTCACGAACGCCTTCGAGTCGCTGGCCTATTACAGCTTCGACGAGATGCGCTCGCTCGACAAGCGGCATTATACAGACATGAGCGTCGCCGATTACGTCGCGCGCCATCAGCCCGACATCGTCGTGTGCCTGCGCGACTATGAGTCGCTGCTCTTTGAGAGCGGAAACGGCGTTCTGTTCGAGTGATACGGGCGCTCCGGGTCTCCCGGGGCGCTCTTTATTTGTACATCAGCCCCGGCAGCTCCACCTCGTTTCGCCCGTCGCGCGGCATTTTTTCATTGAGCAGCAGGCTCGACGGATAGACGGCGCGGCGGCCGAAGCGCCCTTCCAGCTCGTCGAGCGTGCGGTTGAGCCGCTCGCGGCGGCCGCGCCGGGCGCTGTCGTCAAAGAGCGTCAGCTGCTGCGCGCGCGACTCCTCGCACAATTCGATGGCTGTGATCGTCAGCGCCCGCACCGCGCCGCCCGTCCATTTTTGCAGCAGCCGCCCGCCGCAGCGCGCAAGCTCGAGCGCGTCGGCCGTCGGGATCTCGAGCATGCACTGGTACTGCCGCGTGGCAAGGTGGCTGTCGCGCACGCCGATCTGCACGCCGCCGGCCAGAAGATGATAAGATCGCAGCTTGCGCCCGATGTCCTGCGAAAGCTCGAGCAGGATGCGGAACATCTCGTCTTTTTCCGTCAGGTCGCTCCGGCACGTCACGCCGTGGCCGACGGACTTCACCGGCGCGCGGTAGCCATACGGCATAACGGCCGAGCAGTCCCGCCCGTTGGCATAGGCGTGCAGGCTCAGCCCGTGCACGCCGAGCAGCCGCCGCAGAAACGAGGGGTCGGCCAGCGCGATCTGACCGATGGAAAAGATCCCGTGTGAGGCGAGCTTGCGCTCCGTCGCGGGGCCGACATACAGGAGCTCTCTGGCCGGCAGCGGCCAGATCGTCTCGCGAAAATCCTCGCCGATGACGGTCGTGCCGTCCGGCTTTTTCATGTCCGAGCCGAGCTTTGCGAAAATTTTGTTGAACGACACGCCGACGCTCACCGTCAGCCCGAGCTCCTCGCGCATGACGCGGCGCAGCTCGTCTGCCGCCGCGCGAGCGTCCTTCATCGGGCAGCCCGTGAGGTCGAGCCAGCATTCGTCCATCCCGAACGGCTCGACGCGGTCGGTGTAGCGCTGATAGATTTCCCGCGCGAGTCTGGAGAACTTCAGATATTGGTCATACTGCGGCGGCACGATGACAAGCTCCGGGCAGCACTGCTTCGCCTGCCACACGGCCATGCCGGTCTTGACGCCCGCCTCCTTCGCCTTCTGCGACTTGGCAAGGCAGATCCCGTGCCGGTTCTCCACTGACCCGCACACCGCCACCGCCCGCCCCCGCAGCCCCGGATCCAGCCGCATCTCCACCGACGCGTAAAACGAATTGAGATCGCTGTGCAAAATCACCTGCCGCATGGCTCCGCCTCCTCCGCTGCGCCGCAATAAGCAAACATTTGTTCTTATTATAGCGCAGTTTGCGGGTTTGTCAATGCAGGGCAGGGGTGGGAAATCGCACCGGGTGCAGACGCGCTGACGCAGTCAAAGCGACGGGATGGGGCCATCCCGCCCTACGGCGTTGTCCGGTATCGCTCAGCAGCCGGACGCGCACCGCGCCAAAGCCTCCCCTGTGCAAGGGGAGGTGGCACGGCCGCGAGGCCGTGACGGAGGGGTTGTAGGGCAGAGGGTTTACGGCGCAACAATTTATATGCTCAAACCCGCAGGGGCGGTCCCATTCGACCAACCTTGTGCAAAATCCAACCCTACAACCCCTCAGTCGCCGTTCCGGCGACAGCTCCCCTTGCACAGGGGAGCCTTGGCGCTCTCCGCAACCGGCGCACCCCATCGGGCGGATACGATCCGTCCCTACCCTCCTCGCACCCCTCCAACCCCCTCACCTATAACCACCAGGAATGTTTGGCGCGTCAAACAGGTATTGGTCAAATATTGTTCAAACTGTTACAATTTATTCAGGAGACCCGATCATTTTTTAGGAGGAATAACCATGACTCAGTCCAAGTCGAAAGGTTTCGGCGCAAAGGGATGGATCATCCTGATCCTGACCTTCTTCAGCATCCTCATCAACGCAATGATCATCTATGACTCGCTCAACGTCACGCTCCTGCCGGAGACCGGCCTCGGCTGGCCTGCCCGCCTCGGTCTCCAGAACCCCGGCATTCTCTACGTTTTCTCCACCATTGCAGCCTGGATCTCCGTCCCCGGTGCCATTTTCTTCGGCTGGCTCGGCGGCCGGAGGGGCAACAAGTTCGCATGGGGCCTGGCGCTGCTGTGCAACGCGGTCGTCTGCTTCCTGTGGAGCTTCGCCGGCGCGGCGCCGGTGTACCTCATCTTCATTGCGCTGGCCAACATCTGCGGCATGGGCTTCAGCTACATCTCCAGCCTGAACGTCGTCTCGAACTGGTTCCCGACGAAAAAGGGCCTTGCCATGGGCATTGTGACCATCGGCTTCCCGCTCTCGGCCACCATCGCGACGCCGCTTTGCTCGGCGCTGCTCAGCGGCGTCGGCCTGTCCGGCATCTACTACATGTTCGCCGTCGTCTGCCTCATCCTCGGCGTGCTCGTGTTCGCGCTCGTCAAGGACTTCCCCGAGCAGGCAGGCGCCTACCCGGACAACGACAGCAGCTTTGACCACGCCGCGGCGCAGAAGGCGCTCGAAGCGGGCATCGCCTACCGCAAGACGTCCATCTGGCAGCCGAAGCAGTTCCTCAAGACGAAAAACGTCTGGCGCATCATCTTCCCGCTCGGCGTCATGGAGCTGTTCTCGCTCGGCGTCATGTCGAACTTTGTCCCGCGCATGGCGCAGATCGGCTTTGTAAACGTGGCCGACGTGACGCCCATGCTCGCCTGCGCCGGCCTCGTCGCCTGCGTCGGCAGCTACCTGTGCGGCGTCATGGACCAGAAGCTCGGCACGAAAAAGGCCATCATCATCACGTTCCTGTTCGGCATCCTCTCGCTCGCGCTCAACGTCATCGGCGGCTTCGTCCACACGCCGGGCAGCGGCAAGGATCTCGGCTACGTACTCATCTTCATCGGCCAGCCGTTCATGGGCATCATGCTCGGCGGCGCGGCAAACTATCTCGTCAGCCTCATCGGCACCATCTGGGGTCGGTACGACTTTGAAAACGGCTACCGCGTCATGAAGCCCGCCGTCTCCATCATCGGCGCGCTCGGCATCACGATCTGCGGCGCGCTCGGCAACTCGCTCTCCGGCGGCTATGCCTACGCGTACATCCTCATCGGCGCGCTGTGCATCCTCGGCGTGCTCGTCGCGCTCACGATCGACGACACCTACGTCGGTAAAAAAGATTAGATCCACATAACAAAAACCGCGAAGCGCACGGAGCGCTTCGCGGTTTTTTGTGCTTATTTTTACGCCAGATCGACGAGCTTTGCGACCTCGGCGAGCAGCGCGGGATCCGCGTGCTCGACATCGCCCGCGTCCGTCAGAGCGGCGAGCTTCGGGTCAATGGGCAGCCGCGCGATCTTTTCAACGCCGTGCTCGGCGGCGACGGTCTCGAGATGGCTCTGGCCGAAGATGGCATGGCGCTTGCCGCAGTCCGGGCAGACGTAATACGACATATTCTCCACGATGCCGAGCACCGGGACGTCCATCATCTCGGCCATTTTGACCGCCTTGCCGACGATCATGGACACAAGCTCCTGCGGGCTCGTCACGATGACGATGCCGTCAATGGGAAGCGACTGGAACACCGTCAGCGGCACGTCGCCCGTTCCGGGCGGCATATCGACGAACAGATAGTCCACATCGCCCCAGAACACATCCGTCCAGAACTGCGTCACAACGCCGGAGATGACCGGGCCGCGCCACACGACGGGATCAGACGGGTTTTCCAGCAGCAGGTTGACGCTCATGACCTCGATGCCCGTTTTGGTTTTGGCCGGAATGATGCCGAACTCAGAGTTCTGCGCCAGCCCGGTCAGGCCGAACGCCTTCGGGATGGACGGGCCGGTGACGTCCGCGTCGAGCACGGCGGCCTTGTAGCCCTCGCGCTGCGCGGCCACAGCCAGCATGCTCGTGACCATCGACTTGCCGACGCCGCCCTTGCCGCTGACGACGCCGATGACTTTTTTGATGGTGGAGTGGCTGTTTCCGGCCACGCGCAGGCTCTGCGGAGCCGTGCGCTCGCCGCAGTCAGAGCCGCAGCTTTCGCAGTTGTGTGTGCAATCGCTCATGGTAGTTCCTTCTTTCGATCAATTTTATGGTTTCGTCCGCTTTAGCCGAGGACGCCCAGATGCTCGAGCAGGATCTTCAAGCCCAGCAGAATGAGGATGACGCCGCCGACCAGCTCGGCGCGCGACTTGTACTTTGCGCCGACCGTATGCCCCAGCCGCACGCCCGCGGCCGAGAGAGAAAACGTCGTCACGCCGATGATGGCAAAGGCAAACAGCAGCTCGCCCGTGCGCCCGATCAAAAACGCGAACGTCACGCCGACGGCCAGCGCGTCGATGCTCGTCGCGACGGCCAGCGGCAGCATGGCCCGCCATGTGAGCGAGCCGTCGGCCTGCTCGCCGTCCCCGCGCGACTCCTTGATCATGTTCGCGCCGATGACCGCCAGAAGCACAAAGGCGATCCAGTGATCAAACGACGTGATGTACTGCGCAAACGCCGAGCCGAGCAGATAGCCGAGCGCCGGCATGAGCATCTGAAATCCGCCGAACCACGCGCCGACAAGGCACGCCTGTTTTCCCGTGATGCGCGGCAGCGCCAGCCCCTTGCACACGGACACGGCAAACGCGTCCATGGACAGGCTGACCGCGAGCAACAGCAGCTCTATAAAGCCCATTTTGTCCCCATCTTTCCCCGTTGATTCAGTTCTCCCGCGTGATGTCCGTCACGGTCAGCGCGCCGCCACTCACGCGAAAGCGCACGTTGCACCCTGCAAACGACATGCCGTACACCCGCTCCGGGTCGCTTTGATACGACGGCCGCGGATCGTGCGAGAGCACGGCGAGCAGCGCGTCCCGCCGCGCCTGCGGCACGGCCTCGAGCAGCTCGTCCGCGCAGCTTACGGTCAGCAAAAAGTCCCCTGCGCCGTCCGTGAATCCGCCCGTCGCCTCCGGGCGGCAGTCTGCGTATGGAATGTACGGCTTGATGTCGTAGATCGGCGTGCCGTCCATGAGGTCTGCCCCGCGCACGAAGATCACCGGCCCCAGCTCCGGCGAAACCTCTACCCGCGCAAGACGCACGCACGACAGCCCGATCGGGTTCGGCCGGAACGGCGAGCGCGTTGCGAACACGCCCATGCGCGTATTCCCGCCGAGCCGCGGCGGCCGCACCGTCGGCGACCACGTCTCTCTTACCGCGGCGGAAAACTGCCAGATGAGCCACAGGTGCGAAAACCCGTCCAGCCCGCGCACGGCGTCCGGATTGCGGAACTCCGGCTCGAACACAACGGCCGCCTCCAGCTCGTCGACAAGGCCGCTCTGCCGCGGGATGCCGAACTTCGTCGGAAAATCGCTGCGGATGCGCGCAATGATCTGCATGGCCCCGTCTCCCCTTCTGCTTCCCGCCCGCGCGGGCGCTCATTCTTGTTATTTTAATCTTCCGCTGCGCTGCTGTCAAGCCTTTGCCGGTGTTCCCCGCCCGCGCAACCGGCAGTTGCTTGCCAGACCATGCGGGCGTGTGGCATAATGGCGTCAAACCCGAAAAAATGAGGAGGCGCACACTATGGAAATGCGGGATACCCTGAAAAATCTGCGGCTGGACCACGGCCTGACGCAGGCGGAGCTGGCCGAGCGCGTACACGTGACGCGGCAGGCTGTCAGCCGCTGGGAGACGGGTGAGACCGTGCCGAATACCGAGACGCTCAAGCTGCTCTCCCGGCTCTACGACGTTTCGATCAACACGCTGCTCGGCGCGCCGCGGCAGCTCATCTGCCAGTGCTGCGGCATGCCGCTGGACGACACGACCGTCAGCCACGCCCCGGACGGCGCCATCGACGAGGACTACTGCAAGTGGTGCTACGACGGCGGCGAGTTCAAATACGAAAGCGCCGAACAGCTCATTGACTTCTGCGTCGCCCATATGGCCAGCGACGCCTGGCCCGCCGAGCAGGTCCGCGCGCACATGGAGGCCGTCGTGCCGACGCTTGCGCATTGGCAAAAATAAGCCGCGCGGGGCCGGCTTTTCTTGACGCGCGCCGTTTTGTGTGATATGTTCAGTATGCTTAAATTTCGTTTTTCCGGGTCCGTTCCGGATGCACTGATAAGGAGGAACCCCCGTATGGCACAATTCGGCAGACTCGGCGGCCCCGGCACGCAGGCGCCGCCGGAGCGGGACATCCCGCTCGATCTCCCCGCCCCCGCCTGGCTCGGCAGCGAGCCGGAAACGCCCGCGCCGGCCAGAACGCTCAGCGCAGACGTCGTCGTCCTCGGCGCAGGCCACGCCGGCCTCGCCTGCGCCCGCCGCGCGTCCGAGCGCGGGCTGTCCGTCATTTTGTGCGAGGTGCAGGCCGAGGCGCAGTACGCGCCGTTCGGCTTTGACATCGGGCACTTGAACTCCGCCTGGCAGGCGTCGCACGGCATCCCGCACTTTGACCCGACGGAGTTCATCTCCGGCTATCAGCTCCAGTGCGCCGGGCGCGCGCAGCCCGACCTCATCCGCGACTTCGCCCGCCGCAGCGGCGAGGCGTTCGACTGGTTCATCGCCCCGCTGAGCGAAGGCGAGCGCGGGCAGATCATCCCGCTGTGCTGGCCGATGGCGCCGGATTACGAGACGCACGTCGGCCCGTTCCTCTCCTGCCCCGGCTCCGCAGAGCTGCCCGGCCCGCTGATGCGCACGGCCATGCGCGCAGGCATCGAGCGCGCGAGGCAAAACGGCGCGCAGGTGCTCTTCGGCACGAAGGCCATCCGCCTGCTGCACGGTGACGGCCGCGTCACCGGCGCGGTCTGCCAGGATGAAAACGGCGACATTCTCCACCTGAACGCCGCGCGCGGCGTTGTGCTCGCGGCAGGCGACTGCGCGGGCGACCCCGAGATGCTGCGCGGCGTGTGCACCGAGGCAGCCGACATCAACGCAGGCCGTGTCATCCGCGGCCCTGGGCGCGACGGCTCCGGCATCCGCATGGGGCTGTGGGCCGGCGGGCGGCTCGAGGCAGGCCCGCGCGGCGCCATGGGCGGCACGCACGCCCTCCCGCTCGGCCCCGGCGGCACGATCGCAACGCTCTGGCTCAACCGCGACGGCCGGCGCTACTGCAACGAGGCCTTCGGCAGCCCTGCCACCGCCGGCGCGCAGGGCGCGCGCCAGCCGGGCGGCATGCTCTACGCCGTCTGGGACGGAAACTGGGAGCGCGCGTTCTACCACCAGATGGCCGCGCACTTTAACTTAAAATACTGGGGCGACGGGATGCGCGGCGACCTGGCCGCCATCATGACCGGTGCCCGTGAAGCCGGCCCCGCGGGCTTCACGTCCGGCCGCACGACGATCTACTGCGCCGAAACGCCGGAGCTTCTGGCGGACTACCTCGGCCTGACCGGCAGCGCGAAGGAGAATTTTGCCGCGTCCATCGCGCGCTACAACCACTGGTGCGACATCGGCATCGACGAGGACTACGCGCGCGACCCGTCCACGCTCCACGCGCTTAACACCCCGCCGTACTACGCCTTCGGCACGCCGAAAATGACCGGCATGATCATGGTCAGCCTCGCCGGACTCGAGGTCAACGGCGAGCAGAACTGCCTCGACCGCGACTTCGAGCCGATCAGCGGCCTGTACGCCACCGGCAACTGCTCCGGCGGCCGCTTCCCGCTGCAATACACCTCGCCCATGAACGGCATCAGCATCGGCATGGCCCTCACGCTCGGCTACTGCCTCGGCGACCAGATCTGATTTCCTCCGCCCGCGGCCACCTTCGCCGCGGGCGGAATTTTTGGCACACGAAAATTCGGCTTGATTTTTCCCCGGATGGCTGTTATAATGGTCAGGCAATCCTCGGAAGCGTAGCTCAGCAGGGAGAGCACTTGCTTCACACGCAAGGGGTCGTCGGTTCGAGCCCGGCCGTTTCCACCAATAAGAAAACCCACGACGTTAGGTCGTGGG
>CAKTOF010000003.1 GCA_934589675.1 uncultured Oscillospiraceae bacterium
TCGGAGTGTCGGGATTCGAACCCGAGGCCTCTTGGTCCCGAACCAAGCGCGATACCAAACTTCGCCACACCCCGAAACAGCTTTTTTATTATACGGATGATTCAGCTGATTGTCAAGCATAAATCTCAGAAATCAGACATAATTTTCTCCGAGGCGGTGATGAACATGGAAAAAAGAAGGACATACCACCCAGCGGCGCGGCCGAAGCCGGCGCGCGGAGCGGGCGGCGGGCGGCTTGCGGTCTGCCTTGTGCTCGCTGCGGCGGCCATGGCGGGGCGGCTCTATTTTCCCGAGGGCGTCGCGCGGGTCTCTGACGTCGTGTTCGGGACGCAGGATAGCGCGGTGCGGCAGGTATTTGCGGGATTTACCGAGGATCTTGCCGAGCGCGGCGCGGCCGAGGCGTTTTCGGCGCTCTATGGGAAGCTGGCCGGGAATGCGGCGGATTGAGATCCGGCCGGAGGCGGCTGCGGCGCTGTGCCTGCTATTCTATCTCGACCCGCGCGGGGCGTTTTTGCCGTTTGCGCTGGCGGCCTCGGTGCACGAGGCGGCGCACGTTCTGGCCATATTGGCCTGCGGCGGCCGCGTGGAGCGCCTTCGCGTCCGCGCGGCCGGGGCTGTCATGCTGCACAGGGCGCTGCCGCCGGGGAAAACGGCGCTGTGCGCGCTGGCCGGGCCTGCGGCAAACGCGGTCTGCGCGGCGGCGTTTGCCCGGAGCGCGCCGCGCTTTGCGGCCGTGAGCGTGCTGCTTGGCGCGTACAATCTGCTGCCCATCGAGCCGCTTGACGGCGGGTCGGCGCTGCGCGCCGTGCTGGGGGCGCGAAGGCCGCCCGACCGATGCGACCGGATCATGCGCGTCGTGCGGGATGCTGCGCTCTTTGCGCTGGCGCTCGGCGCGCTCTGGTGCGCGCTTTGTCTTCGCGGCGGCGTGTGGCCGATTTTGCTGCTCGGCGCGCTGCTTCTGCGACTGCCTGTCGAAAAACGGGTTGCAAAACGCTCCGCCAGCGCTTAAAATAGTCAGGATAACACGAAAGACAGAGGTATATTATAATGAACGACCGCATTGCGCGGCTGCTGCCCCGCGTGCAGAAGCCCGCGCGCTACACGGGCGGAGAATACCACGAGATCGTCAAGGACAAGTCCAAGGTGGACGTGCGCATCGCGTTCTGCTTCCCGGACACCTATGAGATCGGCATGTCGAACATCGGCCTTCGCATTCTCTACGCCGTTATGAACGAGCCGGAGAACGTCTGGTGCGAGCGCGCGTTCGCCCCGTGGGGCGACATGGAGGAGCTCATGCGCGAGCAGCATATCCCGCTCTGGGCGCTCGAGTCCGGCGACCCGCTGGCCGAATTTGACATGATCGCGTTTTCCGTCGGCTATGAGATGAGCTATACGAACATTCTCAATATGCTGGATCTTGCCGGGATCCCGCTGCGCGCAAGCGAGCGGACAAGCCTGAAAAATATGGTCTTTGCGGGCGGAACGTGCATGTATAACCCGGAGCCGCTGGCCGACTTCATCGACCTGTGCATTCTCGGCGAGGGCGAGGAGGTCAACGGCGAGGTCATCGCGCTCTACGATAGAGCCAAGCGCGAGGGATGGGACAAGCCGCGTTTTCTGCGGCAGGCCTCGCACATCCCGGGCGTGTACGTCCCGGCGCTCTACAAATTCTCATGGAACGGAGACGGTACTATTTCCGCCATTGAAGCCTTGGACGGCGCGCCCGCCGTCGTGACCAAGCGCATCGTCTCCGACCTCGACCGCGCAGCGTTCCCGACGAGCCCCATCATCCCGTCGACGGAGATCGTGCACGACCGCGCGAGCCTCGAGCTCTTCCGTGGCTGCATCCGCGGCTGCCGCTTCTGCCAGGCGGGCTTTGTCTACCGCCCCATCCGCGCCAAGAGCGCCGAAACACTCGTCCGGCAGGGAACAGAGCTGCTTGAGAGCACCGGCTACAGCGAGATCACGCTTGCGAGCCTTTCTACATCGGACTACAAGCAGCTGCCGGAGTTTGCGGACAAGATGTTAGATTACTGCAACCCGCGCTCGATCAGCCTGTCGCTGCCGTCGCTGCGCGCGGACAATTTCTCGCGTGAGCTGATGGAGAAGGTGCAGTCCGTGCGCAAATCCGGCCTGACATTCGCGCCGGAGGCCGGCACGCAGCGGCTGCGCGACGCCATCAACAAGAATGTGACCGAGGACGAGATACTCTCGACGTGCGCCACGGCGTTCTCGGGCGGCTGGTCGAACGTGAAGCTCTATTTCATGCTCGGCCTTCCGACGGAGACGGACGAGGACGTGCTCGGCATCGCGGAGCTTGCAAATAAAGTGCTCCAAACGTGGTACGAAAACCGCCCGCCGAAGAGCCGCGGCGTCAATATCACGGTCTCGACGGCGTATTTCATCCCCAAGCCGTTCACGCCGTTTCAGTGGGAGGCGCAGATCACGCCGGAGGAATACGACCGGCGCGTGAAGCTTTTGCGCGGGGCCATCACGTCGCGCAAGATCCAGTACCACTGGCACGAGACGGAGCTGAGCGTGCTCGAAGCCGCGCTTGCCCGCGGCGACCGGAAGCTCTGCGCCGTGCTTGAGCGCGCCGTGAAAAACGGCGCGAAGCTCGACGTGTGGCGCGAGTATTTCCGCAACGACGTCTGGCTCGAGGCGTTTTCCGCCTGCGGTGTCGACCCGGCGTTTTACGCGTTCCGCGAGCGCGGGAAGGACGAGATCTTCCCGTGGGACGCTATTTCCGTCGGCGTCCGGCGCGAGTTCTTTGAAAAAGAGCGTGAGATGGCTCATGCGTCCGCCTGCTCGCCGGACTGCCGCCACAGGTGCGGCGCCTGCGGCGCAAGAGCCCTGAATGGAGGGAAGTGCGATGAGTAGACTGCGCTACGGACGAAGCGGGAGCGCCGTCTGGATCTCACATCTTGACATGATGCGCCTTTTTCAGCGCGCCTTTGCCCGCGCGGGCATCCGCATCCGCCATTCTGCGGGCTTCAATCCGCACGCGCTCATCTCCATCGCGCTGCCGATGAGCGTCGGCACGGCAAGCGTGTGTGAGCTGCTCGACTTTTCGGTCGAGAGCGGCTGCGACGATCTTGGCTCGCTGCCCGCCCGCCTGAACGCGTGCCTGCCGGGCGGCGTGCGCGTCTTTGAGGCATATGAATCCGAGCGGAAGATCCGCCAGCTGCGCCATCTGCGTGCGCGCGTCACGCTGACGTTCGACGCAGGCGCGCCGGTTGGTGCGCGGGAGCAGATCGAGGCGCTTTTCGCGCGCGAGGAGATCATTATCCTCAAGAAGAAGAAAAAAGAGGGCTTCGTGCCCGAAAACATCCGTCCGATGATCGTTTCCATGGACGTGACGCAGCCGGATGAGACGCACATCGTGCTCGAGGCCGTCGTCTGCGCGCTCGAGCCGTCGCTCAATCCGGAGTATCTGCTGCGCGCCATGGAAAACGAGCTGCCGGACTTAAAACAGGACGGGACGGCCATCTGCCGGCTGGAGGTCTACGACGAGAACCTGAACGTCTTTCGCTGAAAGGAGAATACCATGCAGGAGCTGACGTATTTTTATCTGAAGGACTGCCCATACTGCCATAAGGCCGACCGCATTCTTGCGCAGGTGACGGCCGCGTCGCCGGAGCTGGCCGCCGTGCCCATCCGGCGCATCGAGGAGTCCGAGCAGGCGGCGCTGGCCGATTCGTATGACTATTATTACGTCCCGTGCTTCTTCCTCGGCGACAAAAAGCTCATGGAGGGCGACCCGGATGCGGCGCAGGTGCGCGCTGCGCTGCGCGCTGCCGCGGAGGCGTAACGCGTTTTCCACAAACGGCGGCCGAAAAAACACCGTATTTTCGGCTTGCGCGCGCTCTTGACAGATCCGCTCGGGCAGGTTATAATTCTTCAATAAAATAAAGGCAATGAAGTAAAGGCAATGAAGGAGAGCACTCCGCACAGTCCTGAAAGAGAATCGGCGTCACCGGCTGAAAGCGCCATGCAGGAGGAATCGGAAGCTGTAACACTCCGGAGCCGTCCGGTTGAAACCACTTTTGGCGGTAAGCCGGGCCGGGGCAGCGCACGTTACGCGCCAAGAGAGGCGGCCATGGCCGCAACTCGGGTGGTACCGCGGGTTCTGTTCGCCCGTCCCGAAGAATTTTTCGGGACGGGCGTTTTTTATTCCCTCCCGGCAAAGGAGAAGCGTACAAATGGAATTCGTAAAAGGTGGAACGAACCGGCAGCGCATCGAGCGCTCTGAGCTTGCTGCCCACGTTGGGCAGTCCGTGCAGATGCACGGCGCCGTCCACGCCCTCCGGCCGCTCGGCGGCATCACGTTTTTAACGCTGCGCAAGCGCGACGGCATCGTCCAGTGCGTCGCGCAGGAGGGCTTTGACCTTCGCGGCGCGGTTGAAGAGGCCGCCGTCGTCGTCACGGGCCGGGTGCATGAGGAAGCCCGCGCGCCCGGCGGGTACGAGCTTGTGCTCGAGGAAATCGAGATCCTCTCCCGCCCGGCCGAGCCGCTGCCCGTGCCGGTGTCGAAGTGGAAAATGAACCTGAACCTCGACACGCATATGAACCTGCGCCCCATCACCCTGCGCAATCTGCGCGAGCGGAGCATCTTCCGCATTCAGGAGGGCCTGTGCCGCGGCTTCCGCGACTATCTTTTTACGCAGGGCTTCACGGAGGTACACACGCCGAAGATCCAGAGCAAGGGCGCCGAGGGCGGCTCGAACATCTTCCGGCTGGAATACTTCCAGAAGCGCGCGTATCTTGCGCAGAGCCCGCAGTTTTACAAGCAGACCATGGTCGGCGTCTATGAGCGCGTGTTCGAGGTCGGCCCTGTCTTCCGCGCCGAGAAGCACTCGACGGCGCGGCACCTCAACGAGTACACGAGCCTCGACCTTGAAATGGGCTACATCGAATCGTTCCGGGACGTCATGGAGATGGAGACGGCCATGCTGCGCTACACGTTTGGTCTGCTCCGCCGTGAGTACGCCGACGACCTTGCCCGCCTCGGCGCGAGCGCGCCGGATTTTGAGTCCATCCCGCAGGTCCGCTTTGACGAGGCCAAGCGCCTTGCCAGCGAGAAATACGGCCACCCCATCCGCAACCCCTACGACCTCGAGCCGGAGGAGGAGCACAACATCGGCCGCTATTTTCAGGAGGAGTACGGCTCGGACTTCGTGTTCGTGACACACTATCCGTCGAAAAAGCGCCCGTTCTACGCCATGGACGATCCGGAAGATCCGCGCTTCACGCTCTCGTTCGACCTGCTCTACAAGGGCATGGAGATCACAACGGGCGGCCAGCGCATCCATGACTATAACATGCTGCTCGAAAAAATGGAGAAAAAGGATATGGACTCGGCCGACATCGCGTCTTATATGATGATCTTCAAAT
This sequence comes from uncultured Oscillospiraceae bacterium, assembly GCA_934589675.1. GTDB lineage: Bacteria > Bacillota > Clostridia > Oscillospirales > Oscillospiraceae > CAKTOF01. The sequence goes on from CAKTOF010000003.1 coordinate 5,395, forward strand.
ACGGCATGCCGCCGCACGGTGGTCTCGGCATCGGTCTGGAGCGCCTGACGATGCGCCTGCTGGGTCTTGACAACGTCCGCTACTGCTCGCTCTTCCCGCGCGATATGACGCGGCTGGAGCCGTAAAGGGGAGGGAAAAGCTATGGTCATCACCGATGAAATGGTCGACTATGTGGCGGAGCTGTCGCGCCTTGCCATCGCGCCGGAGGAAAAGGCGCTTCTTCGCGAGGAGCTCGGCTCCATTGTGGCGTATATGGACGTGCTCGCAGAGCTGGACACCACGGGCGTCCCCGCAATGAGCCACGTCTTCCCCGTGAAGAACGTGTTCCGTGAGGATGTTGTCCAGCCGTCTTATGACCGCGCGGCGCTGCTTGCCAACGCGCCCAAGACGGACGGCGAGGGCTTCCTCGTCCCCAAGACCGTGGAATAAGGAGGGCGATGAAAAAATGGAACTTCTGAACCTGACCGCCCTCGAGCTCGGAGCCGCCATCGCCCGCGGCGAGACGACTTCACTGGCTGCGACCGAGGCGCTGCTGGCGGCCATCGACGAAAAAGATCCCGCGCTGCGCGCCTATGTGAACGTGACGCGCCAGTCCGCGCTTGACGACGCCGCGCGCGCCGACGCGGCCATCCGCGAGGGCAAGCTCACCGGCCCGCTCGCGGGCGTGCCGGTCGCCATCAAGGACAATATCTGTGAGACAGGCAAGCTCACGACGTGCGCGTCGAAGATTTTAACCGGCTTCCGCCCGCCGTACTCCGCAACGGTCATCGACAAGCTCACCGCTGCGGGCGCCGTGTTCGCCGGCAAGGTCAACATGGACGAGTTCGCCATGGGCTCCACAACAGAGACGTCTTTTTACGGCGCGACGAAAAACCCGTGGGACGAAACGCGCGTCCCGGGCGGCTCGTCCGGCGGCGCGGCCGCGGCCGTTGCCGCGCGCATCGCGCCGTATGCCATCGGCTCGGACACCGGCGGCTCCATCCGCCAGCCCGCGGCCTACTGCGGCGTGACGGGTCTTAAGCCGACGTACGGAACCGTCTCGCGCTACGGCCTCATCGCCTACGCGTCCTCGCTCGACCAGATGGGCCCCATCGCGCGCGACGCGGCCGACTGCGCCGCCGCACTCGACGTGCTGTGCGGCAAGGATCCGCACGACGGCACAAGCTTAGACCGCCCGGCCGGCGCGTTCCTTGCGGATCTCACGACGGACATCCGCGGCCTGAAGATCGGCATCCCGCGCGAGTGCTTCGGCGATGGGCTCGATGCCGACGTCGCCTCCGCCGTCCGCGGCTTTTCCGACACGCTGGGCGGCTGCGGCGCGATCGTCGAGGAATTCTCGTTTGAGATGCTCGCCTACGCCGTCCCGGCGTACTATATCGTCGCCTGCGCCGAGGCAAGCTCGAACCTCTCACGCTTTGACGGCGTGAAATACGGCTACCGCGCCGACGGCTGCGAGGACATTGTCACGCTGCACAAGCGCTCGCGCAGCGAGGGCTTCGGCAAAGAAGTCCAGCGCCGCATCCTGCTCGGCACGTTCGCGCTCTCAACGGGCTATTACGACGCGTACTACAAAAAAGCGCTTCAGGTCAAGGCGCTCATCAAGCAGGCGTTCGACCGCGCGTTTGAAAAGTACGACATGATCCTCTGTCCCGTCGCGCCGACGACGGCTCCGCGCCTCGGCGAGAGCCTGTCCGACCCGCTGAAGATGTACCTTTCGGATATTTATACCGTCTCGGTCAATCTCGCGGGCCTGCCCGGCATCTCCGTCCCGTGCGGGTTTGACCGCGCCGGGATGCCCGTCGGCGGGCAGCTCATCGGCCGGCCGCTTGGCGAGCAGGCCATTTTGAACGCCGCGCACGCGTTCCAGTCCGTCACGGACTTCCACCGCGCCGCGCCGAAAGGAGGCGACCGCTGATGGCTTGGGAGATCGTCATCGGCCTTGAAACGCACGTCGAGCTGGCCACGAAGACGAAGATCTTCTGTTCGTGCACCACGCAGTTCGGCGGCGCGCCGAACACGCACTGCTGCCCGGTCTGCACCGGTATGCCCGGCTCACTGCCGGTCTTAAACCGCCAGGTCGTGGACTACGCCGTCCGCGCCGGCCTCGCCCTTGGCTGCGACATTACGCGCCACGCGCGCTTTGACCGCAAGAACTATTTCTATCCCGACCTGCCGAAGGCGTACCAGATCTCGCAGCTCTACGAGCCCATCTGCCGCAACGGCCGCGTGCCCATCGAGGTCGGAGAGCATGAAAAGGTCATCCGCATCCACGAGATCCACATGGAGGAGGATGCGGGCAAGCTCGTTCACGACGAGTGGACGGAGCAGACGCAGTGCGACTACAACCGCTGCGGCGTCCCGCTCATCGAGATCGTCACGGAGCCGGACTTCCGCTCAGCCGATGAGGTCATCGCGTACCTTGAAAAGCTCAAGAGCACGCTCGAATACCTCGGCGTGTCCGACTGCAAGATGCAGGAGGGCTCGCTGCGCTGCGACGTAAACCTGTCCGTCCGCCCCATGGGCTCAGACGAATTCGGCACGCGCACGGAGATGAAAAACCTCAACTCGTTCAAGTCCATCACCCGCGCCATCGCCTACGAGGCAGACCGCCAGATCGAGCTGATCGAGGAGGGAAAGCGCGTCGTGCAGGAGACGCGCCGCTGGGACGACAACAAAGACCGCACGAGCGCCATGCGCTCGAAGGAAAACGCGCAGGATTACCGCTATTTCCCCGAACCGGACCTCGCGCCGATCGAGATTTCCGAGGACTGGCTGGAGTCCGTCCGCGCAAGCCTGCCGGAGATGGCGCGCGAGAAAAAGGCGCGCTATCAGGCCGAGTTCGGCCTGCCGGAGTACGACGCGGGCATCCTGACGGGCACGAAGGCGCTTGCCGACCTCTTTGAGCGCGCCAGCGCCCTGTGCGGCCGGCCGAAGGATGTGTCGAACTGGATCCTGGGCGACGTGCTCAAGGCCGTCAAGGACGCGGCCATCGAGCCGAAGGACATGGCGCTTACGCCGGAGAATCTGGCCGCCATCGTTGAAAAAGTCGCCTCCGGTGCTGTCAACCGCAAGGCCGGCCGCGAGATCCTCGCCGCCGCGTTCGCATCTCCCATCGACGTTGACGCCTTCATCGCCGAGCACGGCCTCGAGCAGGTGAGCGACACCGGCCTCGTCGAGCAGACAGTCGACGCCGTCTTCGCCGCCAACCCGCAGAGCCTTGCCGACTACAAGGCCGGCAAGACGAAGGCCGTCGGCTTCCTCGTCGGCCAGACCATGAAGCAGCTGCGCGGCAAGGCCGACCCGAAGCTCGTCAACGAGACCATCGCCGCAAAGCTCGCCGCACTGTGATTTTCAAGAAAACCACTTGCAAATTCTCTTCCCATATGCTAATATAACTGGGCTGGTGGAACTCCACCAGCCCAATATCCGGGTGTGGCGCAGCTGGTAGCGCGCTTGACTGGGGGTCAAGAGGCCGCAAGTTCAAGTCTTGTCACTCGGACCATCGGAGTATCCTTCGGGATACTCCGATTTTTTCTTTTCTTGATTAGTTGCCAATATTCGGCTATAATGTCTATTAAAGAGTACAGAAACGATAGGGGTGTACATTTATGGATATTATTGTTACTGCTTTATCTGTTGTCTTTTCTGGTGTTGTTGCAACTATGATCACTATTTTTTATCAAAAGTTTTCTGGTGAGCGAACTGCAAAACGTAAAATATTTGAAACAGCAGTTTCTTACAGATTTTTCATTTGCGAAGAAGAAAATGTTAAATTGCTTAACTCAATCGATGTAATTTTTCACAAAGATCGGAAAGTTAGGCAAGCTTGGAAGTCCTATATGGATGAGGCAGATAAGCCTTCTTCAAATCCACAACTACTTAATGATAAATACATAAAATTGCTTGAAGAAATGGCGCTTTCATGTGGATATAAAGATATACGGTGGGATGATCTCAAGCGCTATTACTATCCAATTGGCCTTTCTAATCGAAAAAACGATGATGAAGTTTTGAAAAAGCTGCAAATTAGGGCTGCAGAAAAAACTGCATCCGATACTGCTGACCAGCAAAATACTCCGCAAAATGAACAGTTCGCTCATCAAATGATGCTTGAACTATTGCCAAGGCTAATTGAAAATCCAGATAGCTTTAACAGACTAATAGAACTTGCGGATAAAACAAAAAAGTAATTGTACAGAGCGAAAGTATCAGTTTCATGCCCAGAGTTTGGTATTTTCGAATGAATACCTCTTGCCGACTACCAGCAAACCGTTGATATATCTGTGTTTTTTGAGATCCTATGACCATTATCTGACTTTTCACGAAATTCAAACTGGAGATTGAACATGAACGAGCGAATTGCGGACACACTTGATTTTACAGCCTGTAAATACATTCCCGAGCTGTACAAGGAAATGCGCGCAAAGATGGAATGGGACGATGATTTCGGAGAAAACTTGAGCGCGTTGTGGGATATTCTCACCGGAATGCCTTATAAGGGCGATGATTTTACGATCATCCGTCCGGTCAGATTTGAAAATGTTCCCCATGGGCAAAATGACATCTTCACCGAATATGTGGACAAACTGTGCGCAATCTTCCAACGCGCACGGGATCGGTATGGGGATATTACGGCAACCATTCGTTATACTGACTCTGAGAAAAATAATTGATCGAATTATTTAATTTAACGGATAAAAGCTCTTGCTGACTGCCTGTGAACCATTGATATGACAGAACTTTTCCAAGTCCTAATGTCATTTCTCGCACAATTTAACAGTGCGCGTCATTTGGCGCTGAAATCAAAAAAGCCGCTGCCCGGTTTGACCGGGCGGCGGCTTTTTTGCCAGCGGGCGCGGGCAGCGCTCTTATTTTTTGCTCAGACGCTCGATGAGCGCCAGCACAAGCGCGGCGTCTTCCCCATTGAGCGTGCGAAGACCCGCAAGGGCTTTGCATTCGAGCGCGGGCTGCGCGGAGCCCTCGTCGAAGAACTGCTGCGGCGTGATCTCAAAATAGTCGCAGATCGCGAAAAACTCCCGGAACGGCGGCAGCGCCTTTCCGGAGGAGATGTTATAGACGTAGCCCCGGCTGTGGCCGAGGTCGTAGCTCATTTTATATTCCGAGACGCCTTTTTTCAGCCGCAGCTGCGTGATGCGTTCGCGCACGAATTCTTCCGTCATGATGGCACCTCCTGCCTCTCACTATCATATCCATTCGACGATTTCGTATAGTCGTAAAATATTTGTCAAAAAGTATTGAATAGCCTAAAAATATGTGTTATCATGATGGAAATAATCATAAATTATTGGATGAAATTCCTGATTCGACAAAGATTAATGGACGCGAGTACAATAAATGGAAAAAGAAGGAGGCTGCGCGCTTGTTCGACGGCTTTTTTGACCGGGCGATGCTACCATTTCTTCAGACCGAGAGAGAAAGGGGTTTCCACATGAAAAAGGCGATCAGAATGATCTGGAACGCGGCCTCGTGGGCGCTCGTCGCGGCCATTGCGGCGCTGGCGGTGCTGCTGGCGGGCGCGCGGCTTGTCGGCCTTCAGGTCTACAGCGTGCTCTCCGGCTCCATGGAGCCGGCGTACAGAACGGGCGCGATCGTCTATGTGAAGAAAATCGAACCTGAGGACATCGTGCCGGGGACGGTCATCACGTTTGCGCTCGACGAAAGCACTGCCGCGACGCACCGCGTCGTGGAGGTCGTGCCGGATGAGGCGGATCCGGACGTGCTGCGCTTTCGAACAAAGGGCGACGCGAATGACGCGGTCGACGGTGCGCTCGTGCATGAAAGCAACGTCATCGGCACGCCGGTCTGGACGATCCCGTACCTCGGCTACGCGGCAGAATTTCTGCAAAAGCCGGCCGGGCGGGTGCTGACGGTCGGCATTGGTGCGCTGGCGGCGCTGAGCGTGCTGCTGCCGGAGCTCGTCTGCCGGCAAAAACAGGGAGGGAAACGCCGAAAGGCTCCCGATATTGAATCTCATCAAGGAGGAACCGGAAGATGAAAACTAAAACAGGCCGCAGGGCGATCATTGTAACGCTCTGCGCGCTGCTGCTCGTCGGTGCGTCGGTGCTGGGCACTGTGGCCTACCTGACAGCGACGACGGCGGCAAGGGAAAACACGTTTACATACGGCGACATCGGCCTGACGCTCGACGAAACGACGGGCGCAAGCTACAAGATCGTCCCGGGCGTGGACATCGAAAAGGACCCGGCCGCTACGGTCGCGGCGGGCAGCGAGGATTGCTGGCTGTTCGTGAAGGTCGAGCAGACGGGCGAATTCCTGACGGGCGTCAGCTACGAGATCGACGACGGCTGGACGGCGCTGCCGGGCGAGGACGGCGTCTATTACCGTCAGGTCGACGAAGCGACGACCGAGCAGACGTTTTCCGTCCTCAAGGGCGACAAGATCACTGTGAGCACGGATATTACGAGTGCCCAGATCGCCGCGCTGACGGGCGACAACAAGACCCCGAAGCTCAAGTTCACAGCGTATGCCGTGCAGCAGGCCGCGGTCGACACGGCGGCGGAGGCATGGGCCATCGTCAGGCCGTAATTTAATTTTGAGAGGACGATACATACATGAAACGGAACATCATCATCAGCTGCCTGTGCCTTGCGCTGGCCGTCATGGCAGCGGCGGGCGCGTCGCTTGCGTACTTCACGGACACGAAGGCGGCGGAGAACACGTTCACCGTCGGCGACGTGAAGATCGACCTGCTTGAGTCGGGCCTGCACCGCGAGAACGCGGGCTACGAGACCGGCGAAACGCCCGCTCCGAGCAACGCCGAGCTCTGGTCGGACGTCGAAAAGCTCGGCTCGGGCAGCGACAGCCCCTATCGGGCCGGTGACACATTTTACACCGACGACCAGATCAAGGCCGACGCCGCAGATTACACCTGCGAGAACGTCCGTCTGAATCCCGGCCAGAGCTACCACAAGATGCCCTACGTTGTGAATACGGGCAAAAACGATGCGTATATCCGCATCCGCGTCATGCTCCCGGCGGCGCTTGACACGGCGGTGCTCAATTCCAGCATGTATACAACGACGGCTGTGCGCAGCGGCGAGTTCACGATGGCCTATGACGACTCCGGCGCGGTCGTGCGCGATGGCGTGGCCTACAACGTCTACACATTTACGCGCACAGCTGCGCTCAAGCCCGGCCAGATGACGTACTGGAACGTCTGGGGTACGGTGCACATGGACGCGGACGTCACCGGCGAGGAGCTTTCCGACCTTCTGCCGGAAGGGACGTTCTCCGTGCTCGTCGAGGCAGATGCCATTCAGGCGGACGGCTTTGCCGACGCGGCGGCGGCATGGGCCGCATTCGACGCTTGATTGCCGGTCTGCACCTGCGGGTGCAGACCGCAGGGAAGGGCCCGCGCGGGCGGGTCTTTCCCTGCGAGCGAGGGGAGGTAGGAAGATGAGACGAAGAATTCTGCTTGCAGCGGCGCTGGCGCTGCTCGTTCTCAGCACCGCCGGAACGGCGGCGTATTTCAGCGCGGAGGCGCGTGCGGAGAATTTTATCACGAGCGGCAAGGTCGACATCGCACTGCGCGAGTGGGCCGACGAGGGGGAGACGCTGCCGTATGAGGACGTGTCCGGCGTCATGCCGGGAACGGCGGTCACAAAGATCGCCGTCGTGGAGAACACGGGCAGCGCGCCCGTCTGGGTGCGCGTGCGGCTGGAAAAAAGCGTCACGGGCGCGAACGGCGCGAAGCTGGACGCATCGGCCGTTGGGCTTGCGCTCGGGAACCGCGGCTGGACGGACGGGGATGACGGGTACTATTACTATGACCGTCCGCTCGCACCCGGAGAGACGACGGAGCCGGTGCTGACGGGCGTGGAGTTTTCGCCGGAGATGGGCAATGCCTATCAGGGCGCGCGGGCGCAGGTCGACGTGCGCGCCTGTGCCGTGCAGACGGCGAACAACGGCGCGTCCGCGCGCGAGGCGGCCGGATGGCCGGCCGCCGAAGCAAAGGGGGAATGACGGATGAATCGGCGAATCACTGCGCTTGCGCTGTGCGCCGCAACGCTTTTGGCCGTGCTGCCGTGCGGGACGGCCGCGGCGGAGACGGCGTCCTGGATCAAATGCGCCGGTGAGGCTGCGGAAACGGTTATGCTGGACGCGGCGCAGCGGCAGACGATCACGGCGCGCACGGACGCAGACGGGCAGTGGCAGATCGCCTGCGGCGACATTTGGGCGGACATTGCCGGACAGACGGAAAAGACGCTTACCGTGAGCTACGCGCTCATTGCCAGCGCGCTCGACGGGGAAAGCGCCATGCTCCGCTATGCCTGCGGCGGACAGGTGATTGCGGGGCCGGTCACGGTCACGCTTGCGCCGGCGGACGCGGACGTGCCGGCGGACGTACAGCGCGCGGCAGCAGCAGAGCCGGCGGCATCGGACGAGGCGGCACTGACGGCGGAGGCCGCGCCGCAGGCGGGGCTGTACACGGTCACTGTTGAGTACATGCTCTCTTCCGGCGAGCGCGCCGCGCCGAGCTGGACGGCGCAGCTGAGCGCCGGCAGCGCGCTGCGCCAGACGGTGCTCAGCCCCGCCGTCACGGGCTATGCGCCGGATCAGGAGGCAGTCGAGCTCGACATTGAGAGCCTGGAGGGCGACCGCAGCATCGTCGTGACCTATTATCCGGCCGAGACGACGTTCACCGTTCTGCACTATTACCAGCGTGTGGACGCAGACGACTATGAGCTTGCCCGGAGCCAGACCCGCACCGGCCGGACAGGCGACCCGGTCGGCGACGGCCTTACGGACACGCCGGAGGGCTTCTATGCAATGCGGTACGACGCGTCGACGCGCATCGCAGCCGACGGAAGCACGGTCATTGAGCTCTATTATGACCGCTATTACTACCTTATGCGCTTCGACCTCGGCGGCGGCTACGGCGTCGAGCCCGTATACGCGCGCTACGGCGCGCCGATTGCGGCGGGGACTCCGACGCGCGCAGGCTATACGTTCCTCGGCTGGGATCCGCAGGTGCCGGAGACGATGCCCGCGGAAAACGCAACGCACACCGCCCTCTGGAGCGAGGGCACGGCGGGCTTTACCGTTGTGTTCTGGTATGAAAACGCCGATGACGACGGCTATTCCGCCGCCGGGACGTACACGCCGGCCGATGTGCCGCCCGGAACGACGGTTTCAAGTGAGGATTATCAGAATCAGGCATTCGACGGCCGCGACGCGGCGCATTTTACATACAATGCTGCAAAGGCGGAGACTGCCACCGTTGCGGGCGACGGGTCGGCGGTGCTGAATGTCTTTTTTTTGCGGAATGAGTATACGCTGACGTTCAAAGGCAGATACACCACATACAAGACGATCACGGCGAAGTACCAGCAGGACATCCATGTAGAGTTTCCGATCAAGGATGGAAATCAGACGATCTGGTGGACGGTTCCGGACGACTGCACAACGTATGTTCCCGGCAATGAGCTTGGCAGCATCGACATCATGCCGGGTGAGAATATCACGTTTACACGCGCAGATGCGACCAGCAGAACGTGGCTGTGGTACTACGTCGAGACGCTCCCGGGCGAGACGGCGGACGCGACATACGGCGGGAAGAGCTTCAAGCTCTATAAGAAGATCAACTGCGACGGGACGTCCACGCTGACGAGGAAAGAGGAGTTCCACGCCATCCGCGGCTTTACGCAGTGGCGCTCTGACCCGGTGTTTGATTCAGAAGGCAAGGCAGAGCAGAAGCGGAACAACTATTTCTACTACGCCCGCGATTCCTACACGCTGCAGTTTTTCAATTACAACGCCTATGTGACAGACAAAGAGGCGAGCGTGCTCTACGAAGCGCCGCTCGGCGGCTATGACTTCACGCCGGACTGCCCGGCGGGCCTTGAAAAGGACGCATATGTCTTTGACGGCTGGTACCGCACGGCCGGGTGCTATGAGGGCTCGGAGGCGGATCTTTCCGAGATGACGATGCCCGCGTCTGACCTCATTTTGTACGCGCGCTGGACGCCGAAGAGCCACCGCGTGCGGACGTACCTCAGCGAGAGCGCATTGACTGCGGGCGGCGCGGCGCTCGGCACATGGGATACCGTCCCGCACGGCACAGCCGTTGAAAGCCCGCCGGACGATCCGGCGCGGGAGGGCTATCGCTTTGTCGGGTGGTTTTACCGCGGGGCGGACGGCGCCGAGCACGCGTATGACTTTTCCATCCCCGTCACGCGCGATCTGGAGCTTTACGCGAAGTGGAGCTCCGACACGCTCGTGGCCTACACCATCCGCTATCGGCTCGCAGACGGCACGCACGTCGCGCCCGACACAACGGGCTACGCGCCCGGCGGCGCGACGCGCACATTCGCGGCCAAGGCCGGGACGGAGCTGTACGCAGGCTATCAGACCGGCTATTTTCCGAATGTGGCCAGCCACTCGCTGACGATGGACTTAGACGACGCGGCGCAGAACGAGTTTACATTCATCTACGAACCGGCCGGAAAGCTGCCATACACCGTGCGGTATCTCGAGCGCGGAACGAATGCCGCGCTGCACGAGGAAAAGCAGGCTGAAACATCCGACGCCATCGTGACGGAGCGCTTCGTCGCCGTGGACGGCTACGCGCCGGACGCGTATGAAAAGCGGCTCATCCTCACGACGGACACAAACGAGCTGATCTTCTGGTACGACCGCGACGACGCCCACGCGCCGGTGCGCACGGTGCACTATGTGCAAAACGTCGCGGGCGACGGGTACACCGTCTACCGCGCGAGCGAGGACGCCGGCGGGGTCATCGGACAGACCTATGACGCGGCGCCGCTTGCGCTTGCGGGATTTACTTATCAGGCGGAAAAGAGCACGCCGTCCGGCGTGCTGACGGCGGCAGGACTGCTGCTTACGCTGTATTACGACCGCGCCCTGTACCCCTACGAGGTGCGCTATCTTGAGCTCGGCACGGAGAAGCCGCTGGCGAATCCTACCGAAGGCATGGCGCGCTATGGCGCGATCCTGACGTTTACGGCGGCGGACATCGCGGGCTTTGAGCTCGTCAGCACGGCGCAGCAGTCGATGACGATCGCTATTGAAGATCCCGCGGACGCGGCGAAGAAGAACGTGCGCACGTTTTACTACCGCGCGTGTCCGGCGGCGCTGACCGTGAAAAAGTCCGGCTGCGCGGCCGAGGACGCCGGAGCGTGCTTCCTGTTCACCGTCACGGGTCCGGGCGGCTTTCAGGCGCAGCTGAGCATTGTCGGAAACGGCTCAGCGACGCTGGCAGGCCTCCCAGCGGGGACGTACACCGTGCGCGAGGAGACGGACTGGAGCTGGCGCTACACGCCGGAGGACGCGGAGTTGACCGTCGTGATCAGAAACGGCGGGACAGGCGAGGCGATTTTCCAAAACTCGCGCACGGATGACCGCTGGCTGACCGCCGACGCGCGCTGCGACAACCACTTTACCGGCTGAGGAGGGAGACCATGGACGAAACGAGAGGAAGAGCGCGCGCCGCTGCGGCGCTTCTGGCGCTGACCCTGCTCGCCTCGGCGGGCAGCGGCGCAACGGCCGCGATGCTCTCACGCCGGTCGGAAGCGGCGGAGAACGTGTTTTCCTATGCGCTTGTGGACTGCTCGGTCGACGAGGAATTCAACGGGCGCGTCAAGAAAAACGTGCAGGTGACAAACGACGGCACGACGGACGCATTCGTGCGCGCGGCGGTCATCATAAACTGGCTGAACGCAGACGGAACGGTCGCTGCCGCCGTCCCAGCGGGGTATGGCTATGAATTGACGCTGAACCCGGACGAAACGTGGCTCACCGGGGCGGATGGGTACTATTATTATCCTGCGCCGCTCGCGCCCGGACAGTCGACGCAGGGCAGCCTGCTCACATGTAGAGTCACGCAGCCGGAGGACGCGCAATACACGCTCTCGGTGCAGATCATCGCAAGCGCCGTCCAGAGCGCGCCGGAGGCGGCGGCCGAGGAGGCGTGGGGCGTCGCGGTCGAGGACGGCCGCATCACGAAAACGGGGGTGAGCGGATGAGACGGATCGCTGCGGCGGCGCTTGCCGCGCTGCTCACGCTTGCCATGCTCCCGGCTGCGCTGGCTGCGCCGGGCGGGACGGTCACATACCGAGGGAGAAGCGCGGGCTTCGAGTTTTCACCCGGCAGCGCGGACGCCGCGACCGATCTCTTCTCGGCGTTCCGGGACATCATGCCCGGCGACGCGCGGGAGACGACGGTGACCTTCAAGAACGCAGCGTCGGACTGTGACTATGTCGAACTCTATCTGCGCGCGGAGACGAAAAGCGGGGAGGACTTCCTCTCGCAGCTCCATCTGCGCGTCGAAACCGGCGGGACGGCGCTGTTTGACGGCCCGGCTGCCATGGCGCTCTCGCGCGTACACCTCGGGACGGTCCGCGCGGGGGATTCAATGGCGCTTTCCGTCAAGCTGACGGCGCCGAAGGAGCTCGGCAATGAGTTTTCCATCCGCGCGGGCGAGGTGGACTGGATCTTTTCGGTTTCGGCGTTCAACGCCACGCAGCTGACCGCGCGCAAGGTCTGGGGCGACGGCAGCGCTGCGCACAGCGGTGAAGTCGTCCGCGTGCAGCTGCTGAAAAACGGCAGCGCTGACCGGACGGCGGAGCTGAGCGCGCGCAATGGCTGGGCCTATACGTTCGACGGGCTGGACGCGGACGATGCGTGGACGATCGAGGAGCTGGACGTCCCGGCGGGCTACACGGCCTCTTACCAGACGGAAGGCGGCGTCGTGACCATTTTGAACGCGCCCGTCCGCACGCCCGACCTGCCGGTCACTCCGCAGCCAAGCCCACCTGCTCCTGAACCGGAGCCTGAGCCGGATGGCCCGGACGCGCCGGAGGCGGGCGCGCAGCTCACGGTCGTCAAGCGCTGGGACGGCGAAAGGATGCATCCGGACAGCGTGAATGTGACGCTCTATGACGGCGAAACGGCCGTCGAGACCGTCCGCCTGACGGCCGAGGACGGCTGGACGCACACATGGACGGAGCTTCCCGCCGCGGGCGACTACGCTGTGCTCGAGTCGGACATCCCGCGCGGATTCTACCCGTCGTACTCGGTGGAGGGCGGCGACGTGACGATCACGAACGCGGCGTCGCTGCTTGATACGGGCCGGAGCGTGGACGCGTGGTATCTGGCGGGCGCGGGCGCGGCGCTGATGCTGATCGGCGCGCTCGTGCGGCGTGTCAGGCGGCGCGATGCGTAGACGGGCAGGAGGTGTGCTTTTCGTGCTCGGCGCGGCGGTTTTGACGGCGGCCTTCATCCGCGGCGCGCAGACGGCGGCGGATGACGCCGCGGCCGGGCAGGCGTCAGCGGAGATCCTGACGCAGTTTTATGCGGCCATGGAACGGACGGCGGACGAGGCAGCGGACAGCGCAGCGGATGAGGCGGCGGACACGCTGCCCGCGCCGCTTGCTGCGGCAGCTTCGCAGGCGGCACCGTCGCCCGCGGACGCGGAGACGCCGGAGTGCATCGGCGCGCTGGTCATCCCGGCCATCGCGCTGGCGCTGCCGGTGCTGGCGGACTGGTCGGACGGGAACCTCGAGCTTGCGCCCTGCCGCCAATTCGGCGCGCCGGAGACGGATGACCTTGTCATCGCGGGCCACAATTACCGCAGCCAGTTTTCCCGGCTTGGGGAGCTCTGCGCCGGCGATGCGCTCACATTGACAGACCGCGAGGGCAGAAGCCACACCTACACCGTCGCGGAAACGGCGACCGTCGCGCCGGACGACGTGGCGGCCGTGCAGAGCGCGGCATATCCGCTCGTGCTCTACACATGCACGCCGGGCGCGAAGGCGCGCGTGGCCGTATTTTGCAATTACGCATAGAAAAAGGGCAGAGGCCGAGCCTCTGCCCTTTGCTTATTTCTCTTTGCGCTCTCCGGGAATCATCAGCAGCAGGCTGCACAGCAGCAGCGCGCACGACAGCCAGATCGTTCCGTGCCCCAGAACCGGGACAAGGCGGCTGCCGAGGCCTGCGCCGAGGAAAAATGCGAAAATGACGCCGAAATAGCGCGCCGCGCGCGGCAGATCGTTCGGATTTTTCGTCCGGACGAAGGCGCACAGGGCCTCGACGCCGCTTCGGAGGTTGCCGATGCACATCGTGCTTGCAAACGGATGGCCGCCGACCTTGCGGAACGCCTGCACCTGCATGGCGCACGCAAATGAGACGAGCGCATTTGCCGCCATGTCGAGCGCGGCCGGGAAGAATCCGACGGCAAACAGCAGCGCGATCTCACCGAGCAGCACGAGCTGCCGCCAGTGGACGGACGAGCGGTGCTGGAAGCGGAAGCGGATGAGCTCGCTGGCCAGCACGCCGAGCGCGAAGGATAAGACCGGGATGAGATAGTGCATCGCCGCGGCCCAGCTGCCGGAGAAAATGTTCGTGCTGAGCAGGACGATGTTGCCCGTCTGCGCATTGGCAAAGACGTGGCCGCGCGAGAGGTAGGAATACGCGTCCTGCAGCCCGCCCGACAGCGAAAGAAACAGCACGGTGATCATAGCCTCGGACATCTGGCCGCGCGCGCGGCCTGCTTTTTGCTTCATGGCGGCGCCTCCTTTTCTTACCGTTCGAAATTATACGCACCGGAGCGATAAAATGCAACTGTCGCGCGCGCAGAAAAAGGGCAGCGGCGCGCCGCTGCCCTTTGGTCTATTTGTCCAGCAGGGAGAAGCCTGCCACGTCCGTCACCGGAAGCGAGAACGTGATGGCGCCGGCGTCCGAGCCGGGGCCGGCCTGCTCCAAAATGGCCTGCATGATGGCGGCTTTTTCGCCTGCGCGAGCGACGATGAGGATCAGCTCCTTTTCCTGCGCGAGAGACAGGCCGAAGAACTTCTCCGATTTGGCGTTGCCCGTGCCTTTCCCGTGCAGGATCGTCCCGCCGGCTGCGCCTGCAGAGCGGGCGGCATCCATGACGGCGTCCGTGTAGCCGGCGTTTGCAATGGCGAGCACGAGCTCGTAGTCAAATTCCGCCGCAGGCGGCTGAGTGAGCGGCGCATCGCCGCGAAGATATGACAAGGTCCTTCCTCCTCCTACGCTTTTCATTGGGACGACAACGGCGATGCCGCCGCCCGGGGTGTCGAGATAGAGCTGCCGGCGCATGGCTTCAAGGAGCGCGATCGTTTTTTCCTCAGTCGTGACGCTGAGCACGACGCGCCGCTCGCGTGAGACGATGCCGAGCAGATCCAGCACGCTGCGCGAAGCCGTTCCGCGCCCGTACAGCGCGAGATTGAGCGGCACGTCCAGCGACCGGCACAGGGTGAGCATCGGCTCGAGCTGTTCGCGGCTTAAAATGCTGACAGTCAGATTCATACGGCAGCCTCCCAAAGTTCGATGACATCCGTGTCGCCAAAGGCGGCGTCCTGCCGCTCCGGACCGCCAGCGCGGCGGACGGAGATGGCGCCCATGATCTGGATGGAGATGAGCGGCATCATTGCGACCATGGCGACGACGCCGAACGCGTCGCGCAGCGGATCGCCTCCGAGCGCGGTCGACGCGCCCATCATAAATTGCAGCATAAACGTCGCCGTCATCGGGCCGGAGGCGACGCCGCCGGAGTCAAACGCGATGGCGGTGTAGAGATCCGGCACGAAGAACGAAAGCCCGAGCGCGACCGCGTAGCCCGGCACGAGGAACCACAAAGCGGACAGCCCCGTGACGACGCGCAGCATGGCAAGCCCCATGGCCAGCGCGATGGCGAGCGACAGGCTCAGCCGGATGGCGCGGCCGGAGATGGCGCCGGAGCTCACGTCCTCGATCTGCTTCTGCAGCACCGTCACGGCCGGCTCAGCCGAGATGATAAAATAGCCGAGCAGCATGGACAGCGGGATGAGCAGGTATTTCGTCCATCCCGAGGCCAGCGACGCGCCGAGCAAGCTGCCGAGCGCGGAAAATCCGACGTTTACGCCCGTGAGGAACAGCACAAGGCCGACATAGGTATACGCGATGCCGAGCAGGATGCGCCAGAGCGCGCGGCGCGGCATACGCAGGCTCACGGCCTGAAACAGCAGGAAAATGAGAAAGATCGGCGCGAGCGACACGGCCATCTCTTTCATGTAGACCGGGATGGCGTCAAGATATGCCCGGCCGATGGCACCCGTGTCGGGCAGAGCGGCGGCCTGCGCAGCGCCGGCGTGCGTGCCGCTGCTCTGATAGAAAAATCCGAGGATGAGCACGGACATGATCGGCCCGATGGAGCACAGCGCCACAAGGCCGAAGCTGTCAGACTCGGCGTTGCGGTCGCTTCGGATGTGTGCCACGCCGACGCCGAGCGCAAGGATGAACGGTACGGTCATCGGCCCGGTCGTCACGCCGCCGGAATCGAACGCGACGCTCAGAAAATCCGCGTCTGCCAGCGAGGCAAGGATAAATACGACGGCGTAGAACGCGATGAGGAGCCAGCGCAGGCGGATGCCGAGCAGAACGCGCACCATGCACACGGCAAGGAAAAATCCGACGCCGACGCCGACGGTGAGCAGCAGCACGGTGTTGTCGATGTGCGGCACCGTCTCGGCCAGCACCTGAAGATCGGGCTCAGCGACCGTGATGGCCGCGCCGAGCAGAAAGCTGACTGCGACGATGAGCAAGGGCTTTCTTGAGCGCGTGAGCGCGGAGCCGATGCGGTTGCCGATGGGCGTCATGCTCGTCTCTGCGCCAAGCGTGAAAAGCCCCATGCCGACAATGAGAAGCAGCGCGCCGAGCAAAAACGAAACCATGAGCCCCGCCGGAACGGGCGAGATGGTCAGGCACAGCACAAGCACGATGATGAGAATGGGCAGAACCGAGCGCGCGGCGCTGCGGATCTCCGCCCGGATGTGGGAAGTCGTCTTGAATAAACGGATGCGGAAGCAGCTCCTTTCCGGAAAAATTATGGCTGCGGCAGCCATTTCCATACAAATAATACTATAACATGGTTTTGCAGTCAAGGCAACCGAGCAGCTGAAAAAATTGTTCGGCCGCTCATCTTGCGGCGCGGCGCTCCATACGCTACAATATAGGTAAACGGATCGAAGGGAGGCGCGGACGATGAACTGTGAGCGCTGCGGAAAGGTGATCCCGGAGGGCGGCGGGAGCTGCCCGGACTGCGGCGGGCGCGCAGCCGGAAACAAGCGCGGCCGGACGGGCAGAGCGCTGGCCGTCGTGCTGCCGGTGCTCTCGCTCTTGTGCATCGGCATCGCGCTTTTGTACTACGCTGTGCTCGGCGACATCGGCAAGCCGGATCTGCCGGACGACGCATCGGCATCTCCGGAGCAGACGGCCGATGCGCCCGAGACCATCCACCTGTCCGGCACAGTGGATGAGGCGAGCGCGCCGGAGAAAACGCCCGCGCAGCCGGCCGCGGGGCAGACGGACAAGCCGGACGCGGAGCCGGACGTGAAGCTTGTCCTTTCGCAGACGGAGCTGACGCTCGCCCCGGGCGAGCAGGCGGGGCTGTCCGTGTCCGTGCAGGCGCCGTATGGCAGGGAAGTGTATGTGTTCTGGTCGTCGTCGGACGAGACGGTCGCGTCGATCGACCCGTCCGGCATGGTGACGGCCGCCGCCCCGGGCGAGTGCGACATGATCGCCTCGGATGGCGAGGTGAGGTCGCTGTGCCATGTCACGGTCGCAGAGACGGCGGCAGACAGCTACCTGCTGCCGACGGACAGCCGCGTCATCACAGAGTCGGACGTTTCCGACATGGACCGCGAGACGGTCTGCCTTGCGCGCAACGAGATCTTCGCGCGGCACGGCCGCGTGTTCAAAACGGCGTCCATCCAGGCATATTTCGAGGCGCAGAGCTGGTATACGCCGGATCCGGACTTCGACGAGAACGCGCCCGGCGCGCTCAGCACGCTTGAAAAGCAGAACCTCAGCTTCCTGGTCGCTTACGAGACGCAAAAGGGCTGGAGATGAAGCACATCGGAACCAAAACGCTGACGCACATTGCGCTTCTGTCCGCGCTTGCGCTTGGCCTTTATGTGCTTGAAGCGCAGATCCCGCTGCCGCTGCCCGGCATGAAGCTCGGGCTTGCAAATGTCGTGACCCTCGCGGCCATGCGGCTGCTGGGCCGCCGTCAGGCGCTCGCCGTGCTCGCGGTGCGGCTTTTCCTCGGCGCGTTTGTCACGGGCAATGTTGCGGCGCTGGCATATTCGCTGTGCGGCGGCGCGGCGAGCTTCGCGGTCATGGCGCTCACCGTCGGCCATTTCCCGGAAAGGCAGACATGGGTCGTCAGCGTGCTCGGCGCGATCGCGCATATGGCCGGGCAGATGCTCGTGGCCGTGTATGTGACGGGGACGGCGTACATTCTCTCTTACGGCCTTGTCCTGACCGCCGCCGCCATCGCCGCGGGCGCGCTGTGCGGCGTGTGCGCGGAGGGACTTTGCCGCGCGCTGCGGCAGATCGGAAGCCGACGGTAAAATCCAGAAAAAATCTCTTGATTTTCTCTGAATGGCATGGTATGATATTCAGGCTTGTGAACAGGATGGTCCTCTGCCGCCGCCGGTTCTTCGGGATTGCGGCATTTCCCGTGCGGTATGAACATCTGAAAAGAAGGGAGGACAAGTAAAATGGATCTGATGAAAGCACTGACCGATCAGTACAAAAAGCCGGAGCTTCCGGAGATGAACGTGGGCGACACCGTCCGCGTGCACGTCAAGATCAAGGAGGGTTCCCGCGAGCGTATCCAGGTTTTTGAGGGTACGATCATCGGCAAGAAGCATGGCGGGATCGAGGAGACGATCACCGTTCGCCGCGTCACGTTTGGCGTCGGCTGCGAGAAGGTCTTCCCCGTGCATTCTCCCAACGTCGTCAACGTGGAGACCGTTCGCCGCGGCAAGGTCCGCCGTGCGAAGCTGTACTATCTGCGCGACCGTGTCGGCAAGGCCGCCAAGGTCAAGGAGAAAGTCTGAAAACCGCATAGCTTTGGATAAAAAAAGGGGTGCAAACCCCTTTTTTTATTTTTATCTTCAGTGTATAATAACTCGCAAGGCGCGCCGCGCCTTATTTTTGGAAAGGGGCGAGGCAATGGAACTCGAAAAGGAAGGCTCCGCGGCAAAAAAGCCGGAGGAGAAGAACCCGCCGGGCTATGAACTCTACACATGGCTGCATGATCTTGTATTCTGCCTGTCCTTTGTGACGGTGTTTTTTGTATTTTTTATCCGCCTTGTCGGCGTGTCCGGCCCGTCCATGACGCCGACGCTCTTAAACGGCGACAATGTGGCGCTGCTGAGCAATTTCTTCTACCATGAGGTCGAGGCCGGCGACATCGTCGTCATGCGCATCCCCTCGTTCGACGACCAGCCCATCGTAAAGCGCGTCATCGCCAAGGGCGGCCAGACGGTGGACATCGACTTTGAGGCCGGCGTCGTCTATGTGGACGGCAAGGCGCTCGAGGAGGACTATATCAACGACCTGACGCACTTGAATTACGCCGACGGCCTGAGCTATCCCGTCACGGTCCCGGAAGGCTGCCTGTTTGTCATGGGTGACAACCGAAACGAGTCGGCTGACAGCCGCTATGGGCCCATCGGCCTCGCCGATGAGCGCTATGTGCTTGGAAAGGTGCTCGCCATCGTGTGGCCGCTCGGCCGCTTGGGGCTTTTGAAATGAGCGACGTGCAGAACATCCAGTGGTATCCGGGCCACATGACGAAAACGCGGCGGCAGATGGAGCAGGACTTAAAGCTCGTCGACGCCGTCTGCGAGCTGGTCGACGCGCGCATCCCGCGCGCCAGCCGCAATCCGGACATCGACGCTATCTGCGGCAGCAAGCCGCGCATGATCGTCCTGAACCGCACGGACATGGCCGACCCGAACGCGACAAAGCGCTGGGGCGACCATTTTCGCGCGCAGGGCTTCGCTGTCGTGCAGACGGACTGCAAATCGCGCAGGGGATTAAATGACTTTGCGCCCGCCGTGCGCGCGATGCTCTCTGACAAAATCGCCGCGTGGCGCGAAAAGGGGCAGGTCGGCCGGAGCGTGAAGCTCATGATCGTCGGCGTGCCGAACGTCGGGAAGTCGACGTTCATCAACCAGATCGCCGGGCGCAAGGGCGCCAAGGCCGAAAACCGCCCGGGTGTCACGCGCGGCAAGCAGTGGGTGACGGTCGGGCAGGGTATGCTGCTGCTCGATACGCCCGGCATTCTGTGGCCGAAATTTGACGATCCGGAGGTCGGGATGCTGCTGGCCTACACCGGCGCGGTCAAGGACGATATTTTAGACCTCGAATCGCTCGCGTGCAGCCTGATGTCGCTTTTATGGGCGCGCTACCCGGACGCGCTGCGCGAGCGGTATAAGATCGACTGCGCGCCGGGCGCGCCCGGCTATGAGCTGCTCGAGGCTGCGGGGCGCAAACGCGGATTTCTGCTGCGCGGCGGCGAGATCGACACCGAGCGCATGGCGCGCATCCTGCTCGACGAATACCGCGGCACGAAGCTCGGCCGCTTTACGCTCGAAGAACCGGAAGGGGAGAAAGCATGAGCGAATTAAACCTCTGGCAGTATGAGGACGCGTGCTTTGACCGCGGCTTCAGCTGCGTCTGCGGCATCGACGAGGCCGGGCGCGGCCCGCTGGCCGGGCCCGTGTGCGCCGCGGCCGTCGTTTTGCCGAAGCATCTGGAGATCGAGGGCCTCAATGACTCGAAAAAGCTCTCCGACAAGCGCCGCCGCGCGCTCTATGACGTGATATGCGAGCAGGCCGTCTGCTGGTCTGTTGCGTTCGCGGATGAAAAGGAGATCGACGAGATCAATATTTTACAGGCGACATTTCTTGCCATGCGCCGCGCGCTGGATGGCCTGTCCGTCCACCCGGACATTGCGCTCGTCGACGGCAATCGCGATCCCGGTCTTGGCGTCGAGACCGAGACGATCGTCGGCGGCGACGGAAAAAGCGCCTCCATTGCGGCCGCGTCCATCCTTGCGAAGGTGACGCGTGACCGGCTCATGGAGCAGTATGCTGAGCAGTATCCGGCCTACGGCTTCGAGATCCACAAGGGCTACGGCACGAAGCGGCACTATGCCGCCATCGCAGAGCACGGCCCGTGCCCCATTCACCGGATGACGTTTTTGAAGAAGTTCTATGAGAAGCAGTAATCTCTCCGGCCGCTGGGGCGAGGCGATTGCGGCGGAGTATCTGCGAAAAAAGCACTATGAGATCGTCGCCTCCGGCTATCGCTGCCGCTTCGGCGAGATCGACCTCATCGTGCAAAACCGGAAGTACATCGTCTTTGTCGAGGTCAAGCTGCGCAAGAGCGCGGAGTTTGGCCGCGCGATGGAATATGTGGACGCGCGAAAGCAGTCGCGCATCCGCACGACGGCGGAAATCTATCTCTCCGAGCACGAGACGGCGCTTCAGCCGCGCTTTGACGTCGTTGAGATCTACGCCCCGCAGGGTCCGGAGACAAAGCGGCCCGAGCTGTATCATCTGGAGGACGCGTTTTCATGAGCTTTCCTGTTTTCGACGCGCACTGCGACACGGCCTATGAGCTTCTTCGCACCGGCGCGCTGCTCGGCGCAAATGACTGCCACATCAGCTTAGAGCGCATGGAGCGCATCCCCGGAAGCGCGCAGTTTTTCGCATTCTGGACGGCCGACCCCGGCGCAAAAGAACCGCCGGAGCAGCTGTTTCACGCTATGTACGACGAGCTCATCCGCCAATTATCGCTCTTTTCCGGCCGCATCCGCCTGTGCAGGACGGCGGATGATGCGGCCAGAGCCGCGGAGGAGGGCAGAAGCGCTGCGTTTTTGTCCATCGAGGGCGCGGAGGCCATCTCCTGCGACCCTGAAAAGCTCGAATCGGCGTATGATATGGGCATCCGGATGATCACGCTGACGTGGAACGAAAAAAACTCGCTCGCGGGCTCGCACATCACGGGCGAAGGGCTGACGGGCCGCGGCCGCGCGTTCGTGCGCGAGGCGCAGCGGCTCGGGATGCTTGTCGACGTGAGCCATCTGTCCGAGCGCGCGTTCTGGGACATCGCAGACATCACGGACGGCCCCATTGTGGCCAGCCATTCCAATGCCCGCGCCGTCTGCCCGCACTCGCGCAATCTGACGGACGCGCAGTTTTGCGAGATCGTCCGCACAGGCGGCTTCGCCGGGCTCAATCTCTACGCGGAGTTCTTAGGCCGCGGCCGCGTGACGGCCGAAACCGTCGCCGACCACGCGCTGCACTTTATTCAGCTCGGCGGCGCCGGACACATTGTTCTCGGCGGCGACCTCGACGGGTGCGACCGCCTGCCGGAGGGCTTTGAGGGCTTTGACAGCTACCCGCTGCTCGCCCGCGCGCTTTTGCAGCGCGGCTTGGACGAGCGGACGGTGCGCGATATTTTTTATGACAATCTGATAAAGGTAGTGAGATCATGCAGTATTTGAGCACAAGAGACGAAAAGCTCCGCAAGAGCGCAGCTGAGGCCATCGTTATGGGACTTTCACGCGACGGCGGGCTTTACACGCCCGTGAGCTTTCCGCGCCTGCCAGACGGTGCGGTGGAGTCGCTGGCGAAGCTGCCGTATGCCCAGCGCGCGGCGAAGATCATGAAGCTGTTCCTCGACGAGTTTTCCGAGGAAGAGCTGCTCGGCTTCACGGAAAAGGGCTATGCCTGCCCTGAAAAGTTCGACGATGCGGCGGTTGCGCCCGTCGTGACGCTCGGTGAGAGCACGCATATGCTCGAGCTGTGGCACGGCCCGACGTGCGCGTTCAAGGACATGGCGCTGCAGATGCTGCCGTATCTGCTCACGGCCTCTCTGAAAAAGACGGGCGAGACGCGCACGGTCTGCATCCTTGTCGCCACGTCCGGCGACACGGGCAAGGCCGCGCTCGAGGGCTTCCGCGACGTTGCGGGCACGAAGATCCTCGTGTTCTACCCGAAAGACGGCGTTTCGGACATACAGAAGCTCCAGATGGTCACGCAGGAGGGCGAAAACGTCGGCGTCTGCTCCGTCATCGGCAACTTTGACGATGCGCAGACCGGCGTCAAGCGCATCTTCTCGGATGAGGCGCTGCGCGCAGAGCTGGACGGCCGCGGCTACTTCCTCTCGTCGGCCAACTCCATCAACTGGGGACGCATCCTGCCGCAGGTCGTCTACTATATCTCCGCGTACTGCGACCTTGTCGCGGCCGGGAAGATCCAAAACGGCGACAAGCTCAACTTCTGCGTCCCGACCGGCAACTTCGGCAACATTCTGGCAGGCTTCTTCGCCAAGCTCATGGGGCTTCCTGTCGGCCAGCTCATCTGCGCGTCGAATGAGAATAACGTCCTGACGGACTTTATCTCCACCGGCGTATATGACCGCAACCGCCCATTCTATGCGACGAGCTCGCCGTCCATGGACATCCTCATCTCGTCGAACCTCGAGCGGCTTTTGTATCTGCTGTCCGGCTCGGACGAGGAGGTGCGCGGGTACATGGACTCGCTGAACAAGACGGGCCGCTATGAAGTCTCGCCGGAGCTTCGGGAGAAGATCGGGCAGACGTTCTCGTGCGGCTGGTGCGATGACGTGCGCGTGGGCAAGACCATCGCGGACGAATTTGCGCGCAGCGGCTATCTCATGGACACGCACACGGCTGTTGCCTACAGCGTGCTGGCCGATTACCGCGAAAAGACGGGCGATGAGACGCCCGCCGTCGTCGTCTCGACGGCCAGTCCGTTCAAGTTCTGCTCGAGCGTGCTCGGCGCGCTCGGCGAGACGGAGCTTGCGCCCGGCACGAAGATCCTGACGCAGCTTGCGGACAAAACCGGCAAGCCCGTTCCCGCGCCGCTCGGCGCGCTTGCAGGAAAGAGCGTGCGCTTTGACGGCGCGGCGGACAAGTCGGCCATGGAGGCAGTCGTGCGGGAGTTCCTGAAATAATGGCGCTCTACGCCATCGCCGACCTTCATCTCTCGCTCGCTTCGGACAAGCCCATGGACGTGTTCGGCGGCGCATGGGAGGGCTATGTGGACAAGCTGCGCGAGGGGCTCTCCGTCATCGGCCCGGACGACACGACCGTCCTGCCCGGCGACCTGAGCTGGGCGCTGAGCCTTGACGAGGCTGAGGCGGATTTCGCGTTCATGAGCGCCATCCCCGGCCGGAAGATCATCGTCAAGGGCAACCACGACTACTGGTGGTCGACTGCGAAAAAGTTTGAGGATTTCTGCGCCCGGCACGGCTTTGAGAATATGCACGTGCTCAACAACAACTGCTATTTCTACGGCGAGACGGCGCTTTGCGGCACGCGCGGCTGGTTTTTTGAAGAGGAGCGCGGCGACGGACACGATGAAAAGGTGTTCCGCCGCGAGCTGGGCCGGCTCGAGACGTCGCTCAAGGCGGCAGGGGAGCACGAAAAGCTCTGCTTTCTGCACTACCCGCCGAAATACCGCGGCTATGTGTGCCGCGAGATCCTCGACCTCATGGCGCGCTACGGCGTGAGCGAGTGCTATTACGGCCATCTGCACGGCGCGAGCCACCGCCTGGCCGTTCAGGGCGACGGCATGGGGCTGAGCCTGCATATGGTCTCGGCGGACTATCTCGGCTTTCGCCCGCTGAAGATCCGGGACTGACGGGTTTTCACGGCCCTGAAAAAAAGACTGGAAATTGCGCATGTTATCTGATAAAATAGAACAGCTGTTTCTAAAGAAATTACCGGCCCGGTCAAAGGCCGGACAGGAGGAACCATCAATGACTGTGAAGAATCTTGAAAAAAATGAGGGCGTCGTGACGTTTGTCATGGATGTCGACAAGGCGCAGTTTGACGCCGCCATCGAGAAGGCTTACCGCAAGCTCAAGGGCAGCATCAATGTCCCGGGCTTCCGCAAGGGCAAGGCGCCCCGCAAGATCATCGAGGGCATGTTCGGCGCGACCGTTTTCCACGAGGACGCCATCAACGAGATGTTCCCGGAGCTCTATGACGAGGCCATTGCCTCCGAGCAGCTCAAGGTCGTCGGCATGCCGTCCATCACGAATGTGAACTATACCGACGGCGGCCTGGAGCTGACCGTCTCCGCCGATCTGTACCCGACGGTCGAGCTCGGCGAGTACAAGGGCCTCGAGGTCGAGAAGGAGGCTGTCTCCGTCTCCGACGAGGATGTGGACAAGGAGCTTGCCCGCATGCAGGAGCGCAACGCCCGCATCACGACGGTCGAGCGCCCGGCCAAGGACGGCGACACGGTCGTCATCGACTTTGAGGGCTTCATCGACGGCGTCGCCTTCGACGGCGGCAAGGCCGACGGCTACAGCCTCAAGCTCGGCTCCGGCTCGTTCATCCCCGGCTTTGAGGACGGCTGCATCGGCCTGTCCGCCGGCGACGAGAAGGACGTCGAGGTCACGTTCCCGGCCGACTACGGCGCCGCGGAGCTTGCCGGCAAGCCGGCCGTGTTCAAGGTCAAGGTCACCGAGGTCAAGGAGACCGTCCTGCCGGAGCTCGACGATGAGTTTGCCAAGGACGTCTCCGAGTTCGACACGCTCGCCGAGTACAAGGCCGACATCCGCGCCAAGGAGCTGAAAAAGCGCGAGGACGAAGCTGAGAACAACTTCAAGAGCGCCGCGCTGAGCCGTGCGATGGACAACATGAAGGTCGAGATCCCGAACTCCATGGTCGAGCAGGAGCTTGACAAGGTCGTCGAGCAGTACGGCTACCAGATCCAGATGAGCGGCATGAGCATGGAGCAGTACCTGCAGATGATGGGCACGGACGCGAACGGCTTCCGCTCCACGCTGCGCCCGGTCGCGCTCGATCAGGTCAAGAGCCGCCTGCTTCTTGAGAAGATCGCCGAGGTCGAGAACATCACCGTCTCCGACGAGGAGGTCGAGGCCGAGTTTGCGTCCATGGCCGAGCAGTACGTCATGGACGTTGACAAGGTCAAGGAGTATGTCGACGCCGAGGATCTCCGCCGCGACCTTGGCTACCGCAAGGCGCGCGACCTGATCGCCGAAACCGCCGTCGCCGTTGCGCCGAAGCCGGAAGAGGAGAAGGCCGAGGAGGCCCCGAAGAAGAAGTCGACCCGCAAGCCGGCTACCAAGAAGGCCGAGGCCGAGGAAGCGGCTGAGGGCGAAGAGGCTCCGAAGAAGAAGCCGGCCGCCAAGAAGACGACGAAGAAAAAGACCGAGGAAGCTGCCGACGAGGCCGAAAAGCCCGCAGAGGAATAAGTTTCCTGTCTCCCGGATAGAATCAGAGGGTATCTTTGAAAGGAGATCTTGTTTATGAGCTTAGTTCCCTATGTTGTGGAGCAGACGAGCCGCGGTGAGCGGTCGTATGATATTTACTCCCGCCTGCTCAATGACCGCATCATCATGCTTTCCGAGGAGGTCAACGACACGACGGCCAGCCTGATCGTCGCGCAGCTGCTCTACCTCGAGGCGCAGGACCCGGATAAGGATATCCAGTTCTACATCAACAGCCCTGGCGGCTCCGTCACGGCCGGCATGGCCATCTATGACACGATGCAGTATATCAAGTGCGATGTGTCGACGATCTGCGTCGGCATGGCCGCGTCCATGGGCGCGTTTCTGCTCTCGTCCGGCGCAAAGGGCAAGCGCCTTGCGCTGCCGAACGCCGAGATCATGATCCATCAGCCGTCCGCCGGCACGCAGGGCCAGATCACGGATATGGCCATCCACCTGCGCCGTCTGGAGATCATCAAAAAGCGCCTGAATGTCATCCTCGCCAACAACACCGGCAAGCCGGTCGAGCAGGTGACGGCTGACTGCGAGCGCGACAACTTCATGACCGCCGAGGAGGCCGCCGAATACGGCCTCATTGACAAGGTCATTTACCAGCGCTAATTTTCCAAAGGCAAAAGGAGGACAATTATGTCCCGTGAATCCAACGTGCGCTGCAGCTTCTGCGGCAAGCGGCAGGATCAGGTCGGACGTCTCATCGCCGGGCCGAATGTCTACATCTGCGACGAGTGTGTGCGCCTTTGCAGCAGCATCATCGCCGACGGGATGGAACAGAACTCGCCCCAGGCGCTCGAGATCCCGGATCATCTGCCGACGCCGAAGGAGATCCGCGAATACCTCGACTCCTACGTCATCGGTCAGGACAAGGCGAAGGTCGCCCTGTCCGTCGCCGTGTACAACCACTATAAGCGCGTTTATTACGGCGATTCAAGCGACGTGGAGCTGCAGAAGAGCAATATCCTGCTCATCGGCCCGACGGGCAGCGGCAAGACGCTCTTTGCCCAGACGCTGGCCAAGATCCTGAACGTCCCGTTCGCCATCGCGGACGCCACGACGCTCACGGAGGCCGGCTACGTCGGCGAGGACGTTGAGAATATCCTGCTTCGCCTCCTTCAGGCGGCGGATTTCGACGTTGAGCTTGCCCAGCGCGGCATCATCTACATCGACGAGATGGACAAGATCGCCCGCAAGAGCGAAAATACGTCCATCACGCGCGACGTCTCCGGTGAGGGCGTGCAGCAGGCGCTGCTCAAGATCCTTGAGGGCACGGTTGCAAACGTCCCGCCGCAGGGCGGCCGCAAGCACCCGCAGCAGGAGTTCATCCAGATCGACACGAGCAACATCATGTTCATCTGCGGCGGCGCGTTCGACGGCCTCGACAAGATCATCGAGACGCGGACGGATCGCTCGTCCATCGGCTTCGGCGCGGAGATCTCCGCCAAGTCCGAGCGCGACGTCGGCCAGCTTTTCGCGCAGGTGCAGCCGCATGACCTCATCAAGTTCGGCATCATCCCCGAGCTCGTCGGCCGTCTGCCGGTCATCACGTCGCTCAGCTCGCTGAGCAAGGACGACATGGTGCGCATCCTGACCGAGCCGAAAAACGCGCTGTGCAAGCAGTACGTCAAGCTACTCGAGTACGAC
The DNA here is from genome assembly GCA_934589675.1 of uncultured Oscillospiraceae bacterium. Classification (GTDB taxonomy): domain Bacteria; phylum Bacillota; class Clostridia; order Oscillospirales; family Oscillospiraceae; genus CAKTOF01. Next base: position 33,184 of record CAKTOF010000003.1, read on the forward strand.
GGCGTGAAGCTGTCGTTTGAAAAGGCGGCGCTCGAGGCCGTGGCCGAGCTGGCCATCGCCCGCAAGATCGGCGCGCGCGGCCTGCGCGCGGTGCTCGAGGGCGTCATGACCAATATCATGTACGAGATCCCATCCGATCCCGACATCACCGACGTTGTGATCACACGCGAGAGCGTTGTGGACGGCGCGGCGCCGAATATCATCCGCGGAAGCAAGCCCGGCACAGCCGGCGCTACCTCCGCCTGAAAGAACGAAACGCCGCACGGAGGGTGTCCTTTGTGCGGCGTTTTTTCCATACAGGAGTGATTATACCCATGAGTGAGACTCTCAAAAGCAGCTGCCTGCCGATCCTCGCGCTCCGCGGCATGACGGTGTTTCCCGGCGTTATGGCGCATTTTGACGTCGGCCGGGAGAAGTCCGTCCGCGCCATCGACGAGGCCATGAGCGGCGACCAGCTTATTTTCATGATCGCCCAGCAGGAGCTGCTTGACGACGACCCGAAGCCCGCGCGGCTGTGCCGCACCGGAACGGTCGCCTACATCAAGCAGATCCTCAGAATGCCGGGCGACGTCGTGCGCATTTTGGTCGAGGGCCGCTACCGCGCGACGATCGGCAGCATTTTGCAGTCGACGCCGTACTTTTACGGCCGCGTCGAGCCTGCGCCGGATGTTCCGGTCGCCGAGCCGGAGCGTGCGGAGGCACTGCTGCGCACGGTCCGTCAGCTGTTCGATCAGTACAGCGAGCTCTCGCCCAAGCCGATGCCGGACGTGCTGCTGTCGCTGCTTGCCTCGCGCGAGCCGGGCTACATTGCCGACGCGGTCGCCAGCAGCGCGACCATCGACTTCCGCGATAAGCAGGCCGTGCTCGAGGAGCTGGATCCCGTCCGCCGGCTCGAGCTTGTTGTGCAGCTGCTCGAACGCGAGATCGAGGTGCTGCGCTATGCATCCGAGATCGACGAGCAGGTGCGCGAGAACCTCTCGGAGAATCAGAAGGAATACTATCTGCGCGAGCAGCTGCGCGTCATCCGCGGCGAGCTCGGCGAGGACGACGACGAGGCAGAGATCGCGCAGTATGAGAAGAAGATCCGCGCGCTCGAGCTTCCGGAGCAGACGGAGGAGCGCCTGCTCAAGGAGACGGCGCGCCTTGCCAAGCAGCCGGCCGGATCCTCCGAGGCTGCCGTTATCCGCAATTATCTCGACGTGTGCCTTGAGCTTCCGTGGAATACCCGCACGAAGGAGCGCGCCGACGTGGCGCAGGCACGCCGCATTTTAGACCGCGACCATTTCGGCCTTGAGAAGGTCAAAGAGCGCATCCTCGAGTCCATCGCCGTCCGCCAGATATCGCCGGACTATCCGGGGCAGATCCTCTGCCTCGTCGGCCCGCCCGGCGTCGGCAAGACGTCCATCGCGCTCAGCGTAGCCAGCTGCTTAAACCGCAAGCTCGCGCGCATTTCGCTCGGCGGCGTCCACGACGAGGCCGACATCCGCGGCCACCGCAAGACGTACATCGGCGCCATGCCCGGCCGCATCATTGAAGGCGTCCGTCAGGCCGGCGCGAAAAACGCGCTGCTCGTGCTCGACGAGATCGACAAGATGGGCACGGACTACCGCGGCGACCCGTCGAGCGCGCTGCTCGAGGTGCTCGACTCCGAGCAGAACAGCGCGTTCCGCGACCACTTTATCGAGGTGCCGTTCGACCTGTCCGAGTGCATGTTCATCACAACGGCCAACACGACCGACACCATTCCGTGCCCGCTGCTCGACCGCATGGAGATCATTGAGCTCGGCTCATATACCGACGAGGAAAAGCTCCAGATCGCCAAGCGCCACCTCCTGCCGCGCCAGATCGAGCGCCACGGCCTGACCAAGGCGCAGCTTCGCGTCGGCGATGCGGCGCTGCGCGAGATCATCACGGGCTACACGCGCGAGTCCGGCGTCCGCAACTTAGAGCGCGAGCTGGCCGCCATCTGCCGCAAAGCCGCCATGCGCTTTGCCTCAGACAAGACGCTCACGCGTGTGAGCGTGCGCGCGGGCGAGCTGGAGGAGTACCTCGGCGTGCGCAAATTCGAGCAGCAGACGTGCGGCAGGAAAAACGAGGTCGGCCTCGTGACCGGTCTTGCATGGACGGCCGTCGGCGGAACGGTGCTGGAGGTCGAGGCAAACGTCATGGACGGCTCCGGCAAGCTGATCCTGACGGGCAACCTCGGAAAGGTCATGGAGGAGTCGGCCAGCGCCGCGATGAGCTACATCCGCACGCGCGCCGCGAAATACAACATTCCCGAGGACTTTTACAAGACAAAGGACATCCACATCCACTTCCCGGAGGGCGCCGTTCCGAAGGACGGCCCGTCGGCCGGCGTGACGGTCTGCACGGCCATGGTCTCCGCACTCTCGGGTGCGCCGGTGCGCGCGGACGTCGCCATGACGGGCGAGATCTCCATCCGCGGCCGCGTGCTGCCCATCGGCGGCCTGAAGGAAAAGACGATGGCCGCGCTGCGCCACGGCGTACATACCGTCATCATCCCAAAGGAGAACGAGCCGGACCTTGCTGAGATCGACCAGACGGTGCGCGCCTCGCTGGAATTTTTGCCGGTGTCACACGCCGACGAAGTGCTTGCGGCCGCGCTGGACTTTTCCGCGTGCCGATCGCACCGCGCCGAGCAGCCGTCCGAGCCGATTCCCGAGCTCGCCGTCCCGCATCCGAAAAAAACCGTGCGCAAGTCCGGAACGCTGCGCCAGTAAGGAGACGCCATGGCCAATTTTCAGAATGTATCGTTCGTGACATCGTGCGCGTCGAATGACGCCATGGTGCGCGACGGGCGGCCGCAGATCGTATTTGCCGGCCGCTCAAACGTCGGCAAATCGTCGGTGATCAACTGCCTGCTGCGCCGCAAAAATTTCGCGCGCGTCGGCAGCCAGCCGGGCAAGACGGTGCACATCAACTATTTCAACGTCGACGATCAGCTCTATCTCGTCGACCTGCCCGGCTACGGCTACGCGCAGGTCTCACAGGCCGAGCGCGCCCGCTGGGGCCGCCTCATCGAGGATTATTTCGCCGCCGGGCTCATCACCTACGGCGTCATGATCGTCGACGCGCGCCACAAGCCGACGGCCAACGACCTGACGATGGCCGAGTATTTCCTGAACACGGGCGCGCCGTTTATCGTTGTGGCCAACAAGCTCGACAAGCTCAAAAAAAGCGAGATCGAGCCGAACCTCGCGCTCATCCGCAGTACGCTCGGCCTGCCAAGCGGCGTTGCCGTGCTGCCGTTTTCGGCCGAGAAGGGGACAGGACGCGACAAGCTCCTGCGCGCCATCCTGACCGCGAGCGAGCCGCAGGCCTGACGCCTTGCGCCCCGTGCGGCAGTGTGCTATAATTTTTCAGGCAGAAAGGAGCGGCGCATATGTTTTCGTTTATGGGCTGGCTGCGGCAGCTTGATTTTTCGTCCATCTGGTCCACGGCGCTCATTGTCTGCGCGTCGCTTCTGTGCATCACGTTCCATGAGACGTGCCACGGCTTCGCCGCGTGGAAGCTCGGCGACCCGACGGCGAAAAACGCCGGCCGCCTGACGCTCAACCCCATCCGCCATGTCGACTGGGCCGGCCTTATCATGATGGCCATCTTCAAATTCGGCTGGGCCAAGCCTGTGCCGATCGACGTGCGCAATTTCCGCCACCCCAAGCGCGATACGGCCATCACAGCCGCGGCCGGGCCGCTCTCGAACGTGCTTTTGGCCTATGTCGCGCTGCTTATCCGCAGCGTGCTGCTGTATTTTTATGCAACACGGCGCGTCGGGGCGCTCAGCTATGTCATCACGTTTTTTGAGTACATCGCCATCATCAGCGCCGGCCTTGCCGTGTTCAACATCATCCCGATCCCGCCGCTTGACGGCGCGAAGGTCGTCTATGCGTTCCTGCCCGACCGCGCGTATGCCAAAGCGATGGTGTACGAGCGCTATGGCATGATCCTGCTGATGGTCGTGCTGTTCACAGGCGCGCTCGATGTGCCGCTCGACTTTCTGCGCGGCGGCCTGCTGGACGGGCTGAGCCGGGCGGCGTGGTTCCCGTTCCGCATCCTGACGAATCTGAAAGTGTAGGTGCCCATGGAAGAACCGAAATACCGCCTCGAGGGCGTCATCCGAAGCCAGGACGAGCTTGAGGACTTCGAGGGCCCGCTCGATGTGATCCTGCTGCTGCTCAGCAAGAACAAGATCGAGATCCGCGACATTCAGATCTCGTCCATTTTGGAGCAGTATCTGGCCTACATCGACGAAATGAAGCGGCTCGATCTTGAGATCGCGAGCGAGTTTGTCGCCATGGCGTCGCACCTCATGTACATCAAGAGCAAAATGCTCCTGTCCTACAGCGATCAGGAAGAGGCGCTCAGCGAGATGGAGATCCTCATCCGCTCTCTGGAAGAGCGCCGCCGTCAGGAGGCGTACAACCAGATCCGCGACGCGGCAAAGCAGCTTGAGCCGCGCTCGGCCATCGGCCTTAACCTGTTTACGAAGCCGCAGGAGCCGGCGCCGCGTCAGATGTGCTACCGCTACGAGCACGACCCGGCCGACCTCACGGCGGCGTTTGCGCGCATGAGCGCGCGCAGCGAGCGGCAGCTCCCGCCGCCGGTTGCCGCGTTTGCCGGCATCGTCGGGCGCGAGCCGTACCCCGTGACCAAGAAAGCGGCGCAGATCCTCTCGCGCCTATTGAAGGCCGGCGTGACGAAATTCCGCAGCCTGTTCTCCGGCAGCCGAACGCGCAGCGAGATCGTTGCAACGTTTATGGCGGTGCTGGAGCTGTGCCGGCTGAGCTCCGTCCGCGTTGACGCAAATGAGCGCGGCGAGATGGCCGTGACATACCTAAAAATGCCGGAGGAATCCGCGCTGCCGCAGCAGGAGGAATGAGCGATGGAGTATACGGAGCTTGACCGGGCCGTGGAAGCCATCCTGTTCGCAGCCGGCGAGCCGATCGCGTGCGCGCGCATGGCCGCAGCGCTCGACGAGACGGCTGAGGCGGTGAACAGCTCGGCGCAGCGGCTGATGGACGCATACGCCTTTGACCGCCGCGGCGTGCGCATCGTGCACCTTGACGATGCGTGGCAGATGTGCTCGTCCGGCGAATTTGCCGACGCCGTCGCCCGCGCGCTTGAGACGCGAAAGCCGCCGCGGCTTTCGCAGTCGCTGCTCGAAACGCTGACCGTCGTGGCCTATTATCAGCCCGTCACAAAAACATATGTGGAGCAGATCCGCGGCGTGGACAGCTCGTATTCCATGACGGCGCTCCAAAACCGCCAGCTCATCGAAGAGTGCGGGCGCCTCAACGTGCCCGGCCGGCCGATCCTGTACAGAACGACGCCGGACTTTCTTCGCACGTTCGGCCTGCAGTCGCTCGACGAGCTGCCCGAGATCGAGCGCATGACGCTTGAGGTCCGTCCGGAGGAGGCCGAGGCCATGATCGTGAAAGACGGCGAGGAGGCCCCGGCAGAGGCAAAGACCCCGGCGGAGACGGAAGCATGACCGCGCTCGCCATCGTCTTCGCCGTTTTGGTGCTGATTGCGCTTTTGCCGGTCGGCGGTGCGGTCGAGTACGGCGAGGACGGGCTTTCGGCGCATCTTGTCATCGGCCCGGCGCGCATTTTGCTCTATCCGCGGGCGAAAAAGCCGAAAAAGGAAAAGCGCGGGAAGCCGCCAAAGAAGAAAAGGCCGAAAAAGGGCAAGAAACAGCCGGAGGAAGCGGACGTCAAGGTCAAAAAGGGCGGCAAGTTTCCGATGCTCTGGGAGTTTTTGCAGCTCGGGCTTGGCTTTTTGGGCGAGATGCGGCGCAAGCTGCTCGTGCGGGAGCTGACGGTCTATTTCACCTACGGCGGCGCAGAGCCGGCCGAGACGGCCGTCCGCTACGGCAAGACTTGCGCGGCTGCGCACGCGGTCATGCCGCTTTTTGACCAGCTCTTCCGCGTCCGGAAGCAGGATGTCCGGATCATCTATGACGCTGCGGCGACGGAGATCACGGTCTACGCCCGCGCGGCCATCACGATCCGCATCGGCCAGACAGCTGCGCTCGCAGTGCGCTACGGCGTGCGCGCGCTGAAAATTTTGCTTGCACAGCGGAAAAATAAAAATCAAGACGATAAGGCGGTGTCACAATGAGCAGCACTCTTTCTGATTTCATGGGAACCAATATGGAAAAGGTCAAGGCCATGGTCGATGCGAACATGGTCATCGGCGACCCAATCACAACGCCGGACGGCGTGACGATCCTGCCGATCTGCCGCATCAACATCGGCATCGGCGGCGGCGGGACGGAGATCCCCGGGAAGAACCTGCCTGCGGGCGGCTACCCGTTCGGCGGCGGCTCCGGCGCGGGCGTCACAGTGACGCCGCTGGCGTTTCTCATCACGAAAAACGGCTCGGTGCGCATGCTCCCGGTCGCGGAGCCGGCAAGCTCTGCGCTCGACCGCATCATCGAGAACATCCCAGATCTCATCGACCGCATCATGGGCTATGTGAACGAGGCAAAGGCGAAAAAGGCCGCCGCGCCCGAGGCGGACGTGACGATCGTCGCTGACGTTTCCGAAAATTAACGCGTATCGCCCCACCCGCTGCAGCGCATACTGTGACGGGTGAGAAGCATGAGATCAATCGCAGCTCGCATGGCGGCGGCAGTCGTTGCCGCCGCCGTTTTCCTGTCCGCTCCGGCGCTGGCCGCGCCGGATGTATCCGCGCAGTGCGCGCTGGTGCTCGACGGCTGCACAGGCCGCGTGCTCTATGAAAAATCGGCCGATACCCGCTCGCTCATTGCCAGCACGACAAAGATCATGACGGCGCTCGTCGTGCTCGAGTCATGCGACATAGACGCGCGCGTGCGCGTCCCGGAGAGCGCGTGCGGCATCGAGGGCTCGTCGGTCTATCTGAGGCCCGGCGAGGTGCTCTCGGTGCGCGAGCTTCTGCTCGGACTGATGCTGCATTCCGGCAACGACGCGGCCATGGCGCTTGCGCTCTACTGCGGCGGAACAAGCGAAGCATTTGTGCGCCGGATGAATGAAAAGGCGGAGAAGCTCGGCCTGCGCAGCACGCATTTTGCCAATCCGCACGGCCTCGACGACGAGCAGAACTACTCCACGGCGCGCGATTTGGCCAGCCTTGCAGCCTATGCGCTCGAGCGGGAGGACTTCCGCGAGATCGTGTCCACAAAGACTGCGATTGCGGCCGGACGGAGCCTGACCAACCATAACAAGCTGCTCTGGCGCGTCGACGGCGCGGTCGGCGTCAAGACGGGCTATACGCGCGCCGCCGGCCGCATCCTCGTCGGCGCGGCCGAGCGCGGCGGACGGCGGCTTGTGTGCGTGACGATCAACGCCCCGCACGACTGGGCCGATCAGGCGGCGCTGTTTGACTACGGCTTTTCGGCGTTTACGCAGCAGACGCTCGTCTCGGCCGGGGATACGGTCGCGTCCGTTCCTGTAATCTCAGGCGACCGCGGTCAGGTGCGCGCAGCGGCGGGGGAGCCGCTCGGCTATCCGCTCGCTGAAGGCGAGCAGGTAGAGACTGTGCTGCGCCTTCCGCGCTTTGTCTTTGCGCCCGTTATGCGCGGTGAGGCGGCGGGGACGGCGGAATACTATCTCGCAGGGCGCCGGATCGGCGCCGTGCCGCTATACTGGAGCGAGTCGGCCTTCAACGCGCCGGCGAAGCCGGGGCTGCTCCGGCGCATATTTGGATATTAGGAGAAAACGATGAAAGAGAGAATCCAGAAGATCCTGTCCGCGCGCGGGCTGTGCTCGCGCCGCGAGGCCGAGCGGTGGATCGAGGCCGGGCGCGTGAGCGTGAACGGCCGCACGGCCGCGCTCGGCGAGCAGGCCGATCCGGAGACGGATGAGATCGCGGTCGACGGCACGATGCTTCCGCGCCGGCCGAAAAAGCGCTATCTGATGCTCAACAAGCCGCGCGGCTATGTCACCACCTGCGCCGACGAGCGCGGCCGCAGAACCGTCATGGAGCTTGTCTCCGGCTGCGGCGCGCGCGTGTATCCCGTCGGGCGGCTCGACATGGACTCCGAGGGCCTGCTGCTGCTCACAAATGACGGCGACTTTGCCGAGCGCGTCATGCACCCGTCGCATGAGGTCAAAAAGACGTACTTACTGCGCGTGGGCGGCCTGACGGAAGAGAAGCTCGCGCTGCTCCGCCGACCCGTCGAGCTCGACGGCTACCGCATTGCCCCGCCGGAGATCGAGCGCGTCGTCGGCCACGGGACATCGTCCGACATCCGGATCGTCATCCATGAGGGAAGAAACCGCCAGCTGCGCCGGATGTGCGAGATGGCCGGGCTGAGCGTCCTGCGCCTTACGCGCATCGCAGAAGGCCCGATCCAGCTCGGCGATCTTACCCCCGGAACATGGCGCGAGCTGACAAATGAGGAGAAAAACGCCCTTATGGAGGGTTGACGCGGTAAAATAATGCCGCAAGTTATTCATATTCTTCTTGCAAAATCTGAAAAATAGAGTATGATAGAATCCTGAGTGGGCCGCGCGCTGCTCAATGCGCGTTTTTTCAGAGATACAAGGGGGATACGACATGGCGACAGACATTTTGGCGACCATCCAGGCGGGGATGGACGGCTTTTCCAAGGGGCAGAAGCTCATTGCCCGGTACATTCTTGAATCGTATGACAAGGCGGCCTTCATGACGGCCAGCAAGCTCGGAAAGACGGTGAACGTGTCGGAGTCGACCGTTGTCCGCTTCGCCGTCGAGATCGGCTACGACGGCTATCCGAGCATGCAGCGCGCCATGCAGGACATGATCCGCAACAAGCTCACGAGCGTGCAGCGCATCGAGGTCGCGCGCGACCGCATCGGCAATCAGGACATCATGAATATGGTGTTTCAGTCGGACATCGAGAAGATCCGCATGACGCAGGAAGAGATCGACCGTGATGCATTCGAGGCGTCCGTCGAGGCCATTTTGAACGCCAAGCGCATCTATATTCTCGGCGTCCGCTCGTCGGCCGTCATCGCGCAGTTCATCGGCTTTTACTTCAACTATATGTTTGACAACGTCAAGCTCGTTGATACCTCGTCTGCCAGCGAAATGTTCGAGCAGATCGTCCGCGTCGGCCCGGGCGACGTCGTCATCGGCATCAGCTTCCCGCGCTACTCGGCGCGCACGATCAAGGCGCTTCGCTTCTGCCACGACACGGGCGCGACGGTCGTTGCGCTTACCGACACGATGCAGTCGCCGATCGCCGAGATGGCAAACCATGTGCTCATCGCCAAGAGCGACATGGTCTCGCTCGTCGATACGCTTGTCGCGCCGCTGAGCCTTTGCAACGCGCTGCTCGTGTCCATCGGCAGCCGCAAGGAGGCGGAGCTGTCGAAGACGTTCACGCACCTTGAGGAAATCTGGGAAGAGTACGAGGTCTACGAAAAAGTTGAAATTTGATGTGATCGTGGTCGGCGGCGGCGCCGCGGGGATGTTCTCCGCCGGCACGGCCGCCGGCTTCGGTGCGCGTGTGGCGCTCATCGACCACGCCGACCGGCTCGGAAAAAAACTCAATATCACCGGCAAGGGGCGCTGCAACGTCACCAATGACTCCGGCCCCGACGAGGTGCTCAAGAACATCCCACACAACGGCCGGTTCCTCTTCAGCGCGCTCAACGGATTTCCGCCGGAGCGCGCGATGGAGTTTTTTGAGAGCCGCGGCGTCCGGCTGAAGGTCGAGCGCGGCAAGCGCGTCTTTCCGGAGAGCGACCGCGCCATGGACATCACCGCCGCGCTGGAGGGATTCCTTCGCAGCAGCGGCGTGAAGCTCCTGCGCGGAAGCGTGAAGTCACTGATCGTGGAAGACGGCGCGCTGCGCGGCGTCCGCACGGCGGAGGAGGAGATCGAGGCTCCGTGCGTCATCGTATGCACGGGCGGCTGCTCGTACCCGGCCACGGGGTCGGACGGCAGCGGCTACAAGCTCGCCGAGCAGGCCGGGCACACGATCATCCCGCCCGTCGGCTCGCTCGTGCCGCTGGAGGAAGACGGCTGCTTCTGCGCGCGGATGCAGGGGCTGTCGCTGCGCAATGTTGCCGTGAAGCTCACAGATGCGAAGAATAAGACGGTGTTTTCGGACTTCGGCGAGCTTTTGTTCACGCACTTTGGCCTGTCCGGCCCGACGATCCTGAGCGCGAGCGCACATATGAAGCAGGACACGGGCCATACGGTTCACATTGATCTCAAGCCCGCGCTCGACGAGGCGGTGCTCGACGCAAGGCTCCTGCGTGAGTTTGAGCAGGCGCAGAACAAGAACGCGGCCAACGTGTTCGGCAGCCTCTATCCGCGCGCGCTCATCCCTGTCATGCTCGAGCGCAGCGGCATCGACGCGCAGACAAAGGCCAATTCCATCACGCGCCCGCAGCGCCGCGCGCTGCTTGCGCTGACGAAGGACTTCACCGTGTCCGTCGCCGGCCGCCGCCCTGTGCGCGAGGCCATCGTGACCCGCGGCGGCGTCAAAACGTCGGAGGTCGACCCGAAAACCATGGAGTCGAAGAAGCTCCCGGGGCTGTACTTTGCCGGCGAGGTGCTCGACGTGGACGCCTATACGGGCGGATTTAATTTACAGATCGCCTGGTCGACGGCCTTTTCCGCGGGAAACGCGGCGGGGCGCGCCGGGACGAAGCAGGAGTTGGATTGAAAATGAAACAGCATTTTTCCATTGCCATTGACGGCCCATCCGGGGCGGGAAAAAGCACGCTGGCCCGCCGCCTTGCGCGCGAGCTTGGCTGCTCCTATGTCGACACGGGCGCCATTTACCGCACCGTGGCCTATCATTTTGCCATGCTCGGCATCGGCCCGAAGGACACGGACAACGTCCGCCGCTTTCTGCCGGACTGCGCCATCGAGATCGAGTTCCGGCCCGACGGCGTGCAGCATATGATCCTCAACGGCAAGGATGTCACGGACGAGCTGCGCACGCCTGAGGTCTCGGCTGCGGCGAGCGTCATTGCGGCGCAGCCGCTCGTGCGCGAATATCTGCTCGATATGCAGCGCGACCTCGCGCGGCGCTACAGCGTCGTCATGGACGGGCGCGACATCGGCACGGTCGTTCTGCCGGACGCGGACGTGAAGATCTACCTCACGGCCTCGGCCGAGGCGCGCGCGGAGCGCCGCCTGGCGGAGCTTCTGGAAAAGGGCGAAAAGACGACCTACAAGGCCGTCCTGGCCGATATGCGCGCGCGCGACGAGCGCGACGCGACGCGCGCCATCGCGCCGCTCAAAAAGGCGAAGGACGCTGTGGAGCTCGACACGACGGCGCTTACGCTCGACGAGTCGGCCGAGGCGCTCCGCAAGATCGTGGAAGGACGGTGCGGCTGAGCATGTATCCCATTGTTTACTGGCTCGTGCGTATCGGCCTGTTCTTCTGGCACCCCGTTTTCCGCGTGAAGGGGCGCGAGAATCTTCCGAAGGACGGAAGCTTCGTCATCTGCTGCAACCATTCCTCATGCGCAGACCCCGTGTGGCTGCTCGCAGCGCTGCGCGCGCGGCGGCATAAGCAGGTTCCGCGCATCATGGCCAAGGCGGAGCTTCTGAAAGTCCCTGTGCTCGGCCCGCTGCTCAGGTGGGTCGGCGTGTTCGGTGTCGAGCGCGGCGAGGCGGACGTCGGCGCGCTCAAGATCGCGCTCAAGACGCTCAAGGAGGGGCGCAGCCTCATGCTGTTCCCGCAGGGGACGCGCTGCAAAAACGGCGAGCGCCTGCCGGGCAAGACCGGCGCGGCCATGCTCGCCACGCGGACGGATACGATGGTGCTGCCCATGTACCTGACAGAGAACAAGCGCCCGTTCGGCCCCGTTACATGCGTCATCGGCAAGCCTTACAAGATGGAATATGAGGGCAAGCGTGCCACAAGCGCCGAGCTGCACGACCTGACAGACGGCCTCATGGACCGCATCTACAAGCTGGGGGAGCAGGCATGAAGGTCACTGTCGCCAAAACGGCGGGCTTCTGCTTCGGCGTCGACCGCGCTGTCTCGCTCGTGGAGCAGGCGGCAAAGAGCGGCCGCACCGTTGTGACGCTCGGGCCGATCATTCACAACCGCCATGTCGTGAGCCGCTTCGCGTCCATGGGCGTGCACGAGATCGGCGACGTCTCAGAGGCGCCGGACGGCGCCGTCGTCGTCATCCGCTCGCACGGCGTGGGAAAGGCCGTCTACGACGCGCTGCGCGTGCGGGGGCTCGACATCGTCGACGCGACGTGCCCGTTTGTTGAGCGCATCCATAAGATCGCCCACGCGGCGTCGGAAGCGGGGCGGACGGTCATCATCGTCGGCGACCGGACGCACCCGGAGGTGCTCGCCATTGCTGGCTGGTGCGCCGACCCGGTCGTTGTGGAAAACGACGCTGCGCTCAAGGCGTGGCTCGAAGAAGACGCCTCGCGCGCAAACGCCCCGCTGACGGCCGTCTGCCAGACAACAAACACGCAGAATACGTGGAAATCCTGCACGAATTTATTAAAAAAACAGTGTACAAACTGCGAAATTTTTGATACAATATGTAATGCTACGGAAAAACGCCAAAGCGAGGCCGTAATTCTGGCCGGCGCGTCGGATGCTGTGGTCGTTGTAGGCGACGCCGCAAGCTCCAACACGCGGCGCCTGTACGAGCTGTGCAGGCTGTCCTGCCCGAATGTGTCCCTTGTGGACAATGCAGACGAGCTGGACTTGCGGCGATTGGCCGGTGCTTTTTCCGTTGGCGTCACGGCCGGCGCTTCCACGCCGTCGTGGATCATAAAGGAGGTCAGTCACAAGATGAGCGACGAAATTTTGGAACAGGCGGCAAACGCGGCCGCCGAAGAAACCGTTGATGCTGCGGTTGAGGCTGGCGAGGAGAGCTTTGACGAGCTCCTCGAGCAGTCCTTCAAAACTTTGAATACAGGAGATAAGGTCACTGGTATCGTCACCGGCATCAGCCCGACGGAGGTCTATGTTGACCTCGGTGCGAAGCAGGCGGGGTACATACCCTACGATCAGATCAGCAGCGATCCGACGGTCAAGCCGGAAGACCTCTTCAAGGTCGGCGATGAGATCGAAGTTTTCGTCGTTCGCGTCAATGACGTTGAGGGTGTCGTCACGCTGAGCAAGAAGCGCCTCGATGCCAATAAGGGCTGGGACGAGGTCGAAGCGGCCATGGAGTCCAAGGAGCCCGTTGAGCTCACCATCACCGAAGTCAATGCCGGCGGCCTCGTCGGCAACTACAAGGGCGTCCGCGTGTTTATCCCGGCGTCCCAGAGCGGCGTGCCGAAGGGCGGCGACCTTGAGAAGCTCCTCAAGACGACCGTCAACGTCCGCATCACGGAGGTCAACCGTTCCCGCCGCCGCGTCGTCGGCTCGATCCGTGCTGTCACGAGCGAGGCCCGCAAGGCCGCGGCGGAGAAGATCTGGTCCGAGATCGAGGTCGGCAAGACCTATCACGGCACCGTCAAGAGCCTGACGAGCTACGGCGCATTTGTCGACATCGGCGGCGTCGACGGCATGGTCCATGTATCCAAGCTGAGCTGGAACCGCATCAAGACTCCGTCGGACGTTGTTTCCGTCGGCGACGAGATCGACGTTTTCGTCATCGCGCTCGACCCGGAGAAGCGCCGCATCTCCCTCGGCTACCGCACGCCGGAGACCAACCCGTGGAACATCTTCACCACGAACTATCACGTCGGCGACGTGGTCAAGGCCAAGATCGTCAAGCTTATGGAGTTCGGCGCGTTTGCCGAGATTGTCCCGGGCGTTGACGGCCTCATCCACATCAGCCAGATCGCCGATCGCCGCATCGGCAAGCCGGAGGACGTCCTGTCCGAGGGCCAGGAGGTCGACGTCAAGATCACCGACATCGACTACGACCGCAAGCGCATCTCCCTGTCCATCCGCGCGCTGCTCGAGCCCGAGCAGGAGCCGGAGGAGGAGCCGGTCTACACCGCCCGCCAGAGCGAGCCGGAGTCGGCCATGGTCTACAGCTCCGAGAACCCGATCGCGGGCCAGAACGAGCTGGGCGAGGAGTAAGATAAGCTTTAAAGAACCATCCGGTTTCGGCCGGATGGTTCTTTTTTGCGCGCGGAGTCGAATTCGGATGCACATGTAGGGGCGACCCTTGCGGTCGCCCGGTAGCGGAACGCGTTGAAATAGAACGTCGCGCCAAAGCCTCCCCTGTGTAAGGGGAGGTGGCTCGCCGATAGGCGAGACGGAGGGGTTGTAGGCCTGAGGGTTTGTACTGCGCCGATATAACCGCACAATCCCGCCGGGCAAGACGCGGAACCGGGCGACCACAAGGGTCGCCCCTACAGGTGAGTTCCATTCAACCGCCCCTTCTGCAAAATCCGAGCCTACAACCCCTCAGTCGCCGTTCCGACGACAGCTCCCCTTACACAGGGGAGCCTTGGCGCGGCCGTAATCGGCGCATACCGAAAGACGCTCTGCACAAAAAAATCCCTCGGCCAGACGGCCGAGGGATTTGGTTTACCGGTTCTTTTTCCACTCCAGAAATTCATCGTACGTGCATGTGCGGTCTAAGATCGTGCCGTCGGTCTGGAATTCGATGATGCGGTTGGCGGTGGACTGGAGCATCTCGTGGTCGTGGCTTGCGAGCAGGACGTTGCCGGGGAAGGCGACGAGGCCGTCGTTGACGGCGGTGATGGACTCGAGGTCGAGGTGGTTCGTCGGCTGGTCGAGCAGCAGGACGTTCGCGCCCGAGAGCATCATGCGCGAGAGCATGCAGCGCACCTTCTCGCCGCCGGAGAGCACCTTGACCTGCTTGAACACGTCCTCGCCGGAGAAGAGCATCCGGCCAAGAAAGCCGCGGAGGTACACTTCACTCTGATCTTCGCTGTACTGGCGCATCCAGTCGACGAGGTTCAGCTCGCAGCCGTCGAAATATGCGGTGTTGTCCTTCGGCAGATAGCTCTGCGACGCCGTCGAGCCCCATTTGACGCTGCCGCTGTCCGGCTCGAGCTCGCCCATGAGGATGCGGAACATCGTCGTCTGCGCCAGCTCATTTTCGCCGACGAAGGCGATCTTGTCGCCGCGGTTCACGGTAAACGACACGCCGCGCAGCAGCTCCGCGCCGTCGACGGTCTTGCTGACGTCCGAGACGGTCAGAATGTCCTTGCCGACCTCGCGGTCGGGCTTGAACGAGACGAACGGGTACCGCCGCGACGAGGCGGGCATCTCCTCGACGGAGAGCTTGTCAAGCAGCTTGCGGCGGCTCGTGGCCTGCTTGGACTTGGACTTGTTGGCCGAGAAGCGGGCGATGAACTCCTGCAATTCTTTGATCTTTTCCTCGTTGCGCTTATTCTGGTTGCGGATGAGCGACTGGACGAGCTGGCTCGACTCGTACCAGAAGTCGTAGTTGCCGACGTACATCTTGATCTTGCCGTAGTCGATGTCGACGATGTGCGTGCAGACGGTATTAAGGAAGTGGCGGTCGTGGCTGACGACGATGACCATGCCGGGGAAGTCGAGCAGGAAGTCCTCAAGCCACGCGGTGGA
Source organism: uncultured Oscillospiraceae bacterium (assembly GCA_934589675.1). Taxonomy (GTDB): domain Bacteria; phylum Bacillota; class Clostridia; order Oscillospirales; family Oscillospiraceae; genus CAKTOF01. The sequence goes on from CAKTOF010000003.1 coordinate 48,683, forward strand.
CTCGATGTCGAGGTTGTTCGTCGGCTCGTCGAGCATGACGATGTCCGGATTGCCGAACAGCGCCTGCGCGAGGAGCACCTTGACCTTCTGGCGGCCGTCCGTGTCGCGCATGAGGTCGTAGTGCTGCTCGACCGGGATGCCGAGGCCCTGCAGCAGGCGCGACGCGTCAGACTCTGCCTCCCAGCCGCCAAGCTCGGCGTATTCGGCCTCGAGCTCAGCCGCGAGAATGCCGTCCTCCTCCGAAAAATCCGGCTTTTCATACAGGGCGTCCTTCTGCTTGCCGACCTCGTAGAGGCGGGCGTTGCCCATGATGACCGTGTCCATAATGGTGTAGGCGTCGTACTGGAACTGATCCTGCTTGAGCACGCTCATGCGGACGCCGGGCTTGATGACGACCTCGCCGCTTGTGGAGTCGAGGTCGCCGGAGAGGATTTTCAGAAATGTGGACTTTCCGGCGCCGTTCGCGCCGATGATGCCGTAGCAGTTTCCGCCCGTAAACTGCAGATCGACGTGCTGGAAGAGCACGCTGCCGCCGTATTGCAGGCCGAGGTTGTTGACTGTGATCATGGCTTCTCCTTGAAAAAATAATATCTCAGTTATTATACCGGAAAGCGCGCGCGGATGCAACTGTCCGTTGAACGTTCGGCTAAAGTGTGATAAAATACAGACGATCAACGCACATTGGAGTGGATTCTGATGGAAAAACTCAATTCCATGCTTGCCAGCCTGACTGTTTTTCGCGGTGCGGCGGAGCTGCCGGCCGTGCATGCGCTTCGGGAGGCGCTTCGGGAGGCTTGCATCGGAGGCGATGCGGAGCGGCTGCTCGACGCCTACGGCCGCGCGCTGTTCGGCCTCCGGCAGGAGGGTGCGGACTCGTTTGCCGATTACCTGCGCGCGCACCTGCTCTTTGACGAGACGCCCTACGCCCTCGCCGTTGCGCGCGGCCGGGCGGATGCGGCCTACCGCGCAGCGGCCGAGCGCGATCTTTCAATTCTCGGCGCGCTGTGCGCGCTCCCGGCTGCGCAGCTCAAGGAAGCCATTGCCAAAATCGCGGGGGATGAGGCGTATATTGCGTCGCTTCCGGAGTGGAATTGCGCGCCTGCGCCGGAGCTTTCCGAGCTGGAGGCATCCTACCGGAAAAACGGCTGCGGCCTGTTTGCGCGCGGCCGCGCGTTCCACTGGGAGCGCGGGCAGCTCACGGCGGTGAAAAATCCCGACCCGACGGAGGGGCTCATCGGCTACGAATGGCAGCGTGAGGCCGTCGTGCAGAACACGCGCGCGCTGCTCGCGGGAAGGCCGTGCTGCAACGTGCTGCTGCACGGCGACAGCGGAACGGGCAAATCCGCGACGATCAAGAGCCTGCTCGGCGTGCCGGAGTTTTTCAATCTCCGCATCATCGAGGTCGCGAAAAACAGCCTTGAGGAGCTGACGGACGTGCAGCGCCTCGTCTCCGGGCACACGCAGAAGTTCATCCTCTACATCGACGATCTGACCTTCCAGCAGGAGGACCGCGGCTACAGCGCGCTCAAGACGGCGCTTGAGGGCGGGCTGGAGCGAAGGCCGGACAATGTGGCCATCTATGTGACGAGCAACCGCCGCCATATGGTGCGCGAGACATTCTCCGACCGCGGCTCGGATGACATCCACCGCAGTGAGACCATTGCTGAGCAGACGAGCCTGTCCGATCGCTTCGGCCTGCGGCTTCCGTACCTGTCGCTCGGCAAGCCGGAATATCTTGCCATGATCGACGAGCTTGCCGCGCGTGCGGGCATTGACATGCCGGCCGAGCAGCTCCATGCTGAGGCCAATGTCTGGGAGCTGCGCCGCGGCGGCCGCACGCCGCGCTCGGCCACACAGTTCATCGAGCATTTGCAGTCCCAATTCTGAAAAAATACTTGCAAAAAGAAAGAAGCGCGCTATAATAGGGTTAGCACTCGGAGATAACGAGTGCTAACCCTGTTTTGTTAATCAATGTTCCAAAGGACGTGTTTAATTATGGCGAAGAAACAATTCAAGGCGGAGTCGAAGCGGCTGCTCGACCTCATGATCAACTCAATCTACACGCACAAGGAGATCTTCCTGCGCGAGATCATCTCCAACGCCTCCGACGCCATCGACAAGCTGGCCTATCTGGCGCTGACGGACGACAAGGTCGGATTAAACCGCGGCGATTTTGCCATCCGCATTTCCGTTGACAAGGAGCACGGCGTGCTGACCGTGTCCGACAACGGCGTCGGCATGACGAAGGACGAGATGGAGCAGAACCTCGGCACCATCGCGCGCTCCGGCTCGCTGCAGTTCAAGCAGGAGATGGAGAAAAAAGACGACGTGGACATCATCGGCCAGTTCGGCGTCGGGTTCTACTCGGCGTTTATGGTCGCAGACAATGTGACGGTCATTTCGAAGAAGTACGGCTCGGACGAGGCGTGGATGTGGCAGTCGTCCGGCGCGGACGGCTACACCATGACGGCCTGCGAAAAGGACACGGCCGGCACGGACGTCATCATGAAGCTCAAGGCCGACACGGAGGACGAGAACTACTCGCAGTATCTTGAGGAGTACGAGCTGCGCTCGCTCGTGAAGAAGTACTCCGACTACATCCACTATCCGATCAGGATGGAGGTTTCCAAGACCCGCTCCGTCGCCGATCCGGACGACGAGAGCAAGCAGAAGACCGAGGAATACACGGAGGACGAGACGCTCAACTCCATGGTGCCTATCTGGCAGCGCCCGAAGGCGGAAGTCACGCAGGAGGAATACGACAACTTCTACAAGGACAAGTTCTTCGATTACGAGGCACCCTTAAGCACGCTGCGCGTGAGCGTCGAGGGCGCGGTCACATATACGGCGCTGCTGTTCATCCCGGCCAAGACGCCGTATGACTACTATACGAAGGAATATAAAAAAGGCCTGCAGCTCTACTCGTCCGGCGTGCTCATCATGGACGCGTGCGAGGATCTGCTGCCGGACTGCTTCCGCTTTGTCAAGGGCGTCGTCGACTCGCAGGACCTGAACCTCAACATCTCCCGCGAAATGCTCCAGCACGACCGCGCCGTCGCACGCATCGCATCGAACCTCGAAAAGAAGATCCGCGCGGAGCTTGAGAAGCTCCTGAAAAACGACCGCGAGAAGTACGAGAAGTTCTTCTCGGCCTTCGGCCTCCAGCTCAAATACGGCGTCGTGGGCAACTACGGCGAGAAGAAGGACGAGCTGCAGGACCTTCTGCTGTTCTATTCGGCCAAGCAGGGCAAGCTCGTCACGCTCTCGGAATACGTCGACGCCATGCCCGAGGGACAGACGGCCATTTACTACGCCGCGGGCGACAGCCGCGCCCGCCTGACGCAGCTGCCGCAGACGGAGCTGGCGCTGAAGAAGGGCTACGACGTCCTCCTTATGACCGACGAGATCGACGAGTTCTGCGCGCAGATCCTCATGACGTACAAGGAAAAGAGCTTCCAGAGCGTTATCGGCAGCGACCTGAAGGACGAGGACGAGTCCCAGCCGGCCGAGGATGAGGCCAAGCCCGTGCTTGACTTTGTCAAGGAGGCGCTCGGCGACAAGGTCAGGGAAGTCCGCCTGAGCGGCAGCCTCGGCGGCCACCCCGTCTCACTCGCGCCGGAGGCCGGCATGAGCTTTGAGATGGAGAAGTACCTCAATAAGGTCAACCCCGACAGCCCGATGCACGCGGGCCGTATTCTGGAGCTCAACGGCGCGCATAAGGCGTATCAAGCCATCGAATTGGCCATGACGGCCGACCCGGACAAGGCGAAAAAATACGCCGAGCTGCTCTACTGCCAGGCGTGCCTCATGGCCGATCTGCCCATTGACGACCCGACGGCGTACACCGACCTTGTGTGCAGCCTGATGAACTGATCCTCCGCGAATGCCCGCCCCGCCGCGCTCTGTGCGGCGGGGCGATTTTTTTATAAAAAAGCCTCCGGCTAGGCCGGAGGCTCGGACTGGACGTCGATCGTAAAGCAGCTTTCAAATGTGCGGCTCCACGGCAGGTAAGGCGCGCGGACGGACACGGAAAACGGGCCGGCGGTGCCGCCGGACAGGTCGGAAACAACAGGGCTGCGCGACAGGTTCTGCATCAGCATCGCGCAGGCGGGGAGAAGTGTGTCCTCAAGCTTTTTCTGGATCTGCGCACGCTGCTCGGCCGTGCCGAGGATATTGTTCGGGTCGAGGCCCAGCTCGCGGATGAAGGGGTCAAGCACGGGGCGCGTGTCCGTTTTGTACGCGCCGCCGAGCACGAGGCCCACGGCGAGCGACTTTACAAACGCGCGGTCGGCGTCTGCGCCTTTTTTCGCGCCGGAGGCGAGATAGGCATAGCGCGCGAAGCCCTGACTTACGCCCGCGCCGGCGACGATGGCAAGGTCGCAGAAGCCGGAGTAGCCAAGCAGCGACCCGAGCGGGACTGCGGCAAGCAGCTCGTCCGACAGCCCGCCGCAGCCGTTGGCCGACGCGTCGATCCAAACGGTCGGGACGCCGCGGGAGAGATTGTCTGAAAGCTTTTCCCGCAGCGCCGCGGCATATTCGCCGGCCTTCGCCTCGTTGTCCGGCGCGGAGAGGACGACAAGCTCGAGCGCGTCCTGCGCGCCGTCTGCCGCCTCATATCCGCCGAGCGCGGCGACGTGAAACTCGACGCTCTCCTTCAGCGTCTGGTGGTCAAACTGCGTCGCAGGCTCGTTTTCCCGGCCGCCGATGTAGGTGCAGCGCACAGGGACAGACAGCCCGGCGTCGTCGACGGAGATGCGCGCGACGAGCATCATGCCGAGGTCGTCCACGCCGCCCATCAGGATGCCGCGGCCGGAAAGCAGCCGCGTCAGATAGGCCATCTCGTTTGTCTGGATGTTGTCGAGCGAGGACGAATCGTCCACGCCGATGATCGTATAGCAGTTTGCAAGGCCCTCCGTCTGCCGCAGCAGATGGTCGGCAAGGCGCAGCTTGCGCGCCCGCGCGCCGCAGTAGGCGGCCGTGACGTCGCCTGATAGAATGCTGCGCGAGGCTTCGTCTTCGACGGAGCTCTCTGCCGCCGTGCGGCCGTCTGCGCCGTAGGGGTAGGCGGCGATGATGGCCTCGAGCGTCAGCTCATCGCCGGAAAGCGCCGGGCGGGCGACGTTGCCGTAGGCGCGGATGGCGGTGTAGTGCGCGAGGTCATACCCATTGTAGCCGACGGTCGATGCAAGGCGCATGAGGCTGTCGAAAAAATAGACGCGGTTGTCTGGATCCTGTGCCAGCGGGACGAGGTAGGCGTCGATGGCGTCCTGCTCGGACATGGTCGAGCCGTCTGGTAAGACGATGTCCTCCGGCTCGCTCATGGCGCGCGAGCTGACCAGCCCGCCGGAGAGCAGCTGGTCGAGCGAGAGCAGGAACAGGCCGCAGCCGGCCTCGTCTGCCTGACGGACCCACTCTAAAAGTGCGCCGCGGTCGCCGCACTGCCTGCCGTTTGCATTTTTGCCCTGACCGTCGAGCTTGGTCGAGTAGAGATCTGCGTCCGGGAACACGACGCGGTAGCCCGCGGCCTCGGCCAGATATACAACGCGCTCGACATTGTCCGGCCGGTCGTCGAGCGGAACATAGGCGATGGTGCGCGACCATTCGTCGACCGCCTCGACCGCGTCGCTCTCAACGGGTGGCTGCGGCGCCGGTGTGACGGGCGTGTCCGGCGGGACGTCGGGCGCGGGAGCGCGCGAGGCGCAGCCGTTAAGCGCAATGAGCGCTGCAAGACAGACGGCGGCGATGCGTCGTGGCTTCATGGCTTCCTCCTTACAGGCCGAGCCGGTAGACCCGGTTCGCGTTTTCAAAAAAGACCTTTTCATGCTGCGCCTCGGGGACGAGACGGCGGATAAACTCGATATAATTTGCGATGTTCACGGCCGGAAGATCCGTGCCGAACATGAACTTGTCCCAGTTTTCGACATAGGCCATCCAGGTGCGGAGCTGGCCGATGTAGCCGGCCTGCGCGTCAAAGTACGAATCCCAGTCCTTCACGCCCTCAATGAGGCCGGACAGGTCGCAGAACACGTTGTCGTTCTTCTCCAGCACGGCCGCCGCCTCGGACAGGAACGGATTTCCAAAGTGGCACATGACGATGTCCACGTCCGGGTGGCGCACGGCGGCTTCGTCGAGCATCAGCGGGTGGCTGTATTTCAGCATCCCGCCGGCTCCGGCCGTCATGCCCGTGTGGATGGCGACGGGCTTGTGATACGTTGCGGCGAGGGAAAAGGCAAAGTCGTAGAACGGGTCGTTGACCGTCCGCGGCGAGTAGCCGGTGTAGAGCTTGATGCCGACGCAGCGCTCGCGCCGGAGGTGCGCCTCCACAAGCGCGGGCAGCTCTTCCTGCGTGTGGCGCTCGGTTGCGTGGTCGTCGAGGCCGATGCAGTAGTAAAACGGCTCCGGATAGCGGTGAAAGTCCGCCTCAAGATGGTCGTTGCCCATGATGATGCCGGCTGTGATGCCGTGCTCGGCATAATAGCTTTTCAGATAGTCCAGCAAGTTTTCATGCCCGACCTCGCGGAGCAGGCTGCTGGCAAACGGATGATCCGGAAATATGTGAAAGTGTGCGTCGATGATCTTCATAGGTGCGCCTCCAAACCAGACCATTATAGCATTTTCTCCGACAAACAACAACAGAAAACCGCGCGGTGCTCCGGCATAGGCTTTACAGGGGAGGTGATGCGGCATGGCGGCCCGGTGTTTTGCGGCGCTGCTCCTGCTGCTTGGCGGCATGGCGGTCATGACGGCCGCGCTTCGCCGCGGCGGAGCGGAGCGGCGGCTGTTTGCCAGGATGCGGCGCAGCCGCGTGTCCGCGTTTTTGTATGGGCTGGCCGGAACAGTCGCGGTGCAGTCGTCCAGCGCCACGACCGTCCTCATCGCAGGGGCGTACGACGCGGGACTGCTGCCGTTTTCTGCGATGACCGCGGCCATCGCAGGCGCAAATGTCGGGACGACGGCGACAGGATGGCTGCTGTGCCTTGGGCTTGCGGCAGGGAAGTGGGCATCGTACGCGCTGGCGTCTGCGGCTGCGCTGCTTTTGCTGCTGAAAAAGCGGCCTGCGGCCGGGGCGGCGCTCGGGCTGCTGCTCATTGAGCTTGGGCTTGGCGCGCTCAATGAGAGCGCGGAAGGCACGCTCGCGCCGCTGCTTGGCGGCGGGATGGCATCTTCGTTCTTCCGCGCGGCCGCGCTGACCGGCGTGATCCAGTCCTCGTCGGCGGCCATCGCGTTTTTGCAGGCGGCAGCGAAGGCGGGCGCGCTGCCGACGCAGACGGCGCTTGCCTGCGTGCTCGGCGGCAACGTCGGCACCTGCGCGACCGCGCTGCTCGCCTCAGTCGGGGGCGGGCGAGGGGCGCGGCGGGCGGCGCTGGTGCATCTGGGCTTCAATGTGCTCGCCTCTGCGCTCGGATTCTCATTATATGCGCTCTTTTCGCCGCTTCTGGCGCGGACGGCAAGCCCTGCGCGCATTGCGGCGCTGCACACGCTTGTCAACATTCTGCCGACCCTGTTTCTGGCGGCTCTCGGGCAAAAAAAGATTGGTATTGCGCTTCGGCGCAATCTATACTATGATGAATAAGTTAAATACAGAGAAATTGCGGGGGTCACTATGAAAAAGGCTGCTAAGATCATCGGGATCATCGCGCTTGTCCTGCTCGTCATTGCGGCGGGCTATGTCATCTATGTGTTTGCGAGCTTTACGCGCCTGCCGGACAATCTGGAACTCGACATTGTGCAGGATCGGTCCGACATCGCCGCGGACGGCCGGACGTATACGCTCCTCAGCTGGAATCTCGGCTTCGGCGCCTACTCGGACGACTACACGTTCTTCATGGACGGCGGCACGGAGTCGCGCGCCCGTTCGGCGGACGCCGCGCGGGAGAACATCTCGGCCGCGCTGGACAAGGTGCGCGAGCTGTCGCCCGACTTCTGCATGCTCGAGGAGATCGACGTGGACGCAACGCGCACCTATCACGTCGACGAGCGCGCCATGGTGCTTCAGGCGATGGACGACTACGGCGCAGTCTATGCGCAGAACTACGATTCGCCGTATCTATTCTACCCGTTCACGCAGCCGCACGGCGCCTCGCGCGCGGGGCTTATGACGCTTTCCGGCTTCCATATGGAATCTGCCACACGGCGAAGCCTGCCCATCGAGTCCGGCGTGACGAAGGTCATTGATCTTGACCGATGCTACAGCATCAGCCGCATCCCGCTTGACAGCGGGAAGAAGCTGTGCCTGTACTGCGCGCACCTTTCCGCCTATACGTCTGACGGAACGATCGCCGACGAGCAGATCAAAATGCTTGCTGCGGACATGCAGAAAGACTATGAGGCGGGCAACTACGTCATCTGCGGCGGCGACTTCAACAAAGACCTGCTCGGCGATTCCGGCGCGATCTTCGGCGTGTCCGGCGAGGACTATACGTGGGCGCAGCCGTTCCCGGAGGCGCTGCTGGGCGACGATCTGTCGCTCATCGCGCCGCTTGATGCGGACGACCCCGTCCCGTCGTGCCGCAACGCGGACATCCCGTATGAAAAGGGGAAGAGCTTTGTCGTGACGGTCGACGGCTTCATCGTCTCGCGCAACGTGACGGTCGAGGGCGCGGAGGTCATCGACACGGGCTTTTTGTGGTCGGATCACAACCCCGTCCGCCTGACGTTCAAGCTCGGAGAATGAGCGATGGGAAGGCTTGCGGACAAGCGCCTTTTTCTGCTTGACATGGATGGGACGCTCTATCTTGACGAAGAACTCTTCCCGGCGACGCCGGCGCTGCTGGAGCACATCCGCAGCTCTAGCGGGCGCTACCTCTATCTCACGAACAACTCCTCGCGCGGCGTGGACGCCTATGTCGAAAAAATGCGCCGCCTCGGCATTTCGGCGACGGCGGAGGACTTCTTAACGAGCGTCGACGCGACGATCGCGGACTTAAAGCGGACGCATCCGGACGACCTGCTCTACTGCTTCGGGACGGCGACGTTCCGCGCCCAGCTCGCCGCCGCGGGGCTGCATATCACGGACAAGCTCGAAGACGGCATTTGTGCCCTTGTCATCGGCTTTGACACGGAGCTGACATTCCAAAAGCTTGAGGACGCGTGCATCCTGCTGATGCGCGGCGTCGATTTTATTGCGACGAACCCGGACTGGGTCTGCCCGACGTGGTACGGCTTTGTGCCGGACTGCGGCTCGGTGTGCCAGATGCTGCTTCACGCGACGGGCCGGAGCCCGCGCGTGATCGGAAAGCCGCAGCCGGCCATGGTGGAGCTTGCGCTTGCGCGGACGGGCTTTGCGCCGGAGCAGGCGCTGCTCGTCGGTGACCGCGTCTATACCGATATCGCCTGCGGCGTCGCCGCTGGCATCGACACAGCGCTCGTCTTGTCCGGGGAGAGCACCCTCGACGACATTGTCCCCGGAAAAACTGAGCCGACATGGGTGTTTGACGATGTGGGCGCGCTGCTGGCCGCCTTAAAAAGAGAGGAGACAATCGCATGAAGCTCGATACCAAACGCACCATTTTCGTTGGCTTTGCCTTTATGGCCATCTGCGCATTCTGGCAGATCTATGACAGCATTGTCCCTCTGATTTTGAAAAACACGTTTGATCTGAACGACGCCGTCTCCGGCATTATCATGGCCATGGACAATGTTGTGGCCGTGTTTCTTCTTCCGGTCTTCGGCTCGCTGTCCGACCGGACGCATACACGCATCGGGCGCAGAATGCCGTATATCATTTTCGGTATGCTCGTGGCCATTGCGCTGAGCATGCTCCTGCCGCTGGCCGATCATCTGGAGATCAAGTGGCTGTTCATCGTCGCGCTCGGGCTGGAGCTGCTGGCCATGGCGACGTTCCGCTCGCCGACGGTCGCGCTCATGCCGGACGTCACGCCCAAGCCGCTGCGCTCGAAGGGCAACGCCATCATCAACCTCATGGGCGCCGTCGGCAGCATCATCATGCTTGCCATGATCGGCCTGCTCGTGCCGAAGGGCGCGCATCCGAGCTATTTCCCGGTGTTCGGCTTCGTCGCTTGCTTTATGCTCGCCTGCCTCCTCATCCTTGTGCGCACGACCAATGAGCCGAAGCTTACGGCGAAGATGGAAGAGGAGTCGCGCGCGCTCGGCGTGGATGAACGCATGGACAATGTGACCGAGGTGGCCTCGCCCCTGCAGAAGATCGCGCGCCGCGCGCTGCGTCTGGAGCTGGCGTCGGTATTTTTGTGGTTCATGGGCTACAATGCTATCACGACGTCGTTCTCTAAATACGCGAACGTCTACTGGGGCCTTGAGGGCGGCTCGTTTGCCTACACGCTCATGATCGCGCAGGCCGCGGCCATTGTCAGCTATGTGCCCGTCGGCTACATCGCAACAAAGATCGGCCGCCGCCGCACGATCCTCGGCGGCGTCGTGATGCTGGCCATCGCGTTCGGCTCGTGCGTGTTTTTCAAGTCGTTCTCCGGCATGATCTTTTTCTTCTTCATCCTCGCGGGCGTGGGCTGGGCGTCGATCAACGTCAACTCGTACCCCATGATCGTCGAGATGGCCGGCCCCGGCAACGTCGGCAAGTACACGGGGTACTACTACGCCGCGTCGCAGTGCGCGCAGATCCTCACGCCGATCCTCTCGGGCTTTGTGCTTGAGTACGGCTGGAAGCTCCTTGGGAGCACCGATCCTGATGCGGGCTATGTGCTGCTGTTTCCGTACGGCACGCTGTTCGTGGCTGCGTCGTTCGTGACGATGCTGCTCCTGCCGCACGGGCGCCACACGGCGCATCCGGAGAAGAAGGGCGTTCTGGAATCGTTCGACGTGGATGGCTGATATGGGATACGGAATTCTTGCGGCCGCTGCGGCCATCCTGATCGTGATCCTGCTTGACCTGTTCCTGCTCGCCCCGCGCAGAAAATCGCCGCCGCTGCTTCGCGTGCTGCGCACATACCGCTTTGCGCACCGTGGCTATCACGACAGCGCAGACGGCATCCCGGAAAACTCGCTCGCTGCGTTCCGCCGCGCCGTCGAGCACGGCTTCGGCGCGGAGCTTGACGTCCACCTGTCCAAGGACGGCCGCCTCGTCGTCATGCACGACGAGAGCTTAAAGCGCACCTGCGGCGTCGACTGGCCGATCTCGGAGCTGACCGCGGATGAGCTGTCTGCATACCGGCTCGAGGGGACGGACGAGAAGATCCCGTTCCTCGAGGAGGTTCTGCCGCTCTTTGAAGGCAGGACGCCGCTCGTCGTCGAGGTGAAGCCCGTCCATCGGAATCATGCTGCGCTCTGCCGCGCGGCGTGTGAGATGCTGGATCGCTATCGCGTGGATTACTGCATGGAGTCGTTCGATCCGCGCGCAGTCCTGTGGCTGCGGAAAAACCGGCCGGACATCGTCCGCGGGCAGCTTGCCGAGAATTTCACGCGCCACGGCGAAAAGCTGGCCGCTCCGCTGCGCTTTGCGCTGCACAATCTGCTGACCAACGCCCTGACGCGGCCGGACTTTGTCGCCTACCGCGTCGACGACCGGCGCGACCTGTCATTTTGCGTGGCGACAAAGCTGCTCGGCGCGCAGGAGTTTTCCTGGACTGTGCGCACGCCGGAGGAGCAGCGCGCCGTGGAAAAAGACGGCGGCGTCATCATCTTTGAGCGGTTCGACCCGACATTATAAAAGCAGCGCCCCGAAGCTTAAGCTTCGGGGCGCTGCTTTTTTGCGTTTATGCGTTTAAGAAGCGAGACAGAAAATCGCGCGTCTCGGGCTTCTGCGGGTCGCCGAACACGGCGGCGGGGGAGCCCTCTTCGCAGATGACGCCGCGGTTCATGTACACGACGTGGTTGGACACATCACGGGCAAACGCCATCTCGTGCGTGACGACGAGCATTGTCATGCCCTCTTCGGCCAGCGTTCGCATGACCGAGAGCACCTCGCCGACCATCTCCGGGTCGAGCGCGCTCGTCGGCTCGTCAAACAGCAGCACCTCCGGCTGCATGGCCAGCGCGCGGGCAATGGCGACGCGCTGCTTCTGGCCGCCGGAGATCTGGCGCGGGCGGGCGTTTAAGTACGGCGTCATGCCGACCTGATCGAGGAATTTCTTCGCGGTCTCCTGCGCCTCGGCCTTGCTCTTTTTGAGGACCTTCACCTGACCGACGACGCAGTTTTCCAGCACGGTCATGTTGTTGAACAGGTTGAACGACTGGAACACCATGCCGACCTTTGCGCGGTAGGCCGGCGCCTTGACGCCGCGGTCGGCCATGTTTTTGCCGTGGAAGAGGATCTCGCCGGACGTCGGCGTCTCAAGCAGGTTGATGCAGCGCAGCAGCGTCGACTTGCCGGACCCGGACGCGCCGATGATGCTCGTTACGTCACCCGGGGCGACGTTGAAGTCAATGTCGCGCAGAACCTGATTTGTGCCGAACGACTTGGAAAGATGGCGGATCTGGAGAATCGGTTCACTCATTATCGTTCACCTCTGCTGCTCTGATTTCGGTTCCAGCGGGCACGCTGCTGAGCCTGATCATACTCGCGGCTTCGCTCGTCGAAGTTGCTGCCGCGGCCGGGGTGGTTGTATGTTCCGGCCGTCATGGTCAGCTGATCGGTCTGGACAAGCTCGTAGCTCGACGAACCGTCCATGCGCTTTTCGGCAAAGCGCAGCAGGAACGACGCAACGAGCGTCATGCACAGATAGCCGGCCATCTCGACCGTCGCAGACGGGAAGTAGAGGTATGTCGCGCCGACGGCCGCGCGGTGGACGGCAAAGAAGTCCGTGAAGCTGATGATGAACATGACGGACGTATCTTTGATGTTGATGATGAAGTTGTTGCCGATCTGCGGCAGGATGTTGCGCAGCGCCTGCGGCAGGATAACGGAGAGCATCGTCTGAACATGGTTCATTCCGATGGCCTTCGCGCCCTCGGTCTGGCCGGGGTCGATGGATAAAATGCCGCCGCGGACCGTCTCGGCCATGTACGCGCCGGTGTTGATGGACACGACGAAGATCGCGGCCGACCACACGGAGTGGAACCGCACGGCATTGTCGGAGAAGTACGGCAGGCCGTAGTAGAGGAACACGGCCTGCAGCACCATCGGAGTGCCGCGGAAGATCTCAACGTACACGCGGACGATGACGCGGATGAGCGCGAGGAAGAAGCGCTTGACGGGCGAGTCGGTCTTTGCGTGCGGGATCGTCTGCAAAATGCCGCAGGCGAAGCCGATGATGCAGCCGATGAGCGTCGCTATGAGCGCGAGGCCGAGCGTGTTGCCGATGCCGTGCAGGTAGGCGAGGCCGAATTTGTCCAGCAGCTTGCCGACCTCGGTGAAGAGCTGTTGAAATTTGTTCACTGGGGCAGTCTCCTTTCAGATGATGTCTCAAATGGTGTCAGCATGCCGATAAGGCGAGGGGCGCATGGCGTCCCTCGCCTTTGGAGCTATGAATTACTCAGAGAGCGGCTGGACGGCGATGGCTTCGTCCATGAGAGCGTTGAAGTCGTCAGCCGTCATCGTGGACAGAACGCTGTCGATGGCGTCCTTCAGTTCGGTGTTGCCCTTCATGACGGACACGCCGATGTTGATCTCGCCCTCGTCGACCTCGAAGCCGTCGTCGGAGTCGCTAAAGTCAAGGATCTTCATGTCCGGGTAAGCCGCGACGGCGCCGAGCGCGGTCGGCATGTCGGTGCAGATGAAGTCGACGGAGTCGGTCTCAAGCGCCATGAGCATGGCGGGCGCGGTCTCGGCTGCGGTCTGGATCTGGGCGCCGTCAATCTGCGGGAGCATGTCGTTGTACCAGATGGTCGCGATCTGCGCGGTGCATGTGCCGCCGGCAAGGTCGGCAAGGCCCTTGGCATCGGCGAACGTGCTGTCCTGCTTCGTGACGCAGACGATGGAGGCGTAGAAGTACGGGCCGGCGAAGTCGACCTGCTCCATGCGCTCTTCCGTCATGGACTGGCCGGCGATGACAGCGTCATACAGGCCGGTCTGCACGCCGGGGACGAGGGAGTCCCAGTCGGTGCGGATGACCTCAAGCTCCCAGCCGTTGGCCTCGCAGATCTTCTTGGCGATCATGACGTCGTAGCCGTTGGCATACTCGCCGTTCGTGCCGGAGATGAGAACGGCGCCGTTGGAGTCGTCGTACTGCGTCCAGTTGTAAGGGGCGTAGGCACACTCCATGGCGATGGTGAGCTTGCCGTCCTCAACGCCGGAGGCGACGGCCTGGCCGTCGGAGGCATCAGAGGAATCGGAGGAGTCGGAGGAATCGGCCGCGCCGCTGCCGGCCGGGGTGGAGTCGGACGGGGTGGAGTCGGTCTTGCTGTCGCCGCCGCCGCAGGCCGCGAGGCCGAGGACGAGCGCGAGGGCAAGGAGCAGAGCGAGAAGCTTTTTCATGTTGGATCACCTTTCTTTTGTTTTTCCGTTTTGGTAATAAAAAATGAACCGCTGGTGTCAAGCGGTTCATGAGAGAAGACGGAAAATACAAAAGCTCCGATCCGACCCTTGATAGCGCTTCACACGAATTTCATGTGACAGTCCGCAGGGTATTTCCCGGCGGCCCAGCCATCCGGACGTCAGGCAGCATCCGGACACTTCGGCGAAGCAGCCTTTCCCGCCGGACAGCTGCCTGTCTCTTCCGGCGATACTCATCGGCTTCGCGCCTCTATCTTGCGATTCAATTTCTTCAAGTCTAGCACGATGCAGGAAGTGTGTCAACCTCTTGCAAATTGAAATTTCAGAATTTGTCGCCTTTGACGAGAAGTTTTTCACTTTTCGCGCCGGATTTATGATATAGTGATAGCAAACCTGTGCAAAAAAGGAGGGGTCTTTATGCAGGCAGCGGAGCTGGCTGTTCTCGACTGGATCCAGAATGCGCTGCGCTCCCCGGCGCTCGACCGGTTCTTTTCCGCCTTTACCCGCCTGTCCGACCATGGCGAGATCTGGATCGCGCTGGCGATCATCCTGCTCATCATTCCGAAAACGCGGAAGCTCGGATTCGGCGTGGCGGTCGCGCTGGCGCTCGACCTTGTCGTGTGCAATCTGGCGCTCAAGCCGATCTTTGCGCGGACGCGACCGTGCGATATCGCGCAGTGGATCGAGCTGATCATCGAGCGGCCGGGCGATTTTTCGTTCCCGTCCGGGCACACGGCCGTGTCGTTTGCGGCCGTCGGCGCGCTCGCGGCGGCGAAGAGCAAGCTGTGGATCCCATCGTGCGTCGTGGCGGTCCTGCTTGCGTTTTCGCGGCTTTATCTCTACGTCCACTGGCCGACGGACATCCTCGGCGGCATCGCCGTCGGCCTCGCCTGCGGCTTTGCAGGCTGGCGCCTGACAGTCTGGGCCGGGAATAAGATCCGCACAAAAAAGAGCTGAACCTTGCAGAGCGCCAAGCTCTGCAAAGAAAAAGCAGGCGCCGATGCGCCTGCTCGTTCTTTATTGGATGTGAACGTGATTGTTGATATGGTCGATGCAGTAGCAGTGGTAGCCGCTGCATTTTGAGCAGTAGCGGAACTCCAGATCCGGGTAATCTGTGTCCGTGCGGCCGCAGACGGTGCATTTGTGGTGATAGGGCTTCTGGCCGTTCGAGGATTTGTACGAGCTTGCCCAGTTGGCGTTCGGGCGGGAGCCTGCGCCGGATGGCTTTTTGCGCGGCCGGCGCACACCGCCGCCGGGCAGGACGTTCCTGACGTCCGCGCCGAAGAACAGAAAGTAGTTGAGCAGCGGCGCGACGAGATAGACGATGCAGAAAACGACAAGCAGCGGCGAGGCGAGATAGCGCACGACGCACACGATGATGTCAGCCGCGAGAAATGCAAAATAGAACCAGGCCAGATACTTCATCCGCAGCGGGATGATGAAAAACAGCAGGATCTGATTGTCCGGGCAGAGCGTCGCAAACGCGAGCAGAAGCGACAGATTGAGGTCGGTGCCCGTGAGCGACGACACGCCGAAGATCATGCCGACAATGTCGATGAGCAGCACACCGCAGAGATAATACAGGTTGAATTTGAACACGCCCCAGCTGCTCTCCATCACGCGGCCGATCTGGTAGTAGAAGAACAGCATGACGACTTCGAGGAAGAAATACGACCCGGTCGGCACAAAGACCCATGTGAAAAGCCGCCAGATCTGCCCGTGCAGGATCTTTGAGCGGCTGAACATCAGCGCGCGTACCGCCGCGCCGGACGGGTCGACAAGCGAGAGGACATACATGATGACCGTCCCGATGCCGATGAACAGCATGAGGTTCGGGATGCCCCTGCTGCGATTTCGGTAGCAAAGCCGCTCAAAATTGCGGCGTAAATTCTTCAAGTGTGACCACTCCTTTTCCTACTGTGGGTATTTTATCCGTTTTGCAGGCAAAAGTCTATGGCGAATGTGTAAACTTTATGGTATGATGGGCGCGAATAGAGTTAGGAGGCCACAAGCTATGTCGATTATCCGCGATCCTGCCCTTGCAGAGCACGGGCGCATGAAGATCGAGTGGGTGCAGGACTTCATGCCTGCGCTCTCGTCCATCCGCGCGCGCTTTGAACGGGAAAAGCCGTTTGCCGGCCGGCGCATCACCATGTCCATCCACCTTGAGGCCAAGACGGCATACCTCGCGCTGTGCCTGCTCGCGGGCGGCGCGGAGGTACACGCGACGGGCTGCAACCCGCTCTCGACGCAGGACGACGTCGCGGCAGGGCTTGCCAGCCTTGGCGTGAACGTCTACGCATGGCACGGCGCGACGCCGGAGGAGTACACCGCGCACCTGTCCGCCGCGCTCGCGTGCCACCCGGACCTCATCATTGACGACGGCGGCGACCTTCTGGAGCTGCTTTCCGGCCCGTGTGCCGGGTATGCCGACCGCATCATCGGCGGCTGCGAGGAGACGACGACGGGCGTCCACCGCCTGCACGCGCGCGAGAAAGCCGGCGTGCTGCCGTTTGCGATGATGAACGTGAACGACGCCAAGTGCAAGCACTATTATGATAATAAGTACGGCACGGGCCAGAGCGTCTGGGACGCCATCATGCACACGACGAACCTGCTCGTCGCGGGCAAGACGGTCGTCGTCGCAGGCTACGGCTACTGCGGCCGCGGCATCGCCATGCGCGCCAAGGGCATGGGCGCGGACGTCATCGTGACGGAGATCGACGCCATCAAGGCGCTCGAGGCGACGATGGACGGCTTCCGCGTGATGCCGATGGCCGAGGCTGCGCCGCTCGGCGACCTGTTCGTCACGGCGACGGGCTGCCGCGACGTCATCACGGGCGAGCATTTCGCCGTGATGAAAAACAACGCCTTTTTGTCCAACGCGGGGCACTTCAACGTCGAGGTCAACGTGGACGAGCTCTCCAAAATGGCGGCGCGCGTCTACACGCGCCGCGACGAGATCGTCGGCTACGTCCTGCCGGACGGCCGGACGCTCAACGTCCTCGCCGAAGGAAGGCTTGTGAACCTCGCCTCCGGCAACGGCCATCCGGCCGAGATCATGGACATGAGCTTTGCCATCCAGTCGCTCGGGCTGGAATATCTGCTGCATCACGAGGGCAAGCTGGAAAAGAAGGTCTACGAGGTGCCGGAAGAGATCGACGACGCCGTCTCGCGCGTGAAGCTGGAGGCTATGGGCCTGAAGGTCGATTCGCTGACCGATGCCCAGAGGGCGTATCTGTCCGGCTGGGAAGTCTGAGATTTTTGCCGAAACGGTTGACAGTGCGGCGGATTCTGCTATAATGGATCAGAACTGAATAACCCTTATCAAGAGTGGCGGAGGGACCGGCCCTGTGAAGCCCGGCAACCTGCGGTGAGCAAGGTGCCAAATCCGGCGAAAAATCGACAGATGAGGAAAGCGAGCTTTCAGCGCCCTGTCGGAAGACAGGGCGCTTTTTCCTCGGAAAGGAACAAAATGATCAAAAGAATCTTCACTTCAGAATCCGTGACAGAGGGGCATCCCGATAAGGTCTGCGACCAGATCTCGGACTCCGTGCTCGACGCGATCTTAGAGAAGGATCCGTATGCGCGCGTTGCGTGCGAATGCACGGCGACGACCGGTATGGTCTACGTCATGGGCGAGATCACGACGCACTGCTACGCCGACATCGCCAAGATCGCGCGCGACACCATCCGCCGCATCGGCTACGACGACCCGGCCTGCGGCTTTGACTACAAGTCCTGCGCCGTTCTCACGGCCATCGACGAGCAGAGCCCGGATATCGCCATGGGCGTCGACCATTCCTACGACGACGAAAACGATGAGGGCGCGGGCGATCAGGGCATGATGTTCGGCTTTGCCTGCACCGAGACGCCCGACCTCATGCCGGCGCCCATCTCGTTTGCGCATCAGCTTGCGCATAAGCTGGCCGAGGTCCGCAAGACCGGCGAGCTCAACTGGCTCCGGCCGGACGGCAAGTCGCAGGTCACGATCGGCTACGACGAAAACGGCAATGTCGCCCGCATCGACACCGTTGTCATTTCGGCGCAGCATGACCCGTCCATCTCCACGCCCGAGCTGCGCGAGGCCATCATTGACTCCGTCATCCGCCCGACGCTCCCGGAAAAGCTGCTCGACCGCGACACGAGGTTTTTCGTCAACCCGACCGGCCGGTTTGTCGTCGGCGGCCCGGTCGGCGACTCCGGCCTGACCGGCCGCAAGATCATTGTCGACACCTACGGCGGCTACGCCTGCCACGGCGGCGGCGCGTTCTCGGGCAAGGACCCGACGAAGGTCGACCGCAGCGCGGCGTATATGGCGCGCCACATCGCCAAGAACCTTGTCGCGGCCGGCTTTGCGAAAAAGTGCCAGCTTGAGCTGGCCTATGCCATCGGCGTGGCGAAGCCCGTCAGCGTGACGGTGGACACGTTCGGCACCGGCAAGCTGCCCGATGAGCGCCTTTCGGCCATCGTGCAGGAGGTGTTCGACCTGCGTCCGGCCGCCATTATCTCGTATCTTGACCTGCGCCGTCCGATCTACGCGCAGACGGCCGCCTACGGCCACTTCGGCCGCCCGGAGCTCGACCTGCCGTGGGAGCGCATTGACCGCGTGGAGGATCTGCTTGCAAAAGCCTGAGGAGGCATTTCAAATGAAAAAAATCGAAATCATGGGCTGCGGCTACATCGGTCTGCCGACGGCCGTCACGTTCACGCTGGCCGGCTATGAGGTCTGCGGCTTCGACATCAACGAGGCCGTCGTCGACACGCTCAACTCCGGCCATATCCACATCGTCGAGCCCGGCCTTCAGGAGGCCATGACCGAGGCGCTCGCCACCGGCCGGCTGCATTTTTCGACCAAGCCGGAGCCGGCCGACGTGTTCATCATCGCCGTGCAGACGCCGTACAAGGTCGAGGGCGGCAAGAAGGTCTCAGAGATGAAATATGTCTGGTCGGCCGCCGAGTCCGTCTCGACTGTCGCCAAGCCCGGCGACCTGTGTGTGCTGGAGTCGACGTCGCCTCCGGGCTCCACGCGCGAGGTTGAGCGCATCGTGGCCGAGGGCGCTGGAATGCAGCCGGAGCAGTTCATGACCGCGCACTGCCCGGAGCGCATCATTCCCGGCCGGATGCTCATCGAGCTGCGCGAGAATGACCGCATCATCGGCTCGAACCGCCCGGAGGCGGCCGAGTACGCGAAGGAAGTTTACAGCAAGGTCGTCACGAAGGGCACCATCCGCACGACAGACGACCTGACGGCCGAGATGTGCAAGCTCGTCGAAAATACGTTCCGCGACATCAACATTGCCTACGCCAACGAGCTCAGCAAGGTCTGTGACCGGCTCGGCATCGACGTGTTCAAGCTCATTGCGCTTGCAAACTGCCACCCGCGCGTCAATGTCCATACGCCGGGCGTCGGCGTCGGCGGGCACTGCATCGCCGTCGATCCGTGGTTCCTGCACGAGAAATTCGAGGACATCACACCGCTCATCTACACGGCCCGCACCATCAACGACGGCAAGCCCGCATGGACGGCCGACCGCATCGCGAAGGATGTTCAGCCCGGCGCGAAGATCGCCGTGCTCGGCCTTTCATTCAAGGCGAACATCGACGACATCCGCGAGAGCCCGTCCATTGAGTTTGCGAATATCCTGAAAGAGCGCGGCTATGAGGTCATCGCCTGCGAGCCGTTCCGCGACGGCCCGGTTGCCGGCTTTGACAACCACACGCTCGAGGAGGCCATCGCCAAGTGCGATTACGCCGTCATCACGCTCGCGCACACGCCGTTCATTGAGAACAAGGCGCTCATCGCCACGAAGCCGTACTACGACTGCGTCGGCCTGATGGAGCAGTAAATCAGCAACATCCCGGCTTCCAGCAGGAAGCCGGGATGTTTTTTTAGTTCGCGCTCTGCCAGTCGGCAGGGTAGGTGACGTATAAAAACCGCGCAGACTCCGGCGCCTGAAAGCGGATGGCGGAGCCCTTCGGGATGAAGATCATCTCGCCCGCGCGCGCCGTGACGGACTGCCCGGCAAACGTGACGGTCAGCGCGCCGGAAATGACGTAGTCGATCTCGTCGTAGTGCAGCGTCCATGGAAAGTCGCTTTTCGTCATCTCCATGATCCCCGCGCCGAGGCGCGGGCTTTCGGCGAGCGTGAGCACGTCGTGCGTATAGACGCGGTCTGCCGGGCTGCCGGTGTCCAGCCGGTCGCTTTGCGAGACGGTGACCTCCGGCAGCTTCACGAGCCTGACGCCGGGAGAGCCCGCCAGAATCTCACGCACCATGGCCTCAAGTTCACTTCTGTCCATTGGCTTCTCCTTTCGTCATCCAAAGCGCGAGCGCCGCGGCGAGAATGCCGCCCGTCAGCTTGCCGACGATCATCGGCGCGATCATGTCAGGCGCAAAGCCGGCCGTAAAGCCGAGGTGGTCGCCGAACACGAACGCCGCGGGGACGGCGAAGGCGACGTTGATGACCTTGCCGCGCGTGTCCATGTCCTTCATCATGCCGAACATCGGAATGGAGTTGGCCAAACTCGCCACAAGCCCTGCCGCGGCCGTGTCATTCATGCCGAGCAGACCGCCGAGCTTCAGAAGCGGCCGTCTCAGCAGCTTCTGAAGCGCAAACACGAGCGGGAACGCGCCCGCGAGCACGATGGCGATGTCGCCGACGATCTCAAGCCCGTCCGACAGCGGCGCCATGCCGGGAATGACGACGAAGCCCGTCAGCCGCTCAATGATGGCGCAGGCGAGGCCGAACGTGATGATCGCAATGATGATGCGCCCAAAGACGATAAAGCCGCGGATCATCGCCCGCTGCGCTTTCCACAGCCCCAGCGCGAGCAGGAGCGCGAAGAGGACGATCGGGACGAGATTGCGCGCGACCATACCAACCGGAAATCCCGCCGTCAGCCCGCCGGCAAGCGCGCCGAGCGGGATGGCAATGATGCCGCACAGCACGCCGCGCGCGAGGTATGGCCGGTCGTCCGGCGACAAAATGCCGAGCGCGACCGGGATCGTGAACACGATCGTCGCGCCGAGCATGGAGCCGACGATGAGCCCGCCGAGCTTCGCCGCCTCGGGCGAGCCCGCCAGCTCAAAGGCCAGCGGCGCGCCGCCCATGTCGTTGGCGAGGATCGAGCCTGCAAACATCGCCGGGTCTGCGCCGAGCGCGCGGTAGACCGGAACCAGCACGGGCCGGAGCACGCGGGCCAGTACGGGCGCGAGGCTGATGATACCGATCATGGCCAGCGCGAGCGACCCGAGGGCCATAATGCCGCTTTCAAACTCCGCGCCGAGGCCGAACCGACCGCCGAAGATGCGGTCGAGCGCGCCGAGCGCCATGAACACGACCATGAGATAGACGATAAATTCATTGATTGTCATAGCGGCCTCCAGCGTGATCGAGAATTGCGACGACAGCTGCGTCGACCGGTGCGTCCGTCATGGCGCGCACGCACGACCCGCGCGCGACGAGCACCGTGTCGCCCGTGCCTGCGCCGACAAGGTCGGCCGCGACAAGCGTCTCCCGGCCGAACATGGTGACAAGCAGCGTCTGGCCGTCGAGTCCCGCGCATTTTCGCGTGGCCCAGACCGCGCCCTTGACTGTTCCGATCCTCATTCGCTCTTTCCCTCCAGAATGTCGCGCGCAAGCGGCGTCAGAACAGCGCCCGGCGGCAGGGGAGCGCCCTGCGTGCGGAGCCGGCGCGCATTCTCGGCCGTTACGATGTGCCGCGCATCCGCACCGGGCAGCGGCTTTGCGCCAAGCTGGCGCAGCAGCCGCTCGCCGGAGTGCAGCTTGCCTAAAAGCGCGCGGGCGCGGCTGGCTCGATGGACGCGGCTCGGCAGCTGCGCTTCGTCAAAATAGACCGGACGGCCATCCAAAAGCGCCGTGAGCACGCGGTCGTCCGATAAGGTCAGATAAAATCCTGGCCCCGCCCCGCCGATGACGACGGCGTCATACGGCGCGCAGTCGACGAGCGCAAAGCCGGTCTCCTGCGCGGGCGGGCTTCCGATGAGCAGCGCGCGCGGCGCGCCCTCGCGCGCCGGTGCGATGCGGGCAAGCACCGCGTCCGTCACGGCGCGGACGAGCGCCTCGTCCGGCCTATCCATGGCCGTACCGCCCGGCCTTGAGCCGGCACATCTGGATCCAGCACAGGCTCGACAGGCGGTTGAGCCAGAGAATGATGTCGTCCCGCGTAAGTGCGCCGTTTTCGTCGCGGAACGAGCGGTAGGCGGCAAGCTCCGTTTCGCGCACGGCCGTGCGGACAAGGTTGAGCTCCAGCAGGACGCGCGGATCCGTCGACGCGGGCATGAAATGCGCCTGACCGCAGTGCTTTTCCGGATGGTGGCTGTGCTCGCGCAGCTCGTCGGGCGTCAGGCCGCACAGCGTCTCGCGCGTGAGCGTGCGGCCGAGCACATCGCACGGGATCAGATCGCGCACGAGCGCGAGCATCTCCCCGAGCTCGCCGGAAAGCGCGCAAAGCCCCACTGCGTCCGCGCTGTTCTGGCACAGCAGAAGCTGCGCCTCGAGCGCGTCGATCTTCCCGCGAAAGGCGATGCGCGGGTGATCCTTGAACACGAGCACGTTTTCGTACAAATGCGTCATATGCTCGGGCTTTTCGGTCAGTGTCGCGCCGAAGAGCGTGCGGTAGACCTGCTTTTCCTCCGGCACGCCGGAGGTGTCGGATGCGACAATCGGGATGTGCCGGTGGTCGAGATAGTCGCGCGCCGACGGCGTCAGGCGGTCGCCCTTTGCAAGGTACAAAACGCGCTCGCCGTCACGCACGCGCACGTTGGCCTGCACATCGCGCTCGGTCAGAAGCGCCATGCTTATTCGCCTGCCGGGATGTCTCGGCCGTGCGGCAGAATGGCGTCGACCTCCGAGTGCGGCCGCGGGATGACGTGGACGGACAGCAGCTCGCCGACCTTTTCGGCGGCCGCCGCGCCGGCGTCCGTCGCGCTTTTGACCGCGCCGACGTCGCCGCGGACCATGACGGTCACAAGGCCGCCGCCGACCTGCTCCTTGCCGACGAGCTGGACGTTTGCGGCCTTGACCATGGCGTCGGCCGCCTCGATGGCCCCGACGAGGCCGCGTGTTTCGATCATGCCGAGTGCATTCGTGTTTGTCATGAAAATCGCTCCTTAACGAAGTTTTTCAAGGATCCGGTCGGTGAGATAGGCGACCAGCTCCTCAGAGATCACAGGCTGCGGCGCATCCGCAGCTTTGGCCTTAGTATGCCCTGCGTACGAGATGCTATCCCGAAGACCCCATGCGATGCGGCGGATGTTGATGAGATCGAGCGGTCCGATGTTATTCGACGACGAGCTGCCGCCCACCGCGCCGCAGCCGAGCGTCAGCGCCGGGAAGAGCCCCGTCGTCGCGCCGACGCCGCCAAGCGCGCCCGGCGTATTGACGAGCACGCGCGAGACCGGAACGGCCGCGGCGAATTTGTCTACCGCCGCGCGATCCTCCGTGTGGATGCAGAACGTGTGGCCGCTGCCTTCAAAGCGCAGGATCTCACAGCAGCGTTGAAGCGCAGCTTCTTCGTCCTGCTCGACGTAGAGCGCGAGGATCGGGCAGAGCTTTTCGTGTGCGTAGGGGTATTGCGCGCCGACGTGGCTCTCCCGCGCGACGAGCACGCTCGTGTCCTCCGGCACACGCGTCAGGCCGGCCATCTGCGCGATGCGGTGCGCGCTTTTTCCGACGATGGCCGGGTTCATCGTCCCGTTTGCGCGCAGGATAAACCCGGAGAGCGACTTTGCCTCCTGGTCGGACAAAACACAGGCCTTCTGCGCCTTGAGCGCGCGCAGCACGGCGTCCTCGAGCGCGCGGACGATGACGATGCTCTGCTCGGAGGCGCAGACCGTGCCGTTATCGAACGTCTTGGAGGCGATGATGCGCCGGATCGCACCGGGGACATCCGCGCTCGGATGGATATAGGCCGGCCCGTTGCCCGCGCCGACGCCGATGGCAGGCGTTCCGGAGGAGTAGGCGGCGCGCACCATGGCGCTGCCGCCGGTGGCCAGAATGAGCCGGACGGCCGGATGGTGCATGAGCTCGCTGACGGCGTCCATCGTCGGCTCGGTGATGGCCGAAATGGCTCCGTCCGGGCAGCCGGCCGCTTTCGCGGCCTGCATGGCAAGCTCTGCCGCCCGCACCGTGCACTTTGCGGCGTTCGGGTGCGGCGAAAACACGATGGCGTTCCCGCTTTTGATCGAGATGAGCGATTTATAGAAAACGGACGACGTCGGGTTGGTCGACGGGACGATGCCTGCAATGACGCCGACGGGAACGCCGATGTCCATCGTCCTTTTTTCGTGATCCTCCGCGAGACGGCCGACGCACGTCATGCCGCGGATCGCGGACATGACGCCTTCGCAGGCAAATTGGTTTTTCAGCGCTTTGTCCTCCGGCTTGCCGAAGCCCGTCTCCTCGTGTGCCATTCGGCCGAGCTCCTCCGCGTGCTCCATGCCGCACGCGGCAATGGCCTCGCAGATGCGGTCGAGCTGATCCTGCGAAAACGCGGCGAGCGTCTCCTGCGCACTGCGCGCCGCTTCCGCGAGAATGCGCACCTGCTGGCGCGAGCGAAGATCTTTGTCAAGTTCCATGCTTGCCCTCCTTTACTGCAGCGGCGCTGCCGCGACGGCTTGCACCGCATCGGAAAACGCCTCGCACGCGGCCAGGCATGCCGACTGCGTGCCTGTGAGCAGCCCGCCGGCGAAGTTCGTCTCGCTCGGCGGCGCAAAAAATGTGGTCATCTCGACGTCGGACGCCTTGAGCGCCGCGTCGAGCGCAAAAACCGCCGGCACGGGAGGGGCGATGAGATAGGCAAGCGCCTGCCCCTGCGGGATGCCGGCCAGCGCGGACAAATAAGCACCCGTGGCCGAGACGCAGTGCGCAAGATACACCACGCCGCCCGCGCTGTCTGCCTTGCAGAATCCGACGCCGCTGCTTAAAAACGACAGCGCGGCGGAAAGCCCGCTTTCGACCTCGGACGGGCTGGGGCCGGCGAGAATGCCGATCACCTCGCCGGATACGGCCGTCGCTGCGCTCCCTGCGCCCGCATACAGGCTGCGCGCGTAGGCGACCGTGACGTCGGACGCCTTCGTCGCCTCGTCGAGCGCAAGATATGTCGCGTCGTCGCAGTCGGTAGAAATGAGCGCGACAGAGCGCGTTTTTTCATCCAGCTTCAGCTCGCGCGCCAGCGCGGGCGAGACGTTTGCGATGCGCTGCGTACACAGTACGTTCACGGGGATGCGTTCTCCTGTCATACGGCCGCCTCCCGCAGGTCGACGCCGGACGCTTTCTTTTCCAGCATCGTGCAGATGAGATCTGCAATGTGCGCGCCCGCCTCAACGGCCGGCGTGCCCTGCGCGTGGATGTTGGATACGACGGTGCGCTTTGACTCGGCAATGCCCGGGCGCGGGCGGTAGGTGAGATAGGCGGACATGCTTTCGGCCGTCACGAGTCCCGGCCGCTCGCCGACGAGCAGGCACACAAGCTCTGCGTCCGTCGCCGCGCCGATGTCGTCCGATGCGCCGACGCGGCAGTACTGGACAAAGAGCTTCTGCGGCAGCGTTATGCCGTGCCGGGCAAGACCCTGTTCAATGGCCGCGGCGCAGTCAATGGCGTTGGCCTCGATCGCTGCCGATGACAGCCCGTCGCCGATGACGAGCAGCACGCGCGGCGCCTTGCCGCACGTCTTGCGGATGACGGCGAGGTTTTCCTCGTCAAAGCGCCGCCCGAGGTCGGGACGGGTCAGGTACTCGTCCTTGTCGCGGCATTTGGTCTTGACAAATTGCAGATTGTTTTCCGTCCAGAACGCTTCCGGGACGTCGGAAAAGACGCTGTCCTGCGCGGCGGCGTGGTCAGCGCGCATCCGGAGCATCGTGACGGTCTTATAGCGCGGCCCTGCGCGGCCGACGCCGAGGCGCGCGGGGGTTTTCAGCTTCAATGCCAGGAATTTTTCCGGCTGCGCCGGGTTTTCGACGAGGTACTGCCGCCGCAGGTCGATCTCCGTGAGATCGGGCACGAATGCGCCGTCATCCGGCGGGGTGGGCTGCGCCTTCGGCGCCGATTCCGGCGCCGATCCGGCTGCTGCGCCCGCCTCCGGCATCGTGCGCAGCAGCTCGGCCACCATGGCGCGGAGTTCTTCTCGGTTCATGTCGCTTCCTCCTTACGAGAGCAGAATGGAGCCGTCGCCGGCGCGCGCGGTGAGGCGGCCGCCTTCGGTAAAGCCCATTTTTTCGAGCCATGCCTGAAACTCCGGGATGGCCGTCCGCCCGAAGATCTCGCGCAGTGCGGCCGTCTCGTGGTAGCCGGTCGTCTGGTAGTTGAGCATGATGTCGTCGCCGTGCGGGATGCCCATAAAATACGTGCAGCCCGCGCTCGTGAGCAGCACGGCGAGGTTCTCAATGTCGTTCTGGTCGGCCTTCATGTGGTTGGTATAGCACGCGTCGCAGCCCATGGGCAGGCCGTGCAGCTTGCCCATGAAGTGATCCTCCAGCCCCGCGCGGATGACCTGCTTGGAGTCATAGAGGTACTCCGGGCCGATGAAGCCGACGACTGTATTGACAAGAAACGGCGAAAAATGCCGCGCAAAGCCGTAGCAGCGCGCCTCCATCGTGACCTGATCTGCGCCGAAGTGCGCCTCGCTTGACAGCTCTGAGCCCTGACCGGTTTCAAAGTACAGGACGTTCGGCCCTGTTGCCGTGCCCTCGTGCAGGGCGATCTCGCGCGCCTCGGCGATCGTCTTGGCGGAAAAGCCGAAGGCTTCGTTGCCCTTTTCGCTGCCTGCGATGGACTGGAAGATGAGGTCGGCCGGCGCGCCGGCGCGGATGGCGTCCATCTGCGTCGTCACATGGGCGAGAACGCACGTCTGCGTCGGGATGGCCCACTTCTCCTTCATGTCCGCAAAGCGGCGCAGGATGCGCGTGACGGACTCCACAGAGTCGTCAACGGGATTTAAGCCGAGCACGGCGTCGCCTGCGCCGAAGCTCAAGCCCTCAGCCAGAGAGGCGAGCACGCCGTCGGGGTCATCCGTTGTATGGTTGGGCTGAAGGCGGCACGAGAGCGTGCCGGGCTGGCCGATGGTCGTGTTGCACCGGGCGGTGACGCGGATCTTCTGGGCGGCATAGATGAGGTCGAGATTGCCCATGAGCTTGGCGCACGCGGCGATCATCTCGCTCGTCAGCCCGCGTGAGATGCGCGCGATCGCGCGCGCGTCGGCCTGCTCGGAGAGCAGGTATTCGCGGAGCTCTGATACCGTCCAGTTTTGGATCTCGCCGTAGATCTTTTCGTTGACGTCGTCCTGAATGATGCGCGTGACCTCGTCCTCGTCATAGCCGACGGACGGGTTTTCGCGCAGGTCGTGCAGCGTCAGCTCAGAGAGCACGACCTTGGCCGCGACGCGCTCCTCGGCCGACTCGGCCGCAACGCCCGCCAGCTCGTCGCCGGATTTGTACTCGTTGGCGCGCGCGAGCACGTCCTTGACGTCGCGGAATGCGTATACATGGCCGAAGAGCTTCGTTTTCAAAATCAAATCGAACACCTCACGATGTAAAAATGAGCGTTTTGATGACAACGGGGACGACGGCGCCGCCGCCTGCGGGCGCGCCGATGTCGAGATACTGCCCCGTGCGAAGGCGCAGGCAGTCAAGGCAGATGAGCCCTGCGCCCGGCGGCAGGAGCGCGAGCAGGCACGAGCCGAGCGCCTTGGCAAGGTCATGCTCTGCGACGACGCACAGTGGGTTTCCCTGCAGGACATACTCCCGCGTGCCGCGCGCAATGGCGTCCGCAAGCGCCTGCACATCAGAAAAGCGCGGCCGCTCCATGCCGGTCAGCGCGAGCGCGGCAGGGGAGAACCGGCCGCTCTCCATGTGCCACATCAGTCGCTCGCCGATGCGCTCCGGCAGGCCGGGAACGTCATTCTCCGCGTCTGTCAGGTCGATGACGGGCAGGTTTTTCAGCGGAAATTCAACGCCGCTGTAGGAAATGGTGCTGCCGGAGACGTCCACGGCGTGCGCGCCGGCGCCGATGACGGTCGCGCGGATGGTCTCCGCTCCGCGGATGTGCGGGGCGGCAAAGAGCGGCGATGCGGCGATGGCGCGTCCGAGCAGGACGCCGATGTCGCCGTAGGCAAACGGATCGTCCGGGCCTGCGTCGTAGATGAGGTCGGCCACGCCGCCGGAGAAGCAGAACACGGGCTTTACCCCGGCAAGGTCGATGCCGCCCGTTGTGAGATAGTGCCGGAAAACCTCCCCGCGCGGGGCAAGCCCTGCGGACTCGCAAAGCGCCTGTACGAGATCGTCCACGACGGACGCGAGGTCGGCCTCCGTAACATGGCCGCCGACGGCGATGCGCGTCCGCCCGGCGAGGACGGGCGAAACGTAGGTGACGCTTCCGTCCGGCGCAAGCTTGATGAGCCGGCCGCCGACGTTCATGCAGCCTGCGCCGCGAAGCGCACCGCAGTCAAAGAGCGCGAGGTTGCTCGTCCCGCCGCCGATGTCAAAGTTCAGAACGGCGCACGCGTGTGCTTCCGAGTACGTGTCCGCGCCCGCGCCGCGCGCGGCGAGGACGCTCTCAAGATCCGGCCCTGCCGTCGCGACGACAAAATCGCCCGCAAAGCCGGAAAGCGCTGAGAGAACCTGCTGCGCGTTGGCTTTTCGTGCCGTCTCACCTGTGATGATGACGGCACCGGTCGCAACGTCGCCGCGCGCAACGCCCGCGCTCGCATATTCGAGCGCGACGATGTCCCGCACGCCGTCCGCGTCGATCTCCGAGTCTGAGACCAGCGGCGTGAAGTGGACGGCGCTGCGGTAGACGACCTCTTTTTCCGTGATGGAAAAGCGCGGGACGGTGAACGATGAGGCGCGGTTTTCCAGCGTCAGACGCGAGAAGATGAGCTGCGTCGTGCTCGTGCCGATGTCGATGCCGACAGAGAGCAGCTGCTCCTTCATGCCGACACCTCGCGCACGATGGCTGCCAGATCATCCAGGGAGAAGCGAACGGGACTTGTCCGGATGCAGCGGTCGTCAAGCGCGGCGCGGCAGAGATCGTCCATAGCGCCGTCGAGCGCGGCCGGATCGATGCCGGCCTGCGCGAGCGTCTCCGGCAGGCAAAGCTGCACGCGAAGGCGGCGCAGCCCCGAGAGCAGATTGCGCAGCCGCAGCGTGTCCGTCGATCCCGCGACGCCGGCTGCGCGGGCGAGGTCGCTGTATGCTCCGGCACACGCGGGCGCGCAGCGCGCCATGACGGCCGGGAGCAGCACGGCATTGAGCCGCCCGTGCGCAACATGGAACCGCCCGCCGAGCGCATGGCTGAGCGCATGACACGCGCCGAGCCCCGCGCTGTTGAACGCGATGCCGGCCAGACACGAGGCCTCATGGATCTGTCCGCGGACGGACGTTTCGCCGCGAAACGAGCGCTCAAGAAGCCGGTATGCCGTCGAAAACGCGCCGCAGGCGAGCGCCGTGGACGCTTTTGATGCGCCCGTTGCCGCGGCGGCCTCGGCGCAGTGCGAGAGCAGGTCAAATCCCGCGTCGGCCACGAGCGCAGGAGGCAGCGACCGGACAAGCGCCTCATCCAGCACAGCCGCGTCCGGCGCGAGCGCGTCGTCGACCAGCGCGAGCTTCGTCCTGCCGCTTGTGATGATGGCAAATGTCGTGACCTCGCTGCCTGTTCCGGACGTGGTCGGAACCGCGATGAGCGGGAGCTCGCGCCCGGACGCATAGCGCATGGCTTTGGCGCAGTCCATGGGGCTCCCGCCGCCGAGCGCGATGAGCACATCCGGCGAAAACGCCTCCATCGCGGCAACGCCGCGCGCGACGGTCTCCACATCCGGATCCGGCCGGACGTCGCCGTATACGCGCACCTCGGCGTCCGGAATGCGCCCGCCGACGGCCTCTGCCGTCCCATTTTCAGCAAAAAAAGCGTCCGTTACGACAAGCGCGCGATGATAGGGAAGTGTTTCGAGATAGCCGAGCGCATCCGTGCCGGAGAATACGCGCGTGTGACAGGAAAATCCGTTCAAAGCATCCACCACCTTGTGGCGATAGTATTTCCGGGGCAGCCAAAATAATTCTTTACACGAGGTCGAAACATGATTAAAATAATAACTGGTTGAAGGAAATCCGCTTGCAAACAATGAAGGAGGAAACCCATGAAACTCATCGACGAAAAATTCCGTGTGTTCCCGTCTGTGCAGCCGCCGTTCGGCATGCAGCATTCCGGCGGCATCTCGGGCAAGCCGGAGCTTGTCTACCCCGACGACAGCTGGACGTGGCCGGATCTCAACAAACCGCTCACCACCGCCGTCCGCATCGAGGGCGGCAAGCTCAACGAAGGCGCGTCCCGCCAGAGCTGCGCGCCGGAGGGCGGCGTGCTTTCGGATATCAAGATCCGCGCGGACGAGGAAAAGCTCAACGGCGTCTATATTGAAAACACGAAGGGGCTTACGTTAGATAGCGGCACGATCGAGATGTCCGGCATCGGCGAGGATGATTTCGCCGGCATTGGCGCGGGCGTGCTCGTGAACAAAGAGAGCGACGTCGTCATCGAGAATCTCGACATTCATATGTCCGGCGCGGCCAGAAGCGCGACGGAGGTCACGGGCGGCAGCACGGCCGTCATCCGCAACTGCCATTTCGTCGTCGACGGCGGCCCGCTGCCGGAGGACTACAAGCCGGTCATCGGCATGGGCATGCTTGAGCCGCCCGCGGCGCTCGGCATCGGCGGCACGAGCCGCTGCCACCTGTCCATGGACAACTCCAAGACGTATTTCTATGACAGCACCATCTACGCCGCCGGCTGGGCGGCGCTGTCGACGGACGCCGGCAACGGCTACGTCTACCTCGAGGCCAACAACTGCGACCTCACCGTCGCCGGCAAGGGCTATGGTGCGTACTCCGACGGCGACTGCCACGTCGTCTTAAACGACTGCCGTGTGAACGTCGCCACGCACGGCGCGATCCTGGCCGGCGAGTGCGACCTCGCATACAACAACTGTACGCTCGTCTCCGGAAAATACGGCGCGATGATCCACGACGTCATGGGCATCGACACCGAGATCGGCCAGCTGTTCGTCCGCGGCGGCAGCTTCTCCGTCGGCGAGGAGTTCGGGCTGCTTCGCTCGTGCAACACCTACATCGACATGGTCGGCGCGAAGATCCACTCCGACGCCGGCATCCTCTTCCGCGCTATCGTCAACCCGGACGAGTGCGCGACGAAGGTCGGCGAGAAGGCCGTCTTCGGCAACAACATCGTCATGACGGCCATGGAGGCCACGGGCAGCATCCTCAACGAGGACACCGACCGCGCCATGAAGCTCACGCTCGCGGCCACGACGCTGCGCGGCGCGGTGCGCGGCGCGTATCTGACGATGGACACCGCCTCGCGCTGGGTCGCGACGGGCGACAGCTCCGTTGTGCTCGTCGGCGAAGTGCGTCTCGGCCAGATCAATGCGCCGGCCGGCGTCACGATCACGGCGGAGGCCGGCGAGGGCTGCTCGCTCACGTCCGGCGCGTACACGCTCGCCGCCGGCGGCAAGCTTGTTGTTGCCTGAGTCAAAAAAACAAGACCGCATCGGGAGCATTCCCGATGCGGTCTTTCTTATGTATGCGGTTTTCCGTGCCGCTCCAATGCGTGGGAGATCGCCTCGAGCGCGAGCAGCACGGCTGCGCCGAGGACAAAGGCGGCCGGCCGGAACGAGGCGATGGAAAGCGGCGGCAGATCCATGCTTGCCGGCCCGAGGCAGATGGCATAGAGCGAGCCGCACATGAGCCCCAGAATGGCCCAGAGCATCTGCGGCCGGAAGCGGAGCATCGCCCGCCGCACGAGCCGTGCAAATACGGCTGCGCCGATCACAAAGCCGAACGCGAGGATCACAAGCCCCGGCAGCGCCGAAAAATCAAGCGCCAGAACCCGCCGCACGGCGCGAAGCGCCGGGACGTAGACGCCGAAGATCATAAGCACGCTCGAGCCTGAGATGCCGGGCAGCACCATCGCGCCGATGGCAAGCGCGCCCGTCAGGATCATATACAGGCAGTCCGGAACGTTCAGCGCGGTCATCTGCACGGCCGCGCCGATGAGCGGCGAGCGCCGGAGCGCTGCAAGCCCAACAACGGCGAGCAGCCCGAGCGGGAAGCACCAGCAGCACGCGCGGTTCGCGCGCAGCGTCTGCGCTTCCGAGCGGACGATGAGCGGGATGGACGCGGCGGTCAGGCCAAGAAACAGCGAGCTGAGGGCATAGATATGGCCGTCAAGCAGCTCGGCGAGCACGACCGCGGAGAGCAGCATCCCGGCGGCCCAGCCGAGGCCGAGCTTTGCCAGATACGCCAGCGCAGGACGCCGCGGCGCGCCGCTTGCTCCGGTCAGCGCGCCCAGCGCGCCGAGCAGGCGCTCGTAAAAACCGAGGATGAAGGCGATCGTCCCGCCCGAGACGCCGGGGACAGCGTCTGCCAGCGCCATGCAGAAGCCGTGAAATGCAGTCAGCAACAAAAAAACAGCCCTTCCTTTGCGTCTTACTTCTGCATCATATGGACATTGATGTGCGGATAGGTCATTTCAATGCCGCGCTCGTCAAAGACGGTTTTGACGGTCTCGATGATGTCATAATAGCTGTCCCAATAGCTCTCCGTCGGCGTCCATGCGCGCACGACGTACTCGATGGCGCTTTCACCGTATGCGCTCACGCGGGCTGCGACGGGCGGCGTGGCGAATACGGTCCCGACGCGGTTTGCCGCCTCGATGAGCGCGCTGCACACATCGGCGGTCGGCGCGTCGTACGTCGCGGTGAACTTCAGGTCGACGCGGCGCTTGTCGAGCGCGGTGTAGTTGATGACCTTCGACGAGGAGATCGTGCTGTTCGGCATGGAGATGACCTTGTTGTCCACCGTTGTGATGCGCGTGTAGACCATGCCGATCTCCGACACATTGCCGGAAACGTCGCCGATCTCGACAAAGTCGCCGATCTTATAAGGGTGCGCCGAGAGGACCTGAATGCCGCCGGCGATGTTGCTCAGCGCGCCCTGCACGGCAAGCGACACGGCGAGCGAGACGACGCTCAAAAGCGCGACAAGGCTCGTGACGTTGATGCCGAGCGTGCCGGTGACGATGATGACGAGCACGGCCCACAAAATGATCTTGAAAACGGAGTGGACGACCGGATGAAGGGTTTTGTCCATCCGCGAATGCGCGACGGCGCGGTCGATGAGCTTGAGAAGCCCTTTGATGACGAAGATGCCGACCGCGAGGACGATGAGCGCGGGTGTGACCCGCTGCAGCGTCAGCGAGCCGAGAAATTTTGTGATGGATTCGGTGCTCATGCGCCGGCCTCCGGCGGCTCGGCCGCTTCGGGCAGCTGCTTTTCAGAGGCGTTGACGTAGGCCATGAATTCGTCGCCCGTGATCGTCTCTTTTTGCAGCAGGAACAACGCGATCTCGTCGAGCAGCGCGCGGTGGCCGGTCAGGACGTCCATGGCCTCGCCGTAGCAGCGGTTGATGAGGCTGCGGACCTCCTCGTCGGCCTCGGCCGCGACGGCGTCCGAGCAGTTGAGCGCGGCCTGACCGTCGAGGTACTGGTTGCCGCTCGTCGTGAGCGCCATGGGGCCGAAGTGGTCGCTCATGCCGTACTGCATGACCATCTTGCGGGCAAGATCGGTCGCGCGCTCAATGTCGTTGGCGGCGCCGGTCGTGCGCGCGGAAAAGACGACCTGCTCGGCCGCGCGGCCGCCGAGCAGCGTGCGCAGCTCGACGAGCAGCTCGTCGCGGGAGTTGAGAAATTTTTCCTCCTCCGGCATCTGCATCGTATAGCCGAGCGCGCCGGACGTGTGCGGGACGATCGTGATCTTCGAGACAGGCTGCGCGTGCTTTTGCAGCGCGGCGACGAGCGCGTGGCCGACCTCGTGGTAGGACACGATGCGCTTTTCCGAATCGGTGAGCACGGTGCCTTTTTTCTCCGTGCCGGCGATGACCGTCTCGAACGAGACGAGAAGATCCTCCTGATTTACGGCCTGACGGCCCATGCGGACGGCGCGCAGCGCCGCCTCGTTGACGAGGTTTGCAAGATCCGCGCCGACGGCGCCGGCCGTGGCCTGCGCGATCTTGTTGAGGTCAACGTCCTCAGCCAGCTTGATGTTGCGCGTGTGGACGCGCAGCGTCTGATAGCGGCCGGCGAGGTTCGGCTTGTCGACGATGATGCGGCGGTCGAAGCGGCCGGCGCGCAGCAGCGCCTTGTCGAGCGTCTCCGGCCGGTTTGTGGCCGCGAGGATGACGACGCCCTTGCTCGAGTCAAAGCCGTCGATCTCCGAGAGCAGCTGGTTGAGCGTCTGCTCGCGCTCGTCGTTGCCGCCGAAGCGGGAGTCGCGGCTTTTGCCGATGGCGTCGATCTCGTCGATGAAGATGATGGCGGGCGCCTGCTTGTTCGCCTCGTCAAACAGGCTGCGCACGCGGCTGGCGCCGACGCCGACGAACATCTCGACAAAGTCTGAGCCTGCGATGGAGAAAAACGGCACGCCCGCCTCGCCCGCGACGGCCTTGGCCAGCAGCGTCTTGCCCGTGCCCGGAGGGCCGACGAGTAGCGCGCCCTTCGGCAGCTTCGCGCCGATGGCGGCGTATTTCTGCGGATTGTGCAAAAAGTCGATGATCTCGCGCAGCGACTCCTTCGCCTCGTCCTGACCGGCAACGTCGGCAAATGTGACGCCCGTCTCTTTTTCCATATAGACCTTCGCGTTGCTCTGGCCCATCCCCATCATGCCGCCGCCCATTTTCTTGGACATGGAGCGCATGAGGACGTTGAAAAGCATCAGGATGATGGCAAACGGAAGGATATATGAGACAAGGAACAAAATGATGGGCGACGTCTGCTCCACGACCTGCCCGGAATAGTCCACGCCCTGCCGCTCAAGCTCCTCGGTCAGGGAATCGAGCGCGACGTTCGGGATAAGGCCGGTATAATAGAGCGTCTGGCGGGAGACATCATTGTTTGCCTCCTCCTTTGTGAGGATGATGATTCGGTCGGACTGGAACTCCACTTCGCTGATTTCTTCTTTTTCGACCATCTGGAGAAAATCCGAATAGCTGATCTCCTTGAGCGACGACGTGGAGAACATCGTGTAGACGTAGTTGAACAGCAGCGTCAGAACGAGCGCGAGGACGATAAACGGCATCCACGACGAAGCGGGCTTTTTCCCGTCGCCGTTCTGGTTGTTTTGGTTATTCTGCTTGTTCGGCTTCTGATTATTGTTGTTTCGGTTCTGGTTGTTTCCGTTGTTCACGAGAACACCTCCAAGTCTTGCATAGTAACAAATAATATAGCATAGTTTGCGCGCCGCCGCAAGAAAGCACAGCCGTTTGCGTGTGAATTTTCTGTTAATTTGCGCCTGCTGCGGCGCGCGGGAAATTACTAGTTGCAAATATTGCCGGTATCGACTAAACTGAAATGTACGAGAATTTCGGATTTGATCTTAAAATATAGGAGTTTACCATGAGAAAAGAACAGCTCAGTTCCCCGCGCGGCGAGCGCCGCGAGCGGGAGGCGGACGAAAACGTGCTCGAGGGCCGCAACGCGGTCACGGAGGCGCTGCGCGCCGGGCGGACGATCGACAAGCTCTACATTGCCTCGGGCGAGACGGATAAGGCGCTGGCGCGCCTTGCCGCCATGGCGCGGCAGGCCGGCGCGGCCGTCGTTGAGTGCGACCGCCGCAAGCTCGACCAGATGAGCCAGACGGGCGCGCATCAGGGCGTCATCGCGCAGGCGGCCGTGCATGACTACTGCACGGTCGACGAGATGCTTGCCCTTGCAAAAGAGCGCGGCGAGGCGCCGCTGCTTGTGCTGTGCGACGAGCTGACCGACCCGCACAATCTCGGCGCCATTCTGCGCACGGCTGAGTGCGCGGGCGCGCACGGCGTGATCATCCCCAAGCGCCGCAGCGTCGGCCTGACGGCCGTCGTCGGCAAGGCGTCGGCGGGCGCGGTGGAGTATATGCCCGTCGCGCGCGTGGCGAACCTGACGCAGACGATCGAGGCGCTCAAAAAGCAGGGCGTCTGGGTGTTCGGGACGGCGGCCGACGCCGATACGGCGCTCTACGGCGCCGACCTCAAGGGCCCGGCGGCCATCGTCATCGGCTCGGAGGGCGAGGGCATGAGCCGTCTGGTTGCCGAAAGCTGCGACTTCAAGGTCAGCATCCCGATGAAGGGCTGCATTTCCTCGCTCAATGCCTCGGCCGCGGCGGCCATTTTGCTCTACGAGGCTGTTCGACAGAGAATGGGCTAAGACCCGGAGGTCACAATGTCACGAAAAGACCGAAAAAACGAGCCGATCCCCGCAGCGCGCCCCGTGCCGGACGACGGGCAGGGGAGCGCGGAGGAGTATTCGCTCGAAGAGATCATGAATGAATTCGGCGGCTGGTCGAACCGCAGCGCGCCCGAACCTTCGCCGGAGCCGGAGCGCGTCCCGGAGACGCAAAGCGCGCCGGAGACACCCGAGAAGCCTGAACCCGCGGCGGAGCCGGATGCTCCCGCGCCGGCGGCGGAGCCGGAACCGGAACCGGAATCGGAGCCGGAAAAGCCGTCGCGCTTTCACTTCATCAATCTTGATCTGAACGCCGAGCCGCACATGCCGGATGAAACGCCGGAAGCGCAGCCGGAGGCATCCAAGGAGCTCTGGAGCTGGCAGAGCGGGAGCGAAGCATCGCCGGACAAGCCGGCATCTCCGGCCGCGCAGGCTGAGCCGGAGGAAGCGGATGCGCCGCCGGATCGGCCGCGCCGCGCCCGGCCGGAGCGCCAAAAGCGCGAGCGCCGCGCGCGCGAGGACAGGCCGGAGGCGCCGAAAAAGCCGCCCGTCTCGCCCACAGCCGCGCTGCGCCATTACCGCAACCGTTCTGCCTATACGCGCCTTCGCGCGCTGTTCCTGACGCTTCTGACAGCGGCGGCTGTCTTTTTGACGCTTGCGCCGCAGCTGCCGGTGGCGGCGTTTTCCAGGCTGGAAGAGGGCAAGGCGGTGCCGACGGTGCTGCTTGTGCTCATGTGCCTTTGCGCCGCAGCGAGCGTTGACCTGCTGCTGCGTGCGGTGCAGCAGCTCATCACGCTCAGGTTCGGCCTGGAGCTGCTGCTCGGAGTGTCGTTTGTCGTGTGCGTCATTGACTCCGTCGCGGCCATGCTCGCGCCGCGCGTGCCGTTCTGCGCCGTTGTGTGCGTCGGCTTCCTGTTTGCTGCGTGGAGCGAGTATCTGACGTGCGTGGGCAACATCCGCGCGCTGAAGGTCGTCTGCGACGGCGACGAGCACTACGCCGTCAAGCTTGCACGCGGCGCACTCGGCTCGCTTGACTGTGCGTACAAAACAGCCGAGGAGACGCCGGACTATGTCGAGCTGCTCGAGCAGCCCGGCCGCGCTGCGGCGGCCATGCGGCTCTATGTTCCGCTGGCGCTCGCCATGGCGTTTGTGTTTTCTGTTGTGAGCAGCGTTCGTGCCGGCGCGCCGCTTGTGCAGATGCTCTCGGCGTGCCTGTGCGCCGCGCTGCCGGTGTGCGGCTTTCTCTGCTATTCCCGCCCGTTTGCGCAGATCGCGCGGCGCCTGTCGCGCGCCGGCGCGGCGCTGTGCGGATGGAGCGCGGCGAAAATACTCGGCGGTGAGCTTGGCGAGGTCGTGACCGATTCCGACCTGTACCCGGCTGGCTCCGTGTCCATCAACGGCGTGAAGGTCTACCACGATTTCCGGCTGGAGACGATGCTATGCTACGCCGCAACAGCCATCTCGCACTCCGGCAGCAGCCTCGGGCCGCTGTTTGAAAAGCTGGCCGAGGAGCAGGGCGTGCATCTGGCTGAGATCGGTTCGTTCAAAAGCTATGAGGGCGGCGGCGTCGGCGCGGAGATCCGCGGGGACATTGTGCTCGTCGGCTCGCTCGGCTTTCTGCACCTCATGGGCGTCCGCCCGCCGCAGGGCACGAACATCCGGCAGGCTGTCTACGTCGCCGTCAACGGCATCACGGCCGGCGTCATCGCCATCAACTACAATCCGAGCACGCCGGTCATCTCGGCGCTGCACTCGTCCGTCGGCCGCCGCGGCGTGAGCATCGTCGGCGCGACGCGCGACTTTCTCATTTCGCCGGCCATGCTGCACGCGAAGTTCCGCATTCCGACCTCGCGCGCGGAGTTCCCACCGGTGGCAGAGCGCTACCGCCTCAGCGAGCTCGGAAGCGCCGACTCGATCGAGACGGCCGCCGTGCTCTCGCGCGGGACGATCCTGCCGTACTCCGAGGCCATCGCGGGCGCCCGCTCGCTGAAGAGCGTTGTTACGGCCGGCATTGCGGCCAACCTGTTCGGAGGCTTGTTTGGGCTGCTCGTCGTCTTTTTCCTCGGCCTCGGCGGCGCGATCGCAACGGCCACGGCAGTCAAATTGCTGCTGTTCGTGCTGATCTGGACAGTGCCGGGATTGCTGATTACTATGTGGTCAAAACGCTTCTGATAAATTTGCATAAATTTTGTGATGTTCTCATTGAAAAGTTGTTGAATTCGGTGTATACTGTTCTCATTGCAGCGAAGGGCGGCGGACGCACCGCCGCCTTACTCGCAGGAAAGGGGAAACATTATGGCATACTCCGCGCAGAACATCCGCAACATCTGTCTGCTGGGCCACAGCGGCAACGGCAAGACGACGCTCGTTGAGAGCTTCTCGCTCCTGACCGGCGCCATCGACCGACTCGGCCGCACGGCAGACGGCAATACGATCTGTGACACTGACTCCGAGGAGATCAAGCGTCAGATTTCGATCTATGCATCCATCGCGCCGATCGAGTATAACGGTACGAAGATCAATGTGCTCGACACGCCGGGCAACTTCGACTTTGCCGGCGAGGTCAAGGAATGTCTCCGCGTGGCAGACGCGGGCATCATCGTCTGCGACGCCAAGGGCGGCCTCTCCGTCGGTACGGAGCGCGCCTGGAAGCTCCTCAACGAGCGCAACCTTCCCCGTATGATCTATATTTCGAAAATGGACGAGGACAACGGCGACTTCAACGCGGCCTTTGAGACGCTGCGCGAGAAGTTCGGCAAGTCCATCGCGCCGCTCGTCGCCCCGATCTGGGACGAAAACAAGCATGTCACGGGCATCGTGGACGTTCTGCACAAGCGCGCCTACGAGGTTCAGGGCGGCAAGAGCGTCGAGATCCCGGTTCCGGAGAATAAAAAGGACGTCGTAGCAGAGCTCTACGACCATCTCATGGAGTCCGTCGCCGAGACGAGCGAGGAATTCATGGAGAAGTACTTCAACGGCGAAGAATTTACATACTCCGAAGTCATCACCGGCCTGAAGGCCGGCGTGCGCGACCATTCGCTCGTGCCCGTGCTGTGCGGCTCCGCGCTCAGCGGCCTCGGCACCGTCGCGCTGCTCAACGCCATCGTCGACCTGACGCCGAACCCGACCGAGGGCATCCCCGAGCTGGTTGAGAACGAAGACGGAGAAACGGAGGAGTATATCCTCGGCGTCGGCGCGCTTCCGAGCGCGTTCGTGTTCAAGACGTTCTCCGACCAGTACGGCAAGTATTCCTACGTCAAGGTCATGAGCGGCAAGATCACGCCGGACATGCCGCTCGTCAACGCCCGCACGGGCGAGACGGAGAAGCTCGGCCGCCTCTATACGCTCCGCGGCCGCAAGGCGACGGAGGTCAAGGAGCTTACGGCCGGCGATCTCGGCGCCATTGCGAAGATGGAAAAGGTCAAGACGGGCGATTCGCTCTGCTCGTCCGGCAAGGTCGTCAAGTTCGCGGGCTTCGGCTTCGCGCAGCCGACGTACCAGAAGGCCATCGCGCCGAAGACGCGCGGACAGGAGGACAAGGTCGCAGCCGGCCTCATCCGCCTCAATGAAGAAGACCCGACGTTCACCGTCGTCAACAATGCCGAGACGCATCAGACGGTCATCACGGCCGTCGGCGACATCCAGCTCGATGTCATCGTCTCCAAGCTTCTCTCCCGCTTCAACGTCGAGACGGTCCTGTCCGACGCGCGCGTTGCCTATCGTGAGTGCATCCGCAAGAAGGTCAAGGTCCAGGGCCGCCACAAGAAGCAGACGGGCGGCAGCGGCCAGTTCGGCGATGTCTGGATCGAGTTTGAGCCGGGCGAGCAGGAAGAGATGGAATTCTGCGAGAACGTCTTCGGCGGCAGCGTCCCGAAGAACTTCTTCCCGGCGGTTGAGAAGGGCCTGCGCGAGGCGTGCGTCAAGGGCCCGCTGGCCGGCTATCCGGTCGTAAACCTCAAGTGCACGCTCGTTGACGGCTCGTACCACCCGGTCGACTCGTCCGAGATCGCGTTCAAGACCGCCGCGCAGCTGGCCTACAAGGCCGGTATGCCGCAGGCCGGCCCGGTCATCCTCGAGCCGATCGGCTCGCTGAAGGTGACGATCCCCGACAGCTACCTCGGCGACATCATGGGCGACCTCAACAAACGCCGCGGCCGCGTCATGGGCATGAATCCGACGGGCGACGGCGACCAGGTCGTCGAGGCCGAGGTCCCGATGGCCGAGATGATGAGCTACGCCATCGAGCTGCGCTCGATGACGCAGTCGAGAGGCTCGTTTGAGATCGAGTTCAACCGCTACGAAGAGGCGCCGCGCGATATTCAGCAGAAGATCATCGCCGATGCCGCCGCAAACGAATAATTGCATTGCAAAAGCGCGGCCCGGAGCATTCCGGGCCGCGCTTTTTTTGCGCAGAATTCAGCCAATGCCGGGTGCGTGACCCCATAAAGCACAGGGCGGCTTCAAAACCATGGATACTGTACGACCTGATCGACAATAGACAAAAGCTGAGGAGACTCCATAGCCTGGCTCCATGCCACAACGAATTCACATCTGCTCATATCCGGGCACGGAAGCATGACCAGATCCTCTTCATAAGCAGGGGGCAGCAGTCCGGACAGAAGTATGGTTACTCCGCGGCCGGCAGCTACATCCAGAAGTACGGAGTCGATGATTTCGTGCTCATATGTAATGGTGGGCGCAAAACCGTACTGCTCACAAATTGCGCAGAGCTCTTTTGGGGCGCTCTGGAAAATAGCGCTGGGAAACATGAATGTTGCGTCCCGCAGTTCATTTAGATGGACAAACTCCCGGTGAGCAAGCGGATGGCTCTTGGGCAGCACGATACAGTTTTGCGCCTCCATCAGGGTACGGCAGGACAGATTGGGAATGCCGGTCAGCCCGTTGCTGATGCAAAAAACCAAATCTGTGGAGCCGACGGACACGGCATGGCGCAGCGAGAACCAGTTATAGCGTGTGATGAGAAATTTCTGCGGCTTGAAATTTCTTGCATAGTATAAAATAAACTGATTCAGTTTTTGCGAGAAAAGGTCGTTGGTAAAGCCAATTTTAATCTGGGACAGCTGAGCGGCTCCCACATTTCTCAGGCGGTAGAGCAGTTCGCGCTCCTGCCGGAAGAATTGCTCTGATTCCTGTAAAAGCAGCGTGCCCGCCGGAGTCAGGGACAGCCCACGGTTGCTTCTTGTGAAAAGCTTTACGCCCAATGTATTTTCTAAGGCCTGAATCTGGCGGCTTAGTGCAGGCTGAGAGATGTAGAGGTTTTCGGCAGCCTTGCTGAGGCTCAACTGAGTAGCGGCTTCCACGAAATAGTGCAGTTGATTCAGATTCATAAGCAAAGCGTCCTTTCAGTAATAAAACCGGGTTTTGCTATAACAATTTGGGTATGGCAACTATACACTTATTATACTGTACAGCGGTGTGCAAATCAACTACAATTAGCCCATCAGAGAAAATTATGCACAATATTGAAAATCCATATTAAAAATCAATTGTGCAAATTTGAGCATGGAGGTGTGGCGTGAGTATGGGAGCGGAGCTGCTTCGTATTGAAGGTATGGTAAAAAGCTTTGGAGCAACAAAGGCGCTTCAGAGTGTCGATTTTGTACTGAACCGAGGGGAGATCCGTGGCTTCGTCGGAGAGAACGGGTCTGGAAAATCCACGATGTCTTCTATTGTGGCCGGGATTCAAAGCTGCGACAGCGGGAAGATGTTCAAGGATGGAAAGCTCTATGAGCCCCATAACGTGGCGCAGGCACGGGAGCAGAAGGTCGCCATGATTGTTCAGGAGATGGGTACGATCAGCAATATTGGTGTTGCAGCCAATATCTTTCTGGGCGAGATTGAACGATTCACAAAATTTGGACGAGTGGATCGCAAGCGGATGTATGCGGAGGCGGCTGAGGCGCTCGAGAATATCGGGGTTACGGATATTGACACGACGCGGTCGATCAACTCCCTGAACTTCGAGGACCGCAAACTGGTGGAGGTAGCCAGTGCCATGCGCTGCGACCCGGACGTTCTGATCGTGGACGAGACCACCACAGCGCTGTCCCAGCGCGGCCGCAGTGTGATCTACAAGCTGATGAGCGATATGGCTGCAAACAACAAAGCGGTTATATTTATCTCTCACGATTTGGACGAACTGATGGCGGTGTGCACGCATATTACGGTGCTTCGGGACGGCGTCATGATTGGTTCTCTGAATAAGGAAGAATTTGAGCCGAAACTGCTTCAGGCCATGATGGTGGGCAGAGAACTGAAGGGCGATTACTACCGCGGCGATTATGATGGGTCTCATGGGGAAAAAGTTATGCTGAGCGTGAAAAACCTGTGGGGCCTGCACACGCTTCGGAACATCAACCTGGAGGTCCACGAGGGAGAGATCCTTGGCTTGGGCGGACTTTCCGAGTGCGGGATGCATGACTTGGGTCGGGTGATGTTCGGAATCGACAAATTTGTTTGCGGTGAAGTGCTGGATGAGCACGGAAATCCGATCACTACCACACATGGCGCGGCGGCCGCCGGAGTGGGCTACGTTTCGAAGAACCGCGATCAGGAGTCGTTGATGCTCCAGGCGACCATCGGATACAACATCTCGCTTCCTTCGCTCGATGCGGTCTCGACAGGGAAGATCATCTCTTTAAAGAAAGAGCGAGCGTTTGTGGATGAGGAAATCAAGGGATTGAGTATCAAGTGTCAAAGCAGAGAGCAGAAGGTGCGGGCGCTGTCCGGCGGCAATAAGCAGAAGGTCGCCTTTGCCAAATGGGTTGGAAAGAAATCGAAAGTGCTCGTTTTGGACTGCCCCACCCGTGGCGTGGACATTGGCGTCAAGGCGGCCATGTATCAGCTGATTTATGAACTGAAAAAAGAAGGTACCGCGATTGTGCTGATTTCAGAAGAACTCCCGGAGCTGATCGGTATGAGCGACCGGATCCTGATTATGAAGGACGGAGCGATTCAAGGTGAATATATGCGCTCCCCGGATTTGACGGAATATGAGCTGATTCAGAAGATGATTTAAGGGGAGGGAGGAGAAGAAATGGCGCTGCAAAAAATGCAATGGAAGGACAAAATCAGCACTCTGGTTCCCGTCCTTGGCCTGATATTCGTGCTGGCCTTTTTCGGCATTGTATCCCATGGCGAGATTTTTCGGGGGAATAACCTTGCTACGGTGCTAAACCAGGCATTTACAACGGTGATAATTGCGGTGGGACTGTCCATGATCTACGCGCAGGGCGGCATGGATTTCTCACCCGGCGGGGTTCTGGCGCTGTGCTCGCTGTGTGCGATGGCGGCGGCCGACGCCATGGGCAACACCATCCTGGTCCTGCCGGTTTGCATTGTTTCGGGCATCGCTTGCTACTTTGTAACTGGGTTTATAACCGTGGGCCTCAATCTGAACCCCTACATCGGCTCTGTGTCAATGATGTTCCTGACGCGTGGAATTGTGAACTCTGTGCTTCAGGGTCACTCTTATGAAGCCATTGACTTAGGCATGGCAAACAATATCTATATTCGTTTCATTGCCTTGGTGCTGATTATCTTTGTTGGCTGGCTGGTGTTCAACCGCACAAAGCTGGGGCGGGTGAGCCAAGCGTACGGAGAAAACCCTGTGGCAGCAGGAC
Source organism: uncultured Oscillospiraceae bacterium (assembly GCA_934589675.1). Taxonomy (GTDB): domain Bacteria; phylum Bacillota; class Clostridia; order Oscillospirales; family Oscillospiraceae; genus CAKTOF01. Next base: position 92,974 of record CAKTOF010000003.1, read on the forward strand.
AGACCGGCATGCCGCTTAAGCGCTACCGCTTGCTGGCATATTGCTTCGGCGGCTTGATCGTGGGCGTTGCCGCATTCTTCTTGTTGGCCAGAACCGGAAATGTTACAACCGGAACTGGAACCAATGAGGAAATGAATGTGATTATCGCCCTTGCGCTGGGCGGAATGGCGATGAGCGGCGGCGTGCGCACAGCCGTCCGCTGTGGCGTGATTGGCGGCATCATCATCTCTGTGCTGGTCAACGGCATGGTGGTCGTCGGCGTTCCGGTCACGCTGACACACGGTGTGCGCGGGCTGATTTTCCTTGCAGTTGTGGCAATCAGCTTCGTGCGCGATAAAGGCAATAAGCTTCTGCCGCGCTGAGAATGGTGGAAGCCAAATGTAAAAAACAAAATATAAAAGGAAAGGAATGACAAGCATGAAAAAACTCATCGCACTGCTGCTCGCACTGGTTATGGCGCTTGGACTGGCAGCCTGCAGCAGCCCCACCGGGGACAAGACCTCTGATGGAGCCACTTCTGCCAGCGCGAAACCGGAAGGAAATGGTGATTCCAGCCAGCCTGCCGGGGACAAGACCTCTGACGCAGACGCCGCCTCCGGCACGAAACCGGAAGGAAATGATGAACCCGGTCAGCCGGATGGAGCGTCCCCGCTGGAGGGCAAGCATGTTGGCCTGCTGATTTACAGCACGACAACGCCTTGGGCCATGAACATTATCAATACCACACAGTCCTTGTGCGACAGCCTTGGGATGAAGCTGACCGTAGCCGAGGCCGGAACGCCCAACGACGTAATCACCGGCGCGGAGAATCTGCTGTCTGCGAACATCGACGGTATGCTGTGCGCCATGGACGGCGGTATTGCCAACAAGGTGATGGAGCTGACCGAGTCCCATCAGGTCTATACCACCTTTACGTTCACCAATATTCTCGAAGAGGAATACTACGATAAGATCGCTGACAGCGAGTACTATGCCGGCTCCATCAATTCCCAGGACTTTGAAGCGGCCTATGATATGACCCAGCACTGCATTGACATGGGTGCCGACAAATGGGTCTACCTGGGAATGCCGGAAGGCGCCGGCCCGAGCATTGATGCCCGCGCAGACGGCTTTAAGGCGTGCCTGGCAGACAACAATCTGGAGCTGCTCAGCGAAGCGCGTACCTTTGACAAGGTGGAGGGCGCGCAGAACCTGATCACCAACTTCCCTGAGCTCAATGGCTTCGGCGCCGGCAACAATGCCGCGAAGAATGCCAGCGGCGCGCTGGAGTCTGCCGGTAAAATGGGCTCGGTCTATATGTTCTGCTTCGAAGCGGCTGAGTCTTATGTTCAGGAGTATTTTGACAATGGCTGCCTGCACGGCTGCGCCGACGGCGTGGTGGGCCATGTGGAGCTGGCTCTGGCGCAGCTGTGCAATGCCCTGACCGGAAATATGCTCTTGGGCGAGGATTGAAGGGCTGTGGGATTCAGCGTTCCCTATATCGTCGCCTATGACAGCGATGACTTTTCCGCTCTGATCGCCAACAGCTACGACGGCAACATGATTTTCAATCTGGATGAGCTGAAGAACATGATAACCGCCTTTAATCCTGATGCAACCGCCGATACAATGAAGGCTGCTGTGGATGCGTTCTCCATTGAGGATCTGCTGGCCCGCCGTGCCTGAGAGGCGCAGGGGCTGACGAAGGGTAAGCACTGACTTGAGCCCTCCGCTCTGCAAGCGGGGCGGAGGGCATCTGTTTCGATATGAGGGAATTGATACTCCCGCATAAGGAGAGATGGCAAATGAAGAAGAATCCAAAGAAATTGATTGGTGATATTTTGCAGGTCATCGTCTGGCCGGCGGGAGTTTATCTGATTTTCTTTGTGCTGTGCAGGGTGCTGAATGCAGGAACGTTCGGCAGTCTGAGCAGCATCCGGATGGTGCTGGTGCAGACAGTTCCGGCGACGATGCTGGCATGGGCGATGTCCGGCAATATGCTGAGCAAACGCTGGGACTTTTCCATCGGCAACATGATGATCCTGACCTGTCTGGCGGGAGTCCCGCTGGCGGAGCTGAGCGGCTTGGGCGCGTGGGGCGTTCTAATTTTTACGGTGCTGTTCGGCGCGCTGTTTGGCCTTGTTAACGGGGTGCTTTATACATCGCTGAGAATTCCGATGCTGCTGATTTCCGTTGGCATGATGAAGGTTTATGAATGTGCGGGCTACCTGATCCGTGATGGACGTCCGGCAGAGCTGGGCGGCTCCATGAAGATGTTTGGGCAGCTCCCATGGAACTTTGTCCTGCTTGTGATTATGGGACTGCTCTACTATTATCTGTATTTTTGCAGCTGCTTTGGCGAGAATTATCACGCGCTCCGGGACGGGCAGGGAATTGCAGTGAACAATCATGTCAATGAGCGCAAAAACGCGATCCAGTGCTGTGTAATTATGGGGATCTTTGTCGGAATGGCCGGTGTTGCCTACTCCGGAATGTCCGGAATCGTGGAGTCTTCTCCCAGCCAGAACAACTCGATGAACATGATGTGTACGGCCTTTGCACCGATCTTCATAGGGCGGTATCTGTCTCGTCATGTGAACATCACAGTGGGTATTTTTACAGGCACCTTAACCATGAAGCTGTTGACTTCCGGCATTGTTGCTGTTGGCTTGCCATCGCCGATGCAGAACGTAGGCAATGGCGCGTTCCTGATCCTGTTTATGGCGATTTCGGCCAATCAGGATCGTATCAATGACTGGCTTGCCAGACGGAAGATGGCGGCGGAAATCAAAGAGGGAGCATGATCTGCGGCAGAGTAAACAGCTGCCATAAGTCAAAATAAACATTTGAAATCAAAAAACAGGGAGATGAGTGCGTGAAAGTCACGGCAATTGTCTGCGGGCGCAGGAATCAATACACTGAGCGCGCAGCCCGCGCGGCGCTGAAGGCCGCGAAGGACGAGGGGGCGGAAGTGACCCTGATCAATCTCATGGATCTGAACATCAAGCCGTGTATCAACTGTCAGGCCTGTGTGCGGGCCATGCGGGATCCGGATTTCAAGGGGACATGCCCATTGGGACAGGATGACATGGAGTGGCTGGATGATCAGATGCTTTCCAGCGACGGACTTCTGTTTGTGGCGCCTATGTTTGAGAATTCGGTGCCTGGCGTCTACAAGGTAATGTGCGATCGCATGGGGCCTTCACATGATGTTACATTCTTGAAAGAGGCTTATGACCAACGGATGGCAAAAGGGGAAGATCCGAAGATCGACACTCGCTTTTTCCGCGCAAGGGCGGTTGCGTTCATTGGCCATGGAGGCAGCGAGTGGTCCTATTTGAGCTATCCGTCTCTTGCTGTGCCTGCCATTTCAATGGGCATGACCATTGTGGACTATGTACGTTTGGATTGGAACAATACGCTGATTCTGGATGATGCCCGCATGGAGCGGGTAAGGCAGTGCGGCGCTCATTTGGCAAAGATGGCGGCGCTGCCGGATCAGGAGCGCAGCTACATTGGCCCTGAGGGCGTATGCCCGGCGTGCCACTGCGATGTGGTGCGGGTCGATCCGGAAACCGGCGGCGTGGAATGTGCCTTGTGCGGGGTCAAAGGAAAGCTGGAAAACGGCAGGGTGATGATGGACCCGGAGAGCGTAAAGCTGTCCCACATCTTTGAAGCAGGACGTCAGAAGCACATGGCCGACCTGAAGAACAATGGGAGAGTTCGGGCTGGATTGGATCAAGCGGAGATTCAGCGGCGCACAAAGCCGCTGCTGGAGGAGATCCCAACACTGAAACCGCACCGCAGCTGAGGCCGCTGCGCGCGGCAGGATGAAATCGTTTTATCGCATAATTAAGGAGCTAGTTTTATGGGAGTGTTGACAAGGGAAGATAAACAGTACCGTTATGGAAAGATGCGGGAGTTTATGTCCCGGGAGGGCATCGATGCCATGCTGTGCAGCGGCGAAGGTGCGATCCGTTATATTGCAGGACACTATTACAATACGAAATGGGTTCAGGCGCTGATGTTTCGGGATTCTGATCCAGTGGCACTTGTGGCGCTGCCCGGCAGAGAGTATCTGCTGACCAGCGTGCAAAAATATGAAGAGGATTATTGGGTCAAGGATTCCAGAATCAACAGCCCCGAGACAGTACGGAATATTCTTCTGCAGCGGGTGGGCGCCACGGCCAGAGTTGGAGTCACTCTGGGGGATATTCCGGCCGGGGCGTACCTGACCTTGAAGAAAATGCTCCCGGATATGACCTTCGTGGATATTACCGGAAGCTTTAAAAAGATTCGACGCTGCAAGACGGGCGGGGAGCTGGAGCTGCTGCGCCTTTCTCCTGCCAACGTAGATGCCTGCTGCGCGGGGATCTCTGAATTCCTGAAGCCGGGTATGACGGAGAATCAGCTTTGGGGTTACTTAGAGCGCATTATGCGGGAGGCCGGCTCCGCGGACACACTCAACCAGACCTGTGTGGACAAAAGAGACATCAGCTCGGTGCTGCCCAGCTGGGTACACCGTCAGCGTCCCATTGAAAAAGGGGATCTGATCGCTGCGGAGATCACATCCAGCGCCGGCGGATACTGGACGCAAAAAATCGTGACGATCTCCATGGGACAGCCGCCTCAGGTGGTGCAGGATATGAACGCTGTGGGCAGTGCGGCGGTCTGGAAGGCTGCTTCGCTGGTTCGGCCGGGAGTCAATGCGCGGGATGTGCTGCGGGTGATGGATGAGGCAATTGAAGCGGAAGGCTTCCTGTCTCCAAGACAGTTTCTCACCGGGCCGCAAGGCCATCTCAGCGGTCTGGATGTGGATGAAGGCACCTTCGAGCTGGATCAGGACTTTGTTCTGGAAGAGGGAATGCTCTTTGTGCTTCATCCGGGCACCGCAGTAAAAGGCTGGAAGCCCGGAGAATACGGGATTTTCGGCCCAGGGACGATGTTCCTGGTCACCCACGACGGAGTAGAGAGCCTAAACCAATTTCCCAATGACATCATTGTGGTAGACTGCTGAGGGGGCATATGAACCATGGAACTCAATGAGACCATCCGGGCGAAAATGCGCAGCCCCAGATCGTCGACAGAGATGGAACGCCGCTGGAAGCTGGCCCGTGGGGTCATGAAAGAAGCAGATTTGGATTTACTGCTTGCGCAAAATGATAACCAGTATATCGGCGGATATGTCCGATGGTTGATTGACGTGCCGGCAGTGCAGGGATATCCGATGAGCGTTCTGTTCAGCGCGGATGGGGAGATGACCACAATCACGCACGGCGCGCCCGACATGCCGCTGCTGCCCGAGTGGGCCATGCGAGGCCCCACTGTGCGCCTGTCCTCGCCTTATGTGCGCTCTCTGAATTACACGGATGGCTATGACGCCGCCCTGATTGCAGAACAGGTAAAAAAGCGGAACGTTAAACGGCTCGGCCTGGTGGGATGGGCGCAAATGAACCATGTGATTGTTGATCGCCTGCGCGAGGAGACCGATGCAGAGCTGATCGACGCGACCAGACTCATCGACGAAATAAAGGGGCCCAAAAGCAGCGAGGAGATGGAGTGCATCTGCCAGACTGCCGCCATGCACGATCAGGTGATGGACTATGCCGCACAGATCATTCGTCCCGGCCTGCGGGAATATGAGATTCAGGCAGCGCTGGTGAAAAAACTGATGGAGCTGGGCAGCGAAGAGCAGCTGATTATGATTGGCTCCGCTCCATGCGGTCAATGTGCCGGTATTCAGTACGCTCATTATCAAAATCGTATGATTCAGCGAGGGGACGAGCTGACAGTCATGATTGAGACCAGTGGAATGGGCGGTTATTATTGCGAGATGGGCCGCTCTTTTGCAGTAGGCTGTCAGCCTTCTGAGCAGCTGGAGTATATGTTTGATCAGTCCAGGCGGGTCCAGCGCCGCACGGCTGAGCTGCTGCTGCCCGGGAAGCGGGCAGGGTCTGTGACGGAAGAGGTCAATGTTTTGCTGAAGGAAATGGGGTTACCGGAGGAGCACCGGATCTTTACCCATGGGCAGGGATATGACCTGATCGAGTCTCCCGGTTTTGATTTGGAGGATGATTTCATACTACGAGAGAACATGAACATCGCAATCCATCCAACCTATGCAACACCGCATGCCTTTGGCTTCTGCTGTGACAATTATCAGATTACGGCAGAGGGAGCAAGGCGACTGGAAAAATTTCGGCAGGACGTGATCCGGCTATAACCGGCATAGATCTCGCAAAAAAGCAAAATCATAGCCAAAAACCAAACGGCACCCCATTTCATAGTCCGAGTATTGAAAAAACGGACTAAGAAATGGGGTGCTTTTCTATGTCTGGTTTTGCTCGGCCAGCTCAGAAAGAGCAGGCGATTTGAACTTCCTAGACAGTTCGGTAGCGCGCTTTTCCTTCCGTGAAGAGGTTTCCACCGCGGCAGTCGAGCGCGACGGTCAGCGGGAGGTCTTGGATCGTAAAGCGCTTGATGGATTCGCACCCAAGCTCAGGGAATGCGATCTCCGCGGCAGCCTTGACGCAGCCGGCAATGAGCGCGCCGGCGCCGCCGACGGCGCAGAAATAGACGGCGTTGTTCCGGCAGATGGCGTCGATGACGGCCTGATTGCGCTCGCCCTTGCCGATGATGGCCGCGAGGCCGAGGTCGAGCAGACGCGGCGCGTAGGGGTCCATGCGGCCGGACGTCGTAGGCCCGCACGAGCCGACGGGCATACCCGCCTGCGCGGGCGTGGGGCCTGCGTGATAGATGATCGAGCCGGAAAGCGGAAAGGGGAGCGGCTGCCCGGCATCGAGCAGCGCAAACAGGCGCTTGTGCGCAGCATCGCGCGCGGTGTAGACTTCGCCGGAAAGCAGCACACGGTCGCCCGCGCGGAGCGTGGGCGCGGCGTCGCGGATCTGATCAGTCGTCAACTCAATCATTGCGCGACACCTCATCATGGAGCGACGCGATCTCCTCGGGCGCATTTTCGAGCACGAGCTTCAGGTCGGCCAGCGCTTCTTTCATACGCTCGAGCGAGTCGGAAAGCTCAGTGTACAGCAGCGAGACCTCGCTGGCGGAGGCCTGAACGCGGTCGGAGAGGGACTGGCACACGCCGCTCATGCGGTCATAGAGCGCACCTGCGCGCTCGACGGCGCCGCGCTCGACGGCTTCGGCACGGCGGTAAGCGGCCAGCTCCAGCGCATCAGACGACGGCGCGGCGGGCTCTTCGGCCAGCTCCGGCTCCTGCGCGGATGCGTCGGCGAGCTGCTCGCGCAGCGACGCGCTTTCCTCCTCCGCCGCGTCCAGCAGAGACTGAAGATTGTCTTTTTCGGCATCGTGCGCGTCCTGCGCTGCGCGCAGCGCCTCCAGCTCCGCCTCGCGCGCGGCGCGCTCTTCTTCCAGCGCACGCACCTGCTCGGAGAGGGCGGCGCTTTCTTTCTGCGCTTCGCGCAGCGCGTGCTCGTACTCGCCAGACGCTTTTTCGATATAGCGCACAACGTCGTAGCGGTTAAAGCCATGCAGCGCGGAGCGGAACTGAGTCGATTCGGAACCGGACATGAAAATCCCTCGCATTTCTGTAACAATCATCGTTATTTTAGCATACCGCCCATCCGTTTACAACCGCTCTGCGCGGAAAAGGGCGAAAAATGCGCGGGAAGCGCGCTCTGGCAGTGAATGAGAATAAAAAAAGTCGGAGCAAGCGATATGCAGCTTGCTCCGACGTGGCACGCCAGAAGGGACTCGAACCCCCAACCCTCGGAACCGGAATCCGATGCTCTATCCATTGAGCCACTGGCGCTCATTCCTGAGTATTATAGCAGAGCTGCGCCGGAAAGTAAAGTGGCTGACCGGATTTTCACCGGCCAAATTGCGACAGAAAAACCGCCGCGCCCGGATTTGGGCGCGGCGGAAATTTTATCGCTCTTCGCGGAAATACGCAAGGCCGAGGCTTGCGGGGGGCTGGTTTTCCTTCTTCATGCGCAGAGACGAGACGATGAGCACGATGATCGTGCAGATGTACGGCAGCATTTTCAGGATCTCCTGATAGGCCGTGCTGGCGTTGAGGTAGTTAAAGAGCACGCACAGGCCGCCGAACACGATGGCGCCCCAGATGGCACGCGCGGGCTTCCAGAGCGCAAAGATGACGAGCGCAATGGCCAGCCAGCCCGTGTCGCCGAGGCAGTTGTTCTGCCAGACGCCGCCGAGGTAGCTCATGATGTAATACAGGCCGCCGAGGCCGGCGATGGCGCTGCCGACGAGCGTGGCGAGGTACTTCGTCTTGACGACGTTGATGCCCGCCGCGTCCGCCGCGCCGGGGTTTTCGCCGACGGCGCGCAGGCTCAGTCCCTGCCGCGTGCGGGCGAGGAACCACGCCGCCACGGCGGCGACGGCGATGAGAACATATGTCAGTATGCTGTATGAGAATATGAGCTTGCCGACGATGCCGAGGTGGTCGGACAGAAACGGGATCGTCTTTTTGAACACCGCGCCCGTCGTGCGGACGGAGACGGAGCCGCTCGTCCCGGCGAGCTTGGACAGCGACGCGCCGAGGAAGTTCCCAAGGCCCGTGCCGAACGTCGTGAGCGCAAGGCCCGTGACATTCTGGTTCACGCGCAGCGTGATGGTCAGAAAGCTGAAGATCAGGCCGCCGGCGACGGCGAGCAGCAGCGAGCAGGCGATGACGATGAGCACGGCGACGGGCGCGTGGTACACGGCCGCGCCTTTTTCGTAGAAGTATGCGCCTGTGATGCCGCCGATGGCGCCGAGGTACATGATGCCCGGAATGCCGAGGTTCAGGTTGCCGGACTTCTCGATGAGGATCTCGCCGACCGCGCCGCACAGCAGGGGAATGCTCTTGATGACGGCCGCCGTCAGGAACGAGACGGACAGCAGTGCGGAAAAAATAGCGCCCATCAGTTCTTGGCCTCCTTTTCCGAGCCGCGCACGCGCACGCGGTAGTTGACGAAGAAATCACTTGCAAGGATGAAGAAGAGCACAATGCCGACCAGCACGTCGCTCATGGATTCACTCAGGCCGAAGTTTGTGGCAACGCCCTCGGCCGCGACCTCAAACAGGACGAGCACGAACGAGATGAGCGTCATATACCACACGTTGAACTTGCCCAGCCACGAGACGATGATGGCCGTAAAGCCGCGGCTGGAGGCCGTGTTCGTCGAGATGGTGTGGCTCGAGCCGGAGACGATGAGGAAGCCGATGAAGCCGCACAGCATACCCGAGAGCATCATCGTGCGGATAATGACGCGCTTGACGTCGATGCCGGCGTAGCGGGCGGTGTTTTCCGACTCGCCGACGACGTTGAGCTCGTAGCCGTGCTTTGTGCGCTTGAGGTAGATGTTCACCATGACGGCAATGAGCACGATGGCGATGAGCACGATGAGATAGTTGCCGTCGCCAAACACGCCCTTGCCAAGCGTTGTGGACATCCAGCCGGACTGATAGTGCGCGCCGTTGACGTCGCCATTGATCGTTCCGATCGTGCCGGTGCCGGCTTTTTTCTCCCAGAGGATGTTGCAGAACGAGATGAGCTGGATGGCGATGTAGTTCATCATGAGCGTAAAGAGCGTCTCATTCGTGTTCCACTTCGCCTTGAAAATGGCCGGAACAAGACCCCAGACCGCGCCCGCGACGAGGCTGGAGACGATCATGGCGGTAAACAGAAGCCATGTGGGCATATGTCCCGTGCCGAAGAGCATGATGATGGCCGTCGCGAGGCCGCCGATGAGGATCTGCCCCTCGCCGCCGATGTTCCAGAAGCGCATCTTGAACGCAAGCGTCAGCGCGAGCGCGACGCCGAGCAGGAGCATGGTGTCGCGGATCGTCGTCCACATGCTGCGCGAGAAGAGCTTTGTGCCGAATGCACCGGAGATCATGGATTCGATGACTGCGCCGGGCTTCGCGCCGGTGAACAGGTAGATGATGAGCAGGTACACCGCAAATGCCGCAAGGAAGAAGCCGACATGGATGAGGTAGGACTTCCACAGCGGCATGGAATTGACGCGCGTGATGCGAAGCAGCGGCTCCTTGTGCTGCTCGGTGGACTTAGTCTTTTTTGCCATCGCCGGCACCCCCTTCCGTCAGCTTCGTCATAAGCAGGCCGACCTCTTCCTTTGTCGCCGTTTTCGTGTCGACGATGCCGCTGACGCGGCCGCCGCAGAGAACCAGGATGCGGTCGCACAGCTCAAGCAGCACGTCGAGATCCTCGCCGACATAGATGACGGCCGTGCCGCGCTCTTTTTGCTCGTTGAGCAGGTGGTAGATCGTATAGGACGTGTTGATGTCCAGCCCGCGGACGGCGTAGGCCATCATCAGGACGGTCGGATTGGCTGCGATCTCGCGGCCGACGAGGATCTTCTGGACATTGCCGCCGGAGAGCTTCTTGACGGACGTTTCCACGTCCGGCACGGCGACCTCGAGCTCGGCGATGACTTCCTCGGCCAGAATGCGCGGCGTTTTGCGGTCGGCCAGAAGGGAACGGCCGCGGCGGTAGCTTCGCAGCATCATGTTGCCCGCGACGCCCATCGAGCCGACAAGACCCATGCCGAGGCGATCCTCCGGGACGAACGAGAGCGCGACGCCGAGGTCGCGGATGTTCTGCGCGTTCTTGCCGATGAGCTCGGTCGGCTCCGCGCCGTTCGGCGCAGTGTAGACGACGCTGCCGCGCTCGGAGTCCTGAAGTCCCGCGATGGCCTCGAGCAGCTCCTTCTGGCCGCTGCCGGCGATGCCGGCAATGCCGAGGATCTCGCCGCTGTATGCGTCAAACGAGACGTTGTCAATGGCTGGGACGCCGTATTTGTTCATCACGGTGAGGTTGCGGATCGCAAGGCGCTTTTCGCAGTTTTTCGGCTCAGGATGCTCAATGTCGAGCGAGACCTTCTTGCCGACCATCATCTCCGTGAGCATCATCTCCGTGGCGTCCTTCGTGTCGACGGTGTCGATGTACTGCCCCTTGCGCAAAATGGTGACGCGGTCGGAGAGGGAGAGGACCTCCTGCAGCTTGTGCGTGATGATGACGATGGCCTTGCCGTCGGCGCGCATGTTGCGCAGGACGTCGAACAGGCGGTCGGTCTCCTGCGGCGTCAGGACGGCCGTCGGCTCGTCAAGAATGAGTATGTCCGCGCCGCGGAAGAGCATCTTGACGATCTCGACCGTCTGTTTCTCGGAGACGGACATATCGTAGACCTTTTTGTTCGGCTCGATGCGGAAGCCGTACTGGTCGGCCAGCGCCATGATCTTCTCCGTGACGGACTTCAGGTTCAGCCGCGTGCTGCCGGGCAGACCGAGGATGATGTTTTCCGCCGCCGTGAAGAGCTCGACGAGCTTGAAGTGCTGGTGGATCATACCGATGCCGAGGTCGTAGGCGTCCTTCGGCGAGCGGATGGTCACGACCTCGCCGTTCACACGGATCTCGCCCTCGTCCGGGAAGTAGATGCCGGAGAGCATGTTCGTCAGCGTCGTTTTTCCGCTGCCGTTTTCGCCGAGCAGAGAGAGGATCTCGCCGCGGCGGATGTCAAGACTGACGTGATCGTTTGCCAGGACGGAGCCGAAGCGCTTGGTGATGCCCCGCATTTCGACTGCGTTCATCGTGCTTTCCATGGTTTCACCTCTTTATAGTCTCAAACCGGAAAAAGGGGGCCGCACTGCGACCCCCTTTTTTGTGGGAAACGGGATTAGTAGACGACGTTGAGCTCCGTGATGCCGTCAATGCGGAAGGCAAACGACGGGGCAGAGCCGATGGCGGACTCCGCGTAGAACGTGATGCCGTTCTCGGTCTGGATGTGCTCGACGCCGTAGTAGGTGTCGGCAAGGTCATCGGACGCGGTCGTCGTGACGGTCTCGCCGTTCACGGTGAACTTCGAGGTGTCGAAGACCTGAATGCTGCCGTCGAGCAGGCCGGCGATGGCGAGGTTGGAGCTCTCAACAGCGGCGTTGTACTCCGCGTCGGAGCCAAAGGCGTCGCGGTTGATCGGCGTCAGATAGACAGCGCCCTCAGCGTAGCCGGCAGTCCAGTCGGTGTCGATCGTGCCGCCGGAGATCAGCGTCGCAGCAGCATAGGTGTAGTAGACACCCCAGTTGAGCGTGGCGGAGACAAGAGCGTGGGTCGGCGCAGCCTCGATCATGGAGATGTTGTAGCCGACGCAGTACACACCGCGCTCTTCACAGGCGCTCGGCGCGCCGGTCGTGTCGGCGTGCTGGCAGATCATGACGCAGTTCTGCTCGTCGATGAGGGAAATGGCCGCGTCATACTCGAGCGACTCGCTGCCCCAGGAGCCGGTGTAGGTGACGTACATCTGCACGGGGTAGTCGCCGACAACGCTCTTCAGGCCGAGATAGAAGGCGGTGTAGCCCGAGACGACCTCGGCGTAGGAATAGGCGCCGACGTAGCCGATCGGGATCTCCTTCGAGGCGTCGACCTCGCCGGCATCGATCATCTGCAGGAGCTTCGTGCCGGCGACGACGCCGGAGACGTAGCGGGACTGGAACACATCAACAAAGAAGTTGTGCATGTTCGGCAGGCCGCTCTGCGCAGCCTGATAGCCGGTGGCGTGCAGGAACTGAACGTCCGGGAACTCGCTGGCAGCCTGGATGAGGTAATCCTCAAAGCCGAAGCTGCAGCCGACAACAGCCGTGCAGCCGGCCTCGACGAGCTCAACGGCGGCTTCGTAGCAGCCCTCGTCCTCGCCGACGTTCCACTTGATGACGACCTGGCTGTCATAGTCGATGCCGAGCTGTTCACACATGGTCTTGATGCCGATGACGTGCGCCTCGGTGTAGCCCTCGGACTCGTCGCCGATCATGATAAAGCCGAGCTTGATCTGGCTGACATCCTTGCCCTCAACCATCTCGCGGTAGGGCGCATAGATGCTCTCGTCAAAGGTGTACTGTTCGTTGAGCGTTTCACCGGAAGCGGAAGCGCTGTCCGTGGAAGCGCCGTCGTCGGTGCCGGCGGTGTCGCCGGTGTTGTCCGTCGTAGCGGCATTGTCGCCGTTGCCGGGCTCGGCCGTGTCCTTGTCCGCGCCGCCGCAGGCAGCGAGGCTGAAGACGAGCGCGAGCGCCAGCAGAAGAGCAAGCAGTTTCTTCATTCTCATTCGTTCCTCCTGAAATATTTTAATAGAACAGATACATATTACACAATGAATTTGCCGCCGACAATCGACAAAATGTACAAATTGGCGCGTGCGGCTGGCTTTAATTCGTGAAAAATGTCTTTTCCTGTTTTAGGTGGTGAAATTATGCGGTTTTTCCCGCGCTGCGCCGATTGAACTTGCCAGATTTCGACGCAGATGCTATAATACGCTTATGGAAAAGAGAGTGAATTACTATATCAATCGGCTCAACCCGCTCGTCTGGCTCTCGGCGGCAATGATGATCGGATCGGCAGTGGCTCGCATATTCGCGTACCGGCTCTATGGGATGCCCAACGGCGCGCTCTATGCTACCCAAATCCCCCTGACGGTCCTTTCTGCGGCACTTTTTGTGCTGATCTTGTTCGCCTACGGACCGACGCACGTGTACCGGACGTCCATCCCTGTCATTCTGGGCTGCCTCTGCTTTGCGCACCGCGCCGCGGCCTTCACGCTCTGGCACAGGCTTTTGTGCTGGCTGCTGTTCGGCGTCATGGCAGTGTGCTTTACGCGCACGATCTCAGGCAAGCTGCGCTCGAAGCTCTGGGCAATCCTCATCTTCCTGCTGCCGCTTTTGTTCCTCCTGTTTGTGGAGGATGCGTTCCTCTACCGCTACAGCACGCTTGAGCAGTGGCTGCCCGAGCTGCCGTCGCTCGGCGCGCTGGCCGGCGTTTTGCTGCTGCTGCTTGCGCTCAGGCGGCGCGGCAACGACGGCAAGTATTACCCCACATGGGGCGACCGGCCGGATGGACGCCGCCTTCGCACGCTCGACCCGATGAGCATGGTGTCGCCATATATTATGGTAAACCGCACCGGCTCGTCGAATCTGATCCGCGACAGCGTCGAGATCACGGAGCTTGAGTCGTACATCCGCGAAAAGCGCCGCAGCGGCCATCCCGGCTTCGGCGTGCAGCACGTCATCGTTGCGGCCTATGTGCGCGCCGTGTCGCAGTATCCGGGCATCAACCGCTTCCTCGCCGGGCAGAAGGTGTACGCGCGCAACAACATCGAGGTCTCCATGACTATCAAAAAGGAGATGCGCGTCAACGCGCCCGAGACGCTCATTGACCTGAACTTTGAGCCGGACGCCACGGTCGACGAGGTGTATGAGCAGTTCAACCGGCTCGTTGAAGAGGTCAAAAACACGCCGCTCGACAGCACGTTTGACCGCGTGGCCGGCGTGATCGCGTCCATCCCGAGCGTGCTGCTCAAATTTGTCATCTGGTTTTTGAAGCTGCTCGATTACTTCGGTCTGCTGCCGCGCTTTCTGCTCAAGGTCAGCCCGTTCCACGGCTCGATGTTCATCACGTCCATGGGCTCGCTCGGTATCCCGCCGATCTACCATCATCTCTACGACTTCGGCAACCTGCCCATCTTCGTCGCGTTCGGCGCAAAGCGCCGCGTCTACGAGATGCAGGCAGACGGCTCGGTCGTGCGCAGGAAGTACATCGACTTTACCGTTGTGACAGACGAGCGCATCTGCGACGGATACTATTACGCGACGGCGCTCAAGTGCATGAAGCGCTGTATGCTCCACCCGGAGCAGCTCGACGTCCGGCCGGAGAAGGTCGTTCGTGACATCGACTGAGGCTTTGGAGCTCAGGCGCGGTGGATCGCTCCACCGCGCCTTCGTTTGACTTTTGCCGGCTCTGCCGCTAGAATGATCATAAAAGGGGGACTTACCATGCTGCTTTCCAATGCGCCGCGCTGCCGGTATGACCGGCCGCAGCTGCTTGAAGTCATCTGCCAGCTTCGCTTTCCGACGATCCTCGCCATCGGCGCGAACGAGCCGGCCGCTTTTCAGGACACCATCCGCGACACGTTCCCGAAATACACTGCACTGACGGAGCGCCCGGCGCCGAAAATCGTCGGCGCGGGCACAGCTGCGCCGCAGCTTGAGCAGGCCAAGCCCATTACGAACTACAATTTCGTCTCGCTCGACGGCCGCTGGAAGCTCAACCTGACGCAGTCGTTCATCGCGCTGAGCACGACGGCTTACACCGGCTGGGAGGAGTTCGCCGCGCGGCTGGACAAGCCGCTGGCGCAGTTCATCGCGCTCTATCAGCCCGCCGCGTTTGAGCGCATCGGGCTGCGCTATGTCAACGCGTTTTCCCGCACGGCGCTGGGGCTGGACGGCACGCCGTGGCGCAGGCTCATCGCGCCGGAGTATTGCGGCGTGCTCGGCTTTGAAGATGTGGACGAGGCGCGCGTGGGCAAGTGCGCGTCCGACATCGAGCTCGACGCGGGCGGATGCCGTCTCAAGCTGCACGCAGGCCCGGGCGTCATCCGCCGCGGCGGCAAGCCGGACGGGAAGCCGCGCTTTATTTTCGACGCCGATGTTTCAATGAGCGGCGAGCTGCCGGTCAACCTCGCCGTCGGCGGCCTCAATACGCTGCACAACTGCGCATGGAGCGCGCTCCGCGGCGCGATCTCCGACGAGCTTCATGAGGCCATGGGGCCGCGCGAGCTGTAAGATCACAAAAAAGCACCGGTGAAGCTCGGCTTCACCGGCGCTTTTTTACGCATTAAAGGTGGTAGAACTCTTTTTCGAACTTGTCCTGCTCCTGACGCAGGATGGCGTAGTACGGGTCGTCGATCGGGACGAGGTCGGAGATGAAGTTTCCACCGGGCGCGAGCGTGCGGAACCAGCCCTGCATCTGCGCGCGGATCTCGTCCTCGGTCATGTCGAGCGCGCTCATCTGCTTGTCGAAGATGGCAAGACGCAGAATGATGTCGCGGCCGTAGGTGTCCTTGATGTGCTTGAGGTCGTTGCACGTCTGAAGCGGCTGGAGAATGTCCATGCCAAGCTCTACAAAGTCGCCGACAAGCGGCGTGATATAGCCGCACGAGTGCAGCTCGAACTTCATGCCGAGGCTGTGCACATGGTCGACGAGCTCTTTCCAGTACGGTGGGAAGAATTCGCGCCACATCTCGGGCGAGAGGAACGTGGCGCGCATGGTGCCGTAGTCGTCGTCGAAAATGATGATGTCCGGGTGCAGGTATTCCGCGACGCAGGAGGCGACCTCTTTTTTATAGTCGCACATTGCGCGGAAGAACGCGTGGACGGTCTCCGGCTCTTCGTAAAATGCGCACAGCGCGTCCTCAAAGCCGATGAGGCAGTGCATACGCTCAAAGAAGCCGACGAGCGAGCGGACGGCCAGCACCTGCTTTTCCGGGTCATAGTGCTTCAGCGCGCGCTGCGCAAAGCCCGCCCAGTCGTACTGGCGCACCTTTTCCGGTGTCGGAACGACGGAGGGGAAGTCCTCAAGCTCCTCGAGCCGCTGCGTTCCGGGGGTGATGGTCGCGCCGTCGAGCGCGCCGGTGCCGAATTCCGTCCACGAGCAGCCGAACCAGTCCGTGCCGATCTGCACGCCGCCGGCCTTGCCGAACTCGTGCTCGCCGGGCGTAAAGACGAGATAGCTGTCCTCTGGCTGGACGAGACGGCTGGGCTCTTCGTGTGCAAGAACCTTCAGATAATCCGATTTTGCCATGTTGATTCTCCTTTATTTTCAACCCGCAGCCGGGTCCGGATACCGTTTGAGCACAACGCGCAGGATGCGCGCGGCAGCGCGGCGAAGGTCGTCGCGCGTCGGGGTGACGCTCACCCGGGAAAGGCCGCGGCTGACCGCCCTCTCGCCGGACTCAATGGCGGCGCAGAGCGCCTTCGCTTCTGCCTCGCCGCCGGGCTGCATCATGTCGTTGCCGACGCATACGCTGATGGCCGGCGTTGACATGCCGCCGCCCCAGTCGGTCATGATGAGGCCGTCAAAGCCCCACTCGCAGCGCGCAAGCAGCGTGCAAAGGCCAAAGTTGTCGGCTGCGGGCGTGCCGTTCAAGTCGTTGTAGCTCGTCATGATGGCCCACGGGCGGCCGAGCTTTACGGCAAGCTCGAACCCGCGCAGATACAGCTCGCGCAGCGTCTGCTCGTCGGCGACGGAGTTCGACAGCTCGCGCAGCTCCTCCTGAGAGTTGGCGGCAAAGTGCTTGAGCGTGACGCCGACGCCGCACGACTGCACGCCGCGCGTGACGGCGGCGGCCATGAGACCGGTGACGAGCGGGTCCTCGGAGTAGTATTCAAAGTTGCGGCCGCAGAGCGGATTGCGGTGCAGATTCATGCCGGGCGCAAGCCACAGGTCGACGTTCAGTTCGCGCATCTCCTCGCCGACGGAGCGGCCGATGGCATGGGCCAACTCCGTGTCCCATGACGAGGCGAGCAGCGTGCCGACGGGGTAGGCCGTGCAGTTCTGCTGGAGCGTCTCGTTCCCGTTGTCGTCTCTGACGGACTGTGTCAGGCGCAGCCCGGCCGGGCCGTCGGCGAGAATGAGCGGGGGAATGCCGTATGCCTCAAAATCATGCGTCTGCCCGGCGGAGCCGGCCACGCGCAGGGAAATGCAGCCGACGTTGAAGGCCATATCGCCGACAGGCCCCATGCCCCTGCCGCAGCAGAGCGCGGCGAGCTCTTCGGTCGTCATGCAGGCGGTCAGATCGTCCAGCGTGCAGCGGCCCGCGCGCACGTCGTCAAGCGTCCAGGCGCCCTCCACGCCGATCTCGGGCGTGTCAGGCTCTTCATAGACAAGCGCTTCCGTCCGGAATGCCGCCGGGTCGACCGGAATGGCCGCGCCGTCCGGCGCTTCGGCGGAAAACTCCGGCGTCTCGGGCATAAGGCGGCCCTGCCAGCCGTCGAAGAGGTTCTGCCCGCGGCGGACGATCACCTCCTCGGACAGCTCCAAAACGCCTGCGCGCGCGGTGTCGCGCGAATGCGCGCCGACGCGGATGTCATACCGCCCGGCCTCGAGCACCCATGCAGCGGCGTCCATATCGTAGCTGGCAAGCTCGGCAAGGTCAAACGAAACGTCGACCTCCGCCGTCTCGCCGGGCGCGAGAGGCGCAGTCTTTGCAAAGCCTGCGAGGATCTGCGGCGCTTTTTTGAGCCGCCCGCGCGGCTGCGAGGCATAGACCTGCACGACGGCGCGGCCGGCAAATCGGTCGCCCGTGTTTTTGACGCTCGCACGCACGCGCACGCCCGTCCCGCTGAGCGAAACGGCGCCGGGGACGATGGAAAACGTCGTGTAGCTCAGGCCAAAGCCGAACGGATAGGCTACGCCGCGGCCATATGCGTCATAGCCGCGGTAGCCCATGAAAATACCCTCGTTATAGTGGATCTCGGCCTGCTCGGCCGTGCCGCCGCCGTAGGGGAAGGCGGGAAGCTCGAGCACATTGCCGTTCCGGCGCTCTGTACCGAAATCCTGCGCGGGGCAGTCGGAATAGTGGAGCGGCCACGTGTCCGTCAGATGGCCGGACGGAACAATCGCGCCGGTCAGGATGTCCGCGATGGCGTTTCCGGCCTCCTGACCGGGCAGGGACGTGTAGAGGATCGCGCGGACGCGCGCGTCGACCTCGGACAGATCCGTCACGCCGCAGACATTGAGCAGCAGCACGACGGGCTTTTCGGCAAACGCGTCGCAGACCGTGCAGATCTCGTTGACCTCTGCCTGCTGGAGCAGATAGTCGCCGCGCGCAATTTTCCGGTCGCCGCCCTCGCCCGCGACGCGGGAGATGACGACGATGGCCGCGTCCGCGTGCGCTGCGGCGTCGGCGGCCGTTTCGGCGCTCAGCGGCATCTCCGGGCTTGACGGGTCGGCGACCTGCGGGAACTGCTTGACCGGCTGCGGGTGCGCGCGGTCGTATTCTTCATACGCCTGCGCGAGCGGCTCGTAGATGGTGAGCGCCGGGCAGGCGCGCAGGCCGTCGAGAATGCTGACGTTTGACACGTTGTTCACTTCGCCGGAGCCCGTGCCGCCCTTCACTGTCCGGATCTGCCCAATGCCGAACACGGCGACGCGGCACTGCGGCAGCGGCAGCGCGCCGCCCTCATTTTTGAGCAGCACCATGCACTGCGCGGCCGCCGCGCGGACAAATTCTTTTCGTTCTTCGCCCTTGATGACCATGACTGCACCGCCTTCAGATTTGATATATCCAGTATAAACGACAAATTGCCGTACGTCAACGCACGGAAAAATGGCTGCTTAGCGATAAAAAAGTTTGCGTTTTACCTTTAGACGCTGTACAATAGAGGTAAGAATTTGGGAGGGGATCTTCTTGGCGGAAAAAACAATGGTGCGAGATCTGACGCAGGGGAGCGTCACGCGGCTTCTTCTGCGGTTTGCGTTTCCATTTATGCTGTCGAACCTTTTGCAGACGGTCTACAACATGGTCGACATGATCGTCGTCGGCCAGTACGTCGGCAAGGTCGGCCTGTCCGCCGTCGGAACGGGCAGCGAGATCCTGCACATGATGACGTTTGTCGGCATGGGATTTTCCAGCGCGGGGCAGATCATGATCTCGCAGTACGTCGGCCGCAAGGATATGGCGTCCATCAAAAAGACGATCGGCAGCATGTTCACGATCATTCTCTCAAGCGCGGTCGTCCTGACGGTGGCCTGCCTCGTGTTTGCAAAGCCGATCCTGAACGCGCTCAACGTTCCGGCTGAGGCGTACAGCGAGGCGTTTGACTATTCGATCGTCTGTTACATCGGCCTGTTTTTTATCTATGGCTATAACACCGTCAGCGCCATTCTGCGCGGCATGGGCGACTCGCGGCGGCCTTTCGTGTTCATCGCCATTGCGGCCGTCATGAACCTCGTGCTCGACCTGCTGCTTGTCGCGGTTTTTGATATGCGCTCGTTCGGCGCGGCGCTTGCAACCGTCATGGGGCAGGGCTTCTCGTTCATCGTGTCTGTCGTCTATCTCTACCGCCACCGCGACGCGTTCGGGTTTGACTTCAAGCTGAAGAGCTTCAAGGTCGACGTTGCAATCATGAAGCTCATGATGCGCCTTGGCCTTCCGATGATGCTTCAGAGCTGCGCCATCAGCATCTCCATGCTGTTTGTCACGTCGTATATCAACGACTACGGCGTCACGGCCTCGGCCGTCACGGGCGTAGGCAACAAGCTCGGTCTGGTCATGACCGTCGTCTCAAACTCCATGAACATGGCCGGTTCGTCCATGATCGGCCAGAACCTCGCGGCGGGGAAGCAGGAGCGCGTACCGAAGATCGTGCGTATGTCCATGCTCGTCTCGTGCGGGTTTGCGCTGTTTTTGTCTGCGGTCATGCTCGCGTTGCCGGAGCAGGTGTTTTCCCTGTTCAATTCCGAGCCGGAGGTGCTGGCCATGGCGCATACCTACGCGCCCATTGCGGTCATCAATTTCTTTGGCTTTGCCACGCGCGCGCCGTTCTTCTCGCTCATCAACGGCATCGGCTTTGCCTCGTTCGGGCTGTTTGTCGGCCTGATGGACGGGGTTGTGATGCGCATCGGCCTCATCCTGCTCTTTGACAAGGTGTTCTCGCTGGGGCTTCTTGGCGTGTGGCTCGGCCATGCGCTTGCTGGGTATACCTGCTCGTTCATCGGCGGCGGGTACTACCTGTCCGGCCGCTGGAAGCGGCGCAAGCTCATCATCGGCGACGCCGCAGCGGCGGAGGCTCCGGCCGAGGTCGAAGAATAAAAGAATAAAAATAGCCGCGGCCCGGATTACCGGGCCGCGGCTTTTCGCATGCGGTCAATCGTCGATGCTCGGGTCGGTCGCGCGGGCGTAGATGGCCGTAACCTCGGAGGAGGGCTTCGGCGTCGCGAGCGAGACGAGCACGGCGGCGAGGAAGCCGGCGACGAAGCCGGGCAGGATCTCATAAATGCCGGTGCTGCCCGTCAAAAATGTGAGCCACAGGCCGTCGACCGCCGCGCCGACGACGATGCCGGACACAGCGCCCGCGTAGTTCAGGCGCTTCCAGAACAGCGAGAGGATGACGACCGGCCCGAACGCCGCGCCGAACAGGCCCCATGCGTTTTCGACCATGGCCATGATGTCGCCGGCCCACTCCGAGTCGCTCGAGGCGATGAGATAGGCGACGACCGAGATGGCGACGACAACAACGCGGCTGACACGCAGGATCTCGCACTCGGAGGCGCGGTTTTTACGGATCAGCGGCTTGTAGATGTCGCTCGTAAACGACGACGCTGCGACGAGCAGCTGCGAGTCGGCCGTGCTCATGGATGCGGCGATGATGGCAGCGAGCATCAGACCCGCGATGAAGCCTGGGAAAATGTCCTCCACGATGCGGATAAAAACGGTGCTGCGGGCGGCGGGAAGGATGGCCGCGGCGAGCGCCGTGCCGTCGCTGAGCAGGTAGGTGCGGCCCAGAATCGCAAGCGCGCACGTCGCGCCGAGCGAGAGCACGACCCAGACGATGGCGACGGACGAGGCCTTTTTGATCATGGACGGCTTCTCGATGCCCATGAAGCGCACGAGAATGTGCGGCATGCCGAAGTAGCCGAGGCCCCAGGAAAGGCCGGTCACGATGTCCTGCCAGCTGGCCGAGAACGGATTGTTGCCGAAGGCCGTGATGCCTTCGGCGAACGCGCCGTGGTACGTAGAATCAAACGTGCCCGTCAGCGCCATGACGATCGGCACGGCTAAAAGCGCCGCCAGCATGAGCATGCCCTGGAAAAAGTCCGTCCAGCAGACGGCCTTATAGCCGCCGAGGAACGTATAGCACAGGATGATGGCTGCGAACAGCGCCATGGCGAGCTTTTCGCGCCCGTCAGCAAACCACGGCACAAGCGAGCAGAGCACCGTCTCGCCGGCGACAAACGCCGAGGCGACGTAGATCGTGAAGCTCACAAGAAAAATGATGGCGCAGACGATCTTGAGCGCCGGATTGCTCGTTGCAAAGCGGTTTGTCAAGTACTGCGGCAGGGTGATGGCGTCGCCGGACGCCTTGGAGAACCGGCGAAGCCGCCGCGCGACCAGGATCCAGTTGGCCGCTGTGCCAATGGCAAGGCCGATGCCGATCCACAGCTGACCCATGCCGAAGGCAATGAGGCTGCCGGGGAAGCCCATGAGCAGCCAGCCGGACATATCCGACGCCTGCGCGCTCATGGCGGTGACCCATGGCCCCATTTTTCGGCCGCCGAGGAAGTAGTCCTTGTCGGACGTATCGCGGCTTCGCAGGAAGAAATAGATGCCGATGACGAGCACCACGACGAAGTACAGCAAAAATGCTGCAAGTTCACCTACATTCATAAAATTTGCCTCTCTTTCGCGAATTGCTGTAGCAATATCAGCGAGTATAGCACAAGACTTTGTGGACGTAAAGATGGAACGGAGTATAGACTGTATTCTATACTCCGTTCTCGATTTTTTAAAAAATTATCAGAAAATAAGGTGAAATTCAAATAGACGAATCATTGGAATCAACAGTAGAAGATTCAAAATCTTTTTTTGCGTCGGCGCGAAAACGGCTCAGAAGCATCGGCAGCATCCGCGCGCTGTATCCGGAGAGGGAATAGTCGCCGTTGCAGATGCACCAGTCGTAGAGCAGCGCGCGCTCGCACATGGCGTAGGCCTTCGTAAATTCGTTGGCGGTCAGGTCTCCACGGATCTGCCCGCGCTCGATGCCCTCGGCCGTGATGCGGCGCAGGAGCTTATAATACGTGCGGTTGTAGTCGAGCAGATGCTTGTCGCCGCGCGTGACAAGCTGCGTGGAGTACATCCTCGCAAGCAGGTCAATGGGCACGGTGTCCTCGATCATGGCGAACACCTCACGGTTTAAGTACAGCAGCTTGTCAAAGCTGTTGAGCGCCGGGTCGATCGTCTCCATGAGCGACTCGTATTTTTCATCAAACAGAATGGACAGCGAGCTTAAAAGCGCGTCTTTTCCTTCGAAATAGTGATAGAACGAGCCTTTGCTCGTTCCGGCCTCGGCGATGATCTCGTCGACGGTCGTGTCGTCATAGCCTTTTTCATAAAAAAGCCGCCATGCCGCGGAGACGATGCGGCTTTTCGTCTGGCGCTTCGGTTTTTCAGCCATATCCGTGCCTCGCTTTGCTCGTTTTTTCCCATTATAAACGCAATTTCACCAAAAAGCAAAACGCACGCCAGGCGGCGTGCGTTTTTTTGCTCAGCTCCACGGGAAGGTCACCATGCCGTAGATGTAGATGAATGCAATGGCAGCCGGGGCAAAGTAGCGGAAGACCGGCTTCATCCACTGCTTGATCTTCGGGCCCTTGCCCGTATTGGCCTCGAGCACAAAGCTGTCCCATCCCCAGCCGAACTTATTGCAGCAGAAGAGCGTCAGCAGCAGCGAGCCGAGCGGCAGCACGTTCGTCGAGACGAGGAAGTCCCAGAAATCGAGCCAGGCCGTGCCCTCGGCAAACGGCTGGAAGTGCAGCACGCTGTAGCCGAGCGCCGTCGTCAGGCCGAGCAGAAAAAGAACCGTGCCGCAGACGGCGCAGCCCTTCGGGCGCGACCAGCCTGTGAGCTCGCGGACCATGGCAAGAATGTTCTCGCACACGCCGAGCACGGTCGACATGGCCGCGAAGATCATGAACAGGAAGAACAGCGCGCCCCACACGCGCCCGCCGGCCATGTGGTTAAAGACGCTGGCCATCGTATCAAAGAGCAGGCTCGGCCCGGCGTTGACCTCGAGGCCGTACGCGCCGCAGGCGGGGAAGATGATAAAGCCCGCGAGGACGGCCACGAGCGTATCGAGCACCACGACGTGGATGGACTCGCCGAGCAGCGAGCGATCCTTGTCGATGTAGCTGCCAAAAATGGCCATGCCGCCCTGCCCGGTCGAAAGCGTGAAAAACGCCTGATTCATGGCCGCAACGATGACGGCACCGTTGATCTTGGAGAAGTCGGGCTTTAAGTAGAACGTCAGCCCCGTGCCGGAGCCTTTGAGGCGGATGCAGTGAACGGCCAGCACGACCATAAGCACGAGCAGCCCGACCATCATATACTTCGTGATGCGCTCAAGCCCCTTCTGGAGGTCAAAGCTCAGGATCACAAATGCGGCGAGCAGCGTGACAAACAGGAATCCGACGTTCACACCGGGGCTTGAGATCATGGCGCCGAAGCCGAACGTCGCATTCTGGCCGGTCAGGAATTTTACGAAATAGTAAATGATCCAGCCGGTGACAACGGCGTAGAACGCCATCAGGAACACGTTGCCTGCAAGACAGACCCAGCCCCAGAGATCCCACTTGCTTCCGGGCTTTTCCAGCTTCTTGTACATCCGGATCGGGCTGGCCTGCGCCGCGCGGCCGACGGCAAACTCCATGACGAGCGCCGGGAGGCCAAGGACGAGCAGACAGACGAAGTAGACGAGCATAAAGCTCCCGCCGCCGTTCTGCCCGCACATCCACGGGAATTTCCACACGTTGCCGCATCCGATGGCGCAGCCGGCCGAAAGCATGATAAAGCCCATCCGGCTGCCAAGTCTTTCTCTCTTCATGTTATCTCCACCTAATTTCCAGTAGTCAGCACTTTACCAGCATAGCGCCGGTTTGATCGGTTGTAAAATTGTTGATTTCGTGCTATAGTAACGAAAAATTCGTTTGCGCAAGGGGGTTCTATCGTGGAGCTCAATGTTTTGCGTACGTTTGTCGCGGTGTGTGAATATGCGGGCTTTTCCGCAGCGGGCGAGCGGCTGGGGTACACGCAGTCTACGGTGTCCTCGCAGATCCGGCAGCTGGAAAAGGAGCTCGGCGTCCGGCTTTTCGACCGGCTGTACCACCGGACGGAGCTGACGGAGGACGGCAGGCTCGCGCTCAGCTTTGCGCGCGAGGTGCTCACGTCGCACGACCGGCTGCACGCCGCGCTCCACCGGCCGGACGAGATCGCGGGCCATGTGCGCCTAGCCATGCCAAGCTCGGTCTGCGCGCAGTATTTTGGGGCAGCTTTTCTCGAGTTCCGGCGGAAATACCCGGCTGTCCGCGTGACGATCACAGAGGCGGGGACAACACAGATGTTCGACATGCTCCGCAAAAATGAGGCTGACCTTGTCATCACGCTCGACAGCCATATTTATGACCCGGAATTTCTCATCTGCGCCGAGCGGGAGGAGGACGTGCACTTCGTCGCCGCGGCGGGAAATCCGATCGGCGCGTCCGGTCCGCTGACGGCAGGGGAGCTGCTGAGGGCGCCGTTTGCGGCGACGGAGAAGGGCATGAGCTACGGACGCCTGCTCGACGAGCTGCTCGCCGCGCGCTCGATGGCGCTCACGCCCGCGCTGGAGCTTGGAAACTCCGCGCAGCTGTGTTCGCTCGTGGCGTCCAGCGACCTTGTTGCGTTCCTTCCGGATTTTGTGACGCAGGAGAGTGTTGCGGCCGGCCGCCTGAAGCGCCTGACGGTCCGGGATGTGGACGTCACCGTCTGGACGCAGCTGCTCATCCATAAAAACAAATGGCGCTCGCCCGCGCTCGCCGCGTTTCTCACGTTCTACGCTGACCGCATCGCAGGCGCGTAAAAAACGCCGCATCCTGTGCACATTGACAGGACGCGGCGTTTCCACTGACGGCTTGAATCCCGGGACACAAACGGCAAAAGCTCCCGCAATCTCGTGATTGCGGGAGCTTTTGCATTGGTAAATAGCTTTATTAATAGAATGCACCCCCAGACGCTTAGGGGGTGCATTTACAATTTGAGGGAAAGTAGTGATTTTTATCGTTACTCTTTACTTACGGCACAGGCAAGAATATACACAGTCATCGACCACAAAGAATTTCGGAAAAGTATCCTTTTAAGAAATGCCGATACTCCGGATGATCGGATGCGTTCTCGTATTCTTCCAAAATAGTATTTTTGATCCATGCTTTCGTTTTATCATTCATTTCTTCATATCGGATAATAGTAAGCAGACCTTCTCGTTCCGCCTGTAAAATTGCTTCATAGGCATCTGGAATAAACTCCACACCGGATATATCGACCGGTATGCTACTGGTAGCGACATCCGGTATTTGAACCGAGAAACCAGAATCTGAAATTGTCTCGGCAGAATAAATATAACCGGATACGCCTTTGTATGTGCTTATCAGCGCATTGGGATAATACTCTTCCAACCGTTGCCGCCCATCTTTACCAAAACCATACGGCCCCCATTTTTGGCATTTTCCATCATAAGAAAAGCCGGTTTCCACGCAATACTTTTCAATGGAATTGCTCAAATAGACCAATACGTTTTCTCTTTTTGTGGAAAAATAAACCAAAGGAATACCATGATTCGAGCTCTGCGGCGTTAGTTGTGTAACACCCTTAACAGATGATGCGTGATAGTACATTAGCTTTCTTTTCTCCTAACGTAATTTATTCCAAGCTTTTCGACGGTGTACAGGTACTCGGAAAATTCTCGCATAGGCATATCTTCATTTTAGCAGGTAACCAGAGCCTAAACAATAGAAAAAGCCCACCGTAATTCTATTAAAACTACGGTGGACTTATGGTGGAGGCGGGGGGAGTTGAACCCCCGTCCGAAAACAATTTGACAACAGTATCTCCGGGCGCAGACGGTTATTTACATTCCCTTACCGTGACGGAAGCCGTCATCCTGCACGGTTTGGTAGCTTCATGATGCATGGTACGCGCAAAGCTTAGCGTACGCACGGTCACCACTCAAATCACACCCGAGCCCGGCTCGTGGTCCTTCCGGGGCGGATGGGCCGCTAATTAAGCAGCAGCCAGAACGACGTTATCGTTGTCAGTTAAATTGAAAGTTGCCCGTTTTATAGAGGCCAGGCGCCTCTGCCCGCTGCTCTTGCCTCACTGCCCCCGTCGAAACCGGTACGCCCCCATGAGGCCCGCCGCAGGCAGCGCCGCGGCGGGAAGTTTAATATAACAACGTTCGTGATTTTGTCAAGCTCAGCCGCGGCCGTACGGGTCGGGCAGCTTCGTCGGGGCGGGGTAGTCCACGCCGTGGGTGTCGACGCTGACGGACTTCATGCGCTGCTCCTCGAGCGGTTCGTCGCGCGGGTTCGTCTTCGTGCCGGCGATGCGGTCGACGACGTCCATGCCCTCGATGACGCGGCCGAAGGCGGCGTACTGGCCGTCGAGGAACTCGCCGTCGGCGTGCATGATGAAGAACTGGCTGCCGGCCGAGTTCGGCGACTGCGAGCGGGCCATGGAGATGACGCCGCGCTTGTGCGAAATGTTGTTCGCCACGCCGTTGAGCTTGAACTCGCCCTTGATGCAGTAGCCCGGGCCGCCCATGCCGTTGCCGAACGGGCAGCCGCCCTGGATCATGAAGCCCGAGATGATGCGGTGAAAGACCTTTCCGTTATAAAAGCCGGCGTTGGCCAGTGCAATGAAGTTGCGCACGGTCTCGGGCGCTTTATCCGGAAACAGCTCGCAGCGGATGACGCCGCCGTTTTCCATTTCGATGGTTGCGATGGGATTGGTCGGATTGCTTTCCATTTCAGTGATTCCTTTCTTTCATGGCGCGGTCGATCTGTCGCTGCGCTTCTTTTTTTGCGGCGCTCTCGCGCTTGTCATAGAGCTTTTTGCCCTTACACAGTCCTACCTCGACCTTGACGCGCGCGCCGCGGAAGTAGACGCTCAGCGGGATGAGCGAGTACCCGTCCTGCCGGACCTTCGCATAGAGCTGGCTGATCTGCTTTTTGTGCATGAGCAGCCTGCGCGGGCGCATGGGGTCTTTGTTGAAGATATTGCCCTTTTCATAGGGGCTGATATGCATCTGCCGGAGGAACAGCTCGCCGTCCTTGACGCCGCACCAGGCGTCTTTGAGGTTGAGCGTCCCGAGGCGGATGGATTTGACCTCCGTGCCAAAGAGCTCGATGCCGGCCTCGTAGGTCTCCTCTACAAAATAGTCGTGATAGGCGCTGCGGTTTTTCGCCATGATCTTAATGCCCTGTTGTTCCGCCATAAGCGCCTCCTTTCCGGGGGATGCGGGTCAGTTTTTGAGCCAGGTGAACGTCTTGAAGTGACCGAACAGCATCTCGATGCGGTCGAGCGCCTCCTCGACGGTCAGATAGACGCCGAGATCGTCGTCCGTGCCGTCGTCGGTGAGGATGGCAAAGCCGGCCTCCTCGCCCTCGTAGCCGACGCGGATGGCATCTTCATTCGGATCATCGTCAAAGTGAAACTGTGCGACCCAGTGGCGCATTAAGGATCCCTTCTTTCTGTGGAGTGGCAGCCGGCGTCAGTCGGCGGTCTGCGTGTAGGTTCCGGAAATGTCGTCCGGAATGAGCGTGCATGTCCCGTCCTGCGCGACGGCGAGGCCGTCCTCGTCAAGGCGGAAGGTGAGCGTCATCTCGTCGCCGTAGGAATAGTCGGCGCGCGAGCGATCGAGGCTGTCGATGCGGGCTGTTGCCGTTACGACGGAGCCGAGGCCGGACAGCTGGAATTCGACCGTGTGGTTGTCCGCCCATGCAAGGCTGATCGTGACGCCCGTCGCCGTATTTTCAAAGGTGCCGTTCCAGTCCGGGGTGCCGGCGTCTGCGGGGGCGTCCTGCGCGGCGTCGGACGAAGCGTCCGGTTCTGCTTCCGGCGCGGCGTCCGGCGCGTTGTTTGTGATGGTCATCCCGTCCGCGGGGGCGGGATCGGCGGACGGCTCGGGCGCGGCGCCGACGGCGCCGACGGTCTCCCAGGTGAGGTCGACGCTGCCGGTGAAGCCGTCGCAGGTCAGAGAGACGGTGTATGTCTCCGGCCCTTCGAGCATGAGCGTGAAGCTTGTGGATGAGGCAATGTCGTTGCCGGCATAGACCTCGCTGCCGTCGGAGCCTGAAATGCGGACGGACAGGCTGCCGCGCCCGCGGGAAATGGAGGCCGAGAGCGTCGCCGAGGCACTCTCTCCGACGCTGACGGCGGCCTGGCGCGTGTCAGTCAGGCGCTCGCACGAGAGCGAGTAGGCGTGCAGATCGCTCGTCTCGCTGATGATCTTTCCGCCGGAGCAAGCGCCGAGCACGAGCGCGAGCACGAGCGCAAGCAAAGCCGGGAGAAGGCGTTTTCGCATGGCGTCCGCTCCTTTACTGCGTTCTGATAATGACACAGTATACCACGGCCTTTGTGAAAAGGCAACAAAGGAACAAGAACAAATGCGTTACAAAGTGTTACTTCTGCGCCTCAAAGTCGAGATACATCATGCTCGGCTGGATGTCCGTGTTGTTCTGGTATTTTCGGCTGTGGTAGCGGTCATAGTCTCCGAGGATGCTGTGGTAATAGATCTGACAGATCTGCGCGCCGGCGTAGATGCGGATGGGCTGGATGCAGAAGATCTCCAGCGTCCAGTACCCGGCGAAGCCGACGTCGCCGAAGCCGGCCGTCACATGGATGAAAAGCCCGAGGCGGCCGGTGGACGAGCGGCCCTCGAGCATTGGGACAAAGCCGTCCGTCTTGGTATACTCGCGCGTCCTGCCGAGGTAGAGCCGGCCGGGCTGCAGCAGCAGTCCCTCGGGCGGGATCGTGATCTCGTGCGCCGGATTCGGCGTTTTCATGTCCAGTATATCATGGTCGTAGGCAAGCAATTTGTCGTGGAGCGTCAGGTTGTAGCTGTTTGGATTGAGCCGCGCGGGGTCATATGGCTCAATGATGATCTCCTTGCCGATGTGGCGCTGGATCTCAAGCCCGGAAAGGATCATGGTGCATTCCGCCTTTTTTCTGGATTCCGCCCTATTTTAGCGTGATTTTTATCCGATGTAAAGCCCCGGACGCTCGCCGAAACTGCAATTTTTCTTCTGAAATCCGGATAAACTACTGGACAGATAGGAAATGGCGTGCTATATTAAAACCACCCCACCCCCGGAGGGGTGGATGCGAGGTGTTCAGAATGAAACAGAAATTCACCGTCACCGGCATGACCTGCGCCGCGTGCAGCGCGCGGGTCGAGAAGGTGACACGCGCACTTCCGGGCGTCCGGTCGGCGCAGGTCAATCTGCTTGCGGGCTCCATGGCCGTCGACTTCGACGAGGCGGCCTGCTCAGACGAATCCATCATTCAGGCCGTCACGGCCGCGGGCTACGGCGCGCAGCTCCCGGACGGCGAAGCGGGCCCGCAAAAGCGGACGGATCCGAATGCGGAGGCACTCAAAAATATGCGCATGCGCATCCTCGTCTCGGCGTGCTTTTTGATCCCGCTGATGTATCTCACGATGGGCCACATGGCGCATCTGCCCGTTCCGCAGGTTTTCCATGGGACGCACAACGCGCTCATTCTGGCGTTCACGCAGCTTCTGCTGACGCTGCCGATCGTCATCGTCAACCGCACGTACTATGTCCGCGGCTTCCGGTCTCTTTTCCACCGCGCGCCGAATATGGACAGCCTCATCGCCGTCGGCTCCGGCGCGGCGCTCATTTACGGCGTCGCGGCCATCTACGGCATCGGCTACGGGCTCGGTCATATGGACACGGATATGGTCACGCGCTACGCCGGCGACCTCTATTTTGAGTCCGCGGCCATGATCCTGACGCTCGTGACGCTCGGAAAATACTTCGAGACGCGCGCCAAGAGCCAGACGGGGCAGGCCATCGCCAAGCTCCTGGAGCTCGCGCCCAAGACGGCGACCGTCCGCCGCGGCGATCAGGAGCTCACGATCCCGGCCGAGCAGGTCGTGCTCGGCGATCTCGTCGTCGTCCGTCCCGGCGCGGCCATCCCGGTCGACGGCGTCGTGGTCGAGGGCGCATCGAGCGTCGACGAGAGCGCGCTGACGGGCGAGAGCATCCCGGTGGAAAAGCAGCCGGGCGACCGCGTCGCGGCCGCGACGATCAACAAGTCCGGCGCCTTTCTCTTCCGCGCCGACAAGGTCGGGCAGGACACGACCCTCTCGCAGATCATCCGCCTTGTCGAGGAGGCCGGCGCGTCCAAGGCGCCCATCTCGCGGCTGGCCGACAAGATCGCGGGCATATTCGTGCCGGTCGTCATGTCCATTGCGCTCATCGCGTGCATTGTGTGGCTCATCGCGGGCAAGCCGTTTGCGTTCGCGCTGACGATCGCCATCGCCGTGCTCGTCATCTCCTGCCCGTGCGCGCTGGGGCTTGCCACGCCGGTTGCCATCATGGTCGGCACCGGCCGCGCCGCGCAGCTCGGGATCCTCTTCAAGAGCGCCGAGGCGCTCGAGACGCTGCACAAGGTCGATGCCGTCGTGCTCGACAAAACGGGCACGCTGACGGAGGGGAAGCCCGCCGTAACGGACATTGCGCCCGAGGGCATCTCCGCGCGAGAGCTATTGGAGATCGCCAGCTCGCTCGAGCAGCCGAGTGAACATCCGCTGGCCGAGGCCATTTTGAAAAAAGCGGCCGAGGATGGGATCGCTCCGCGCGCTGTGCAGGGCTTTCAGGCCGTCTCCGGCCGCGGGGTGACGGGCAATATCGGCGGCGTTCGGTATTTCGCCGGCAACGAGGCCTATCTGAAGGAAAACGGCATCGTGCATCCGGACGGCGTGACGGACCGCTTCGCGCGGCAGGGCAAGACGCCGCTTCTGTTCGCGTCGGAAGAGAAATTTCTCGGCGTCGTCGCGGTGCAGGACGTGCCGAAGGCGACATCGCGCGCGGCCGTTGCCGCGTTTGAGAAAATGGGCCTTGAGGTCTGGATGCTCACGGGCGACCACGCCGTGACGGCTGCGGCCGTCGCGCGCGAGCTTGGCATCAGGCACGTTGTGCCGGAGGTCCTGCCGGGCGACAAGCTCACGCACGTCAAATCGCTTCAGGCGCAGGGCAAGCGCGTGGCCATGGTCGGCGACGGCATCAACGACGCGCCCGCGCTCACGCAGGCGGACGTCGGAATCGCCATCGGCGCGGGCACGGACGTTGCGGTCGAGTCGGCGGATGTCGTGCTCATGCGCTCGGATCTTCTGGACGCCGTCCACGCCGTTGAGCTCTCGCGCGCCGTCATCCGCAACATCAAAATGAACCTCTTCTGGGCGTTTTTCTATAACTCGCTCGGCATACCCATAGCGGCCGGCGCGCTCTATCCGGCCTTCGGCCTGAAGCTCAGCCCGATGCTCGGCGCGCTCGCGATGAGCATGAGCTCCGTGTGCGTTGTGTGCAACGCGCTGCGCCTGCGGCTTTTCAAGCCGCGCGCGATTGATGTGTCCGCTTCGGCGGGAGATCCCGCCGTGGAAGTAAAATCTATGGAACCGAAGAAAGGAGACTCTGTTATGGCGACAGAACTCAAAATCGAAGGCATGATGTGCGGCCACTGCAAGGCGGCTGTGGAAAAGGCGCTCTCCGGCGTGCCGGGCGTCACGGGCGTGACGGTCGACCTCGAGGGCAAAAAGGCGGCCGTCGAGGGGACGGCTGAGCGCGCGGCGCTGGAAAAAGCCGTCACGGATGCAGGCTACGAGGTCGTTGGCTGATGCGCGCGGACGCGGACGCCGTCTTGCGCCTTCTGAAGACCGCGCGCGGGCAGATCGACGGCGTCGTAAAAATGGTCGAGGACGACCGCTACTGCATGGACGTCTACAACCAGATCCTCGCCGCGCAGGCCATCCTGACCAAGGCGAGCAAGCTCGTCCTTCGCGCGCATATCGAAGGCTGCGTCGTAAGCTCCTTTGAATCCGGCGATCCGGACGACACGAAAAAGAGCATCGACGAGCTCATGGGCGTCATCGACAAGCTGAGCAAATAATTTTCTATGGGCGCGTGGATTTTTTCACGCGCCCACTTTATTTTTCTACCGCAATGTGGCATAATGCAGTAATAAAGTAATTTTCACCATTGGGGGCGAAACTATGGGGATGACAATGACCCAGA
This sequence comes from uncultured Oscillospiraceae bacterium, assembly GCA_934589675.1. Lineage (GTDB taxonomy): Bacteria > Bacillota > Clostridia > Oscillospirales > Oscillospiraceae > CAKTOF01. Next base: position 125,621 of record CAKTOF010000003.1, read on the forward strand.
AGATCCTGGCGGCGCACGCCGGGCTGCCGGAGGTGCATGCGGGCGACCTTATCGAGGCAAAGCTCGACCTCGTGCTCGGCAACGACGTCACGACGCCGGTGGCCATCACCGAATTTGAAAACGCGGGCTTTACGCATGTCTTTGACCGCGACAAGATCGCGATCGTGCTCGACCATTTCACGCCGTGCAAGGACATCAGCGCGGCGAAGCTGTCGAAGCAGGCGCGTGAGTTTGCACACAAGCACGCCATCACGCATTTCTATGACGTCGGCACGATGGGCATCGAGCACGCGCTGCTGCCGGAAAAAGGCCTCGTCGCGGCCGGAGAGCTCGTCATCGGCGCAGACTCGCACACCTGTACATACGGCGCGCTCGGCGCGTTTTCCACCGGCGTCGGCTCAACGGATATGTGCGCGGGCATGGCCGCGGGCATCAACTGGTTCAAGGTCCCGTCCGCCATCCGCTTTGAGCTGACCGGCAGCCTGCCGGACGATGTCTCGGGCAAGGACGTCATTCTGCACATCATCGGCATGATCGGCGTGGACGGCGCGCTTTATAAGTCCATGGAGTTCACGGGACCCGGCGTCGCGTCGCTTTCGATGGACGACCGGTTCACCATCGCGAACATGGCCATCGAGGCCGGCGCGAAAAACGGCATTTTCCCGGTGGACGAAAAGACCGTCGAGTACATGACCGGCCGCGTGACGCGCCCGTACACCGTCTTTGACGCCGACCCGGACGCCGAGTATGAAAAGACCATCACGATCCATCTTTCCGACCTCGAGCCGACCGTCAGCCTGCCGCACCTGCCGTCGAACACGAAGAAGGTGTCCGAGGTGCGCGGAATGCACATCGATCAGGCCGTCATCGGCTCGTGCACAAATGGGCGCATCTCGGATCTTCGCGCCGCCGCGGCCGTGCTGCGCAACCGCAAGGTCGCGCCGGGCGTGCGCTGCATCGTCATCCCGGCCACGCAGGACGTGTACTTACAGGCCATGCGCGAAGGGCTGATCGAGACGTTCATCGAAGCCGGCGCCGTCGTCTCCACACCGACGTGCGGCCCGTGCCTCGGCGGCCACATGGGCGTGCTGGCGGAGGGCGAGCGCGCCGTGTCCACGACGAACCGCAACTTCGTCGGCCGCATGGGTCACGTCAAGAGCGAGGTCGTCCTCGCGTCGCCGGCCGTCGCGGCCGCGTCCGCTGTCGCAGGCGGTCTGTGCGCGCCGGGCGATCTTTGAGAAAGGGGAGAGCGAACGATGAAATTCACCGGCAACGTTTTTAAGTATGGCTCGAACGTCGACACGGACGTCATCATTCCCGCGCGCTACTTGAACGCGCCCGACCACGCCGCGCTCGCGTCGCACTGCATGGAGGACATCGACACGGACTTCGTCAAAACCGTGCAGCCCGGCGACATCATGGTCGCCGAGTGGAACTTCGGCTGCGGCTCGTCGCGCGAGCACGCGCCCGTGGCCATCGCAGCCAGCGGCATCTCGGCCGTCATCGCCTCGAGCTTTGCCCGCATCTTCTACCGCAATGCCATCAACATCGGCCTGCCGATCTTAGAGTGCCCCGAGGCCGCCGAAGCCATCTCGAAGGGCGACCGCGTGACGGTCGACACCGACACGGGCGAGATCGTCGACGAGACGACGGGGCAGACGTTTCACGCGCTGCCGTTCCCGCCGTTCATCACGGAGATCATCGAGGCCGGCGGCCTGCTGAAAAGCCTGAAAGCGAGGGGTCTGTAATGGAGTTCAAAATTGCGCTCATCCGGGGCGACGGCATCGGCCCCGAGGTCGTGAATCAGGCCGTGCGCGTCATGGACCGCATCGGCGTGCGCTTCGGCCATACATTTTATTATACGGACGTGCTCATGGGCGGCTGCGCAACAGACGCCGTCGGAAAGAGCTATCCGGACGGCACGGCGGAGAAGTGCCGCGCGTGCGACGCGGTGCTGCTCGGCGCCGTCGGCGGCCCGAAGTGGGACGGCGTGAGCGCTGAAAAGCGCCCGGAGGCTGCGCTGCTGGCCATCCGCAAGGATCTTGGCCTGTACGCGAACCTGCGGCCGGCCACGCTGCGCCCGGCGCTGAAATCCGCAAGCCCGCTCAAGGCCGAGACGGCCGAGCGCGGCATTGATCTCATGATGGTACGAGAGCTGACGGGCGGCATCTACTTCGGCAAGCGCAACCGCTACCAGACCATCGACCGCGGCGTCGAGTGTACGGATCTCATGGCGTACTCCGAGATGGAGATCGAGCGCATCGGCCGCCGCGCCTTTGAGCTGGCGCGCCTGCGCCGCAAAAAGCTTGCGTCCGTCGACAAGGCCAACGTGCTCGAGACGAGCCGCCTCTGGCGCAGCGTCATGCACCGGCTGAGCGCGGAGTATCCGGACGTGGAGTATTCCGACGTGCTCGTCGACAACTGCGCCATGCAGCTCGTGCGCGACCCATCGCAGTTCGACGTTGTCGTGACGGAGAACATGTTCGGCGACATCCTCTCCGACGAGGCGTCCATGGTCACGGGCTCCATCGGCCTGCTGCCGTCGGCCTCCATCGGAGACGGCGCGCCGGGCCTCTACGAGCCGATCCACGGCAGCGCGCCCGACATCGCCGGGCAGGACAAGGCCAACCCCATCGCGACGATTCTGTCCGCGGCCATGATGTTCCGTTATTCGTTCCACCTGCCGGACGAGGCGGACGCCATCGAAAACGCCGTCGACGCCGTCCTCGCCGAGGGCTACCACACGGCCGACTTTGCTGGCCGCGGCGAGCCGGTCGGCACGGCCGCCATGGGCGACCTCATTGTCAGCAAGCTTTAATTTCACTTTTTCACAACACCCGGACCGGTTTTTTCGATCCGGGTGTTCATTTTGACATGAATTTGCAAACTAATTTCTTGCAAATTTCAAAATAACGCGAAAATTGCAGCATTTTTTCACTTTGAGCTTGCATTTTTGCAAGTGGGAGGTTATAATCTGTGCGAAAGATATGATGAAGTGAAAGAAAGGTAGGATCACATGAAGCCATTGTCCACCGTTGCGTCCGCGGTTGCCCCGTCGAGCACGCTTGCGATCGATGCGCTGTTCAAGCAGATGAAGGCCGACGGCATTGATGTCGTCGGTTTTGGTGCGGGCGAGCCGGATTTTCCGACGCCGGAGCACATCAAGCAGGCCGCCGTGCGCGCCATTGCCGAAAACAAGACCAAATACACCGCCGCGTCCGGCACCATCGAGCTCAAGGAGGCCATCTGCCGCCGGATGCTCGCCGATTACGGTCTGCACTATGACGCGGCGAATGTGTTCACCTCGTCCGGCGCAAAGCATGTTGTCTACCTTGCGCTGTGCGCGATCTTAAACCCCGGCGACGAGGTCATCCTGCCCGCGCCGTTCTGGGTGAGCTACATTGAGATGGTCCGTCTGGCCGGCGGCGTTCCCGTCGTCGTGGAGACGACGGAGGAAGAGCACTTCAAGCTCAGCCCTGAAAAGCTTGCGGGCGCCATCACGGACAAGACGAAGTGCCTCATGCTCAATAACCCGTCCAACCCGACCGGTATGCTGTACACCGAGGCGGAGCTTCGCGCGCTGGCGGACGTTTGCATGAAGCATGACCTGTACGTCATCGCCGACGAGATTTACGCAACGCTCGTCTACGACGGCTGCAAGTTCACCTCGTTCCCGACGCTCGGCGAGGACGTCAAGGAGCACACCATCCTCATCAACGGCGTGTCGAAGGCATACGCCATGACGGGCTGGCGCATCGGCTACGCGCTTGCAAACCGCGACATTGCGGGCATCATGGGCCGCTTTGCCAGCCATTCGACCGGCTCTGCCTCCACGATCTCGCAGTGGGCGGCCGTTGCGGCGCTCGACGGGCCGCAGGACGAGGTGGAGTCCATGCGCCAGGCGTTCGAGCAGCGCCGGAACTACCTTGTCGAGCGCATCAATGCGCTCAGCGGCGTCTCGTGCCTCAAGCCGCAGGGTGCGTTTTATGTTATGATGAACGTCAGCGGACTTTATGGCCGCTCGTTCGGCGGCATCACCGTCACGGACGGCGACAGCTTCGCCGATGCGTTTTTGCACACGGGCCTCGTGGCCGTCGTGCCCGGCTCAGGCTTCTGGGCGCCGGACTACGTCCGCTGGAGCTACGCCACCGGCATGGACACGATCGAGGCCGGCTGCGACCGGCTGGAAAAGTTCCTGAAAGGGTAGTATTTTCGCGGGAAATCGTGTATAATCAGCGTACTGTGACCAACGGTACGTTGATTTTTATTATGGAGGGATCGCAATGGCAACCAACGGCTACGAGAGCCCGCTTTCCTCGCGCTATGCAAGCGAGGAGATGCTGTATCTGTTCTCGCCCGATAAGAAGTTCACCACCTGGCATGAGCTCTGGATCGCGCTGGCCCGCGCGGAGAAGAACCAGGGCCTGCCCATCACGCAGGAGCAGATCGACGAGCTGGTCGCCCACAAAGACGAGATCGACTATCCGCTCGCCGCGCAGAAGGAGAAGGAGCTGCGCCACGACGTCATGGCGCACATCCACGCCTACGGCGCGCACTGCCCGACGGCCATGCCCATCATCCACCTCGGCGCGACGAGCTGCTACGTCGGCGACAACACCGACATGATCTTAATGCGCGAGGGGCTTTACCTCATCCGCAACAAGCTCGTCAATCTGATCGACCGCCTGGCCGTGTTCGCCGATCAGTACAAGTCGCTGCCGACGCTCGGCTACACGCATTTCCAGCCCGCGCAGATGACGACGGTCGGCAAGCGCGCGAGCCTGTGGCTCAACGACCTGCTGCTCGACCTTGACGAGGTCGACTACCGCATCTCTACGCTCAAGCTCCTCGGCTCGAAGGGCACGACCGGCACGCAGGCCAGCTTCCTCGAGCTGTTCGACGGTGACCGCAGCAAGGTCCGTGCTGCCGAGAAGGAGATCGCCGCGGACTTTGATTTCGACGACGTCGTGCCCGTCTCCGGCCAGACATATTCGCGCAAGACGGATTCGTTCGTCCTGAGTACGCTCTCCGGCATCGCGCAGTCGGCCGGCAAATTCGCGACGGATCTTCGCCTGCTCGCGCACATGAAGGAGATCGAGGAGCCGTTCGAGCGCAATCAGGTCGGCTCGTCTGCCATGCCCTATAAGCGCAACCCGATGCGCTGCGAGCGCATCTGCTCGCTGGCGCGCTATGTCATCTGCGACGCGCTCAACCCGGCCTTCACGGCGTACAACCAGTGGTTCGAGCGCACGCTCGACGACTCGGCCAACAAGCGCATCTCCATCCCGGAGGCGTTCCTCGCCGTCGACGCCATTCTCAACATCTACCTCAACGTGGCCAGCGGCCTTGTCGTCTATGAGAAGGTCATCCACAAGCACGTCATGGAGGAGCTGCCGTTCATGGCGACGGAGAACATCCTCATGGACGCCGTCCGCGCCGGCGGCAACCGGCAGGAGCTGCACGAGCGCATCCGCCAGCACGCCATCGCGGCCGGCAAGGCCGTGAAGGAAGAGGGGCGCGACAATGACATGATCGACCGCATCGCGTCTGATCCCGCCTTCGGCCTCACGCGCGAGCAGATCATGGCCAGCATGAAGCCCGAGGCGTATATCGGCTGCTGCCCGGAGCAGGTGACCGATCTCATCAAGACCTACGTCGAGCCGATGCGCAAAAAGTACGCCGATGTGCTCAGCGGAAAGACCTACGACCTGAAAGTTTGATTTGACAGAATGCGCCAAGCGCAATATAATGACCGTCGTGCGCGCGCCCAAACATCCGGCGCGCACGGCTAGGAGGAAGTCAACCGAATGAAAAAGAGTGTAATTTCCGTCGCCCTCATCTTCGCACTGACGGCTCTTTTCGTTGTGACCGCTCTGTGCGGCCTCAACCTGGGCTTTGTGAAGATCGACAGCGTCCGCGACGGCGTGCCGCTGGGCCTTGACCTTGTCGGCGGCGCCGAGATCACCTACGAAGCCACCGGCGCGACCGATGCGGAGATCGCCGACGGCATGGACAGCGCCGTGGCCATGCTGCGTCAGCGCTGCAACGACCTCGGCTATACCGAGGCGAACGTCTACCGCGCCGGGTCGAAGCAGATCGTCGTCGAGCTGCCGGACGTGTCCGACCTGGAGAGCGCCGTGCAGGATCTCGGCACGACGGCCGTCATCGAGTTCCGCGACGCCGACAATACTGTCTGGCTGAGCGGCAGCGACATCAAAAAGGCGACGTATGAGTACGGCCCCGTCGACAATTCCGGCCTCTCGACGCACCATGTCAAGCTCGAGTTCACGGCCGAGGGCACGGCGAAGTTCGCCGAAGCGACCAAGGCCGTCGCCAGCCGCTCCGGCTCGGACAACTATCTCGACATTGTCATGGACGGCGAATCCATCTCCACTCCGTATGTGGACAAGTCCAAGTACGCCTCGACGGGCATCAACTCCGACACGGCGATCATCACGCTCGGCTCGAACGCGACGGCCGACGCCGCCTCGTACCTTGCCAGCATCATCACAGCCGGCCAGCTGCCGTTCTCCATGGAGTGCGTCAAGCTCCAGCAGGTCGGCGCGAGCCTCGGCGAAAAGAGCCTGTCCACGAGCCTGATGGCCGGCCTCATCGGCATCGTCCTCGTCATGGTCTTTATGATCGCCGTCTACCGCGTCATGGGCGTTGTGTCGTGCGTCGCGCTGACGATGTACACGGCGCTGTTCTGCATCATCCTGTCCGTCGGCAAGATCAACCTGAGCCTGCCGGGCATTGCGGGCATCATTCTGACCGTCGGCATGGCCGTCGACGCGAACGTGGTCATCTATGAGCGCGTCCGCGAAGAGCTGCGCGCCGGCAAGGGTCTGCGCTCGGCCGTTGACTCCGGCTACAAGAACGCCGTCTCCGCCATCATCGACGCGAACGTCACGACGATCATCGCCGCTGCCGTTCTCTGGTGGCAGGGAACGGGCACGATCATCAGCTTCGCCAAGACGCTGTTCATCGGCGTCGTGCTGAGCATGATCGTCATGCTGCTCGTGACGAAGCTGCTCCTCCGCGCCTGCGTTGGCCTGAAGATCCGCAGCCTCAAGGCCTACGCAGTTTAAGAAGGGAGGAAATGAGATGTTTCGCAATATGACGTTCAGCTTCACCAAACACTTCAAGATCTTTGCCATCATTTCCATCCTGCTCGTCGTGACCGGCATCGTGGGCCTTCTGTGCCTGCCGTTCGGCGTGCGCCTTTTCAACTTTGACATCGACTTTCTCGGCGGCACGACCATGCAGTTCGAGCTGCACACGAAGGTCGACCGCGCCGTGACCGATGACGTGGCGGACATTGTCCACAACGTCGCGGGCATCCGGCCCTCGTCCGTCATCTCCGGCGGCGATGAGGGCACGCAGGTCATCATCAAGAGCGCCGAGCTTGACTCCGCCACGCGCGACGCCGTGTTTGCCGCCGTCGCCGAGAAGTACGGCATCCCCGAGGGCGAGCAGCCCATCAAGAGCGACTATGTCTCCGCCTCCGTCGGCTCGGATCTTCGCAACGCGGCCATCACGGCCTCCGTCGTTGCGGTGCTGCTCATTCTGGTGTACATCACGTTCCGCTTTGAGCTGCGCTCCGGCATTGCTGCGATCGTTGCGCTCGTGCACGACATTCTCGTCATGCTCAGCATGTACATCATCTTCCGCATCCCGTTCAACATGAACTTCATCGCCGCCGCGCTGACGATCCTCGGCTACTCCATCAATGCCACGATCGTCGTGTTCGACCGTGTCCGCGAAAACCGCAAGCTCGACAGCAAGAGCGACTTTGGGGCGATCGTCGACCGCAGCATCTGGCAGACGATGACTCGCAGCATCAATACGACGGTCACGACGCTGTTCCCGATCGTGCTGCTGCTCATCTTCGGCGTCAGCTCCGTGCGCAACTTCGCGCTGCCGCTGACCATTGGCATCCTGTCCGGCTGCTACTCGTCCGTGTGCATTTCCGGCCCGGTCTGGAACCTGCTGCACGGCAGAAAAACCAACAAAAAGGCGGCCTGAGTCCAAGCCCGAACGCCCCGGCATCCGCATGGGATGCCGGGGCTTTTTGCGCGCCGTCATAATGGCGCCGGACGGGCCATATGATTTAGCGGTGATGATACATGGCACTTGATCTGACACCCGTGCTCCGCGTGCTGCCGCAGGAGCTGCAAAGCGCCGTCCGCGCGCTGCCTGCATCGCAGCGGGAAGCAGTTGAAGAGCTCCGCCTACGCGCGGGGCAGACGGCGACGGCGGTGTTTTTGGGACGCGAGAGCGTCCTGCGCAGCCCGACAGGGACGATCCCGGTGCGGCCGGAGACGCTGAGTGCCATTGTGGCCGCTGCGTGCGCGCAGTCTGTCTATGCGGCGAAGGAGCAGATCGCGCAGGGCTTTGTAACGCTGCCCGGCGGGCACCGGCTCGGGCTTTGCGGGACTGCTGTGCCCGCCGCGGGCGGGATCGGGACGATCCGGGATTTTTCGTCGCTTTCCATCCGCATCGCGCGGCCGTGCCCCGGCTGTGCGGACGCGGTGTTTGCGCGCTTCCGGGAAGCGCCGGGCGGCGTACTGCTCATCGGCCCGCCGGGGAGCGGAAAGACAACGGCGCTGCGCGAGCTTGTGCGGCGGATCTCCGACGAGTGCGTCCTGCGCGTCGGATTGGCCGACGAGCGCGGCGAGGTCGCGGCCGTCTCCGGCGGCGTACCGCAGCTGCCCGTCGGATGCCGGACGGACATTTTGACCGGCGCGGACAAGGCGGACGCACTTATGGTGCTGCTGCGCGCGATGAATCCGCAGGTTCTGGCCGTCGATGAGATCAGCGACGAAAAAAGCGCCCGCGCGGTCGAGTATGCCGCGAACTGCGGGGTGCATCTGATCGCGACGGCGCATGCGCACTCGCGTGAGGATCTTCAGCGCCGCCCGCTGTACAGAGCGCTCCTTGAGCGCGGCATTTTCCGACATCTTGCGCTGCTTCGCCGCGGACAGACGCTGCGGGCAGAGCGGCTGGATGCGCCGTGACGCGCGCGCTCGGAGCGCTGCTGCTCGCGCTGTGCGCGGCGGCAGCCGGCCTGCTCGCTGCGCGGGACGTCCGCCGGGCAAGCGCTGCGCTCTGTGACCTTGAGGCGGCGTGCGCGCGCATGGCGGCGCTGATGCGCTACCAGATGCCGACGCTTCCAACGCTTCTCCGGCTGAGCGCGGACGGGCTTGGGGCGCCGGCCGCGCGGCTGCTCTTCTCCGCTGCGGATGCGCTGGAGCGCGACGCCGCCTGCACATGCGCGCAGGCGTTTGCGCGCGCAGAATGGCCGGACGGGCTGCCGGCTGACGCGCGGCGCGCGGTGAGCGCACTTGCCGGCAGCCTCGGCCGCACGGATGCAGAGGGACAGCTGCGCGCCATTGCGCTGGCCTCACGTCAGCTCGGCACGATTTCCGAGCGCTATGCCCGCGAACGCGCCGGGCGCGAGCGGAGCCGCTGCGCGCTCGGGCTCGGCGCTGCGCTGATGCTTATGATCCTGCTACGATAGGCGGTGTGATATGAACATTGATCTCATCTTCAAGATCGCGGCGGTCGGGATCATCGTCTCGATCCTCAATCAGGTGCTCTCCCGCTCCGGCCGGGAGGAGATGGCGACGATGACGACGCTTGCGGGCCTTGTCGTCGTGCTTATGATCGTCGTGCAGGAGATCGCGGCGCTCTTTGACATGGTCAAGACGCTGTTCGGATTTTAGATGGACACGCTCGTGCGCGCAGGCGCGGCCGCAGTCGTCGCGGCCATTTTAATTTCTCTTATCAAAAAGCACAGCGCGGCGATGGCACTGGCGCTCTCGCTTGCGTGCTGCTGCCTGCTTGGAGCGGCGTTTGCAGAGCTGCTGCGGCCGGTGCTGAGCTTCGCCTCGCGGCTGCGCGAGGCTGCCGGGATGCCGGGCGCGTTTATGTCGCCGCTATTAAAGGTCGTATCCGTGGGTCTGGTGACGCAGCTTTGCGGCGCCGTGTGCTCGGACGCAGGGGAAGGGGCGCTGACGCGTCTTGTGACGCTGTGCGGCTCGGCTGCGGCGCTCTACTGCGCGCTTCCGCTGTTGGAGGCGGTGCTTGAGCTTGTTTCTACGCTGCTGGAGGGATAAACTTGCGGAAAATCGCGCTTTTGTTGCTGCTCGGCGCGCTGCTCGGCCTGACGGCGTCTGCGGAGGACATCGTAGACACGTCCGGCGTCGCTGCGGCTGTGCCGGACGGCGTGTCCGGCGCGCTTGGCGGCATGACGGCCGCGGACGCGGACTTTGGCGAGGGCGTGCAGGGCATTCTGGACGATCTTTCCGAAAAAAGCGGCGGCGCGCTCCGCGCTGCGGTTGGCACGGCGGCGCAGCTGCTGGCCATTGTGCTTCTGTGCGCGCTCGTCGGCCATTTTGCGCCGGATGCGCCGGTCGACGCCGTGACGCTTGCGGGCGTGCTCGCCGTCACGGCCGCGTGCGCGGGGAGCCTGCATTCGCTCCTGCGGCTTGGCAGCGAGACGCTCGACCAGGTGCGCGTGTTTGCCAACGTCCTGCTGCCGGCCATGACGGCCGCGACGGCCGCGACCGGCGCGGTGAGCGGCGCGGCGGCGCTCTCAGGCGCGACGGTGCTGTTTTCCGACCTTCTCATCAATCTGACCGACCGGCTGCTGCTGCCGCTCGTGTATGCGTATCTCGCGCTGCGCGCGGCGGATGCCGCGGTCGGCGGCGAGTCGCTCGGCCGGCTGGCCGGGCTCGTTTCGTGGATCATCACAAACAGCCTGAAGTGGCTCGTGCTTGGGTACGTCGCCTATGTGTCTGTGACCGGCGTCATCTCCGGCTCGGCGGACTCGGCAAAGATCCGGGCGGCAAAGCTTGCCCTTTCCGGCGCGGTGCCCGTCGTCGGATCCATCATCGCCGACGCGTCGGAGACGGTGCTCGTCGGCGCGGCGGTGCTCCGGACGGGACTGGGCGTGTTCGGAATGCTCGTTGTGCTCGGCATCTGCGCCTACCCGTTTTTGCGCATCGGCGCGCAGTATCTCATTTTGAAGCTCAGCGCGGCGCTGAGCGCCGCCATCGGGGAAAAGCGCCTGGTCGGCGTGATCGACGCCGTGTCATCATGTATGGGCTTCCTGCTTGCCCTGACGGGCGCGCAGGCGCTGATGCTGCTGGTTTCCTGCGTGTGCGCGATGAAGGCGGTGAGCGTATGAGCGAGTCGATCCGGGCCTATCTGCTCGCTGTCGTAGCCGCAGCCATGCTGACGGCGCTCGTGCTTGCGCTCGTGCCGGAGGGGCCGGTGCGGCGCGTCTGCCGGCTTGCGTGCGGGCTTGTGCTGATTCTGGTGGCGCTCTCGCCGCTCGGGACGCTGGACGTGACGGCGTTCTCTCGCGCGCTTTCACGGCTGTCCATCGAGACGGACGCGGCGCAGACCGGTGTGAAGGTGCGCTCGCGCGCGCTCATCTGCTCGATCATAAAGCAGAAAACGGAAGCATATATCTTGGACAAAGCGGCCGGGCTTGGCCTCACGGTCACGGCGGACGTCAGCGTGGACGATTCGGGCGCGTACCCGTACCCCGCGCGCGTGACGATCACAGGCAGCGCGGGCGCGGATGCGCGGCGAGCGCTGACCGAGTCGATCGAGCGAGAGCTTGCCATCCCGGAGGAGCGGCAGGAGTGGAGGTCGTCATGAAAGACAACTGCAAGCAGCTTTTCACCCAATGCGCCGCATTTGCGCGCAAATACCGCTATGTCCTGCTGCTCGCGGCGCTCGGCCTTGCGCTCGTGCTCGTTCCGGTGAAAAAGGACGCCGCGGCGGTGACTGCGCAGCCGGCAGCGGAGCCGGCGGATACGCGCGCTGCGCTGCAGGGCGAGATCGAGGCCGCGCTGACCCAGATCGACGGCGCGGGCCGCGTCCGGCTCGTGCTGACATGGGCCGATGCGGGCGAGAGCGTCTATCAGCAGAACACCCGCACGTCCGGCTCCGGAGAAAACGCGTCGGCAGAGTCAACGGTCGCGGCCGTCCCGTCCGGTTCCAGCGCGCAGCAGGCACTCGTCGCAAAGCAGCTCGCGCCGAAATGCGCCGGGGCGCTCATCGTGAGCGACGGCGGCGGGAACGCGGCCGTGCGCCTTGCGCTCTGTGACGCCGTGCGGGCGCTCACCGGCCTGCGCGCCGATCAGATCACCGTGGTCAAAATGAAATCAACATAAACGGGGGAGTCAAAATGAAAATCTGGAAACGAAACGCCATCATCGCGACCGTGCTGCTGTTCGTCTGCGCGGGCATCTACCTCAACTGGTCGTACAGCGAGACGGCCGCGGGCGAGGACCTCACGGACACGCTCGACGCCGGTCTTCTGTCAGACGGCACGACGCTCGTCTCAGCGGATACGGACGACGCGCTCTTAGCCGCGGCAAACGAGGGCCTGACGGACGCCGAGGCGAGCACGGAGGAGTATTTTGCCGAGGTACGCCTGAGCCGTCAGCAGTCGCGCGACAGCGCGCTCGGCGTTTTGCAGGAGGCCATGGCCTATGACACAGACGGCACGGAAAACGCCGCTGCAACCGCAGCGCTCGAGCAGGTCGTCTCCACGGCGCTGAGCGAAGCGCAGATCGAGAGCCTTGTCATCGCCAAGGGCTATGCCGACTGCGTGGCCTACATGACGGACTCCGGCATCACCGTCGCCGTCAGCGCGCCGGAGGACGGTCTTGACGCGGCGAGCGTCGCGCAGATCGCGGACATCGTGACGAGCCAGTCGGACTATTCCGTTTCCGATATTCGCGTCATCGAGGTAAAATGATATTGTTTTTTTCCGGGAATGTGGTACAATGATACGAAAGAAAAGGAGGCTCTTCCATGAGTGACAGCAAAGACTACATCACCAAGAAGCAGGACAACGGCACGGTGAACATCTCCGAGGAGGTCGTTGCGTCCATCGCCGCGCTCGCCATTCTCGATGTGGAGGGCATCTGCGGCCTGACGAGCGGCTTTGGCTCTGTCCCGGCGGAGTCCATCGCCATGAAGGTCCTCACGAAGGGGATCCGCGTTTCGCTTGCCGACGACGCGATCAGCATCGACTGCTGCGTCATGCTCACATACGGCTACCCCGTCATCGAGACGGCTGCCGCCGTGCAGGAAAAGGTCGCATGTGCGGTCGAAGGCATGACGGGCGTGCATGTCGCGGCGGTCAACGTCAGCGTGTGCGGCGTGTCCCTTGCCAAGTAAAAGCAAAAAGCAAACCCTTTGCTTGAAACAAAGGGTTTCTTTTTTTGCAGGACGAAAGAGAATCGGAGGAAACACCTATGACAAGATCCAACGCCAGAGAGATCGCGGTGCATCTGCTCTACGCGATGGACTACAGCGGCCAGTCGCCCGATGAGATCATGGCGGCGAGCTTTGACCGCGACTATTATGCGCACCTCGCGGCGGAGACGGACGTCTACGCCGAGCGGCCGAACCTCAAGCAGCGCGAGTATATCCGCGCCGTGCTCACGGGCGTCACGGAGCGGCGAGACGAGCTCGACGGATATATTTCCGAATATGCCGTCGGCTGGAACCTCTCGCGCATCTCGCGCCTTGCCAAGTGCATTATGCGCGTGGCGATGTATGAGTCGCTCTATGTGGACGACGTGCCGACGGGCGTTGCCATAAACGAGGCCGTGCAGCTTGCGCGCAAGTATGAGGACGAGGCGGCCGTTCCGTTCATCAACGGCATTCTGGGCTCGTTCTCCCGCCGCGGAGCGCAGGCGGCCGAACCGGCAGACGAGCCTGCCGAAGTACCGGCGCAGGCGCCTGCGGAGCCGGCAGGGGAGCCGGACGCGCAATGACGTGCCTTGCCTTTGATACCAGCAATTATACAACCTCCTGCGCCGCGCTCGGCGAAGGGGGCGGGGTCAATGTGTCCCGGCTGCTCGATGTGCAGCCGGGGCAGCTTGGCTTACGGCAGTCTGATGCGCTCTTTGCGCACATCAAGCGCCTGCCGGAGCTGACGGAAAAGCTCGCCGCGCAGCTGCCGGGGCCCATCACGGCCATCGCGGCCAGCACGCGGCCGCGCGCGGTCGAGGGCTCGTATATGCCGTGCTTTTTAGCCGGCAGCTCGTTCGGCCGCAGCATGGCCAGCCTCTGGGGCGTACCGTTTTTTGAGCTTTCGCACCAGCAGGGACACATCGCGGCCGTGCTGTGGTCGGCAGGGAAGCTCGCGCTGCTGAGCGCACCGTTTTTGTCGTGGCACCTGTCCGGCGGGACGACGGAGCTGCTGCTCGTCCGGCCCGAGGGGGCGCTCTTTTCTGCGGAGATCATCGGCGGCACGCGCGACCTTTCCGCCGGACAGCTCATCGACCGCACAGGGCAGCTGCTTTCTCTGCCGTTTCCGTCCGGCAAGGCGCTCGACGCGCTCTCGCAGGAGGGCGGCGCGCCGGCGTTCCGCGTCAAGGTGGAAGATTGTCGCTTTTCGCTCTCCGGCACGCAGAATCAGCTGCAAAAGCTAAAGTCCGGCGGCGCGGATGACGCGGACGTCGCGCACGCGGCGCTGGAGTCCGTCTGCCGCGCCGTTGCGGGCGCGACGGAGCAGGCGCTGAAGAAATACCCCGGCCTTCCCGTCGTCTGTTCGGGCGGCGTGAGCTCAAACGCCATGCTGCGCCGCGAGATGGCACGCTTTGACGCTGTGTTCGGCGCTCCGCAGTACTCGACGGACAACGCCATGGGCGTGGCCGTGCTCGGCCGGATGCTGGAGGCGATGACATGACGGGCGAAATCCTCGAGGTCAGCCAGGTCAACGAGTACATCAAGACCAAGCTCGACGGCGACGAGCTGCTTTCCGGCCTGTGCATCCGCGGCGAGCTGAGCAACTATAAGATCTACCCGTCCGGGCACCACTATTTTTCCATGAAGGACGCATCCGGCGCCATCCGCTGCGTCATGTTCCGCTCGAGCGCGCAGCGGCTGCGCTTCCGGCCGGAAAACGGCATGAAGGTTCTCGCGACAGGCCGCGTGACGGTCTATCCGCGCGACGGACAGTATCAGCTCTACTGCACCGGCCTCACACCGGACGGCGTGGGCGACCTGCACGTTGCATTTGAGCAGCTCAAGGCGAAGCTGTACGCCGAAGGGCTGTTCGACCAGAGCGCAAAAAAGCCGCTTCCGCGCTTTCCACACCGCATCGCCATCGTGACGTCGGGCGCGGGTGCGGCCGTGCGCGATATGCTGCGCATCCTCGGCAAGCGCTATCCGCTCAGCCACGTTGTCATTCTGCCCGTTCGCGTGCAGGGCGCGGAGGCTCCGGCGGAGATCGCGGGCGCGATCCGCTACGCCAACCGCCACAAAATAGCCGATGTGCTCATCACCGGCCGCGGCGGCGGCTCGATGGAGGATCTGTGGGCGTTCAACGACGAGCGCGTCGCGCGCGCAATTTTTGATTCTGAAATTCCGGTCGTCTCGGCCGTCGGCCATGAGCCGGATGTGACGATCTCGGACTTTGTGGCGGACGTGCGCGCGGCGACGCCGTCGAATGCGGCCGAGCTCGTCGCGCCGGATCAGGCAGAGCTGCGCGTTTATTTGCAGCAGCTGCAAGGCCGCATGGCTCAGGCGCTTTTGAAGCAGCTTCGCGTTTCGCGCGCGGAGCTCGATCGCCTGTCAAAAAGCCGCGCGCTGCAAAGTCCGGACTATCTCGTGGCCGAAAAGCGCCAGCGTCTGGACTTTTTGCAGGGACGGCTGTCCGCTGCGTTCTCCGCGCTTTTGGCGGGAAAGCGGCAGCGATTTGTGCGTGCGGCGGCCATGCTCGACGCCATGAGCCCGCTGCGCGTGCTCGGGCGCGGATATGCCATGGTGCGCACGGAGTCCGGCGACGTGGTCAAGAGCCATGCCGACGTTGCTCCGGGCGACCGGATCGACATCACGCTCCAGTCCGGCGGCATTTTTGCGCGCGTGGAGCAGACGTGGGAGGACGAAGATGGAAAAAGAATCGAAAACGTTTGAACAGTCGCTCGCGCGGCTTGAAGAGATCGTGCGGCAGCTTGAAAAGGGCGACGCGCCGCTCGGCGACGCGCTGAAGCTTTTTGAAGAGGGGACAGGGCTCGTCGGCAGATGCAGCGGCCTGCTTGACGAGGCGGAACTGTCCGTCGCAAAACTGATGAAAGGAGCGGACGGAGCGCCGGTGGAGCTTCCGTTTGACGAAGATGTCTGAAATGCTCAAAACGCTCGACGCCTACTGCGCCGAGATCGACGCATACCTCGGCGGCTGCTTTTCCGAGCGGTCGCTTGCGCAGGATCGGCTCTTCGAGTCCATGCGCTACAGCCTGCTCTCCGGCGGCAAGCGCATCCGGCCGGTGCTGACGCTCGAATTCTGCCGCCTG
Source organism: uncultured Oscillospiraceae bacterium (assembly GCA_934589675.1). GTDB lineage: Bacteria > Bacillota > Clostridia > Oscillospirales > Oscillospiraceae > CAKTOF01. The sequence goes on from CAKTOF010000003.1 coordinate 141,949, forward strand.
TGCGGCGGCGACATGGACGCAGCCATGCCGTTTGCCTCCGGCGTGGAGATGATCCACACATATAGCCTCATTCACGACGACCTGCCGTGCATGGACAACGACGACCTGCGCCGCGGCCGGCCGACGAACCACCGCGCCTTCGGCGAAGCCCCGGCGCTCCTGGCCGGGGACGCACTGCTCACCGCGGCGTTTTCCGAGGTCGCGAGCGCGCCGCTTGCGCCGGAGCGCGTCGTGCGCGCCGTGCAGGTACTCTCGAAGGCTGCGGGGCCTTACGGCATGGTCGGCGGCCAGATGATGGATCTTGAGGGCGAGGACCGCGCGCTTTCGGCGGAGTATATCACGGCCATCCACCATCACAAGACGGGCGATATGATCGAGGCCGCCTGCCGCCTCGGCGTCATCGCCGCGGGCGGCTCGGAGGAGCAGGAGCGCGCGGCGGCCGCCTATGCCCACTCGCTCGGCCTTGCTTTCCAGATCCGTGACGATATGCTCGACGTAATTGGCGACGAGGAAAAGACCGGCAAGCCCGCCGGCTCTGACAGCGCCAATGGCAAGTCGACGTTCGCCTCGCTCTACGGCATTCCCGCCTGCGGCGAGATGGTCCACCGCGAGACGGAGCGCGCAAAAGCGGCGCTTTCCATTTTCAGCGGCGCGGCGTTTCTCAGCGATCTGGCAGACTATCTGGCCGACCGGGAAAAATAACCGCGCAGCCCCTTAAAAACCCATAAAATTTCAGAACATTCCGAATATTCACTTGAATATTCGGAATGTTTATGTTAGGATTGAAAAGCGGCGCAGTATCCTAGTCAGAGCTGCCGGCTCCGAAGACGGGCCTAAAAATCCGTTAAAGGGCAAATCGATGAAGTCCCTTGTGCCTGCTTTTTTCGCCCAGATCAGGGTGGGTGCTGGGGGTTAAGGATTACGGGCGCGCCCCAATGGCATGGGGCACCCGACCCGTTCTCCGTGGAGACCTGCTCTTGTGCGAAGCGAAGCGAACGCGCAGTTCCACGCGACTTCGTACGAAGCAGGGTGAAACCTGCATCGCGGTGCATGTTGTTGTGCTGTGTGCAGTGTAGCCTGCCTTGCGTGGGTACGGCGGGATAGGGGAGCTACGCACTTTGCTGCATGGCCATGCGGCAAAGTGATATTTTCTTGAAACCGTATCTGCAAAAGAGGCTAAAGAGACGGTGGGCCTGCTGTGGAAATCACCTAGGCTGTCGTAAATGGGCGCAGAATGGATTACAGTGCGGACTCAGTGGCAATCGGGTATCGGCCGCGGCAACGAGCCGGCCGCTGCTTCAATGGGAAACCGCCCGCTCGGCAACGGCGGGCAGCGGCGGGAGAAATTCAACCCGACCTAAGCCGTAAGATTTACATTCTGCGCTGCCGCTTTTTTTACTGTCAATTTGGAGGGAGATCAACTTGAAATCCGACGGATCGGCCCAGCACGGCAAGAAAAAGACCCCAAGCCGGGTGCGCTGGATCGTCTCCATCTTTTTTATGACGGTGTTCGTCTCCGCCATGTTCTCTTATGTGTCGAGCGCGCTGCTCTCCGACGCGCAGATCGTTGTTGCGTTCATCATTTTGTTCGTCATCGTCTTCATCGGCATTTTGTTCGATATCATCGGCGTGGCCGTCGCAGCGGCGGATGAGCGTCCGTTCCACTCCATGGCTGCCCGCAAGGTGCCCGAGGCCACGGACGCACTGCGCCTCGTGCGCAACGCCGACCGCGTCAGCTCCATCTGCAACGACGTCATCGGCGACATCTGCGGCGTCATCTCGGGCTCTGCGTCCGCGCTCATCGCGGCTGAGCTCGTTGTGAACTTCACGCCGAGCGTCAGCACGGTCGTGCGGTTGCTCATGAGCGCGCTCGTTGCGGGTCTCACCGTCGGCGGGAAGGCCTGCGGCAAGGGCATCGCCATGAGCCGCAGCACCGACATCATCCACATCGCGGCAAAGATCCTCTGCTTCTTCCGGACGCTGCCGCATCGGCTCCGCGCGCTGCTTGGAAAGAAGAAAAGCGGGCAGGGCAAGCGTTAAGGTTGTGTTTTTTACGTGTCTATATTAGAGAAAATCCACGGCCATGCCGACCTCGCCGCGCTCACGCCGGACGAGGATGCGGCGCTGTGCCGTGAGATCCGAAAATTCCTGATCGAAAGCGTGTCCCGCACGGGCGGCCATCTTGCCTCGAACCTCGGCACGGTCGAGCTGACGCTCGCCATCCACAAGGTGTTCGACGTGACGCACGACCGGCTCGTGTTCGACGTCGGGCACCAGGCCTACGTCCACAAGCTGCTGACCGGCCGCGCCGGTCAGTTTTCATCGCTGCGGCAGCTCGGCGGGCTGTCCGGCTTCCCGAAGCCGGGCGAGTCGGATGCGGATGCGTTCATCGCGGGCCACGCCTCCAACGCCGTCTCGGTCGCGCTCGGTCTGGCCCGCGCGCGCACGCTGCGGAAGGACGACCAGACCGTCATCGCCCTGCTGGGCGACGGCGCGCTGACGGGCGGGCTGGCCTACGAGGGCCTCAACGACGCCGGCGAGAGCGGCGAGCCGCTCATCGTCATCCTCAACGACAACGGCATGAGCATCTCGCGCAACGTCGGCGGCATCGCGCAGCATCTTGCGCGCATCCGCCTCAAGCCCAGCTATTTCGGCCTGAAAAAAGCCTACCGGCGCTTTACGTCCGTCATCCCGGGCGGTCGGCATCTCTACCGCTTCACGCACCGGCTCAAGCAGGGTCTGAAGACAATTTTGTTCGACAGCACGATGTTTGAGGAGATGGGCTTTACATACCTCGGCCCCGTCGACGGGCACGATGTTTCAAAGCTGTGCTATCTTCTCGCGCTCGCGCGCGATATGGCCTGCCCCGTGCTGCTTCACGTCACGACGAAGAAGGGCAAGGGCTACTATCCGGCCGAGCAGGACCCGAACCGCTTCCACGGCATCGGCCCGTTCGATCCGGACACGGGCGAGGCCTGCTCTGCAGGCGGCGAGACGTTCTCGAGTGCATTCGGCGCGGAGCTGTGCGCGCTTGCGCGCGAGGATAGGAATCTCTGCGCCGTCTCCGCCGCCATGATCCCGGGAACGGGGCTTTCGCCCTTTGCATCGAGCTTCCCGGCGCGCTGCTTTGACGTCGGCATTGCCGAGGGGCACGCCGTTACGATGGCGGGCGGCCTTGCCAAGGGCGGCATGCTGCCCGTTGTGGCCATTTACTCGACGTTTTTACAGCGCGCGTATGATATGCTCATCCATGACATTTCGCTTCTGAAGCTCCATGTGGTGTTCGCGGTCGACCGCGCCGGCCTTGTCGGCGAGGACGGCGAGACGCATCAGGGCGCGTTTGATGTCAGCTATCTGCGCTCCGTCCCCGGCATGACGGTCCTCTGTCCGGCCACGACGGATGAGCTGCGCGCCATGCTGCGCGCAGCGCTTTATGAATTCTCCGGCCCCGTGGCGCTGCGCTACCCGCGCGGCGGCGACGGCGGGAAGCTGCCCGCGCTTGCGCCGTGCGATGCGCCGGAGGTAACGATCGTATCCTACGGCATCCTGGCGCACGAGGCGGCAGCTGCCGTTTCCATGCTGGAAAAGAGCGGTGTGCGCGCCGATCTGATCCGGCTGACGTGCATCGCGCCGCTCGACCTTACTTCCGTGCTTGACTCCGTCCGGGTCAGCGGGCGCCTTGTCGTCGCCGAGGACGCGGCTGAGACCGGCTGCATCGGCAAGGAGATCCTGTCCGCCCTGTCTGCCGCCGGCATTCCGGCGGTGTCGCGCCTTCTCAATCTCGGCAGCGGCATTGTGCGGCAGGGGAGCGTTGCGCAGCTGCGGAAGCTCCTGCATCTGGATGCGGAGGGCATCGCCGCAGCGGCAAAGGAGGTTCGAAACGATGACTGACAAACAGCGCCTTGACGCGCTTCTGGTTGAAAAGGGTCTGCAGGAGAGCAGGGAGAAGGCGAAGACCACCATCATGAGCGGCCTCGTTTTTGTGGACGGGCAGCGCGTGGACAAGCCCGGAACGCCCGTCCATGCGGACGCGGACATTGAGGTGCGCGGCGCGGCCTGCCCCTATGTCAGCCGCGGCGGCCTCAAGCTGGAAAAGGCGCTCGCGGACTTCGGCGTCGATCCGACGGGGCTCGTCTGCTCTGACTCCGGTGCGTCGACGGGCGGCTTTACGGACTGCCTGCTGCAAAAGGGCGCGAAGAAAGTATTTGCTATCGACGTCGGCTATGGACAGCTGGCATGGTCTGTCCGCAACGATCCGCGCGTCGTCGTCATGGAGCGGACGAACATCCGCCACGTCACGCCCGAGCAGATCGGCGAGCCGCTTGACCTGTCGGTCGTTGACGTATCCTTCATCTCGCTTTCCATCGTGCTGCCGGCCATTTCCGCGCTGCTTCGCCCGAACGGGCAGGTCGTCTGCCTCATCAAGCCGCAGTTTGAGGCCGGGCGCGAAAAAGTCGGAAAGAAGGGCGTCGTGCGTGACCCGGCTGTGCACGAGGAGGTGCTCCGCCGATTCATCGAGACAGCGCACAGCCTTGGTTTTTCCGTTGCAAATCTGACCTATTCGCCCGTGAAAGGGCCGGAGGGCAACATTGAGTTTCTCGGCCATCTGGTGCGCGACGGACGAGCGGACGCGCCGGTCGATCCGGCCGCGCTTGTCGAGGCTGCCCATACCGCCCTGAAAGGATGACCGCCATGAAACGATTTGTTCTCACGCCCAACCCATACCGGGACAAGGGCTTTCGATGCGCGCTTTATGCCGAGCGCGTTCTCCGCTCGGCCGGCGCGCAGACGCGCATCTGTCTGCCGTTTGACATCGATCGGAATTTTGACCTTCCGGCCGGCGTCAAGCTGCATGACCTCGACGAGTCGCTTCGCGCGTGCGACGCGATGATCTGCTTCGGCGGCGACGGTACGATCCTGCATGCGAGCAAGCAGGTCATCCGGCACAATGTGCCGATCCTCGGCGTAAACGTCGGCACGATGGGCTTCATCGCAGAGCTGGAGTCCGGCGAGCTCGACCTGCTTCGCCGCCTTGTTGACGACGAGTATACGCTCGATCAGCGCAAAATGCTCTATGTGGAGGTGCGCCGCTGCGGCAATACGATCTTCACAGACACGGCGCTCAACGACGCCGTTGTGACAAAGGGCGCAGTTGCGCGCGTTTTGCAGCTGAGCGTCCAGTGCGACGGCACGGAGTGCTACCGCGTCAGCGGCGACGGCGTGATCGTCGCCACGCCGACGGGCTCCACGGCGTACTGCATGAGCGCCGGCGGCCCGATCGTCGAGCCTTCGGCCGACAACATCATCATCACACCGATCTGCGCGCACGCGCTTCAATCAAAATCCATCGTGCTCTCCGGCTCGCGCACCGTCACGGTTCAGGTCGGCAGTATCGGACGCAAAAATGCATATTTATCCGTTGACGGCGGCCGCGCGTTCCGCCTGAATGCGGGCGATCAGGTGGTCGTGAAGATGTCGGACAAGCGGACGAACCTCATCCGCATCAAGGACACCACGTTTTACCAGATCGTCAACAAGAAATTTCGTGACAAGTGAGGAAACAGCATGAAATCTCAGAGACAGGCACTGATTCTTGAAATTATTTCCGAGCGCGACATCGAGACGCAGGAGCAGCTGCTCGATGAGCTTGAGCGCCGCGGCTTTCACAGCACGCAGGCGACCATTTCCCGGGACATCAAAGAGCTCCGGCTTCTCAAGGAGCTTACGAGCGCGGGCGGCTACCGCTACACGGCCATCGCAAAAGACGCGTCCAATTCATTCACGACCAAGCTGAACACGATCTTCCGCGAGTGCGTCACGAGCTATGACTACGCGCAGAACATGGTCGTCGTCAAAACGCTGCCGGGCCTTGCCTCAGCGGCGTGCTCGGCCGTCGATTCCATGCAGACCTCGGCCGTCGTCGGCACGCTGGCCGGTGACGACACGGCGCTCATCATCATGCGAGACAGCCCTTCGGCCGCATCCTTCTGCGCCGAGATCAAAAAGCTGTTCCAGTAAGCGGGAAAGGAGCGGGCGGTATGCTCACCTCGCTGCACATTGAGAATATCGCGGTCATCGAGCAGGCTGACATCGACTTTGACGCGGGCTTCAACGTCCTCACCGGCGAGACAGGCGCGGGCAAGTCGATCGTCATCGACGCCATCAGCGCCATTTTAGGCGAGCGGGCCTCGCGCGACATGATCCGCACAGGCGCAGAGCGCGCATCCGTCACGGGCGTCTTTACCGGCGTGCCCGCGCTTTCGTGGTTTGCCGAAAACGGCGTGGAGCTTTCCGGCGGCGAGGTGCAGATCCGGCGCGAGGTGCGCGCGGACGGCAAGAGCGTCTGCCGCGTGAACGGCACGCCTGTCACAGCGACGCTGCTGCGCCGGCTCGGGCTGCACCTGATCAACATCCACGGCCAGCACGACGCACAGCAGCTCTTTGACGAGGCGACGCACCTCGGATACCTCGACGCCTTCGCGGGCGACGACGCGCTCCGCGATGCCTACAGCGAAAAATTTTCCGCGCTGAGCGCCATCCGCGCCGAAATGGCGCGCTTTACGATGGACGAGACGGAAAAGCAGCGCCTTGCCGACCGCCTGCGCTATGAGATCGATGAAATTGACGCCGCGGAATTAAAGCCCGGCGAGGACGAGGCGCTTGCCGCACGCCGCAAGATTCTGCAGAACGCCGAAAAGCTGGCCTCGGGGCTTGACAGCTCCGCTGCAATGCTCTACGGCGACGAGGACAGCGAGGGCGCGGCCGACCTGCTCAGCCAGGCCGAGCGGACGCTTTCCTCCATGTCCGGATACAGCGACGAGCTTGCCGCGCTGCATGAGCGCCTGCGCGAACTGGTCTACTCCGCGCGCGACATCGCCGAGGAGCTGCGCGGCCTGCGCGATGACTTTGAATTCTCCGGTGAAGAGCTTGAACGCATCGAGTCGCGCCTGGATGTTCTCCATCGCCTGCGCCGCAAGTACGGCCCCGACGCAGCCGCCATTTTGGACTACTGCGAAAAGGCCAAGGCGCAGCTTGATGAAATAGAGTTCTCCGACGACCACCTCGCGCGCCTGCAGAAGCAGGAGACGGCCGCGAAGAAAGAGGCCGAGACGGCTGCGAAGGCGCTGCACGAAGCGCGCATCGCCGCGGCGGAGGCGCTCTCCGCGCGCATCTGCGACGAGCTTCGGCAGCTCGACATGCCGCGCGTGCAGTTCCGGTGTGAATTCTCCGAAGTCCCGCTCGGCCCGGACGGCGCGGACGGCGTGCGCTTTCTCATGAGCGCGAACGCGGGCGAATCGCTCCGGCCCATCAGCCGCGTCGCCTCCGGCGGCGAGCTGGCGCGCATCATGCTCGCCATGAAAAACGTGCTGGCAGAGCAGGACGAAGTCGCAACGCTCATTTTTGACGAGGTCGATGCCGGCGTGTCCGGCCGCGCGGCGCAGAAGGTGGCGGAGAAGCTCGCCGCCGTCGCGCGGACAAAGCAGGTTCTGTGCGTGACGCACCTGCCGCAGCTGTCCGCCATGGCGGATACGCATTTTTCCGTGGAAAAGCAGGAGCAGGGCGGCCGCACTTATACGCGCGTGACGCAGCTTGGCCGCGACGAGCGCATCCGTGAGATCGCCCGTCTGACCGGCGGCGCAGCCGTGACGCCGACGCTTCTGCAGAGCGCTGCAGAGCTTTTGAGCAGCGCCGACGCGCTGAAAAAAGCCCGTTGACAAATCCGCGCATCCGTGCTAAGATGCGCATAACGCGTTGAAGGGGAGAAGTAACCGCGCAAGCCCGGCAAAGAGAGCCTCCGTCTGGTGCAAGGGGGAGCGGGCCCACGGCGAATACACCCCGGAGCGGCTGCCTGAAAATCGCAGTAGGGCAAGACGGGTCCGCCCGTTACAGCGATGGAGTCTGTCAGGACTCCGTAAGGCGTGCTTTGCGAAAGGCGCGCAAAACCAGAGGTGGTACCGCGCTGATTTTGTAATTTGCGCCCTCTGTTCCCGCCAAGGGGACAGAGGGCTTTTTATTTTATGTTGGAGGAAGAAACATGACACTTTACGAAGAACTCACCGCCCGCGGGCTCATTGCGCAGACGACGGACGAGCAGGAGATCGCCGATCTCATCAACGAGGGCAAGGCCACGTTCTACATCGGCTTTGACTGCACCGCCGACTCTCTGACGGCCGGCCACTTTATGGCGCTCACGCTCATGAAGCGCCTCCAGATGGCCGGCAACCGCCCCATCGCGCTCATCGGCGGCGGCACGACCATGATCGGCGACCCGTCCGGCCGCACCGACATGCGCAAAATGCTCACAAAAGAGGACATTGACCACAACGCCGAGTGCTTCCGCCGCCAGATGGAGCGCTTCATCGAGTTCGGCGAGGGCAAGGCCATGATGCTCAACAACGCCGACTGGCTTTTAAAGCTCAACTATGTCGAGCTGCTGCGCGAGGTCGGCGCGTGCTTCTCCGTCAACAACATGCTCCGCGCCGAGTGCTACAAGCAGCGCATGGAGAAGGGGCTGTCGTTCTTTGAGTTTAACTACATGATCATGCAGAGCTATGACTTCTACCACATGTTCCAGCACTACGGCTGCAATATGCAGTTCGGCGGCGACGACCAGTGGAGCAACATGCTCGGCGGCACGGAGCTTATCCGCAAAAAGCTCGGCAAGGACGCCTATGCCATGACCATCACGCTGCTCACAGACTCCAACGGCAACAAAATGGGCAAAACCGCCGGCAACGCCGTCTGGCTCGACGCGAATAAGACCAGCCCCTATGACTTCTACCAGTACTGGCGCAACGTCGGCGACGCGGATGTTATCAAGTGCCTGAAAATGCTCACGTTCCTGCCGCTTGAGCAGATCGCGGAGATGGAGACGTGGAAGGATCAGAAGATCAACGACGCCAAGGACGTTCTGGCCTACGAGCTGACCGCGCTCGTCCACGGCAAGGAGGAGGCCGACAAGGCCCGCGAGGCGTCGCGCGCGCTGTTTTCTGGCGGCGCGGACGACTCGAATATGCCGACGACGGAGCTCGACCCGTCCGTGCTCAAGGACGGCGCCATCAAGATTCTCGACCTTATGACGGCCTGCGGCCTTGCTCCGTCTCGCGCCGAGGCGCGCCGCCTCGTCCAGCAGGGCGGCGTGTTCGTCGAGGACGAGAAGGTGCCGAACATCGACTTCGCCGTCACGGAGGATCAGCTCAAGGCCGGCGTGAAGATCCGCCGCGGCAAAAAGGTGTTCCACAAGGCGGTTCTCAAGGGATAAACCAAGACAAGAAAAAAAGCGCCCAGCTCAACATGAGCTGGGCGCTTTTTTATGCTTAGATTATTCAAAAGGTACTTCGATAGGCTCTGTGCCGAATTTTTCGGCGCAGAGCGCGAGCGCATCTTCAATCTCGTGATCACGCACGAGGATCGAGATGTCGACCGTCGACGTTGTGATCATGACGACCTGCACGGAGGATGCCGCGAGGGCGGAGAAGACGCGCGCGGCGACGCCCGGGGTGTTGACCATGTTCGCGTCGTAAAAATTGATCTTGTTCATGCCGCCGGAGATCTCGCACTTGAGGCCGGGATGGAGCGGCTTGAGCGAGTTGATGACGGGCAGCAGGAGCGCCATGGAGTCCATGGAGATGGAGAACGCAAGGCTGATCGTGCTGCCCTGCGGCGCGGTCTGGCTGATCATGTCGACGTTGACGCCGGCGTCCGAGATGGCCGTGAGGATCTCGGCCGCGATGCGGCTGTCGCTCGGGATCTCAGGCAGCGTGACGAGCGCGATGTTCGGGCAATGCGTGATCTTCGTGATAACTTGTTCCATATCAGTTCTCCTCCGCGACAAGATGGGTCATGTTGTACATTCCGGGCGCGCGGCCGCACAAAAACGCGGCGGCGCGCACCGCGCCGTTTGCGAAAACCTCGCGCGAATAGGCGGTGTGCTTTAATTCAACGACCTCGTCGCGCCCGGCGAAGATGACCACGTGCTCGCCGACGATCGTGCCGCCGCGGACGGAGCTGATGCCGATCTCATGCGGATCGCGCACCCGCCGGACGCTCTCGCGCACGCAGACGTAATTTGCGTCGTAGGGCACAGACTCGCTCGCGGCATCGGCGAGCATGAGCGCCGTTCCACTGGGCGCGTCGAGCTTTTTGTTGTGGTGCTTCTCGACGATCTCGATGTCGAAGCCCTCGAGCTTTTTCGCAGCCTGCCGCACGAGCTCCAGAAGCACGTTGATGCCGAGGCTCATGTTGGCCGAGCGAAAAATCGGGATCTCGCGGCTGGCCTCGGCAATGGCGGCGAGCTGCTCATCGGAGTAGCCCGTCGTGGCCAGCACGGCGCCGCAGCGCTTTTCGCGGCAGAAGGTGAGAAGACCGCTCAGCGCGGCAGGTGAGGAGAAGTCGATGACGCAGTCGCACGGCCCCGTGTACTCCATCGGGTGCGCGTAGACCGGGAAGGCGAACTCGCCGCTGCCGCTGACGTCAAAGCCCGCGCAGACGGCAAGCTCCGGATCCTGCTTGCAGATGTCGGCGACGACGCGGCCCATGCGCCCGTTCGCGCCGGAAATGACGATGTTTTTCATGAGTTGACCTGCCTCTTTTGTAGGATGGCGGCTCAGACGCGGAAGCCGAAGCGGCGCAGCGCCGCTTTGAGCCGCTCGAGATTCTCCGGCGCCATGTCGCACAGCGGCAGGCGCAGCGGGCCGGCATTGAGGCCGATGAGATTGAGCGCTGTTTTGACAGGGATGGGATTGACCTCGCAGAACAGCGCGTCGATCATGTCCATCAGCCGCACCTGCTCGCGGCCGGCCTCAAGGAAGCGATCCTCCAGACACAGGTGCGCGGTATGTGCCGTCTCCTTCGGCATGAGATTGGCCAGAACGGAGATGACGCCGCACGCGCCGACGGACATGAGCGGGACGATCTGGTCGTCGTTGCCCGACCAGACGTTGAACGAATCGCCGCAGGCGGCGATGGTACGCGCTGCGAGCGCGACGTCGCCGGAGGCCTCTTTTACGCCGTTGATGCGCGGGTGCGCGCTGAGCTCCCTGTACAGCTCGACCGTCATGGAAACGCCCGTGCGGGAGGGGACGTTGTAGATGATGACCGGGACGTTCACGGCGTCGGCCACGGCGGTATAGTGCGCGACGAGGCCGCGGCGGCTTGCCTTGTTGTAGTACGGCGTCACTACGAGCACGGCGTCCGCGCCGGACTGCTCGGCAGCCTTGGACAGCTCGACGCAGTGCGCGGTGGAGTTGCTGCCTGTGCCGGCGATGACGGGGCAGCGGCCGCCGACCGTTTTCACGGCGTGCGAAATTGCCTCAAGGTGCTCCTGCTCGGTCAGCGTCGGCGTCTCGCCGGTCGTGCCGCAGATGACGATGGAATCGGTGCCGTTTTGCAGCTGGAATTCGATGAGCTCATCGAGCTTTTCAAAGTTGATGGTGCGATCCGGCAGCATCGGCGTCACGATGGCGACGCCGGAGCCGGTAAAAGCGGGTGCTTTCATGATCTTCACTCCTTCAGCGATGGGTGATATACCCGTCGGCGCACAGGAGCTCCGCCAGCAGCATACCGCCGCCGGCCGCGCCGCGCAGGGTATTGTGTGAAAGGCAGACGAATTTGAGGTCGTACTGGCTGTCCGGCCGCAGGCGGCCGATGGAGATGGCCATGCCGCCCTCGAGGTCGCGCTGCAGGCGCGTCTGCGGCATGTTGTCCTCTTCAAAATAGTGCAGGAACTGCTTCGGCGCGTGCGGAAGCGCAAGCTCCTGCGGGCGGCCGCGGAATTCCGACCAGATTCTCTTGATCTCGTCGAGATCCGGCTTGCGGTCGAACGAGGCGAACACTGCGGCCATATGGCCATTCGAAACCGGAACGCGCAGGCACTGCGTTGTGATCTCCGGCTTCTTCGTGTGGACGATGACGCCGCCGCCAACCTTGCCCCAGACCTTGAGCGGCTCCTGTTCGCTCTTTTCCTCCTCACCGCCGATGTAGGGGATGAGGTTGTCGACCATCTCGGGCCACGTCTTAAACGTCTTACCCGCGCCGGAAATGGCCTGATAGGTGCAGGCGAGGACGCGATTGAGGCCGTAGACGTCTTTGATGGGGTGCAGCGCCGGGACATAGCTCTGGATGGAGCAGTTCGACTTGACGGCGATAAAGCCGCGCGTCGTGCCGAGGCGCTTTTTCTGGTGCGCGATGACGGCAAGATGATCCGGGTTGAGCTCCGGGATGACCATGGGGACATCCGGCGTCATGCGGTTTGCGGAGTTGTTGGAGACGACGGGGCACTCGAGCTTGGCGTACTTTTCCTCGAGCGCGAGCACCTCGGGCTTTTTCATGTCGACGGCGCAGAAGACGAAATCGACCTCATCGGCGATCTTTGCGGCGTCAGCCTCGGCGTCCATGAGCACGATGGACTTCGCCCACTCCGGCATGGGGACGTCCATGGCCCAGCGGGCCGCGGCAGCCTCCTCATACGTCTTGCCGGCAGAGCGCGCAGAGGCGGCAAGCACGACGCAGTCAAACCACGGATGGCCGTCGCACAATGTGATGAAGCGCTGACCGACCATGCCGGTCGCACCGATGATCCCAACTTTATACCGTTCCATTTGGCATCCCCCATCTAAATCTATGCATTCATTTTCCGATTTGCTGCAAATTCACCCGACTGGGTTGCAAATGCGCGGCCGGAATATTATAATGATGCAGTACGACTTGACGGCTGCGCCGTCAGGTTATTCAAACCGACTGCATTTTTATCATTTTACAATTCCTTATTTTCAATGTCAATGCAGGGAATGCTCATATTCTGCGATTTAGTGCGTTGAAAATTGTAAAAATAACCGATGCAGCACGCTCTCGGAGGAACCATATGAATCTCACTACCGCATTCCGGCGCATCCGGCGCGCGCTCGCGCTTGCTTTGATGTGCGCTGCGCTGATCGCTGCGCTTCCCGCGCCGGCCCGCGCAGCCAGCGTCAACCATATCCTGCGCGCCGGTCTGTTTTATGGATCGAACGCGCTTGCGACGGCCAATCTCGCCAACGAGGTCGGCTCGGGCTACCGCTTTGGCTATTTTGACGCGCAGCGCAGCTTCGTTGCCGTCGGGCAGACGCAGACGGAGAAGATCACGATCTGCAAGGACGCCAACCTCTACTATTCCGGCGGCGCGTATTCCGACAGCCGACCGTCGGCCTCGTTCCAGCTCGTCGGCGCCTACCATCTTCAGACGGACGAGACATACGCAAGCTACGAGTCGGCCCTCGCCGCCGCGGCCGGATACCCATACGGCTTCCCGGCGTACATAGACGGCGCATACCGCGTTCGCTTTGAGTTTTACTCGTCGACGGAGACCGCCGCGGCCGATCAGGCGCATTACGCCGGCACATCCGTCGTCGGCGCAAGCGCGTCGTGCTACACGGTCGTAAAGACCGGCTCGAACACGATTCTCTTTGAGTATGACGGCGGCCCCGGCGGCAACTATTTTGCGGTCATGCCGGACATCACGGGCGCATCCGGCGTCAAGACATGGTTCAAGGGCTACTGCTACGCGGGCGGCTTCCAGTACGCGCGCCGCTCGGGCGCGGATCTTACGGTCATCAACTTTGTGGATCTCGACGACTATGTGCAGGGCGTCGTGCCCTACGAGATGAACGCGACATGGCCGGTCGAGACGCTCAAGGCCGGCGCGGTCGCCGCGCGGACGTTTGCCGAGGCTACGGCCAAGCATGCCTCGTATGGCTTTGATGTTTGCAACTCCACATGCTGTCAGGTCTACCGCGGCGTCTATTCCGGCACAGGTGCGTCCAATGTCACGCGCGCCGCGCAGGAGACGGCAGGGCAGTGCCTCTATTATAACGGCAAGCTCATCGAGGCGCTCTATCACTCGTCTGACGGCGGCGCGACGGAGGACGTCGGCAACGCCTGGAGCAGCAGCTATCCGTACCTGACGGGCAAGGAGGACCCCTACGAGCTGTCCATCTCCATCCCAACGAGCAGCTGGAGCTACTCGCTCTCTGGCGAGGAGCTGGCCGACGCCGTGCGCAAGTGGAGCAGCAGCTATTCCGGCTGCGCGACGATCGTCTCGGCCGAGGTCACGGAGTACACGGCCCTCGGCAACGCGAACAAGGTCGTCCTGACAGACGCAAACGGCAGAACCTACACGTTTACGAAGGACAATGCGCGCGGCGTGTTCCAGAATTATCTCCCGAGCAGCTATTTCAGCCGCCGGTTCATCATCGTCGCGCCCGGCCAGACCTATCAAGGCACGGGCACGCAGCCGTCCGGCACGGGCGATTTTACCGTGACCGACGGCAAGACCACGGTGCAGTCCGGCTCCGTCTACGCCATCACCGCATCCGGCACCGAGCAGCTCACGGGCGCGGCCGCCAGCATCACAGGCTCCGGCCTCGTCCCGGCGTCCGGCAGCACGGGAAGCACCGGCGCGGCAAGCTCGGCCGACTTTGCGACGGTCACGAACACGTCGGGCACAAAGTGGCTCATCGTCGGCAAAGGCTACGGCCACAACGTCGGCATGAGCCAGTACGGTGCCTATGCCATGGGCAAGCAGGGAAAGACCTACGACGAGATCCTGAAATTCTATTACACCAGCGTCACGATCGGCTGACGCGGCAAAATAAAGGAGACTATTGCACTTGAAGACCTCGGATTTCAACTACGACCTCCCGCCGGAGCTCATCGCGCAGACGCCGCTTGCACGGCGCGACGGGTCGCGCCTGCTCGTGCTCGACCGCGAGACGGGCGCAATGGAGCACCGCCATTTTTACGACCTGCCGGCGTATCTGCGTCCCGGCGACTGCCTTGTGCTCAACGACTCCCGCGTCCTGCCGGCGCGCCTGCTCGGCCACCGCGTGCCGTCCGGCGGCGCGGTCGAAGTGCTGCTTTTGCAGGACAAGGGCGACGGCGTGTGGGAGTGCCTGACGCGCCCCGGAAAAAAAACGCAGCCGGGCACGGAGCTCTCGTTCGGCGACGGCGAGCTGACCGCGACGGTCGTCGGCGCGCTGGACGGCGGCAACAAGCTTGTGCAGTTCCACTATGAAGGCATATTTCTCGAGGTGCTCGAGCGGCTCGGAAAGATGCCGCTTCCGCCGTATATCAAGGAAGAACTTGAAGACGGCGAGCGCTACCAGACCGTCTACTCCCGCGTCAACGGCTCCGCCGCCGCGCCGACAGCCGGGCTGCACTTTACGCGCGAAATGCTGGATTCTATCGCCGCGATGGGCGTAAACATCGCCTATGTCACGCTCCATGTCGGCCTCGGCACCTTCCGCCCCGTCAAGGCCGACGAAATTTCGGAGCACCACATGCACTCGGAATTCTGCATGATCTCCGCCGAGACGGCCGCGCTTTTGAACCGCACCCGCACCGCCGGCGGCCGGATCATCTGCGTCGGAACCACGAGCTGCCGCACGCTCGAGTCATTCGCGCACGATGACGGCACGTTTGAAGAAAAATCCGGCTGGACGGACATTTTCATCTATCCCGGCTATCGGTTCAAGGCCATGGACGCTCTCATCACGAATTTCCACCTGCCCGAGAGCACGCTCATCATGCTGGTCAGCGCGTTCGCCGGAAGAGAGCATGTGCTGGCGGCCTATGAGGAAGCGGTGAGAGAGCGCTACCGATTTTTTTCGTTTGGAGATTGCATGCTGATCTGCTAATAACTGGTTATTTCGAGCAGAAGCACCGCTTCTGCAAAGGGGCGCCCGTGCGGGGATTTCGCATTGACTTCCGCGCATCCGGACGGTATAATAAATCGAATTCATGCGGCGCTGGCCAGTCCGGCGCCGCAATTTTTGAGAGGTTGCCATGTTTCAGGTTTTGAAAACAGAGGGCTGCGCCCGGCGCGGGACGTTTACCTGCCCGCACGGGACGGTCCAGACGCCGGTGTTTATGAACGTCGGCACGCAGGGCGCGATCAAGGGCGCGCTGAGCGCGAAGGATCTGCGCGAGATCGGCTGCCAGATCGAGCTGTCGAACACGTATCACCTGCACCTGCGCCCGGGCGATGAGACGGTGCGCGCCATGGGCGGGCTGCACAGATTTATCACATGGGACGGCCCGATCCTGACCGACAGCGGCGGATTTCAGGTCTTTTCCCTTGCGAGCCTGCGCCAAATCAAAGAAGAGGGTGTCACATTCGCCTCGCACATCGACGGCCACCGCATCTTTATGGGGCCGGAGGAGAGCATGCGCATTCAGGCCAATCTCGGCTCAGACATCGCTATGGCGTTTGACGAGTGCATCGAGAATCCGGCGCCGCGCGAGTACGTGAAAAACTCGTGCGACCGGACATACCGCTGGCTTGTCCGCTGCAAGGCCGAGCAGGCGCGCCTGGCGGCTCTGCCGGACGCGGTGAACCCCGGTCAGGTGCTCTTCGGCATCAACCAGGGCGGCACATATGACGACCTGCGCATCGAGCACATGAAAAAGATCGCGGAGCTGGAGCTTCCGGGCTATGCCATCGGCGGCCTTGCCGTCGGCGAGCCGACTGAGGTCATGTACCGCATCATCGAGTCCGTCGAGCCGTTTATGCCGAAGGACAGGCCCCGCTATCTCATGGGCGTCGGCACGCCGTCGAACATCATTGAGGGCGTCTGGCGCGGCGTTGACTTCTTTGACTGCGTCATGCCGGCGCGAAACGCGCGCCATGCAAAGCTGTTTACATGGTCAGGCACGCGGAACCTCAAAAATGCGAAGTACGCCCGCGACGAGTCGCCCATCGACCCGGCGTGTGACTGCCCGGTCTGCCGCCGCTATTCGCGCGCATATCTGCACCACCTGTTCAAGGCTGAGGAGATGCTCGCCATGCGTCTTGCCGTCATGCACAACCTGTATTTTTACAACAAACTGATGGAAAAGATCCGCGCAGCGCTCGATGAAGGCTCGTTCGCCGCGTTCCGCGCACAATACAGCGCGCTGCTTGCAGAGAAAATTTAGCCCTCGCCCTTGCAATCCGCCGGCCTTATGGCTATAATAATCCCAATACAATAAAATAAACGGAGGATCACCCATGGAAGGCTATTCGACCATAATTCTTCTCGTTCTGATGATCGGCATTTTCTACTTTATGCTGATCCGGCCCGAGAATAAGAAGAAAAAAGAAGTAGAAGCCATGCGCAACGCCGTTGCGGTCGGCGATGAGATCACGACCATCGGCGGCATCAAAGGCGTCATTTGCCACATCAAGGACGACGTCATCGTCGTCGAGACCGGCGCAGACCGCGTCCGCATCGAAATGCAGCGCTGGGCCATCTCCACAAACGACACCGCTGCGGCGCGTGCCGCAGAGGCCGCAAAGGAGGCCAAAGCGCTGCGCGACGCCGAAGCGCGTGAAAAGCGCCTTGCCAAGCAGAAGAAAAAAGAGGGCAAATAATCTCCCGGACACGGGCGCGAAGAGCAAATTGCTCTTCGCGCTTTTTTTCTGCCGTGGGCTTGTTCGCATATCTGCTTTGCGCGGCGCATAGGGTAAAGCAGATGGGAGGAGAGGCTATGCATCCGAAATCTCGCGGCGCATCGCCGTGGCTTCAGGCGGTCGGAATCGGCGGTGCGGCCGCTATGGCGATCACGATTGCATTGTGTATGGTCGCGGCGGCGTTCATTGCAGGCAAGATGATCCCGCTCGACGCGGCAGGCGGGATCGCCATCGCGATCTGCCTGGGCGCAAGCTGGGGCGGCGCGCTGCTCGGCGCAAAACGGGCAGGGGAGAAAAAGCTGCCGGCCGCGATGGCGGCAGCGGGCGTCTATCTGCTGCTGATGCTGACCGTAAAGGGACTTGCCTTCCGCGGCGCCTTTGCGCATGCGGCGTACCTGATTCCGGCCGCTGCTCTCGGCGGCGCGCTGGCGGGCCTTATGGCGGCAAGGAAAAAGCGCAGAAGAAGATAGCGCCGCTGCGGACGAGAGGGGAGACCCGCCCGTCCGTTTTTTTGGCAAACGTGCGCAATGTCAAAAATGCAGATGCAGGAATCGATCTTTCAAGCTTCAAAACGCACAGGATTGACTGTGCAATCCATGCAAGTTTAAGACTCGCTACTTGCAAAAACAAGATTTTCCGCAAAAGCGCGCCCGCAAACCGCAACATCTAGCGTGTACGGCGGCGGAAGCCAGACAACTGGTGACGCTCGTTGTTGCGGCGTTTACATAACGTGTTGACATAACATTCGGTCATAATCTACAAATTTCGAAAACTTCAGGGAAAAGCCTTGAATTTTCAGCCTGCGTGGATTATATTAGAGAAAATCTTTGTTGCCAAATTCTTTCCGCGCCAAGCAGAACATAACGTGCACGATCCATTTTGTGCGTCTATTTTTTTCCTTTTCCTCATAGCATGCAGCAGAGGGTGAGGCTATGTTGTGGCGCGGCGCACAAGCAAAACGCAAGATATTGCGCAAATCGCATTCATTTCTGCTGCTGCCGGTCCTGTGTCTGGCTCTTGGCGCGGGCAGCGGCGTCCTGTTTTGCTGTCTGGGCGCGCCTGCGATGGCGCCGGGGCTGCTTCAGGTCGATCCTGCGTCTGTCGCAGGCGGCTTTTTTGCGGCTGCTGCGCGCTGCGCTCGCTTTCCGGTCTTTTTGTTTCTCATCTCGTTTTCTTCGTTTGCGCCGGTTCTGGCCTGCGCGGCCGTATTTGCGCGAGGATTCCTGCTTGCATACAGCCTTGGCGCGCTGGGCGTGCTCGGCGGGGCAGGCGGAGCGCTCTGCGCGCTGGCCATGGAGCTTGTCTCCGGCGTGCTGCTGCTGCCGTATGTGATCATGCTCGCCGGCTGGGCCATTTACCGGCAGACGCGCACGCCCGATCGGCAGGCAGCCCGCATTGCCGCCGTGACGGCTTTGCTCATACTGATCTGCGGCGCAGCCGACTGTGTGCTGACGCCATGGCTGACCGGCTTTTTCCCGGCCGGGTGATACTCTGATGGTTAGGATGTTTGTGTATGAACGATTTTACAGTTGAATACAAAACGTTCCTGGCCGAGGAGAAGCACGCGTCGGAGAACACCATCGGATCCTATCTGCGTGACATTCATCAGTTTTCCACGTACCGCGAGCAGGAGCAGGTCGAGCTTGCAGATGTCGGCCGGCCGTTCATTCTGGCGTATTTGGAGCACCTCACAGACATGGGAAAATCGCCCGCGACCGTTTCCCGCTGCACGGCGTCGCTCAAGAGCTATTTTGCGTATCTGCTCAGCCTCGGCGTCGTGAGCGAGAATCCCGTGTATGACATCCACGCCGTCAAGACCGAGAAAAAATTACCGCAGATCCTGACAGGCAAGGAGGTCGAGCTGCTGCTGTCGCAGCCGAAGTGCGTCGACATGAAGGGCTACCGCGATAAGGCCATGCTCGAGCTGCTGTACGCCACAGGCATCCGCGTCACAGAGCTTATATCGCTCAACACCACGGACGTGAGCATTTCCGGCGGCTTTATCCATTGCAGCAGCAAGGGCAAAGAGCGCATTATTCCGCTGTATCCCGCGGCCGTCAAGGCGCTTGGCGACTATATGAACAACATCCGCCCAAGCATGATTGCAAGCCTCGACGAGCAGGCGCTGTTCGTCAACCTGAGCGGAGAGCGCATGTCGCGTCAGGGCTTCTGGAAGATCATCAAATACTATCAGGAAAAAGCGCAGATTGAAAAGGACATCACGCCGCACACGCTGCGCCACAGCTTTGCGGCGCACCTGCTGGAAAACGGTGCGGATCTCAAGAGCATTCAGGAGATGCTCGGCCACAGCGACATTTCCTCGACGCAGGTCTACGCGCAGCTCGTCAAGCACAACCTGAAGGCCGTCTACGCAAAGTACCATCCAAAGGCGTAAAACCAAAACCAACCGCCGGGCTCTGCACGATGCTGAAGCCCGGCGGTTTTCTGCCTATGGCATCCAGGGCGGCCGCAGTTGACAGCACGCCGCCGTGTGGTTAATATATTGTATGAAATGGCTATTTGCCCGCTGCCGTGTAAAGCAAAGCTGCAAACGCAACAAAATTTTTATTTTGTTGCGTTCGCCTCCGGCGAATAAAGCGGCCCATGGCCGCCGCAACAAAATCACGGTTTTGTAGCGTTCGCGCTACCTCACCTCCCCTCCCAGCCATCCTAGCACACCTTGTCGACTCTTGTCAAGCCTTGGGACGGCCCGACGCTTTACGTCGCCGCCGACCCTTTGCGCGCAGCCGCTTATCGGCCATGGCATAAATCAGCGTGACCTCGACGCCGCCATGGTTCAGCGCCCGCCGGACGCGCTCAATGTCTCCATATCTGTCCAGCAGCTGCACCGCGTACACCTTCCGCGCGCTGTGCGGAGCCACATTCTGCGTCAAACGGGCCGCTTGCGCGGCCCGTTTGACGTCTTTCCAGACCGCTTGCCGTGTCCGGTGCCTGCGCGGGTCGGCACCGGGAAAAACCCAGTGCTCGCCCGCGCTTGCGCGCAGATCGCTCAGCAGCGGTTCAGGAATGCCGATCTGTCTGCGCTTGCCCGTCTTGCGCTCCGTGACCCAGAAATGCGGCTTGAGCTGCGCAGGGCGCAGTTCAAGCGCATCGCTGATGCGCAGCCCGGTATGCAGCAGCAGCCTCATCACCAGCCGATTATCGGGCATGAGCAGGTCAAGCACCTGGTCGACCTCGCGTTGGAGCAGATAGTCAGTCGTCATAAGCGCCGCCCTCAAACGCAAGTGCGCAGACGGCGTCAGCGTTTGTCAAAGATTCCCAGCACGGCCCAAACCATGCCGCGAAGTCCTCTGCGCTGCCGCGCTCGATAGCGCACCTGATCGCATACCGCATCGCGCGTTCCACCGCGCAGCTTGTCGTGCGGAATTTGCGCGCAAGCTCAACGTAAATATCGCCCATCGCCCACCAGCCACGCGCGCGCAGCCGCACCGCCTCGCGCAAGTACGCTGTCCCAGCGTGTGACCGGCTCCAACCGCAGTCCTTCATGATCGCATCGACAATATCCATTTGCAGCATAACATTATACCTCCTGCTTTTCGTAGCGCCCGGCGATGCGGGCGCCCGGAATCTCGAAATCCCACGCCGATTCAAACTCGTTATAATCGAGATCGGCGTAGATGATCGCCGGCTGCGCCAGAGCGCCGCCGGAATAATACCAGCGCCCGAGCGGGCGCTCGCCGTCCTGCTTGCCGATGTACTTGCAGCAATATCCGACGGCATTTGCATAGTCTCCATACAGTTCTTGCGCCGTACTATATCCAAGCCGCCACTGCGGCAGGTTGTAGACGGGCCGCCCGTCCCACTTCACGCCGCTGTCGACAGCCTTCAGGCCGTCGCCGACGAAGAAGCCGTGGAAATGGTATGCGCCGTCCTTGTGCCGCTCCGGCACAAGGACATAGCGCAGCCCGTGCCGCCGTACCATGTTATCGCACCACTGATTCAGCTTCCGCACGACGGCTGCGCCGTCGTACCGATCAATGCGCGCCGGGTCCAAAGTCAGCGTCACGAAATACTGGAAGGAATTGGATAGTGCGAGCCGCCGCAGCTGAGATCGCGCCCTTCGGGCGGATCTCAGCTGATCGTCTCCCGTGGACTTGACGCCCGCTTCGCGGGGCTTCGCGTCCCGCTTCGCGGGCCGCTCGTCCACGGGCTCCCAGCCCGGCTCACGAAAGATCGCGCTCGTGCAGCACTGCACATCGCGCGAGCCATCGGGATAGAGAACTACACGTCCCGTGTAGCTGATCTCGTGTACATTCTTCACGTCCTTGCTGCGCGCTGACGGAATAATGTCCTGTAATCAAGTAGATAAGCCGGAAGCTCGCACCGTCCGGACGCTTCGCGCCATCGCTTCGCTCGGCGCTCGCACAACGGCGCGCTCCGCTCCGGCTGCGCGCCACGCTCGGGCATTGCGCTTCGCGCTCGCCCTCGCGGAAGCGCTCCGCCTCCGCTCCGCACGCCAGCCGCCGGGACCCCGCGGGGCCTCCGGCCCCGCACCCCGGCGGCCCGGGCCGACGTGACGGCCCGGACCCGCAGAGGTAATGCGCGCGGCCGCGGCGGCCGAGCCGCCGCGTCCTTTATGCGCACTCCGCGGGCTCTCCTGCGTCGCCGCGCTGCGCTTGCGCCGCCCGCCCGCTCCGGCGCGCGCGCCCGCCCGCCGCTTCGCGGCTCCGCGGCCTTTGGC